>JAHFVD010000171.1 GCA_023264735.1 Mycobacterium sp. | reverse complement strand
ACGACGGCGGTCTTGCTCGGAAAGTGTTGGTAAAGAGTTCGCTTGGAGACGGATGCCTCGCTGGCGAGTCGCTCGACGCCGGTGGCGTTGATGCCCTCGCGGTAGAACAGGTTGATGGCCGCGTTGAGGATGCGTTGGCGCGCGCCGCGGCCGCCGCGTCCGTGGGCGGGCGGAGCCTCGAGCTGGGTCGTCATAGCTCGAGTATACCGATGAGTTTACATCCCACGCAAAGGCGTGTAGCGTCGGCGATCAGGAAGTACACCGCGCGGTATACTAGGAGTGGTTGTGACACAACAAAGCAGTAGCAGTCGGCGAGGATTGCAGCGGACCCTAGCGGTGCTCGCTGCGATACCGATGGCCAGTGCGATCGGCGAGATCGTTCGGGGTGCGCAGGGAGTTCCTGGCGGTTCGCCGGATGTGGTACCGACGGTAGACAGCTCTCTGCGATATGCCAACGTGTTCAAACTGGCGGTCGGACCCGTCATGTGGTCTCAGCTCGCACGCGTCGAGCAGTCGCCGACCCTGACCTTCGCGCTGTCGACCATCTTCGTCGGCGGTCTCGCACGAGTTCGGTCATGGCAACAGAGCGGTCGACCGCATCCCATCACGGTGTCGGCCATAGCGCTCGAAACCGTGGGAGTAGCAGGGCTTCTGGTGTGGCAAAGGCGCCTCTCCACGAATTCCGTGTGACGGCCAAGCCTTCACCCGTCGTTCAACACAAACGAGAGAAGAGAAACATGCCATCCGTATTGGTTACCGGCGCCGGCAGAGGCATCGGTCTCGCGATCACCGAACACATGAGCCGACAAGGGTGGGACGTCTATGCCACCGCTCGGTCCGACAGCGCCCTGAGTAGCCTCGATCGGTTGACCAACGTTCATGCGATTCCCCTCGACATAACCGACAGGGCCTCTATCGCAAAGCTTTCCGACCAACTCCCCAATACGTTGAACGGCGTCGTCAACAGTGCGGGCATCATCGTGAACGGACCAGTCGAGGGACTGTCGCTCGACGACTTGTCCCGCCAGTTCGACGTAAACGTGACGGCCCAGATCGGAGTAACCCAAGCCGTCCTTCCGAAGATTCGTGAGGCCCGCGGACGCATCCTGTTCATGTCGTCGGTCAGTGGGTTGATCACCACACCCGGCACGGGCGCCTACAGCGCATCGAAGTACGCCGTCGAGTCCTTGGCCGACGCGCTCCGCATGGAGCTGCGCCCGTGGCGCATACCCGTCTCGCTGATCGAGCCAGGGCCCATCCGCACCGACATGTGGGGCGACGCGCTCACCGAGCACGATCGCATGGTCGCGCAACTGACCGACGAGAACAGAGCACTGTACGCATCGCACCTCGCAGGGACGCGAAAGCTGCTGGGCCGCCTGCAGAAACTCGCGGCCGATCCCAAGAAGGTCACCAAAGCCGTCGACCACGCCTTGACGTCGAGACGACCCAAACGTCGTTACATACTCGATGCCGTCAGCCGCGCGCAGAAGGCCCTCGTCGCCATCTCCCCCACCGCGATCAATGACGCCGTTCTGGCGGCGGCCACCACATCGAAGTAAGCCCTGCGCCGCCGCCGAGGCCGGGCCCGGCAAGTCAGAGGTCGGGTCGGTTGAGTCCATCGAGGATGAGGTCGCCGAGTTCGGCGGACGCGTCTCCTGCGGATAGGCCGGTGGTACGCAGGAGATCGCCGGCCTGGACGGCGCCGATGGCTACCCCGACGACTTGAGCGGCGTACGGGCCGTTCACTTTCCGGAATGCGACCGCCACCACGCCGTCGTCGATCATCTCGTGGACGCGGCGGGCAGCGGTTTCGGAGTTGCGGCGGTAGATCCGGGTCGCCGACCCTGACCTTCGCGCTGTCGACCATCTTCGTAGGCGGCCTCGCCCGAGTGCGGTCATGGCAACAGAGCGGTCGACCGCATCCCATCACGGTGTCGGCGATTGTGCTCGAAACCGTTGGGGTTGGAATCCTCCCCGCTTGGAAGCGGCGCCTTTCTACGAGCGCCGCTTGACGACGGCCTGGTCGATCAGTGCCTCAGCCGTCGCGCGGGCCTGCGCCCACGGCGCCGGGTCGTTCAGCGACGTGGACAGTCCGGATGCGCCCTCGTAAAGCAGTGCGATCTGGTTCCCCAGCATTTCGGGGTCCGCCGCCCCGGCCGCTCGGGCCAGTTCGGTGAGGCCATCGATGTAATCCCGCTTGTGCAGATGGACGATGTGCTCCACTCCCGGCATCACCCCTGCCGCCTCGACGGCGGCGTTGTGGAACGGACATCCCCTCATCCGGCCCCCGCCGGTATCCGTGAGTTCGAAGAGGGCGAGCAGTTGCGCCCGTGGCGTGGACTCCGGCGTCTGCGCCGACTCTTCCTCACCCTCTCCACCCTGCTGCCGGAGCTGGCGCAGGTATTCCTCGACGAGGGCAGTTTTTCTTGGAAAGTGTTGATAGAGAGTACGTTTAGATACCGACGCCCTTTCGGCGATCAAGTCCACGCCGGTCGCGTTGATGCCCTCGAAGTAGAACAGCTGTGCCGCCGCAGCCAAGATACGCCGACGAGCGCCGCGGCCTCCGCGGCGGGTCGATTCCTTCTCGATGAGCGACGTCATAATTTGAGTATACCGAACGGTTTACAAATAGACGAGTCGCGTGTTACTTTCACATCAGAAAGTACACCAATCGGTCTACATCGGAGGAAATCATGGCAGATAAACGAAACACCCCACCTGATCCGGCACGCCACATCCACCCGGCACGCGCCGGCCGGGGTGGGACGTCGTATCAGAACGCGCCGACGAAATCGGTGTCGGTGGACGGCACCCGCTTCGTCTACCGGGAACTGGGCATCGATTCCGGCATACCGGTGATCTTCCTCAACCACCTTGCCGCCAACCTCGACAACTGGGATCCCCGCGTTGTTGACGGCATTGCGGCCAATCACCACGTGATCACCTTCGACAACCGCGGCGTCGGCGGATCCGAAGGCAAGACACCCGACACCGTCGAGGCAATGGCGCACGACGCCGTGGCGTTCATCCGCGCACTGGGATTCGATCAGGTCGACCTCCTCGGGTTCTCCCTGGGCGGGATGGTCTCCCAAGTGATCGCCGCGCAGGAACCCGCCCTGGTCCGCAAGATCATCCTCGCCGGCACCGGACCCGCCGGAGGCGAAGGCATCGCCAACGTCACGAAACTGACCTACCTCGACACTCTGCACGCCTACGCCACCTTCAAAGACCCCAAAGAACTTCTCTTCTTCACCAGGACGAAGCACGGAAAATCCGAAGGCCGCGCCTTCATCAAGCGACTCAAAGAACGCACCGGCAACCGCGACAAGGCCATGGCAATCGGGGCATTCCGTCAGCAGCTCAAGGCAATTCACACCTTCGGCCTCCAGAAGGCGGCCGACCTGTCACGCATCCAGCAGCCCGTCCTGGTGGCCAACGGCGATGCCGATCGCATGGTCCCGTCGAGTAACTCCTATGACCTGGCTCAGCGACTGCCGAATGCCACACTGCGCATCTACCCCGATGCCGGGCACGGTGGCATCTTCCAGGCTCATGAACGCTTCGTCCCCGAGGCACTCGAATTCCTGGGATCGACGACCTCATGACTTCACTCGCCGGCCAGACAGTACTGGTCACCGGAGCCAACCGTGGCATGGGCCGCGAATACGTCGTGCAGCTTCTCGACCGCGGAGTGACTAAAGTCTATGCCGCTGCTCGTGATCCGCGGACTATCGAGATAGCAGACCCGCGTGTCATTGCGCTTCCACTCGATGTCACCGACGCAGCATCGGTCGCCAAGGCGGCCGAGACAGCCTCCGACGTCAGCGTTCTCATCAACAACGCCGGTATCGCCCGCGGCGCCTCGGTCCTTTCCCCGGACACCTCCAAACTCCGCGAGGAGATGGAGACGAACCTGTTCGGTCCGCTGGCGATGGCCTCCGCCTTCGCCGATCGGATTGCCGACAGGTCGGGGACGATCGTGAACGTCGCCTCGGTGCTGGCGTGGTTACCCGTCGGCGCGAGCTACGGGGTGACGAAGGCCGCGATGTGGAGCGCCACCGACTCCATGCG
>JAHFVD010000170.1 GCA_023264735.1 Mycobacterium sp. | reverse complement strand
CGGCCATCAACCTGTTCTACCGCGAGGGCATCAACGCCACCGGCGTCGAGCGACTCGCCAGCGAGGCATCCGTCTCCAAGCGAACTCTTTACCAACACTTTCCGAGCAAGACCGCCGTCGTCGAGGAGTACCTGCGGTACATCCAGCAAGGCGTGGACGACCCCATCCGGCCAGGACCGGACGCCGCCGACCGCACACCCCGCGAGCGGATACTCGCCCTCTTCGTCACCCCGCCCCCGGGTGCACAGATGCGCGGCTGCCCCTTCCACAATGCTGCCGTCGAGGCCGCTGACGTCATGCCGGAAATTCACGACATCGTCCAGGAACACAAGCGCAACTACATCAAGGGCCTGATCAAGCTCGCCCGCCAAGCCGGGGCCACGAACCCCACTCTGCTGGGCAACCAACTCGGCGTCCTCTACGAAGGTGCAGCTGCGTTGTCCACCTCTCTCGACGACCCAACTTGCTGGACACACGCGCGTAAGGCCGTGCAGACGCTCCTCGACCAAGCGGGGGCATAACGGCCCGGGAGCCTTCGCTCACTCGTCGTTGCGCGGGACCGCTGCCGCCCCCGTTCGCAAGGAGTTGCGATGGCGGAACGCTTGATCAGATCGCGTCGTCCGCGAAGCGGGCCGGCTAACTGGACCGGCGCCGGCCTCGTTGGGCTGGGCGGTGCGCGGCGATGAGTTCGTCGAGGTGACGGGAAACCTGCTCGAGGGGCTTGATCGAGCGCCCGGCGCGGGAGAGGATGACGGCACCTTCGACCGACGCGACGATCATCGTCGACAATGACTGGGCTGCAGCTTGATTCACGCCGTCGCTGCTCAGTCGCGCAGCAAGCAGCTGAGCCCACTCCGCGAATACCTTGGCGGCCGTGCTGGCGGCCTCGGGGGACTCATCGCGAGCGGATGCCGCCGCCACGATCGGACAGCCGCCTTCGAACTCCGTGCTGACGAGGACTTCGCTCCACATGCGCGTGAACGCGGCGATCGGATCCGGTTGCGCGACGGAGTCCCGCAACATGGTCGTCATCTCGTCTCCCGCCGAGCGTGTGGCCGCGGCAACGAGTTCGGCCTTGCCGCCGGGGAAGTTGAGATAGATCGACCGCCGTGTCACGCCGCTGGCCGCCAAGATTTCGGCAATGCCGGTGCCGGCCACTCCGTGTCGCTGCATCAAGGTGGCCGTGGCCGACGTGAGTCGATCGCGTACGCGCATACCTTGCAATATACCAGTCGGTCTACTAAAGTGCGTTGCAGTAGGTATACCGAACGGTATACCTACCGGTTCTAGCTGTTGCCCACGAGAAAGGGATGGCCATGCCCTCCTCAAGCTCCGATGATTTCGTATGGTTGCCGGCCACCGACCAACTGGCCGCACTGGACGCCAAGGAGGTGTCCAGTGCCGAACTGGTCGACCTCTACGTGTCCCGGATCGAGGAACACAACACGCCGTTGAATGCGATCGTCACCATCGACTTGGACTCCGCGCGACGGGCCGCCACGGAAGCGGATGCTGCCCGGTCGCGTGGGGACGCGCTGGGGCCGCTGCACGGGCTGCCGATCACCGTCAAGGACAGCTACGAGACAGCGGGGATGCGCACGGTCTGTGGTCGGCCTGACCTCTCCGGCTACGTCCCGACGCAGGACGCCGAGGCCGTCGCCCGGTTACGCCGGGCCGGCGCAATCATTCTCGGCAAGACCAACATGCCCACCGGCAACGCGGACGTCCAGGCCAGCAATCCGGTCTTCGGCCGGACGAACAACCCGTGGGATCTGTCGCGTACCTCTGGCGGATCGGCCGGGGGCGGTGCCGCTGCGACGGCGGCCGGTCTGACGAGCTTCGACTATGGCTCCGAAATTGGTGGCTCCACCCGTATTCCGTCGCACTTCTGCGGTCTGTACGGCCACAAGTCGACGTGGCAGTCGGTTCCACTCACCGGCCACATCCCTGGCGGCCCTGGCGATCCCGGCCGGTGGGGTGAACCCGATATGGCCTGTGCCGGAGTGCAGGTGCGTGGCGCCCGCGACATCATCCCTGCGCTGGAAGCCACCGTCGGCCCGCTGAACCCCGACGGCGGATTCTCGTACACCCTTGCCCCGCCGCGCGCGAGCGCGCTCAAGGATTTCCGTGTCGCGGTATGGGCTGATGACCCGGCCGGCCCGATCGACATGGACACTCATCGAGCCATCGACGACGCCGTCACCGCTCTGCGCGACGCCGGCGCAACGGTCGTCGAGCAACCCGCAAGCCTCCCTGTGGATCTCACGACCTCACACGACCTCTTCCTGAGCTTGGTGATGGCCGCATTCTCGGTCGACCGTTCCACGATGAGCCCACAGTTCGCCGGTGCGCTGGCCCTGCGCTCACTGATGAGTCCGCGCGGCGACGCTTCCGCCGCGCTGCGCGGGACGATCCAAAGCCACCGGGCATGGTTGTTCCGCGATGCGGCGCGTCGGGAGATCGCGCACCGCTGGGTCGGATTCTTCAAGGAGTTCGACGTGCTGCTGCTGCCCGTCACGCCCACCGCCGCAGCAGGTCACCACGACAAGGACCATGACCGCTTCGGTCGGACCATCGACGTCGATGGCGTCACTCGCTCATATTGGGACCAAACAAAATGGAGCGCCGTGGCCAACATCGCCGGCGCACCCGCGACCACGATGCCCATCACGACCAACGGGGCTGGCCTACCCATCGGTATCCAGGCCATGGGGCCTGCTGGGGGAGACCGCACGACCGTCGAGTTCGCCGCGCTGCTCACCGAAGTTCTCGGCGGTTTCCGCGTGCCGCCGCGATACCGCTCGCACGTCGCGAGCATCTGAGGTTGACGGCACAGTCCTAACTCACACCGAACCCGCGGCAGCGTTTTCTGGTCACCCACAACACGATTGAGGAAGTCACCATGACCGTCGAAATACCCGATAGCGCGCTGGAACTGCGTTCTCTGGTGACATCGCAGGGCCAACTCGAACTTTCATTGCGCGACGTCCCGGTTCCGATGCCGGCTCCCAATGAGGTGCTGGTTCGAATCGAGGCGTCACCGATCAATCCCTCCGACCTGGGTGTGCTCGTCGCCACCGCGGACATGGACTCCGCGATGGTTGCGGGGACGCCCGAGCGTCCGGTCGTTACCGCACCGCTGATCGAGGGCACCCTCGCTGTGCCCCATTGCACTTCATCTATAACGAAGTTATATTCGTCTCATGCGTCGTAACTTTTCGGGTCGAAAGCTGGTCATCACCGGAGCCGCACGCGGCATCGGGGAGAAGGTGGCGCGTCTTGCCGCCGCGCGAGGTGCCCGGGTGGCGCTCATCGGGCTCGAGCCCGAACGGTTGCGTGAACTCGCCGAGGATCTGGGCGCTGGTGCGTCCTGGCGAGAGGCTGACGTGCGCGACGGCGACGCGTTGCGATCGGCGATCGACGATTGCGCAAACGTCATGGGAGGCATCGACTTCGTCGTCGCCAACGCCGGCGTCGCCGCGTATGGAACGCTGCGGCAGGCCGACGAGGCGTCGTTCGAGCGTGTCCTGGACATCAACCTGAACGGTGTCTTCCGCACACTCAAGTACGCGACACCTCACCTGGAGCGCAGCCGCGGCCACGCAATGGTCATAGCGTCAGCAATATCCTTCACGCCGATTGCCGGGCTGGCCTCCTACGCCGCGAGCAAGGCCGGAGTCGAAATGCTGGCCCTGGCCTACCGCCAGGAAGTGGCGCACCTCGGCATCACGGTCGGGCTCGTCCACCCTTCGTGGATCGACACCGATCTCGTCCGCGGCGCAGAGGTGGACCTTCCCTCATTCCAGGGCCTGCGGGCGCGGCTGCCGTATCCGGGCAATGTGACCACGAGCGTGGACCGGGCAGCCGAGGCGATCGTCAACGGCCTGGTGCGCAGGCGCAGTCGGGTGTACGTGCCACGCGCCGTCGCGGTGGCCAACTGGGCGAAGGCGGCGCTGAACTCGCCGGCCGCATGGCCCTGGATGAGGCGCTTCGCGGCCCAGGTGACCCCGACCCTCGAGCGCGAGGTCGCGGCATTGGGACGGCATGACCAAGTCGTGCCGGGTTCGCAAAGCCCCTC
>JAHFVD010000069.1:4920-37166 GCA_023264735.1 Mycobacterium sp. | reverse complement strand
ACCAGGACCGGCCGACCGCGCAGGGTCGGGCGGGTCAGCTGTTCGACGGACGCGAAGAACGCATCCATGTCGAAATGCAGGACCCAGCGCTCCACGACACCCGATGCTAGGGGCTGGCCCGACATGCAGTACCCGGCTACTGAGACCGATCGGCCCGGCGTAAGCGCACACTAGCTGGTATGAGCAGCGGGCAATTTGTCGGCTACGTCGGGGGGCTGGCGGTAGCGCTGGGTGTCGGCGGAGCGCTCTGGCTGGGCACGCCCACGGCATCGGCCGACAGTTCGTCGCCGTCAACGCACAGTGCCTCCTCGGGCACGGCCAAGTCGGCCAGGGTGCCGCAGCGCACAAACACAATCGCCTCGATGAAACCCGCGCCAGCGCGGAAGGCCACTGCGCCGACGTCGTCGGCGACGTTGCTGATGGCTGCGTCGACCTCCGCTGAGCCGAGACGGACGACAGGGCAAGTCGTTCGCCCAGCCGCGGCTGGTAAGGCAGCTTCCGCGGCCACTGCCGAGACGATCCCGATCGACAGCACCCACAACCTTGTCATCGATACCACGGGCGATTCGTCCGGCGCATCCACCACCCGAGTTTCGGTGCGAGACAGCGGTACCGGCGCTCAGATCGGCTCGACCGTCACCCTCAGTGGCATCCCTTCGGGTTCGACCTTCACCGCGGATCGGGACCGCGTGATGGTCACCACGGCGGTCGATTTCCCCGTCACGCCCTACAACGTCCAGGTAGCCGTGATCGACACCGGCACCGGCACCCAGGTCGGAACGACCCTGGTCCTCGCCGGCCGCGGCACGGGGCAGCTGGTGGTGGGCGATGACAACCGCGTCCTGTTCACCACCGAGGTCTACGCCGTCTCCGGCGATTCCACCCATGTCTCGCTGATCGACAGCGCCAACGGCACTCAGATCGGCACGACACTCGTTCTCGACGGTCGATCCCCGCAGGGCCCGGTGCTGGACGCCACCAGGGACCGCGCCGTGATCACGACGAGCTCGGACTCCACCACCGGGTACCACAGCCAGGTTGCGGTATTCGACACCCACACCGGCGCGCAGGCCGGTACGACCCTGAATTTCACGGGCTCGCCCGCCGTTCAGCTGGTCGGTACCGACGGCCTCGCGCTGATCAGCAGCTACCGCTACGACTCGGCCACCGGCGGCGCCACGGATTTCACGATTCTCGACACGTCCACCGGCGCCAAGGTGGGCAGCGGACTCACCCTCGAGGGCGGTCGGTCGAACACGACACCGGTCAGCGTGGACGGCACCCACCTCCTGGTCATCGCCGTCAATCAGGACCTGTACTACGGTTCGGCAACCACCCATGCGGCGGTGTTGGACACCGCGAACGGCACGCAGGTCGGCCACACCCTCACTCTCGACGGTGCACCCTGGGGCAATCCCATTGTCAACGACGACGGTGTCCACGTCGTCCTCACCGCAAGTATCAGCGGCGCAACGCATGTCGCGGTCATGGACGGCACTACCGGCGAACAGAGTGGCGACACGATCGACCTCGAGGGTGCGGCAGGCTCCGTACTACCCGCCGCCGGCGGTGTTCACGTTCTGATCACCGCCGACGACGGCCTGTCGACCCACATCGCAGTAATCGACGCCACAACGGGCGAACAAACCGGTACCACCCTCGCCCTCACCGGCCGCATCGGAACTCCGCTGATCAGCGCCGACGGCATCCACGCGCTCTTGGCCGCAAGCGCCGACAATGCCACGCAGATCGCGGTCGTCGACACCACCACCGGCAAACAGACCGGCACCACGCTCACCCTCGCCGGCCGGGTGACGGTTCCGCTGGTCAATGCCGACGGCATCCACGCGCTCTTCGTCGCGAGCGCCGGCAACGCCACTCAGATCGTGGTGGTCGACACCGCCACCGGCGAACCGACCGGCGCAGGCGTCGACGTGGACGGTGCGATGGGCTTCGTACTCGGCGACGCCGGCCTGACGCACGCACTGATCACCACCACTGACGGCGCCTCGACCCATGTCGTATCCGTCAACTCCGCCACCGGCCAACTAACCGGTGCCCCGCTGACCTTCACCGGCCAGATCCCGACGTGGCCGTCGCCGTCGACCGCGGCGGACGGCACCCATGCGCTCTTCGTCCTCGACGACGCCGATGAGACGCGATTGGTGCTGATCGACATCACCACCGGCACCCAGACCGGCACCGGCCTCACCCTCCCTGGCGACCCGGGCTTGCCGATCGTGAGCGACGAAGGCAACCACACCACGATCGTCACCCGGGTTTCCGCCACGGGCGCCCACGGCAGCAGCACCCGCATCGCGGTGATCGACAACACCACCGGCAACCAGGTCGGCGTCACCACCCGCCTCACGGGCACCCCGGCCGGCCTTCCTCAACTGAGCGCCGGCAACCACGTCGTGGTCACCACGTTCGCCGGCCTCAGCGCGGACCTCAACACCACGACCGGCACGGCAACCACCCGTGTTGCCGGATTCCCGTGGGGCTTGGATTTGGAGGCCTTTGCGATCACGCCACTCGGGCAACTCGTGATTGCCATTCAGTCAGTGGTGTTCACCGCCCAGGCGGCCATAGTCGCGTTGGTGATTTTCGGTCCGTTCTGGTTGGCCAGCATCTTCGGCCAATTGCATACCAGCCAGGCGGCCGCGGCCCCTGCCGCACAGTTCAGCTACTACAGACCGTACGCATGAACACCGGGCAACTCATCGGCTATGTCGGCGGGCTGGCGGTGGCGCTTGGTGTCGGCACTGCGGCGTGGACTGGGTACGCCCACGGCATCGGCCGATACCTCGTCTGGACCGTCACACAGCGCCTCCGTGGGCACGGGCAAGTCGGCCAGGGGCCCGCAGAGCAGAAATACTGCGGCCTCCCTGAAATCCGCACCGGCGCAGCGGGTTAACGCGGCGAAGCGGACGACGACACAAGGCCTTCGGTCAGCGGCGCGCGCTCACGCCTTGACGATCGCCACCCGCACGCCGTCGCCGATCTCCACCCCGTCCTCGGGCTCCCCGAAGTCGAAGCTGGTCGCCAGGATCTCCCCTGCGATGAGATCGGTATGGGCCGTTGCCCATTCGGCTCGCTCTGCGGGCACCGCCATCACCACCCGGATCCGGTCGCTGACATCCAGGCCGGTCGCCTTACGCAGGTCCTGCAATTCGCGGATGCGGTCCTTGGCCCAGCCCTCGGCCTCCAGCTCCGGGGTGACGGTGCCGTCCAGCACCACCAGCCCGGCACCCTCGGGCAGCGCCGCGGTCCACTCCGGATCGGCGGCGACGAGTTTGGACGTGAACTCCTCGGGCAGCAGCACCGCCGGTCCCGCCGTGAGCGTGCCGTCGGCGTTGAGTGCATATTCGCCAGCCTTGACAGCTTTGATGGCGGCCTGCACGTCCTTGCCGATGCGCGGTCCCGCAGCTCGGGCGTTAACCGCGAGCTCGAAGCGGCCGTAGGCCGGGACGTCGTCGGTCAGCTCGACGGCCTTGACGTTCAGCTCATCGGCGATCAAATCCGTGAACGGCGCCAGTCTGGACGGATTCTCCACCGCGACAGTCAGTTTCGGCAACGGCAGGCGCACCCGCAACTTGTTGGCCTTGCGCAGCGAGGACGCCGTCGAGCACACCTCGCGGACCTGATCCATCGCGGCCACCAGGTTGGGGTCGGACGGGACCACGCCAGCCTCTGGCCAGTCGGTCAGATGCACCGAGCGCTCGCCGGTCAACCCACGCCAGATCACCTCGGTGGCCAGCGGCAGCAGCGGTGCCGCCAGCCGGGTGGTCACCTCGAGCACGGTGTGCAGGGTGTCGATGGCGTCGGGATCCTCTTCCCAGAACCGCGAACGCGACCGGCGCACATACCAGTTCGTTAGCGCCTCGGTGAACTGGCGCAGCTGCTCGCAGGCACCGGAGATATCGCAGACATCCATCGCGCCGGTCAGCCCGTCCCGCAACTCGGCGAGCTTGGCCAAGACGTAGCGGTCCAGCACATGGGTCGAATCCGTGCGCCAGGTACCGACTTTCGGGGCATACAGGCTCAGGAAGCTGTAGGCGTTCCACAGTGGCAGCAGCACCTGCCGAACGCCTTCGCGGATACCTTGTTCGGTGACGATCAGATTGCCGCCACGCAGGATCGGCGAAGCCATCAGGAACCACCGCATGGCATCGGAGCCGTCGCGGTCGAACACCTCGTTGACATCGGGATAGTTGCGCAGCGACTTGCTCATCTTGGCGCCGTCGTTGCCGAGGACGATCCCGTGTGACACACAGGTTTTGAACGCGGGCTTGTCGAACAGTGCACTGGCCAGCACATGCAGGGTGTAGAACCAGCCGCGGGTCTGGCCGATGTATTCGACGATGAAGTCGCCGGGGAAATGGCTCGCGAACCAGTCCTCGTTCTCAAATGGGTAGTGCACCTGCGCGTATGGCATCGACCCGGAGTCGAACCACACGTCGAAAACGTCCTCGATGCGTCGCATCGAGGAATTGCCGGACGGGTCATCGGGATTGGGCCGGGTCAGCTCGTCGATGTAGGGCCGGTGCAGATCGTCCGGGCGGACCCCGAAGTCCCGCTCGAGCTCATCGAGGCTGCCGTAGACATCGATCCGCGGGTACGCCGGATCGTCGGATACCCACACCGGAATGGGCGTGCCCCAGTACCGGTTTCGCGAGATCGACCAGTCCCTGGCACCCGACAGCCACTTACCGAATTGACCGTCCTTGACGTGGTCGGGATACCAGGTGATCTGCTGGTTGAGTTCGACCATCCGGTCGCGGAACTCGGTGACCTTGACGAACCACGACGACACCGCGCGGTAGATCAGCGGATTGCGGCAGCGCCAGCAGTGCGGGTAGGAGTGCTCGTAGGTTTCATGGCGGATCAGCACCGGGGTGTTGACCCCGGCGGATCCGGTGCCGTTCTTCAGATCGCGGATGATCTGCGGGTTTGCGTCGAAGACGTGCTGACCCTGATAGTCCGGCACCGTCACGTCGAAGCGGCCCTTGGAGTCCACCGGCGTGACCGGCACGATGCCGACGGTGTCGGTGGTGGCCTTGTCATCTTCACCGTAGGCCGGGGCCATGTGCACCACGCCGGTGCCGTCCTCGGTGGTGACGAAGTCCCCACGCAGCACCTGAAAAGCGTTGGCGGAATCCAGGAAATAGGGGAACGGCGGCAGGTAGTGCAGCCCCAGCAGCTGCTCACCGGTAACGGTGGACAGCACCTCCGGGTCCTCCCCCAGCTCCCGCGCGTAGGCGCCCAGTCGAGCCTGCGCCAGCACGAGTCGGCGGTCGTCGACCCGCACCACCACATAGGTGACCTCGGGGTTGACCGCCACCGCCTGGTTGGACGGCAGTGTCCACGGCGTCGTCGTCCAGATCAGCAGGTAGGCACCGTCCAGATCGGATCCGGGTTCGTTGACCTTGAACCCGACGGTGATCGCCGGGTCCTGCCTGCTCTGGTAGACGTCGTCGTCCATCCGCAGCTCGTGGCTGGACAGCGGGGTCTCGTCGTTCCAGCAGTACGGCAACACCCGCACGCCCTGGTAGGCCAGCCCCTTGTCCCACAACTGTTTGAACGCCCAGATCACCGACTCCATGAACGAGAGGTCGAGCGTCTTGTAGTCGTTGTCGAAGTCGACCCAGCGAGCCTGGCGGGTCACATAGTCGCGCCATTCGCCGGTGTACTTCAGCACCGATTCGCGGCAGGCGTCGTTGAACTTCCCGATGCCCATCTCTTCGATCTGGGCCTTGTCGGTGATGCTGAGCTGGCGCTGCACCTCGAGCTCGGCAGGCAGTCCATGGGTGTCCCAGCCGAACCGGCGCTCCACCTTGTATCCGCGCATGGTGCGATAGCGCGGCACGATGTCTTTGACGTAACCGGTCAACAGGTGGCCGTAATGCGGTAGGCCGTTCGCGAACGGCGGACCGTCATAGAAGACGTACTCTTCGGCGTCGTCACGGCGCGCGATGCTGGCCCGGAAGGTGTCGTCGGCTGCCCAGTAGTCGAGCACCTCGAGTTCGAGGGCGGGAAAATTGGGTGAGCCACCAGCCGGCTTGGGATAGCCATTCTCGGTCACGTGCGCGTTCGTCTCCTGTGCCAGCTTCCTGGACACGGGGACGACGACGCGCTGGTGCGCGAGCGCCGCGGTACCACCCCGCTTACGCACGAGGACGTGCGTCGCTCTTCAGCGGCTGTGACGGGCCTACCCGTTCGGTTCTACTCGGCCCAACCAGGGCTGTTCTTCCGAAGGCTCCCCGGTGATGGCCGGATCAATGCCGATTGGAAGATTCTAGCCTCAGGCCGGGACGGCCTCGGAGGTCAGACCGATCAGACCGAGCCGGAACTGGGTCGTTAGTTCCTCGACGGTGCAGCGGTCGAGCCGCCGGCCGTCGAACCACCAGTCCATCTGCAGTTCTCCGTTGGCCCGGTACGCCAGCACACCGAGGGCCGGGCCGTCGGTGAGCTGAAGCGGTCCGAGCGCAGGATCGGGCGGCAGGCCCAGGAACGAGAACACCACGTCGGCCGGCGCATTGCTGAGCTGCCGGGCTGATGCCAGTGCATCGCGGACGTCGACCAACAGGGCGTTGGCGTCCATACCTCGTTCTTCGGCACAGCACAGCCGGATCGGCTGCACCGTGGTCAGACCGCTGACCGTCACGACGCCGACACCGATGGTCCGGGCGATCGCCCGGCCCAGTGTGGCCAAGAGAACTTCCTCGACACCGAAGCCGGCGAAGTCGACGGCCCCGTCGAGTTCAGCGGTCAGTTCGTGGGACAGCGGAGCCGACAAACGGACCAGATCTTCTTGTCGTGGCCGGCCGAGAATCTCATCGTCAACTACCCGCACATTGCTAGACGGGTAGGTCACAGGAGCAACCATGCCCCCCACCGTAGCGGCCGTGTCCCATAAATGGGAGACCAATCCCACAATCGTGACGACCATGTCAATAAATTCAGCAATTTCCTGAAGACAGTTGCCAGTACCCATTACCGGGAGTTCCGGGTTATTCTCAAGCCGTGCCTCGGACCGATGAAAACGGACGTCAGCTAAAGACCTTGCTCGACTACCTCTTGGACGGAGACATCGACGCTAAGGACATCTACGACGCGCTAGGCACATCTAGCAGCACTTACTACCGGCGAGTAAAGGAACGGGACTACCCGAACGCCGAGGAGTTACGCCTGGTAGCAACGCGATTCAGCCTCAGCTACCCCGACTTGCAGGTGCGGTTCGGGCTGATGACCCGGGAGGAAGTCCAGCAATACGTGGATTCCACCCCATTTACGGTGGCGACAATTAATACCGTAACTGCGACACCTATTCCGGTTAAGCTCTCAGAATTGAAGCCTCGACTGGATGCTCCATCGCTGTAGTATTTGCTGAAGTTATTCGGGGGCGTAAGGCGACGACGAGATGGGTCTCGGTGCATTAATCACGGTCACGCTGGCGTGCATGGCGTGGAGCCTGTGGATTAGGCGTGTCACGTGGGGCTGCCGATGGGAAATCGCAGCCACCCTGAACATCGCCCTGCAGTTCGCCGCCGTGCTGCTGATGTCGCCGTTGGCCTCCGAAACTGTCGGCCGGTGGCTGCACTCGCTGACCGGAGTCTGGAATCTCGAGGATTACATCGGGCACGACCTTTATGTCGTGGCCGCCTCGGCAATTGTGTACAACGCACTGGGTCGCCTGCAGGACGACAACGCCATGCAGACCGCGTTCAAGCAATACGTCGAACGCCCCGCGACTTTGTGCATACCGCTATTGCTGGCCGCGTTCTCGCTTGGCAATGGCGCGAAGGTCTATCGCTCCGACTTCTTCACCGTGGCATGCGACTTCTGGCTGTCGGCCTACTGGCTGCTGCTCTGCGGAACCTTGATCTATCTGCTCGGCTACGGTTCCCGCGCGCTGCTGGTCTTGCGCCAGGATCCGCGGTCACGGCGGATCGCCAACATCTACTTGATGGCCTCGGCCAGCGGCATCACCGCCTGCACGATCCGCATCATCACCGCCTACGTCCCCGCGCTGCAGGAGCTCGAAGGCGGCAAGCTGGTGTGGTTCTTCGCCTGCGCTTGCGGTGCCGGATTCGCCCTGACGTCGGCCCACTCGTGGCGCATCAAGACCAAGTGGTTCACGCGGGCGGCACACTGAGCCGACTGCGCTCAACGCCGCACGAACGACGGCTCCGCCGATCTTGTGTCACGCAGCGCAGTTGTGATGGCTGCGCTCGATGAAGGGCTCGCCAGACTACGACTAGGTTGAACGACGTGAAATCAAGTCTCCCGCCCGGGACGTAGCCAAGCCGCGCGTTCCGTCGGCGAGCGGGGAAACTGGGAAGTGAGCTGTCTTGATGCCCATACGGATATCTGAGCAAAAGGCTGTCCGCGTTCTGCGCTTGGTTGTAGCGGCGGTGGTCGTCGCAGTGTTCCTTCAGCGAGCATTTGGCGACACCGATCCGACGCTCCGATTCTTCGACGACTTCTTCTACTACGTGAAACCGGCACAGAACTTGGTCGACGGCAGTGGCTCGACCTACTTCCCAGGAGAACTCACCAACGGGTACCACCCTCTATGGTTTCTCTGGCTGACGTTCCTGTCGTGGATCACCAGCGGCGACCTGTTGTTGTTCAGGCTTGTCGATCTCACCCTGATGTTCCTCATGGTGGGCTTCTTCTTCGTCTACCAGCGGTTTCTCGCGCGAGTCATCGGGCAAGAGCTGCCGGCGACAATCGGCGCAGCGGTCGCCGCAATACCGCTAGCGATGATGGCGCAAGCGGGCCTTGAATTGGCACTTGCCGTCTTCGCGGCCGCGCTGCTGCTCGACGCACTCACCCGAAAACCCCTCAGCCAATACGGCCCGAAGGATGCGGCAGTAATCGGTCTTTTGGCCGCGTTTCTTATCCTGTCGCGTCTTGATGCGGCGATTCTGATCCCCGGTCTGATAATCGCGGTCGGACGCCGGTGGGATTGGAAGAGGTGGACAGCGTCGGCTGCCGGCGCTCTCCCTGTTGCCTTTTATCTCGGTTTCAATTGGCTCACGTACGGCCATCCCGGCACCACATCGATGAGGGCGAAGTCCCTCGATGTCTATTGGCCTCCCAACCTGCATGGTCTGACACTGAGCAAGCAGATGACGGCCGTCGGGATCATTGTCGTCGTCGCGGTCGTGGTCGTGGCGTTTCTCGCTGGTCGCCTCGAGAATGTGGAAGCGCGTCGCGTAGCACTGGCCCTGACTACGGCACCACTGCTCCAGCTCATATTCCAGGCGATCTTCAGCGGGTGGATGCTTTTTCCCTGGTATTTCTATTTGACCGACATGATGCTTGGCCTGGGTGCTGGACTGCTCGTGTCTCGGTGGCCGCAGACAAGAGTTATGCGGTGGGCCATAGTTCCCATATCACTGCTCGCGGTCGTAGCGACTGCAGTCGGGGTGTTCGTTGGCCTCAAGCCAGACAAACACCAAGAGGAGATCGCCGCGCTCGCCCACCAGTTGCAGTCATTCTCGGCCGAGCGGCCAGGTGTCTACGCGATGGGCGACGCCGCCGGGACAGCGAGGTGGCTGATGAGCCAACCCATCGTGCACTTGGAAGGGTTGATGATGTCGAACGACTTCATCGATCGCATCCGCGAGCGCCAGCCCCTGGAGAAGGTTTTTCGCGACTATCACGTCAACTACTTCGTCGCCGTGTGGTCCGAGGACGCCGGGCATGGCTGCCGGGGCTTCCGTGAGCCTGCACCGCTGCAATCGTCGCCCCGCGCACCACATATGGAGATGACTACGTGTGCTCAGCCGATCGCGGTGCTTGCGCCGGGGTCGATTTACCAGGTACGCATTTACCGGATCGATCCAAACACCGGTCAGGCCACCTAGGAGCCGAGGCTGAGACCAGCGCGGATCAGAGACAGCATTCAGCAAAACGATGTCGGAGCCGACTCAACGAATAACCCGCAGCTGCGGGATCGACACCGCCCGTTAGCGCGGCTCACACCGCAATCTTCAACACGCTCAAAAGCGTTGAGTCCTACCCAGTCTGTCCGGTCCTGCAAATTATGCGATAGTTAACCGCCGACGCCGATGTCGAGCTATCTCGGACGCGCTACTAGAGGGATGACATGGCTCCAGCGAACCTATTTCTTCGTCCCGCAGAGCTAGTCTCGCGGAAGACCCACCCACACCACTCGAGCGGCATAATCGCTCGTCACCTCGACAGCCTCACTGGCCACGCGAAATTCGTCGGCCGCGTCGGCGCTTTGGCAATCGCGCTCGGTGTTGGCGGAACACTAGCGGCGATGCCGGGCATCGCCAGGGCCGATGACTCCACTACCTCTCAGTCTGCCGGCGCCGACACGTCCCCCACCTCGTCGACGGGGACAGGATCGTCATCGCCACGCTCCAAGGTGGGGAGGTCGCCGTCCACTCGGTCAAAGCCCAATGCCTCGGACGTAACCGGTGGCGTCGCGGGATCGTCTCCGACCAGCCGCCAGTCGGCTCAGAGCCCAGGCGAGACCCTCAAAGACGGCCGAACGCAGGCCCGTCGTACCGGCTCGCTGACGCGAAACGCCAGCGACGTGGCGGTATCCTCGGCTGCAGCCGCCCCCGACACGAGCCAGGCCGCGAATACCGTCTCGGGCAATCTCGTATCCACCAAATTGGTCCAGGCGTCGACATTTGCCCGCGCACTGGATACGGCGACGGCTAGCTCGCCGCCAGTCTCGCTACATCCCGTGGCTGTCAACGCTTTCATCAGTGGTGCCATCTCCCAAATTCACGATGCCATCGCCTCAATCCTCGGCTCCGGGCCCACCTCACCGACGGAATCGCCGCTGTTGTTGGCGGTTCTGGGTTGGGTTCGTCGCGAAACCAACGGCTCGGTGACCGGGGTGGGCGTGTCGTCAGCAGCGCAATCCACTGTGTCAACGGGCGTAGGCACCTTCGCGCCGACCGCCGCGGCGCTCCCGGCGGACGCCGAGGACCCGGTGACGGGGTTACCCGACGACCTGCAGCGGACGCTCTTGACAGGTGCCCTCAACGAACCGGTGGATTTCCAATTCCTGCCCGACGGAACGATCTTGATCGGCGAGAAGGGCGGCGCCATACGCGCCTACCAGAACGGCCAGCTCCGCGATACACCGCTGGTCACCCTCGCTACCGTGACGGCCAATGAGCGCGGTATCGGGGGAATCCAGATTGACCCGGACTTCGCGACAAACCACTACATCTACGTCTCATACACGGCGGCCGACAACCACGATCAGCTGGTGCGGTTGACAGTCAGCGGCTACACCGGCAATCAAACCACCGAAACGCTGACAATCGATCCCAACTCGCAGAACGTGCTTTACCGCATGTCCGACGAAGCCGCCAACTACCACCACGGCGGCACCATGCAGTTCGACTCCCAAGGCAATCTGTTTTGGTCGGTGGGCGACAACTTTGACTTCGTGAACTCCCAGAGTCTGGCTAATCCCCACGGCAAGATATTGCGGCTCAACGTGCACACGCTTAACCCCGACGGTACTGCCACCGTGCCCGTCGACAACCCGTTCGTCGGTGTTGCTGGGGCTCTGCCGGAGATCTACGCATACGGATTGCGGAACCCATTCAGATTCGTCCTCACCCCAACCGGTCAACTCCTGGCCGGTGATGTCGGCGGAGCAGCGTGGGAGGAACTGAATCTCATCACCCCCGGCGGGAATTACGGCTGGCCGCTCGCTGAAGGCAATTGCACCAACTGCTCATTCGTGAACCCCGTTTACACCTACCCCCACGAAACGTCGCCGGGGGTTCCCGGAGCCATCTCATCGGTACTGGTCTACACCGGCGACGCGCTTGGACCTGATTACAAGGGCAAGGTGTTCATCGCCGACTATGCCCTGGGCTGGATGAAAGAGCTCACTCTCGACTCCGAGTATTCGAGCCTCATCGATGCCCACATGTTTGATCCTCAGGCCGGCACAACCGTTCAGCTGCGGCAGGGACCAGACGGGAAGATCTACCAGCTGACCATCTACCCGGGCACCCTCTCCGTTATCGAATCGGCGGCCGGCAACCGAGCACCGAAGGCTGTTATCACAGCTACACGGACCAATGGGTACTCCCCTCTCACGATCGGCTTCTCGTCGAGCGGATCGAGCGACCCCGAAGAATCACCACTCACCTATTCGTGGGACTTCGGAGATACCGGTAGCAGCACGGACGTCTCGACGGACACCAATCCGACTTGGACATACACCGCAAACGGAAAATACACCGTCACCCTGACGGTCAGCGATGGCGAAAAGACCAGTCAGACAACACAACAGATCGTCGTCGGAAGCACAGCACCCACCGTCACGATTCTGACGCCGACCACTAACGCACCCTACAACGCTGGCGACAACATCTCCTTCTCGGGAACCGCTACCGATGCCGACGACGGCACCCTTCCCGATAGCGCCTACAAGTGGACGGTGGTGTTTCATCACGCCGACCACGTACACCCGTTCGCCGACAACATCATCGGCAAGAGCGGCACCATCACCATCCCTACCGATGAAAGCAACATAGACACCACCTGGTACCGGATTTCTCTTACCGTCACAGACAGCAGCGGGCTGTCGACCACTTCCTACGTCGACGTCAAGCCGCGACTGATCAATCTGACCTTCACCTCGACCGACCCCGACGCCGTCTACACCATCGACGGGATCCCACATAAGGGCACGTATACCGAGCAGGCAGTTGTCGGAGTCAAGCGCACAGTGGACGTGCCGTCACCGCAGACGACCTCCGAAGGAAAGCTGGTTTTCGGCGAGTGGTCAGACGGCGGCGCTCAGAAACACACCGTCACCACACCCGGGATCGACACCACGTACGTGGTGTCGTTCGACGATGGAACGCCGCATCCGGTGCCCGACGCCGGTGCGCTGCTGCGGCAACTTGTCGACAACCAGTTCGCCAGTCTCAAGCGTCTGACCGACGCGACGATCGATGCCGCCAGCGCGATCTCGGTGAGCCTTTCGCAACTGCCCGGCGCACTGATATCGGCGATCAGCCAACTGGTGCAATCAGACCCGAGGCATGCCCCCGAAGTCTTAGCTGCCTTGGTCAGTCACATCGTCGGCCAAACCGCGAGCGCGGTTTCTCCACTGCTCGATGCGATCACCGACGTGGTTGCAACGACCGTTGTTCGGGCGGCCGGTGTCGGCGCGGCCATAACTGCCAACGCGATTCCTGTCGCGCTCGCGGTGATCAACGCACCGGTGGCCATCGCATCGACCGTGGGCGACCTCGCAGCTCTGTATGTGAAGTTGCTCGTGGCATGGGATCCAATCGGGCTTGATGCGTGGGCCAGGTACGTGCCTGTTTCCCTCGGCTGGCAAGTGGAGGAACAATCCGAGAAGATTGCGGGCTCCATCAACGACTTCCGAAGCGATCTGCTCGCGGCCTTATCGATCGGCTTTGTCGACGAGCCCGCGACCCAGCCGGCGGATCCGAACGATCCGCTGTCGGCGCTGACGCTCTCCCTCATCCGCGGTAACGCGATCGCGGACAGAGTGCGAACGTTGTTGGCAACAACGACAACTTCGGCCGCCGGAAATTTGTACAGCTCGCTAGAAGCGATTCGGCAAGGGCTTGCCGTCGTACTTCAAGCGGCAGTGACAGGTCAGAATGTCCGGCAGGTCGGTGCCGTGGAATTCCGGGCATTGGAACGAAAAGCCGGCAGCGGACGAAGTGCGCTACACGCTGCCATCGTCGCTGCTGGCAAGGAATTCGACGGCTCCACGTAATTGGCGGTGTGCGAACCCGCCCCGGGCCGTGGGCCACGACGTGGAGGCGCACCGATACCCGGCGGCCTGCGACATCAACCGAGACGCCTCGGTGAGCCTTGGGACGGGTGCACGGCTCTGCCCACTCTGACATCGCCACATTCGTAGCGCATCAAGACCGGGTAGCTCACCTGCGCGACGAGCCGACAATTCGCGACACCAAGCGCGCGATCAAGGCCCACCTGTACACCGGGCGAACAGGATGGAATGGCTATAGTCGGACAATGACTTCGACTCCCCCCCAGGGTTCCGTGGATAGTCCTGTCAGTACATCGCGCGAACGAATGTCGAAATTCCTGAACTATGTGGAATTACCAGTCCGTCGGACGCGATATTATACTATTGCGTTGATCGGCGTTGCACTCTGCTTTGCGGGATACATCTTCTTTATGATCCGTGTCCTGCGGCCTGATGTATACTGGCTTTCGTACTATGCGGCAAATTATCGTGCAGGATTCGTGCGCCGCGGACTCGGCGGACAGATCATCGCACTCTTTCCGGATAAATACTATTTTCCGATCGCGTATACTCTTATGTGGGGGTCAGTCGCGATCTATTGTGGCGCACTCATGCTGGTTGCCAGGTACATCCTTTGTCACGGAATAAAATCCGAGCGGCGGTTGATCGTCGCACTGCTAATTCCCGTTATGCCGTTCTCCGTCAGCTTTGCCATCTTCGGCCCCCGGCCTGAGCTCTTTGCCGCCGCGGCGTTGCTCGTGTTCTGCACCACACTCGCCCACCTCCAGACCGGTCGCGGGGTGGTCGCCAGCAGCGCTGTATACGGCCTTGTCATCAGCGCGCTGGCGTTGATCCACGAAGTAATACCCATAGAATTCGCCCTCGGAGCAGTGCTCGGATTGTCCGTGCTGATTCCCTGGGCAACCCCGGCAATTCGCCGATACGGCCTGCTCGCAGCAATCGGTCCCGGCTTGCTGTCGACGGCGGCGATCGGCGTCTTCGGACGAAAGAAGCTCGGCGCGCAACTATGTGAGCAAGTACCGCACCAAAACATGCAAGACCCATTCGGCGTGCCAAGCGATAAAGTCGTCGACTACATGTTCGGCCGCTACCAGCACGTCGCCGACTATCACGACTGGGTGTGCCACAATATTAGCCCATATTTTGACGCCAGCCTGTCAGCGTGGTTAAAAACCGTCCTCAGCCTCGGGCCGGGAGTTCTGATAGCCGGATTTCTCCACGGCCTGGTGGTATGCGTTGTCACCTTGTGGCTGATCCAATATTTCACCGGCGTTCGATGGACTGTTTTCAAAGCCGCGATCAGCGGTGGCCTCGGTCTACCGTTGGTAGCGCTCGCAATGATATTCCCAGTCTTTGCTATCGCCACCGATTGGATCCGGTGGTGGACCGTTATTTTGATCAATTTGGCTGGTGTTTATCTCATTTTTGCGGCCAGTCGCCCGGAAATGGAAAAGGCGGTCCCGGCGCGGCAGTCGAAGATCTTTCTCATGGTTTTCATTCTGCTGGCATGTCTGCCGGTATCTGCCGGACCTTCCTACTACGCCGGCTGGGTGACGGTTAAGTGAGCAGACCGGCTCGGTCACCCACACGTCGGTAGAATTCCAGCATGTGGTTGACAACGATCCTGTTCGGACTCGTGGTCAACTTCGAGCCGAACCGACTTGGCCTGATCTGTTTGTTCCTCACCAGGAAGCGTGCCGTGGCCCACTTGGCTCTGTTTGTCGGAGTCGGCTTTGCGGTCAGCAGCACGACGGGCTCACTGGTTCTCTTCGTCTTCCACCACGGGTTGTCCGGGCTCATCAGCTTCAACGGTCCGGCATTTCAGCTGGGTATCGGCGTCGCGGTCCTGGTGGTCGCGGCCGTACTGGCGATCAAACCGTCGGTGCTGCCGAGTCCGCTTCTGCTTGGGGCTCCACGGGAGAACGAGGAAGTCGAGTTCGCCGGCACGGCCCGGCGGCCGCGGGTCGATCAGCTTGCCGCGGCGATCCGCAACGTCGCGCAAAGCGAGTCGCACTGGTTTCCTACTCTGACAGGGGCCGCCATCGCGCTGCCGAGCGTCGAATACATGGCCATTCTCGCGGTGATCATAGGCTCGGAAAGCTCGCCGGCCAGCCAGACCGCCGCGCTGCTCACCTGCTTGATCCTTGGCAGCCTAGCTGGCCTGATCCCGATCGGCAGCTATCTCGTCGCGCCTGAGATGACGCGCGAGAGAGTGCAGCGGCTGACCGCGTGGATCCGTGCCCGACAACGCCGAGAAGTCGTTGCAGTGCTGACCCTCATCGGCTTGGCTCTCGTTGTCGCAGGCGCCACGCAGCTGTGAGGGCTATTCGATGACGCCGGTGAGGCCGAAGTCGGTCAGCGTTTGCTGGGCTATCTCCCGCAGCCATCGCTTGGAATTCTCGGACCTAGGCTGATACGCCTCGACCGAGATCGAGATCTTGCCGTTGATCCGACCCGATACGATGACGAGTTGTCCGTTCGACCGCTCCATCTCGCGCTCGGTCACGTTTTGGTCCGCACCTCTCAGCAACAGGTAGTCAGCATCGGTGCCGTCGATCTGGCCGACTATCGGAGGCAGCTCTCCCATGTTGGAACAGGACACCGGGACGTCCTCGGAGTAGGCGAACAACGAATTGACGATGCCCTTGACGGCGTTTCTCGGCAGCCACGGGATCAGCGGCGCCATGTCGAGAGCTTGATTGGGGGTCTCCAACGCGGCTTGGCGCGCTTTTCTGATCGCATCCCGAGCTGGACTGAGATCCTTGGTGACAACGGCGGGATCCAGGACGGCATTCGCAAAGGACATCGCAATCGCACGGCTGTCGTCGAGCCCCTTGCGGTCGTTGAAGGCGATCACCAGCGTGACCGCGCCATCCGAGGCGCGGGAGCGACCCAGCCCCTCGCTGAGCTTCGCGACGAAGCCTGCCAGCAGCGAATAGCTGTTTCCGCCCAACCGCTCGGCACACGCATCCCATTGCTGGGTGTCGACGAACAACACCACGCACGGGATTGCAACACAGCGACTTTCGCTGCCAGCGACGTCGGCCGGCGGAGTTCGATCCCCGGCGGCAGACCGCGATTTGACCCGCTCGACGATCACCGACCGTAGGACGCGCACCGCTTCGGGCACATCCCGCAGGCTTTGAACTACGTCGCGTTTGAGTGATGTCAGACGCGTGTCGGGCGGATTGGGCAGACCGAGATCGCGCCCCATGCCGGTGACGGCTTCAGCCACGGCGAGGACACCGCCCCCGCCGTCGGCCACGCAATGCGAGATCACCATGCTCACAGCCGTCGAACCGTCGTCGAGGGGAACGACACCCAACCTCCAGCTCGGCCCGAACTCCGGATCTATGGGCATCGCGGCATGCTCGTCGGCCCAGGCCATGTAGTCGGCCCGGGGCCACGGCTCGTGCCACGCATCGATGCCAGCCGGCGGTCCGATACGCCTCACCCATCGAGGACGACCGAACGGAAGCGACGACTGCTGGATCTGACGTGCGAAGAATCCGTGGCCGAGCTTCTCGTGAAACCGTTGCAGCGCAGCGAGATCGATTGGATGCTCGTAGAGCCATACCGCCTGCATGAGCTGACGACGGCCGGTCGCGCGCAATAACTCGAAGGTGATCTGGTCGAGGAATGTCAGGGTGTTGGCCGACTGCGGGCTCTCCGGCTGCGCGGTCACGAAACCGTCACTCGGTCAAACAATCTTGCCAGGCAGGTTGAACTCTGCGAGGGTCTGCTCGACCACCTCACGGAGCTTCTCCTTGGTATTGTCCCAGCCGGGCTGGTAGGCGACAACGGTAATCAGGTTATGTCCGCCCATCCGCGCGGCCAGTATCGTCAGTAACCCGTGCCGGCGCTCGAGCGCCTCGCGGGTCACCCGACGATCCGTTCCGCGGAAGAACAGGTACTCAGCTTGAGTACCGTCGATTCCGAGCAATTCAGGCGGCAAGTCGCCGACGTTGGAACATGACACCGGCAAGTCAGCGCTGAATCCGAGTGCCGCACCGGCCATTCCGCCCACGGCACGCTTGGGTAGCCACGGGATGAGGGGCAGGATATCGGCGACCTCGTCGGTTTCCGCGCGTGCGCTCTTCACACCTTCACGCATGGCGTCGCGCGCACCCGTCAGATCGGTGCACACGCCTGTCGGATCGAACTTGACGTTGGCGATGGCGACCGCATTTGCACGATTGTCCGTGTCCGCCAACGCCCGATCACTGATCGGAGTCATCAGTGTGACAGTGCCGTCCTGCGTGTTCACCCGACCGATGTGCTCGGCGATCTTGGCGGCGAAACCGGCAATCAAAGAATGCCCGTTGCCCTTCAACTCCTTGGCACGCGCGTCCCACGCAATGAGGTCCACCGACAGCGAGACCGCGGGCAGGAGGACGTTTTGCCTGAGTTCGAATTCCGGAATCCCTTTAGTCGGTGAGGATTTCGGCCGGCGGAGCTCCGCTCTGCGCTTGTAAAGCAAGGCGATCAGGGCGCGCAAGGCCTTGAGGGTCGCCGGAAAATCTCGAGCCGTCTGCCACAGGTCCTCGACGATCGCCTGGGATCGCGTCCTGGAGCCCGGCTTCGGGTAGCCCAAATCCGGGGTGATCCCGTTGATCGCTTCGAACGCCCGCATCGCCGCGGCAATACCGTCGCCGAGGCAATGGGAGCCGCACATACTGATCGCCGTCGAACCGTCTGTCATCGGCAGAATTCCGATGCGCCAGCCCGGCCCCCGCTCCGCGTCGACAGGCAGCTGAGAACGCTCGTCGCACCAGTCACTGAGCTCTGAGCGCGGCCTCGGCTCGGCGATCTCGATATCCAGCGGAGCGCCCAACGACGACACCCAGCGATGGCGACCAAACGGCAACGGTGACCGCTCGATCAGGCGTCCGGCCAAGCCGTAGCCGAAATTGTTGTAGAAGCGGTGCAGGGCCTCGTAGTCGACGGGATGCTCGTAGATCCACGTCGCCTGGATGATCGCTTCCTGGTCGGTGGCGCGGGTGGCGATGAAGAGAGTTTGGTCGGTGTAGCCGAGCAGATTGTCCGAATGCGCCGTTTCGGTGGCCCGCCGCCGAAACCTCCTCCGCGTAGGCCGCGCCTCAACTGACATGTGTCACCGTCCGAGAAATAGAGAACCTGAAATCGTCGAATCTGTTCGCTACCGGTAGGCAGTCGACCATAGTCAGGCCGTCACCTCTGATACACGAGACGACGACACGAGTTCGGAACGGCCGTCGGCCACCCGAATATAGATGCACTTCATCAGTTCGACGAACTCGGCAACCGACTCACGGGCGATCGGGTTGTCCGGGTAGGCGACGGTGATGATCGTGCCGCCGGTGCGCCGGTTCACCCACATGCCGACCTGATTGGCCGCGCCCAGATCGGTGTAGATGTGCCCGTTCTGCGCATACCACTGGGACATGATGACCGGGTTCAGCGGGGGCAGGCCCACATCGAGGTAGGACAGCATCGGCACGCCGGGTCCGGCCGGGCGGATACGCGGGGTGGACTCCGACTCCGCCAGCTCGTAGACCCGCTCGATCGGCACGTTCGCCAACGGCATCCCCGAGTCGAACGACTCCTGGGCGGCGCGGGCGACCTCGGCGAAGTTGCGGGCGGCGACGGGCACCGACAGCGGGACGACGCCGGTGAACCACCCGGTCGTCATGAACTCCGCAGGCGTGCTGCGCGTGGTGGTCGGGGTGATGACGTAGTAGTCGTCGTCACCGGTCAGCTGGCGGTGGGCGATCGCCGCGGCGGCGAAAACCCCGCCGATGAAGCGGACACCCGCCGCGGTGCAGGCCGACTCGAAGCGGTCCGACTCGTGATCGTCCATCAGCTGGACGGTCAGCAGATCACCGCTGCAGTGCACCGACGGATCACCCAACGGCAACGGGAACGTCGGCATCGTTCCGCCGTTGCTCTCCAGGAAGTCCAGCCAGCCGCGAACGTCCGACGACTCCATCGTCAGCTGCTCGGTGTAGTCGTGCTGGCGCACGCAGTAGTCGTGGTAGCTGCCGGCGTCCGGCAGGCGCAGTGGTGCGCCACCGCCGGCCAGCGCCTCGTAGTTCATGTGCATTTCCACGAACAGCGCCATCATCAACATCGCGTCGGCGTGCAGGTGATCGACGCTGACGTAGAACGTGAAGTGATCGGCGCGCTGGATGACGCCGAAGCGGAAGCAGTCCCACTCCAGCGGGCTCGGGGTGTCGAGCACATGCTTCTTCCACTGCGCCGAATTCATCTCGCCGTGCTTGCCGGCCACGAACTGGATGTCGTTCGGGTTCTCGACGGTGTGGCGGACGATCTGATCGGCGTCATCGAATTCGAACCAGCTGTGATAGGTGTCGTGCCTGCGCAGGTAGGCGTTGATGACGAACGTCATCGCCCGGACGTCGCACTTGCCCGGCATGTTCCATGCCGGGATCAGCAGCCGCGCCATCTCCAGCCCATTGGCCGTGTGATTGCGATAGCTGCGGATGTGCTGGGCCTGCTGGTAGCTCGCAGGTACGTCGCTGACCGGCGCGTCCTGGATCTTCTTCAGGCACGCCGGCGACGGGCTCCACGACACGACCGTGCCCGGCGCGTCAACCCAGTCATGGATTGCGGTAAGTGCAACCACTGTCAGTTTCCCCTATCGACCCTATTTATCTAGCGTGCTGACGTGATGACACCGGCAAGCGTTTCGCACAGGCTTTCGGCCAGCGACCGGACAGTCGTTATATCCATCGACCGAACGCGTATTCCCGTTTCAGTTTCGATCCGGGTTCGCAACTCGAGGTTCCCCAACGAGTCCAAACCGTACTCCGAAATCGGCCGGTCTGGGTCGATGGAACGGCGCAGAATCAGGCTGAGCTGCTCCGACACCAACCGCCGCACCCTGGTCGGCCACTCGTCGCGCGCCAGGTCATGAAGTTCCGCCCGGAAGGTGCTGGTGTCCGCCGGCCGGTCGCCACTGGCTTGGAACGCCTCGGCGAACGGGCTGCGGGCCGCCAGATCGGTCAGCCACGGCGTCCCGATGATCGGCGCGTAGCCGCTGTAGGGGCGATCGTGACGCAGCAGCGCCTCGAAGGCATGCGCGCCCTCGTCCGGGCTGATCATCGCGGTGTCGCCGGCGGCGGCCAGGTGCTTGCCCGCACCGATCTCGTCCCATGCCGCCCATGCGATCGCGGTGGCGGGCAGCCCCTGCGAACGGCGCCAGTGGGTGAACCCGTCCAGCCAGCTGTTGGCCGCGGCGTAGGCGCCCTGTCCCGGCGAACCCATCAGCGCGGCCGCCGAGGAGAACGAGCAGAACCAGTCCAGTGGCTGTGCCGTGGTGGCCCGGTGCAGGTGCCAGGCGCCGTAGACCTTCGGAGCCCAGTCCCGATCGATCAGCTCGTCACTGATGTTGGTCAGGATGGCATCCTCGACGACCGCGGCGGCGTGCAGGACACCGCGCACGGCCAGGCCGGTTGCGGTGGCCACTGCCACCAGGCGGTCGACCGTCTCCGACAGTGCGATATCGCCGCTGACGACCTCGACCTCGGTACCGGCGGCCCGCATGCGGGCGATCTCCGCCAGCGCTTCGGCCTTGGGCTCCGACCGCGAGTTCAGCACGATCCGGCCGCAGCCGGCGCCGGCCATCTTCGCGGCCAGGAACAAACCCAGCCCGCCGAGACCACCGGTGATGATGTACGAGCCGTCCTGGCGGAAGACCTTGGCCTGCTCCGGCGGCACGACGACATTGCTGTGGCCCACCTTCGGCACCGACAGCAGCAGCTTGCCGGTGTGCTCGGCCGCACCCATCACGCGGATGGCGGTGGCGGCGTCGGCCAGCGGGTAGTGCGTGGTCTCCGGTTGCGGCAGCACACCCTCGGCGGTCAGCCGGTAGACGGTGCTCAGCAGGTCGCGGATCTGCTCGGGGTGCGTGGTGGCCATCAGCGCCAGGTCGACACCGTAGAAGGACAGGTTGCGACGGAACGGGAACAGCCCGAGCCGGGTGTCGCCGTAGATGTCCTTCTTGCCGATCTCGACGAAGCGGCCGCCGAAGGCCAGCAGGTCGACGCCGGCCCGCTGAGAAGCACCGGTCAAAGAGTTGAGCACGATGTCGACGCCGTAGCCGTCGGTGTCTTTGCGGATCTGCTCGGCGAAGGCGGCGCTGCGCGAGTCATAGACTCTGGTGATGCCCATATCGCGCAGCATGTCGCGGCGCTCCTCGGTACCGGCGGTGGCGAAGATCTCCGCCCCGGCGGCGCGAGCGATCGCGATCGCGGCCTGGCCCACACCACCTGTGGCGGAGTGGATCAGCACCTTATCGCCGGAGGAGATCTTGGCAAGGTCGTGCAGGCTGTGCCAGGCGGTGGCCGACGCGGTCGACACCGCAGCGGCTTGATCGTCGCGCAACCCCGCGGGCAGCGTCACGGCCACGTCGGCGTCGCAGGTGACGAACGTTCCCCAGCAGCCGTTGGGCGACATGCCGCCCACGTGGTCGCCCACCCGGTGCGGGGTGACCTGCGGGCCGACGGCGGTGACCACACCGGCGAAGTCGATGCCCAGCTGCGGGTGCAGACCCTCGAAACTCGGGTAGCGACCGAAGGCGAGCAGGACGTCGGCGAAGTTCAGGCTGGACGCGGTGACCGCGACCTCGATCTGACCCGGCCCCGGCGGGATGCGGTCGAAGGCAGCCAGCTCGAGGGTCTGCATATCGCCCGGCGTGCGGATCTCTAGGCGCATGCCGTCGCGGGAATGATCGACGACCGTGGTGTAGCGCTCGTCGGGCCGCAGCGGGCTCGGATGCAGATGCGCGGTGTACCACTCGCCATTGCGGAAGGCGGTCTCGTCTTCTTCCGAACCACTGAGCAGGACCCGGGCCAGCAGCTTGGCGTCGACATCGTCGTCGACGTCGATCTGGCTGGGGCGCAGCTGCGGGTACTCGGCGCCGACCACACGCAGCAGACCACGAAGGCCGGCCTGCTCGAGGTTCGGCCGGTCGTCGGCCAGCACGGTCTGAGCATTACGGGTGATGACGTAGAGCCGCGGCGGCTCGCCGGCGGTATCGGCCAGCTCACGGGCGATGCGCACCAGATGGCGCACGTGCTCTCCGCCGCGATGCGGCAGCTGCTCTTCGGGGCAGCCATTGCGTGCGCCGCTGACCACGACGACGTTGGCGAAGCCGCCTTCGGTGAAGTACGACTGCAGCCGCTCGGCGTTGCCCGCGTGATCGGCCTGCTGCGGCCAGGGCATCGTGGTCACCTCGGCGTCGTTGAGCTTCAGCGCGTCAGTGAGCGCCGACGACAGCAGATCGGCGGCGGCGGAGGTGCTGACCACGAGCCACGTCGCCGAGGTGGGGTGGGTGATCTCGGCTACCTGGTTCTGGCGCCATTCGATGCCGAGCAGACGCTCGTTGAGCACCCGGTCGCCCTCGTGGTCCTCGGACATCCCGGTGCCCATGCGCAGACCCTGGACGGTGAACAGCACGGTGCCGTAGTCGTCGAGCAGATCGATATCAGCCTCGACCGACGAGCCGTCGAGCGAGGTGACCCGGGTCAGGCAGTAGCGCGCATTGCGGGTCGCGCCGTGCACCCGCAGGCGGTCCACGCCCAGCGGCAGCAGCAGCCCGCCGGTGCCTGAGGCCTGCACGCCCGGATGGGCCGCGACCGACTGGAAGCACGCGTCCAGCAGCGCCGGGTGGACGCCGTAGGAGGTCTGCTGGTTGCGGATCGAGCTGGGCAGGCCGATCTCGGCCAGCACGGTGTCGGCAGTCTCGTCGGCGGCGTTCACGGCGACCAGCGCGGTGAACGCGGGACCGAACTGGACACCGCGGCCGTCGAACCACTGCCGCACACCCTCGCCGTCAGCGCGGTTGGGGTGGGCGTCGCGCAGCACGTCCATGTCGTAGGTGTTCGGCGCTCCCCCGGCCTCGCCGGCGTGCAGCGCCGCGCTGGCGCGGCGTTCCCGCTCACCGTCGAGGTCGGTCTCCACGACGAAGTCGAGCACTCCGGAGCCGTCCGCCGCGGCGACGGCGCTGACCGGGGTCTCGTCCTTGAGCAGCAGCATCGCTTCGAACGTGACGTCGCGGACCTCGGCGTCGTCACCGAACACGGTGCGCGCGGCGGCCAGCGCCATCTCGCAGTACGCCGCACCCGGCAGCGCCGCGACGTTGTTGATCTGATGGTCGACCAGCCACGGATGCGCGCCGGTCCCGACCTCGGCGGCCCAGGCGTGCCGCTCGGGCTCCTCCAGCAGACGGACGTGCGAGCCGAGCAGCGGGTGCGCAGCCACCAGGTGCGCGCCGCTCGCCTTGTGGTCAACGCCGTCAGCGATCAGGACCAGGCTGCGGTGCGTCCACGTGGGCAGCGGTGCGTCGACCAGCCGGCCGACCGGGTAGAGGACCGAGAAGTCGAGTTGTGCGCCGGCCGAGTACAGATCGCCGAGGAAATCGCCAAGGCCGTTCGGGACCTCCTGTGCGCGACGCATACCGGCCAGCGCCGCGACGCTGATGTCCAGCGTGCCTGCGGTCTGGTCGATCGCGCGGATCAGCAGAGGGTGCGGAGCCAGCTCGCCGAAGACCCGGAAGCCGTCCTCCAGCGCCGTCTGCACGGCAGCCGAGAAGCGGACCGTGTGGCGCAGGTTGTCCACCCAGTAGTCGGCATCGCAGTACGGCTGCTCGCGGGGATCGAACGACGTCGCCGAGTAGTAGGGCACCTCAGGCGCCATCGGCGTGATGTCGGACAGCATCTCGGCGAGCTCGTCGAGGATTGGGTCGACCTGCGGCGAGTGCGACGCCACATCGACGTTGACCTCGCGGGCCATGATCTCGCGGGCCTCCCAGCCGGCGACGATCTTGCGGACGGTGTCGGTGGCACCGCCAATGACCGTCGACTTGGGCGAGGCGACGACAGCGACGACGACGTCCTCGATGCCCTGTTGCTCGAGCTCTTCGCGCACCTGCTGGGCGGGCATCTCGACCGACGCCATCGCGCCCCCGCCGGCCAGCCGCAGGCACAGCAGTGAGCGGCGGCAGATGACCTTGACGCCGTCTTCCAGCGACAGCGCGCCGGACACCACCGCCGCGGCGACCTCACCGAGCGAGTGGCCGATGACCGCGCCGGGCTGCACCCCGTAGGACGCCATGGTGGCCGCCATCGCGACCTGCACGGCGAAGATCGTGGGCTGAACCCGGTGGATGCCCTCGACGGTCTCCTCGGCGGTCATCGCCTCGGTGACCGAGAAGTTCGACTCGGCCGCGATCAGCGGCTCGATCTCGGCGATCTTCGCGGCGAAGACCGGCTCGGTGGCCAGCAGACCGGTGCCCATCGAGGCCCACTGCGAGCCCTGCCCGGAGAAGATCCAGACCGGTCCGCGGTCGTCGTGACCGACGGCGGCCTGGTAGGGCTCGTCACCGTCGGCGACCTGGCGCAGCTGCTCGATCAGCGAACCGCGATCCTCGGCGATGACCGACGTGCGGATCGGGCGATGCCCGCGCCGACGGCTCAGCGTGTAACCCAGATCCGGCAGCGACAGTTCGTCACCGGCGGCTTCGACCCAGTCCGCCAGGTTCGCCGCGGTGTTGCGGAGTTCCTCGACGGAGGTCGAGCACACCGGGAAGAGCAGCAGATCCTTGCCGTCGCGCTGCACCTGGGCGGCGTCGACGACGACGGGGGCTTCGGGGGCCTGCTCGAGAATCACGTGCACGTTGGTGCCGGACATGCCGTAGGACGAGACGCCCGCGCGACGCGGGCCGTCTTCCCTTGGCCACGCGATGTTCTCAGTCGGGACGAACATCCCGGTCTTGACCTTGGCATTCTTGTCGGACAGCCGGTTGAAGTGCAGGTTTTGGGGCACTACACCGTGATGAACGGCGAGGACGGCCTTCATGAGTCCCAACACACCTGCCGCGGATTCGGCGTGGCCGAAATTGCTCTTGACCGAGGTGAGGGCGGTCGGTCCCGCATGGCCGTAGACGGTGGAGATGCTGTTGAACTCGATCGTGTCGCCCACCGGGGTGCCGGTGCCGTGCGCCTCGACCATGCCGACGGTGGCGGGGTCGACGCCGGCGGCGGCCAGCGCGGCCTGAAAGACCGAAATCTGGGCGTCCTTGGACGGGGTGAGGATGTTCTCGGTGCGGCCGTCCTGGTTGGAGGCGGTGCTCTTGATGACGGCAAGCACACGGTCGCCGTCGCGCTGGGCGTCGTCGAGCCGCTTGAGGACGACGATGCCGCAGCCCTCGGCGCGGACGAAGCCGTCGGCGGCGACGTCGAAGGAATGGCAGCGTCCGGTCGGCGACAGCATGCCCTGACCCGAGGACGAGGCGTAGAGGCGCTTGTCCAGCATCAGCATCACACCGCCGGCCAGCGCCATATCGCTTTCACCGTCGTGCAGGCTGCGGACGGCCTGGTGCACCGCGACCAAGCTCGAGGAGCAGGCGGTGTCCATGGTCACCGCGGGCCCGGTCAGACCGAGCGCGTGCGAAATGCGGCCCGAGGCCATGCTGAACGGCGCGCCGGTGAAGGCGTAGGCCTGATCGAAGGCACCCGCATCACTGGTGACCATCGCGTAGTCGTCGTGCGACATGCCGATGAAGACACCGGTCGCGGTGCCGGACAGCGACGCCGGGGTGAAGCCGGCCTGTTCGGTGGCTTCCCAGCAAGTCTCCAGCAGCACGCGGTGCTGCGGGTCCATCGCGGTGGCCTCGCGCTCGTTGATGCCGAAGAAGTCGGGGTCGAAGCCGGTGACGTCGTCGATGAACGCGCCCCACTTCGATACCGAGCGGCCGGGTACGCCGGGCTCGGGGTCGTAGAGGTCGTCAGCGTCCCAGCGGTCGGCGGGAATCTCAGTGACCAGGTCGGCCCCCTCGAGCAATGCCTCCCAGAGCTTGTGGGGCGAGTCGATACCACCGGGCAATCTGCAGGCCATGCCGACAACGGCGATGGGGGTGACAGATGTCTGACGCACCGCTCGCACCTCACTTCTTGAAACTGGCCAAGGCAACCAGTTCCGAACCATGCAGCGTTAGCTACCCAGTCGAAGTTGCCAATGTGCTCGGTAGCTTAGCGGTTTTTCGTTAAGACCGCGAGAAATGCTTGATGTTTTTGATTGGGGATTGGGCAATGTGACCTTTGGCCCCAACGCCGTGCCCGGTCAGGCGCATATCCGATTGCTGCAGATCCGGTGGCAGCAACCTGCGGGAGCGGCGTTACGTTCCCGCGATGTCGCGCAAAAATCGTCTCTAGCTGCATCTTTAGTAGGGCGAGTTTGGCTCGATGGCCGTCCTGATGGCTTCCGTCGGCGTGTCCTCGGCGGTGAGGAGGAAGTTGCAGAGTGTTTACTATCGCATTTTCGACACAAATTGGTATCAATGCGGATATAGCAAATAACGGTAATGAACCTATCCAATTGGCTGGGTTCGGTGATCAGAATTGCGGTGCTCCGGTAATTGAATAGTGTCAAATGCTGACATCGTCGCTACGTGGGAGGCCCTAGATAGCGGTGTAATCCTGAGAGGATCCGCAATCTCGCTGCAGGTGCTTACAACCCGATAACCCGCGGATATGCTCAGACCACACAGGAGATGGCTACTAACCTGAGAGTAGGCTGAGATTTCAATATTCGAATCCAGCTAAACGTGATCCAGACCACATTTCTCAGGGTGCAGAGACATCGATTACCAGTTCACCGATATTTCGGGCTACGAGTCAGCAAACGCGGCAGGATAAATGACCGGCTATTCGTGGATATTTGGCGAACTTTCCACCTGAGTGGAACTTTGGCAAGGTTCAGCCGACGACCGGTGACATTTATCACCGCTTTTGCCGCGCCTTGTGAGCTCCCTGTGAAAGTTTGCTGGAGACCTTGAAGAGGGCATTTGGCGAGGTCGGTGGCGGCGATCCGGAACCCCGCGACCAGGCAACACGCCGAAGGTCAGAGACGCCCGCAAGAACCCGGCACTGGCGACAGAAGGGCCGAACTACCCCGCGACAACCCCGGAGGCGAGCGGCCCGAAGGGGGCTCCGAACTCGGTGACGGGCGCAAAACCGTGCTTGCGAGCCGCTGCGGCGCCCCGTCGGATCAATGCCGCGGTGGCAACGAATCCGGCCTGATCGGCCACGACGAACGGGGTCAGTAGCCGGTTGTGGATGAGGCTGAACGACAATCCCGATTCCGGAAGCGCCCAGCCTAGCGATCCGCCCAACCCCACATGTCCGAAGCCGGGCAACACACCCGGAATCGGCAGCGAGTGGTAACCGAGGTGGAAGCCGAGCGGCATGATCAGGTTGCGGTCCGGGGTCAGGTTGCGCCGGCCGGTCAGGCCGGCGACCAGCTCGCGCGACAGGTAGCGCTGGCCGTCGATCTCGCCACCGTTGGCGATCGCGCCGTACATGCGGGCCAGGCTGCGCGCGGTGGCCACGCCGTTGGCGGCGGGCAGCTCGCTGTCCAGTAGTGGCATGGCGCCCTGGACCGTCGACCGCATGCCGGGGAAGTACATGGAGCCGAAGATCGCCGACCGCTCGAACGCCGCGATCCGGGGTGCGACGGTGTTGAAGATCGGGTTGGGGATGTTCAGCTGGGGTCCGATGATGCTCGCGGTGCGGGTCGGCGCACCGGCAGGCGGCCGGCCCAGGTGAATCCCGTCGGTGTTCAGCGGCGCGGCCACCTCGGTGCGGATCAGCTCGCGCATCCCCGTCCCGGTGACCGCGCGGGCCAGACCGGACAGCAGCCAGCCGTAGGTGAGCGCGTGGTATGCGGGCTTGCCGAAGTTCCGGCCGACCGGCGCCGCCGCGATGCGGTCCTCCATGACCAGGTGGTCGAGCAGGTCACGACTGCGCACACCACGCAGATGCGCAAGACCCGCGCGGTGCTGCATCACGTCGCGAACGGTGATGTCCGCCTTGCCGTTGGCACCGAACGCAGGCCAGTACTCGGCCATCGGAGCGTCGTAGTCGATCAGGCCGCGGTCGGCGAGCCGGTGGATGACCGTCGAGGCCACACCTTTGGTCGCCGAGAACACCATGGCCCCGGTGTCGGCGGACCAGTGCTGCCGTCCCCGCCGATCCGACCAGCCGGTCCACACGTCGACCACGGGCTCGCCATCGAGATAGACCGCCAGCGCACCGCCGCCGAAGCGCGGATGCGGGAACATCGCCGCGAAGCTTCGCAGCGCGGAGGCGAAGTTCGGGTCGGCGGCACCCTGCACCCCATGGGGCAGCGTGTCGTCTCTGCGAATCACCTGAGTCACAGATGGGAATTTAATCGGCCTAAGCACATCTGCAGCAAATTGTTGCCAAACCGTTAACTTGACACGCGGGCCGTCACATTGACTGTTCGGCTGCATCCAGGATTCGCTGGGCGGCCAGCGCGGGGGTGAGCTCACCGTCGCGGACCTGGCGTTCGATCTCAGCGCGCTGGGTGCGTACGGACGGGTGACTCAGCACCCGGTCCAGCACGGCGTCACGCACCATCGACCAGGTCCAGTCGACCTGCTGTGCGCGACGACGGGCGTCGAACTCGCCGGCCTTGGTCAAGACTTCACGATGGGCGAGGACGGTGTCCCACAGCTCTCGAAGGCCGGTTCCCTCCAGCGCACTCATCGTCAATACCGGTGGGCGCCAGATGGTTTCGCGTGGGTAGATCAGCCTGATCGCCGCGGACAACTCGCGCGCGGCAGACTTGGCCTCGATGGCGTGCGCACCGTCAGCCTTGTTGACCACGACGATGTCGGCGAGCTCCAGCACCCCCTTTTTGATCCCCTGCAACTGGTCGCCGGTGCGGGCCAGAGTAAGGAAAACAAAGGTGTCCACCATGTTCGAGACGGTCACCTCGGACTGCCCGACACCGACTGTTTCCACCAGGATCACGTCGAATCCGGCGGCCTCGACGAGCACGATGGTCTCCCGAGTCGCCTTTGCCACGCCGCCGAGGGTTCCCGACGTCGGCGATGGACGTATGTAGGCATCCGCATGTACGGCAAGCTTCGCCATGCGGGTTTTGTCCCCCAGAATCGAGCCGCCGGTGCGGGTCGACGACGGGTCGACGGCCAGCACGGCGACCCGGTGGCCCAGTTCGATGAGGTACATCCCGAGCGCCTCGATCGTGGTCGACTTCCCCACCCCGGGCACGCCGGTGATACCGATGTGGACGGCCTTCCCCGCGTCGGGCATCAGCTCCAGCAGCAGGCGCTGGGCCTGGTCGCGGTGATCGGCACGGGTCGACTCGACCAGGGTGATGGCCCGCGACAGTGCCGCACGATCACCGGCGCGAATCGCCTCGGCCAGCACCTCGACGTCGGCGGCCATCAGGTGAGGTCGTAGCCGAGCCGCTCGGCGAGCTTGTGCAGCAGATCCACCGCGGCATCGGCGATCACCGTGCCAGGCGGGAAGATCGCGGTGGCTCCGGCGGCGTACAGCTCGTCGAAGTCACCGGGCGGGATGACGCCACCGACGACCACCATGATGTCGGGACGGCCCACCTCGGCGAGTGCATCGCGCAGGGCGGGCACCAGCGTCAGGTGACCGGCAGCCAGCGAGGACACCCCGACGACGTGGACGTCGTTGTCGGCAGCCTGCTGCGCGACCTCCTCCGGGGTGGAGAACAGCGAGCCCACGTCGACGTCGAAGCCGATGTCGGCGAACGCGGTGGCGATCACCTTCTGCCCGCGGTCGTGACCGTCCTGCCCCATCTTGGCCACCAGGATGCGCGGCCGGCGACCATCGGACTCGGCGAACTTCTCCACCAATTCGGTTGCGGCACTCACATTCTGAGCCTTTCCGACCTCATCCCGATAGACACCCGCGATGGTCCGGATCTCCGCCTGATGCCGGCCGTATACCTTCTCAAGGGCGTCGGAGATCTCACCGAGGGTGGCCTTGGCACGCGCGGCGTTGATGGCCAGTGCCAGCAGGTTGTTGCCAAGCCCGTCATCGCCTGAGTGGCCGGATTCGCCTGCGGCGCGGGTCAAGTCGTCCAGCGCGGATTGTGTCGCGCGCTCATCTCTTTCCGCGCGGAGTTGCTCCAATTTGGCCAGCTGCTCGGCGCGCACCCGGCTGTTCTCGACCTTGAGGACCTCGATCTCCTGATCCTCGGTGACCTGGTACTTGTTCACCCCGATCAGCGGCTGGGCACCGGAATCGATACGCGCCTGGGTGCGCGCGGCGGCTTCCTCGATGCGCAGCTTCGGGATGCCCTCGCCGATGGCCTGGGCCATGCCGCCGTGTTCGGCGACCTCGGCGATATGCGCGCGGGCCTTCTCGGCCAGCTGATGGGTCAGCCACTCCACGTAGTAGGAGCCGCCCCAGGGATCGATCGGCCGGGTGGTGCCCGACTCCTGCTGCAGCAGGAGCTGGGTGTTGCGGGCGATGCGCGCGGAGAAGTCGGTGGGCAGTGCCAGCGCCTCGTCGAGTGCATTGGTGTGCAGCGACTGGGTGTGGCCCTGGGTGGCGGCCATCGCCTCCACGCAGGTGCGCGCGACGTTGTTGAACACGTCCTGGGCGGTCAGCGACCAGCCCGATGTCTGCGAATGGGTGCGCAGCGACAGCGATTTGGGATTCTTGGCGCCGAACTCGGCGACCAGTTCACTCCACAGCAGCCGGCCGGCGCGCAGCTTGGCGACCTCCATGAAGAAGTTCATGCCGATGCCCCAGAAGAACGACAGCCGCGGCGCGAACTTGTCGACGTCCAGTCCGGCATCCCGGCCGGCCTTGAGGTACTCCACCCCGTCAGCCAGCGTGTAGGCCAGCTCGAGATCGGCTGTGGCACCGGCCTCTTGGATGTGGTAGCCGGAGATCGAGATCGAGTTGAACTTCGGCATCTTGGCGCTGGTATAGCCGAAGATGTCCGAGATGATCCGCATCGACGGCTTCGGCGGGTAGATGTAGGTGTTGCGGACCATGAACTCTTTGAGGATGTCGTTCTGGATGGTCCCGGCCAGCTTCTCCGGGGGCACGCCCTGCTCCTCGGCCGCCACCACGTAGAGCGCCAGGATCGGCAGCACGGCACCGTTCATCGTCATCGACACACTGACGGTGCCCAGGTCGATACCGTCGAACAACTGGCGCATGTCCAGGATGGAATCGATTGCCACACCGGCCATTCCGACGTCGCCGGCGACCCGCGGGTGGTCGGAGTCGTAGCCGCGGTGGGTGGCCAGGTCGAAGGCCACCGACAGACCCTTCTGACCGGCCGCCAGGTTGCGGCGGTAGAAGGCGTTGGATTCGGCGGCGGTGGAGAATCCGGCGTACTGCCGGATCGTCCACGGCTGGTTGACGTACATCGTCGGGTACGGCCCGCGGATGAACGGCGGCTCGCCGGGGAAGCTGTCGAGCGGGTATCCCGCTTCGGCGATGGCGTCGCGGTCGGCGCCGACGTAGACCGGTTTGACGGCGATACCCTCGGGGGTGTGCCACTCCAGCTGCTCGGCGGTGTAGCCGTGCGCGGCAGCGGCGGCGGCGACGTGTTCGGCGACAGCGGCCTGGGT
>JAHFVD010000069.1:0-4820 GCA_023264735.1 Mycobacterium sp. | reverse complement strand
CCCGCACGTCCTCGATCTGCTCGGCGATGTGATCGCGTGCGGCCACGAACCCGCCCTTGGACTCGATGTCCTGGAAGTGCGACCACGCCGCAGCGGCAAGGTTGTTGGTGAGGTCCTCGACGTACCAGGAGCCCCCGGCAGGATCCAGCACCCGCCCGATGTGCGACTCCTCGAGTAAGAGCAGCTGGGTGTTGCGCGCGATACGGCGAGCGAAACCCGCACTGATACCGGGGAACCCGCTCGGGATCGCCACGTCGAACGGCAGCACCGCCACGGTGTCCGCTCCCCCGACACCGGCGCCGAATGCGGCCAGCGTGGTGCGCAGCATGTTCACCCAGGGATCGCGCTGGGTCATCATCGGCAGCGAGGTGACCGCGTGAATGGTCACCGCCCCGCTCTCAGGCTGGCCGAGCACGTCAGCGACGCGGGCCCAGAGTTGGCGTGCCACACGGAATTTAGCGATGGTGACGAACTGGTCGTCGTCGGCCACCAGCCGGAAGCTGATCTGGCGCAGAGCGTCGGCGACATCGATGCCGGCGTCGACCAGCGCCCGCACGTAGTCGACCGCTGCACCCAGCACGCCGGCGAGCTCCCAGGCCGCGTTGGCGCCACGGTTGTGGAACGCCGGTCCGTCGACGGTGATGGCGCGCACCCCGGCACTGCCGGCCAGATTCGCCGCGACTCGGGTGACGTCCTCGATCGCCGGAGCGCTCAGGCCGCTCAGCGGGGCGGTGAGCGGGTCGGCGCCCAGGTCGATCGACAGTCCAGCGCGCTGCGCGTCGTCGGCACCGGCCACCAGGGCCTGCACCGCCTCAGCGGCGGCGCCGAACTCGGCCCCGGCCTCGACGATCACCGGCGCGAGCTCGAGGTAGACACCTTCCAGCAGCCGGTCCAGATCGGCGGGGGCAACACCGTTATCCCCGACGCGCAGCACCAGCGCGCTGACCCCGTCACCGAGTGCACCCAGCACGACGGCATTGCCGTCGGCGACGGCGCCGGTGAAGCCCGGTCCCGGGAACACCTCGGCGACTTTCCAGCCGGCCACGACGTCACGACGGGCGTCAGCCCCGCGGACGAACGGCCAGCTGCCGGGCAGCGGCGGTTCCGGCAGTGCGTCGAGCGCGGTGTAGAGCGGCCGGATCGGGAAGCCCTCGTAGGTGGGCGAGTCCAGCAGCGTCTCGGGTTCAGCGGGCAGATCCGCCGGGTCGCGCCTGCTGCTCTTGGCCAGCACTCCGGCCACCGCGGTGCGCCAGCGGGCGCGGCTCGCCTCCATCTCGACCGACACCTCTACCGACACCGGCAACTCCTGTTGTCGCAGCATGTGGGCATCCCTCCGCGGGAACGCCATCAGACCATCAGGCTAAATGATGACCTCGGGCGTCACGTCGCCGAGTAGGCAGGCCCGTAATCTTGGTAGACGTGACCTCCAAGACCCGCAGCACACTGCGCAGCGTGAGCTCAGCGGTGGTCTCCACAGCGCGCCAGGTGTCCCGGACGCGCATCATCGTCACCGCGATCGCCACTGTGATTCTCATCGCAGTCGTGCTGCTGGTGCCGATCCCGACGGCCCTGCAGCTGCGGGATTGGGCGACGTCGCTGGGGGCGTGGTTCCCGTTGGCGTTCCTCGGGGCGCACATCGTCATCACGGTGTTCCCGTTCCCCCGCACCGCATTCACACTCGCCACGGGCCTGCTGTTCGGTCCCGGCCTCGGTGTGGTGATCGCGGTGGTCGCCAGCACCGCGAGCGCGTTGATCGCGTTGGTGCTGGTGCGGGCGCTGGGCTGGCAGCTCAGCAGGCTGGTCAGGCACCCGGCGGTCGAGTCGGTGGACGCCCGGCTGCGCGCCCGCGGCTGGCAGGCGATCTTCTCGCTGCGGATGATCCCGGCGGTCCCGTTCTCGGTGCTCAACTACGCCGCCGGGGCGTCGGCCGTGCGGCCGATGCCGTATCTGTGGGCCACGCTGGCCGGGCTGATTCCCGGCACCGCCGCGGTGGTGTTCCTCGGCGACGCGCTGACCGGAAACTTCAGCCCGCTATTGGTGCTGGTGTCGGTGTGCACCGCCGCCGTCGGCGTGGCCGGACTGGTCTACGAGATACGGGCGCATCGGCGAGCGGGCGACGACGTCGCCGCCAACACCCCGTAAGTCACCAGCAGGCTCGAGGCCGCAGCGAAATTACGGCCGAAGTCCCGCACCCGGACGTGCGAGCCGACGGCAAGCGAGAAGTACACCGTCAGCATCACCGCGGTGAAACGCGCCAGCGCGGGGAACCGCCAGACCGACGCCAACCCGATCGCCGAGGCGGCCTTCACCGGCGCGAAGATCCAGCGCTTGTCGCGCGGAAACTCGACGACATCGAGGCATTCGGTGATGAACGGTGCCGGAATCGCGCACAGCGCCGCGTCGGCGGCCTGCCCGGCCGCGAGGAGCGTGTAGATCCGCGCCAGCGCCGGCATGGACTACTGCTCGTTGCCGTGCCGCGGGGCGTATTGCGGGTCGGCCGGTGGGGCTTGCTGCTCGGACAGCGGCGGGTAGGAACGCACCGGCGGGGCGATCGCGTCCGGGGCCGGAATCGGGGCCACGCCGACCGCGGGCACCGAGGAACGGGCTTCGGCCTCGGCCCTGGCCACCGCCTGCGCGATCGCGGGGTCGGTCTTGGTGTCGAACCAGTCGGCGACCTCGTCGGAGTCGTCATCTGCCTTGGGCAGGTTCTCCTCCACCGGTGACGGCGTGTACCGGAACACCCCGTCCTCACCGGGCGCGCCGAGCATCTTGGTGAACCCCTGCAGCGCCGAACCGAAGTCGCTGGGGACCAGCCACACCTTGTTGGCCTCGCCCTTGGCCATCTGCGGCAGCGTCTGCAGGTACTGGTAGGCCAGCATCTCCGGGGTGGGCCGGCCCGCCTTGATGGCGGCGAACGTCTTCTCGATCGCCTTGGCCTGGCCCTGTGCCTGCAGGTAGGAGGCGGCACGTTCGCCCTGGGCTCGCAGGATCCTGGATTGCCGATCGGCCTCGGCGGCCAGAATCGCGGCCTGCTTGGCACCCTCGGCAGCCAGGATCTGGGCCTGCTTCTGACCTTCGGCCTGCTTGATGGAGGCCTCCCGGCTGCCCTCGGCGGTGAGGATCATCGCGCGCTTCTCGCGGTCGGCACGCATCTGCTTTTCCATCGAGTCCTGGATCGACGGCGGCGGATCGATGCTGCGCAGTTCGACGCGGGCCACCCGAAGGCCCCAGCGGCCGGTGGCCTCGTCGAGGACGCCGCGGAGTTGGCCGTTGATCTGGTCACGACTGGTCAGCGTCTGCTCGAGAGTCATGCCACCGACGACGTTGCGCAGCGTCGTCGTGGTCAGCTGCTCGACGCCGACGATGTAGTTGCTGATCTGGTAGACCGCCGCCTGCGGGTTGGTGACCTGGAAGTACACGACGGTGTCGATGTTGACGGTCAGGTTGTCCTCGGTGATCACCGGCTGCGGCGGGAAGGACACCACCCGCTCACGCAGGTCGACCCGGGCCCGCACCTTGTCCACGAACGGAATCAGCAGGGTCAGCTGGCCCGACACGGTCTTGCTGTAGCGCCCGAGCCGTTCGATGACGGCCGCCTCGGCCTGCGGGATCAGGGCGATGGACTTGGCGACGACGATGATCGCGAAGATCACCAGCACCGCCAGCAAGACCAGACCGGCTATAGCACCATCCATGAAGGGTTCTCCTTACCCGTTCTTCCAGACGACCGCGGTCGCACCGTCGATATGCATGACGGTGACGTGGTCACCCGGCTCGTAGACATCGTTGTCGTTGTAGGGGCGCGCCGTCCAGATTTCGCCGTCGAGTTTCACCTGGCCTTCATGCTGCGCCACCCGGTCGAGCACCAGCGCGCTCTTGCCTTCCAGCGCCTTGACGGGTTCCGGCAGACCCTCGCCTTTGGTGAATTTGCGGCGCAGCGCAGGGCGGACAGTCAGCAGGAGCAGCACCGAAACCACCAGGAAAACCGCACCGTCTGCCCAGATGGGCAAGTCCAGCAGCCAGCTCGAACCGGCGGCGGCCAGCGCACCGCCGGACAGCATCAGCAGGAACATATCGCCCGTCAGTGCCTCGGCACCGGCAAGGCCCAGGGCGAACACGAGCCAGATCAGCGCCGCGGGCATGGCGACAGGATATCCCGGCAAACCGCGGGAGGTTGGGAGAAAGCCAGTTCAAGGTGGAACCACTACACTGCGAGCATCATGTGGTGCCCGAGTGTTTCTCTGTCCCTGTGGGCCAACGCCTGGCTTGCCGGCCAAGCCGCGCCCGACGACGTCCTTGACGCGTTATCGGCTTGGGCACCAACACATTCGGTGACCGCCTACGACTCCGTCGCGGCTGGTCACACCGGTCTGCCCTGGCCGGATGTCGACGATGCGGGCGCCGTGTCACTCTTGCAGACGCTGCGGACCGTCGCCGGGCGCTCGATCGATTCCCGTCCGCCGGCGATCAGCGTCGCGCTGCCGGTGCCCGGCGATGTCCGCGGCCTGGCGGCCGGCACCCAGTTTCAGCGCGACGCATTGGCCTCCGGCGAGGCCATCATCGTCACCAGCCCGGCCGGCGACACCATCGGCCTGGTCCCCGATTTCGAGTACGACGACGTCGACGACGAGCTGCCCGACTGCGACCGGGTGCCCGAGCTGTGCGCGCTGTCGTGGACCGTGTACTCGCTGCCCGCGGCCCCGGTGGTCGACCACCTCGACCTCGGCGAGGCGGAGTACGAACTGCGTTCGGCCGTGCGATCGGCCGCCGACGCGCTCGGCGCCCTGGAGCTCGGCGCCGCCGGCGGCGTCGACGATCCG
>JAHFVD010000141.1:8639-11912 GCA_023264735.1 Mycobacterium sp. | reverse complement strand
GGTCGGCGCGTTCGAGGAAGTAGGGAATCCAGCCGGTGCCGCCCTCGGACAGCGCGATCTTCAGGTCCTTGTATTCCTTGATCGGCCTTGACCACAACAGATCTGCCGCGGCCTGCACGATGTTCATCGGCTGCAGCGTGATCATCACGTCCATCGGCGCATCCGGTGCGGTGATCGCCAGCCGGCCCGAGGATCCGATGTGCACGTTGAGCACGGTGTCGGTGTCCACCAGCGCATCCCACATCGGCTTCCAGTGGTCGAAGTCGTGGAAGCTCGGGTAGCCCATGGCCGCCGGATTCTCGCTGAACGTCAGCGAATGCACGCCCCGTGCGGCGTTACGCCGGATCTCGGCCGCACAGGCCACCGGATCCCAGATCACCGGCAGGGTCATCGGGATGAACCGCGCCGGATAGGCACCGCACCACTCCTCCACGTGCCAGTCGTTGTAGGCCTGCACAAGCGCCAGGGAGAAGTCCGCATCCTCGGTCGCGAACAGGCGCCCCGCGAAGCCGGGGAAGGACGGGAAACACATCGACCCGAGGATGCCGCCGGCGTTCATGTCCTTGACCCGCTCGTCGACGTCGTAACAGCCGGGCCGGATCTCATCGAGACCCTGCGGCTCGAGGCCGTACTCCTCCTTCGGGCGCCCGGCGACCGCATTGAGCGCGACGTTGGGGATCACGATGTCGCGGAACTGCCAGGTATCCGACCCATCCGGGTTGTGGATCAGCCGGGGCGCCTCGTCGATGTACTTCTTCGGAAGGTGATTCTTGAACATGTTCGGCGGCTCGACAATGTGATCATCGACGCTGATCAGGATCATGTCGTCTTTGTTCACGGCAACCTTCTCTCGGTCGGGCTAGTAAAACTAAGATATTTACTGTTGCCTCGACAGTAACGGATCGGTCAAGCGTACGTCCGGCCAGCAACCCGACAGCGAGACCCGCGCCCCCAACGGCGGCTCGTCGAACTCATCGATGCCCGCGATGCCGATGGCGCCGAAAAGCATTGGCGCGCATATGGAGTACCTCTCACGCAATATGGCCCGCGCGGCGTCGACGACGTTGGTCGATCTCCTACCCCGCGTACTGTGAGCGCCGTTGAGGCGGGTTATCCGCGACCTGCCCCATTTGGGAATTCACTTGGGCCGCAAAGTCCTGCATCTCGGCCATGAATTCGGCGTCCGAGTCCGGCGCTGGCGCTTCGAGCATGGTCGCCACGTCTTCGATCTCGTCGGCCTCTGCCTGCGTCGCGCTCGAGACAGGCGATGAAGCCGTTGGGCTGCCAATCCGACCGTTGCCGAGATCCATCGTCGGCATTTGAGGTGGCGCTTTGAGTGGCGGTTTGACCGCGTCATTCGCGGAGGTCGAACCGGCCGACGAGGGGCCCGGAGCGGGCGACCCGGTGCCGTCGTCGGCCGACGCGACCGCGTGAGTGGTCATCACGGTCAATCCGAGCGCAACCGCCAGTCCGCCAATTTGCAACGCATACCGTGCTGAAACGCCCATTGAACCGGTCTCCTTCTGGCTGCCTCTCGGGTGGTTCGGCTCGCGCCTGAGTATCCAGCCATTTGACGGCCGCCGCGACGAATTTGGTCGATTCTGGTGGGCTATCACGCGTCACGCAGCACCAGCGCCGCCAGTGCTGCCAGCGATGCCGGCCAGCACAAGGATCGTGGCGGCGACGGCGGTCCACCCGCGAGCGTCGAACACCACCCCACCGAACCAGCCGGCCGTCGCGACCAAGCCGACGAGGACAGCGAACACGTTGTCGCTCAGCGTGATTGCAATCCCGATCATCATGACGACCACGGAGACCAGCAGGACCCGCCTGCGCCCGAAGCGCGCGGCCTCGGCACCGGCCCGCGACGAAGCCGCCCATCAGCAGGAAGCCCTGCGCGAAGAGCACCAGCTGGCGCGGAGTGCGCAGGTTGGCGACCAGCCGATGGCCGAGGTTGCCGTCCGGATTTGTGTCGCGACCCGACGCCGGGGTGAAGCCGCGCGGCCGCGGCGCCAACTTCACGATAGCCATGGCCGCCAATCCACAGATGACCGCGACGGTGAAGACACCGATACGCCATCGGCGATCTCGGCGACCGGGCTGGAGACCAGGCGCCCGAGCAGACCACCGATCGTCGTACCCGCCACGAAAGTTCCTGCGGCCCTGGCGGCGTGCACCGGATGTCAGCGACGGTCAGGGCCACGACGGCTCAGAGATCGGTTTGGCTGGCGATCGCGTTCGCCGCCTGCGCCGGTTGTTGCAGCGCCTGACTGTTGCGCTGCTCCATTTCGGCGAAACCCTGGGCGCTGGTGTGCAGCCCCTGGGCGTGATCACTCAACCGGGTCAACAGCCCGGCGGTCGTGGCCAGCCACTGCTCGGATAGCGCGGTCATGGCCAACGCCGATGCCCCTTGCCAGCCGACCTGGGCGGCGTCGATGCGGCTCGCCGCCGTTGCATGCTTTGCGGCCACGTCCTCGCCGTGATTGGTGACCGCGACGCCCGACGCGGCCAGATCTTCGATATTGACCCGAAGCGACATCTCATCCCCCTCAGACCTGCTGACTCATGGATACCAGCAAATGCGACGTGAGCGCTAGTCACCATTGCCCGGACGGTCGTGAGTGAATACCGACGTCTAGTACAGGCTCCTACAATTTTGGCGTGGGCGTTATGAGCATCGTTCGCGTCAACTATCTCCCCGAGTTTTACCTCGGAGACGACGCAGTGCTGCTGACGCTAGACGGCGGCGGGGTCGACACGATGAAAGCGGCTGTGGTCGAAGCACGGAACAACCGCTCGGCGCGCGTCCTGCACGACGGCGTCGTGCAAGAGTTCTACATCGAACCCGGCGCGGCAACTGTTGAACTCACCCCCGCCCGAGTCGTATGGCGACTTGATGACGCCAAAGCGGCTGAGATTGCAAACGATTTGGCAAGTCTGAGCGCGCCCAGACGCAATGGTACGACCGCCGGTCACTTCTTGACGATCACCAGTGCGTTATTGCACCGCACCCCAATTCGATTCATTCGCGCGTTCACCGGCACGGCGAAGGTGTCGGGTCCGCTGCTGCTGCAATATCCGTTGTACGGCGGGCTGATCGGCCTGCTCGGTTATCAAGCGACCAAGGACATCAAGCCGCTGCAGACGCTGCTGGCCGAGGCGCTGGTGCACGGCGCGTCGGAGTACACCCTGCCGTTCCTCACGTTTGTCGGCTCGGTGATCATCAGCTTGTTCGTGCCCTCCGGCGGCGGGCACTGGGCCGTGCAGGGCCCG
>JAHFVD010000141.1:4021-8539 GCA_023264735.1 Mycobacterium sp. | reverse complement strand
CAGGTGATGGGGTTTACGATCGTCGCGTTCCTGATCGGATTCGTGGTGCTGGGTGCGACGATGCTGATCGCACCGCATGTGATCTGAGCTCCGCGGCGGGTCGTTATGATCCCAGCTGGCACCACTCGTCGTCCATCTCGAACGGATTCACCATGACTGAGCACGTCGAACAACTGGAGTTCCAGGCCGAGGCCCGCCAGCTGCTGGACCTGATGATCCACTCCGTGTACTCCAATAAGGATTCCTTCCTTCGCGAGTTGATCTCCAACGCCTCCGATGCGCTGGACAAGCTGCGCCTCGAGGCATACCGGAACAAGGACCTCGACATCGACACCTCAGACCTGCACATCGAGATCGACGTCGACAAGGCCGCGCGCACGCTGACGATCCGCGACAACGGAATCGGGATGACCCGAGACGAGGTGGTCGCCCTGATCGGCACGCTGGCCAAATCCGGCACCGCCGAACTGCGCCAGCAACTCAAAGAGGCCCAGAATGCCGCCGCCTCCGAGGAGCTGATCGGCCAGTTCGGGATCGGCTTCTACTCGTCATTCATGGTCGCCGACAAGGTGACACTGCTGACCCGCAAAGCAGGCGAGAGTTCGGCGACCCGGTGGGAATCCAGTGGCGAGGGCACTTACACCGTCGCCGCCGTCGATGACGCGCCGCAAGGCACCGCGGTCACCTTGCATCTCAAGCCCGAGGATTCCGAGGACGAGCTGCACGACTACACCGCGGAATGGAAGATCCGGTCGCTGGTCAAGCAGTACTCGGACTTCATCGGCTGGCCCATCCGGATGCAGGTCGAGCGACGCAGCACCGCCACCGAGGAAGGCGGTGACGAGGTGGTCACCGTCGAGACCGAGACGATCAACTCGATGAAGGCCTTGTGGGCCCGACCCAAAGACGAAGTGTCCGACGAGGAGTACACGGAGTTCTACAAGCACATCGCGCACGCCTGGGACGACCCGCTGGAGGTCATCCCGATGAAGGCGGAGGGCACCTTCGAGTACCAGGCGCTGTTGTTCATCCCGTCGCACGCCCCGTTCGACCTGTTCAACGCCGATTCCCGCATCGGTGTGCAGCTGTACGTCCGGCGGGTGTTCATCATGGCCGACTGTGAGGAACTGCTGCCGCCGTACCTGCGCTTCGTAAAGGGGGTCGTCGACGCGGCGGACATGTCGCTCAACGTTTCTCGCGAAATTCTGCAGCAGGACCGTCAGATCAAGGCAATCCGCCGCCGGCTGACCAAAAGGGTGCTCTCGACGATCAAGGAGATGCAGAACGAGCGGCCGGCGGACTACCGCACCTTCTGGGTGCAGTTCGGCCGGGTCCTCAAAGAGGGCCTCCTGTCCGACGCCGACAACAAGGACACGCTGCTGGCCGTGTCGTCGTTCGCGTCGACGCACAGCGAGGAGGAGTCCACCACGCTGGCCGGGTATGTCGAACGGATGAAAGACGGTCAGGAGCAGATCTTCTACGCCACCGGCGACTCGCGTCAGCAGCTCCTGAGTTCCCCGCACCTGGAAGCGTTCAAGGCCAAGGGTTATGAGGTGTTGTTGCTCACCGACCCGGTCGACGAAGTCTGGGTGGATATGGTGCCCGAGTTCGACGGCAAACGGCTGCAGTCGGTCGCCAAGGGTGAGGTGGACCTGGACTCCGAGGAGGACAAGAGCGCGCACGAGGCGGAACGCTCGCAGTTGGAGCAGGAGTTCGCCGATCTTCTTGGGTGGCTGACCGAGACCCTGGACGATCATGTGAAGGAGGTGCGGTTGTCGACTCGATTGACCGAGTCACCGGCCTGCCTCATCACTGATAGCTTCGGCATCACGCCCTCACTTGCCCGCATGCTGCAGGCGTCCGGGCAGACGGTCCCGGCAGAGAAGCGCATCCTCGAACTCAACCCGGGCCATCCGTTGATTGTTGGCTTGCGCGACGGGTTCACCAGCCGAGGTGCCGACGCGGAGCTGGCCGAGACAGCCGAATTGCTCTATGGCACGGCACTTCTAGCCGAAGGTGGCACGCTGGAGGACCCGGCGAAGTTCGCGGGGCTGCTGGCGGAGCGGTTGGCGCGGACGGTGTAACGGCTTATCCGATCCCCGTGCAACCCGTCCGCAACCGCGACAGCACCGAATACGGGGTATGGAGCGATATGACCTGGCGATTGTGGGCGGCGGTCCGGCGGGTGCGGCCGCGGCGTGGCAGGCCGTGCAGACCGGAGCGCAGGCGGTCGTGCTGGACCGGCTTCGCTGCCGTCCCAAGCCCGGATACGGACCGGCAGCTCCATATCGAGGGTTGTGCCGACGAGTGATTCGAGGCGCTCCGCAACGTTCACCATTGGTATTCGTCACCGCTGGCCGGACGGATGGATCAGGTCAGCGACAACTTGGCGAAGATCTGTCCCGTCGGTTGCGGGGAACCTTGCCCGGGCTCGAGTGTGAACGCCAGCGCGTTGGTGTTGCCCAGATCGGTGAGCACAGCCGTCGTCGACGGCCGTACCGCATCAGTGCCCATCGTGCCTGCCGATCTCGGGGTCCCACCGTCGAGCAACCACATTTGATAGACCGAACCCGGCGGGGGTGGTGCAACGTTGTTCATCACCAGCACCGCGGCATTGGTGTCACGCGAATAGACGAGCGTCGCCACACCCCCGGTCGGGATGGCGGCGGTGGTAGTTCGTACGTCCGAAGCCTCGAGCACTCGCGCGGCTGTCGGTGTGCTCGGGGGGCGTAGTACGACGACCGTGCTGAGTACCCCGAGCCCGATGACCAACGCCGCGGCGGCGGCGAGGAGCGGTCTGCGCCAGGAACGGCGGGGTGGCGTCGCCTCTGCTGCGGCCGCCGCCAGGATCCGCTCCCGCAGCTCGGGGGGCGGCTCGACGGCAGTGCCTGGCGATACCAGGGCCATCGTCTCGCGGTAGGCCTGCACCTCGCGATGAAAGGCCTGGGCCACTGCCGCAGGTGCGGCGTCGAGACTGCGCTCGATGTCGGCGCGCTGGTGATCGTCGATGGCACCAAGGGCGTATGCGCCCGCAAGTTCCATCAGCTCGAAATCCGACGGGCCCGTCATGCCACCCCCAGACAGTTGCGCAGCCCCCGCAAGGCATCTCGGATCCGCGATTTAACGGTCGACAGGTTGGCCGAAAGCCGCGCCGACACCTCCGGGTAGGTCAATCCGCCGTAGTACGCCAGCTCGATGCACTCCCGCTGGACGTCGGTGAGCGAGCCGAGGCACTCGAGGACACGGCGCCGGTCCTCCCCCACGATCACCGCTTCGGCGACGTCGTCGCCGGGTCGATCGACAGTGGCCGCGCCGTAACGATCCTCACGCCGACGCCCGGCCTCTTCGGACCGCACTCGCTCGACAGCACGCCCGTGCGCGACCGTCATCAGCCATGCCATCGCTGATCCGGCCGCGGGGTCGTATTTCGCGGCATTGCGCCATACGTGAAGAAAGATGTCCTGGGTGGCTTCCTGGCTATAACCAGGGTCCCGCAAAATCCGTAACACCAGGCCGTAGACCCGCGCCTTGGTCAGGTCGTAGAACGTGGCGAATGCGTCAGCGTCCTGGCGCGCTGCCCGGCCCAGCAATGCCTCGAGTTCATTGCGTGGCGGCGGGGATCCGTTCATCGAGCCACAGCCTATCCACAGACCCGGGCCGGATCTGCCTGAATCCAGCGTCGCGACGGTCGTGTGCATCTCCCGTCGCGCATCCATGACGGTAGTTCGTCACTGAAGCGGTCGCGGATGGCACCTCAGGGTTGCTATGCGGGCAGCAGGTCGTACGGCGGCGATCCGACGCCGCTGAGCATGAGTTGGCCGGACGGGACTTTCTCGACGAGTCGCACTGGGGCGCTGCGATTCCCAATCCTTAGTTGAGCCTTCGCGCCCGCCCCTAGGCCCTCGGGTGCCCCATAAGCCAGGCCCTGCCAGTGGTATCGCCCGTCGATCGGGCTGAGGTGACCTGCGAGGCGGACCCGGACCTCGTAGCGCACATCGGCCACGTCCAGTTCGGCGGTGCCGTCGAAGACACCGTTCTCGTCGACTGTGGTCACAGGAAGTTGGTCCGCTTCCACAGGCGCCGACTGATCCGGTTCATCAACCCGATTTCCTCGAGGAACGCCGCGAGCGGTGCGAACCCGGCTCGCGTGGTCTGGTGGAAGTACGGGTTGGCGCGGGCCTGCCTGCGGGCTTCGCGGCCGTCGAGCCCGGCCCGCCGGTACACCGCGCGGTTGGTGAACAGGTACCGGTAGAACGGTCCCCCCGCACCGTGGATCGTGGCGAGGAGGAACCGGTTGCGCCGCAGCATCATTGGGACATCGCGGCGCGCACCGTCGCGAGCGAACTGAATGTGCCGCGCCTCCTCGGTGACGTGAATCCGCATGATGCGACTGACAATTGGCTGCAACTCGGGGTCATCGAGGATCTGGCGCTGCAACGCGTCGAAGATCTCCTCCCCCACCAGTGCGGCGATCCACAGCACCTGTTTCTGGAACGCGAGCGGCAGCGTGTTGATGAT
>JAHFVD010000141.1:0-3921 GCA_023264735.1 Mycobacterium sp. | reverse complement strand
GGACATCACTAAGCGGTCTGGGCTGGCACGGGTCACGCTGTACCGGAACTTCGCGAACAAGGACGCCATCGTCGAGGCCGTGCTGGTGCGGGAGCTCGAGCGATTCCTCTCCGAGCTCGCCGCGGAGGCCGGCGGTTATCCGACCGCGGAGGACAAGCTGGTCGAGGGGTTCGTGTTCACGCTGACCACGATGCGCGAGCACGCGCTGCTGCAGCGGCTGCTGGCCACCGAGCCGGAGACCGTGCTGCCGTTCCTGACGGTGGAGGGCGACAGCGTCATCCAGACGGCGTCGTCGTTTCTTGCCCATCAGTTGGCGGTGGCGCTGCCCGACGATCGGCGCACACAGATCGAGCTGCTCGAGGTCGCCGAGGTCACCGTCCGGGTCATCGTGTCGTTCGTGCTGACACCGTCGCAGAATGTCGCGCTTGGCGACGATGATGCCGCGCGGTCATTCGCGCGCCGGTATCTGGTTCCGCCGCCGCTGGGGTTGACGGGGTAGGCGTCAACCTCACCCGGGCAGCTGAGCCAGCCAGTCCGAATCTTCGTCGACCGCCTGGCCGTTGATCACCACGCGTGGGACTCCTGGCTCCGGAAATTGGTGCAGGGCAACAAGATTGTTGGCCGCGATCGCATGCGGGTCGAATCCGATCGGCAGGCCGACCCGAATGAGGTCCTGGGCCAGTTGAGGCGCGCCGACCTGGTTGGCGATGTCGGCCAGCTGATCGTTGCTCAGGTCGGTGGACCCACCCTCCTTGGGCTGATGGTCCTTCGCATAGATCGACTCGATGAAGCGCCACGTGACGTCACTCGATCGCGATTGGTCTGCCACCACGTACGCCGCATAGATCGCCCGGCTGTCGTAGGCGCCACTGGCGGAGTACTTGTCGAGGAAGTCCACGAACCGCAGGTTGACCCGCAGCGTGCCGTTCTCCACGCGCTTATCGATCTCGTCGCCGTGCGCTCGCACGAACTTGCCGCTGAAGGGGCACAGCGGATCGACGTAGAGGTCGATCTGCCCCAGTGCGTCGGGGTCGCCGATCGACAGCGCATCGCCGGCCGGTGCCGCCACGGCCGCATACGCGACGCCGCCGCTCGGTCCACACATCAGCAGTGCCACCAGCACGCCGAGGACCGTCCCGACGGCCCGGAGAAGCCGGTTCGTTGATCGTGCGCTCATACGACCATCATGGTCGTCGCTCACGCGCCGGCGGTTTGCGACCTTGGTGACGTGCGTTCTCGAAGTGATCAAATCCACTGCGCACCGCTGCTTGAACTGCAACGGACCGGGGTATACAGCCACGTTTGTTTTCGTCAGCGGCCCGGCGCCGCGTTTGTTTGAAGGGATACCCATGCGCTCGATCAGCGTGGTCGCACTCGTCGCGGTCGCCGCCATCCTCAGCCACGCTGGCGTGGCCGTCGCGGCGCCGAAGGACTACTGCGCCGACCTCAAGGGCGGCAACACCGGCAGCGCATGTGTCATCCAGCTCTCCGATCCCGGGTACAGCGTCGACATCAACATCCCGCTGGACTACCCCGACCAGAAGTCCGTCGCCGACTTCATCTCGCAGACCCGCGACGGCTTCCTCAATACGGCCAAGTCCGGCGCGCCCCGCGATACGCCGTATTCGTTGACCGTCACGCCGACGGAGTACACGTCGTCGATTCCCCCGCGCGGTACGCAAAGTGTGGTCTTCAAGGTGGTGCAGAACGTCGGTGGCGCGCAAGCGCAGACGACGTACAAGGCATTCGATTGGGACCAGAGCTATCGCAAGGCGATCATCTACACAGCCGCGCCGGACGACAAGGCAAACGCGCCACTCTGGCGGGTCGACGACCCCCTGAAGACCGTCGCACCGATCATCCAGGCCCAACTGCAGCAGCAGCTGGCACCGCCGCCGCCGCCGGCGGCGCCTCCCACCCAACCGGGACAGCCGGTCGCGGCCACGCCGACAACCACGACCACACCGCCGCCACCCCCGCCGCCGTTGCCGTTCGCGACGACCGCCCTCTACAACCCGGCCAACTACCAGAATTTCGCAGTGATCAACGACGGCGTGATCTTCTTCTTCGACCAGGGAGTGCTGCTGCCCGCCTCATTCGGGGGGCTGCAGGTGCTGGTGCCCCGGTCGGCCATCGACCCGATGATCGCCTGACTGGGCGGCATAACGTAGACGAATGTCGATAGTCCAACGCGAACGCGACGCGATGGTCGCAACCTTCCGTGCGGTGGGGCCGGATGCCCCCACTCTGTGCCAAGATTGGACGACGCGCGATCTGACCGCGCACCTCCTGGTGCGTGAACGCCGACCCGATGCGATGCCCGGAATCCTGTTCGCTCCGTTGGCTTCCTATACCGCGCGCGTGCAGGACAAGGTGACCGCCTCGACAAAGTGGGACGACCTCGTCGAGCTCTTCGCCACAGGCCCACCATTGCTTTCCGCGTTCAAGGTTCTCGACCCGGTCGCGAGCATTCATGAGATGTTCGTCCACCACGAGGACGTCCGCCGTGCACAGAACGGCTGGGAGCCAAGGGAACTCGATACCAAGACCACCAACGCGATAAGGCGGCGCATCCCGGTGGTCAGCGCAGTGCAAGCTGCCGAGCGCGGATTCTGACCCGCCATCTACCTCGCGACATAGACGGTGTTGGTTGAGTACCCGCCGGTCACCGGGTTGGGGAACCGAATGATGGATGCCTCGGACTGGTCGAAGACCTCGGCGAGGACGGCCTCGAAGGCAGCGTCGGGTGGATCATCCGACCACAGCGCGAAGACCCCGCCGGGATGCAGGTGCCCGACGAGCTTTCCCAGTCCCGCCGGCGTGTAGAACGCAGAGTGACTCGGGTGCAGGACGTGTCGCGGTGTGTGGTCGATATCGAGGAGTACGGCGTGAAAGAGCCGGCCCGGTGTCTCCGGATCGAAACCGGCGTCGCTGTTGGCCATGGCGAAGAAGTCGCCCTGTTGCAAGCGCACCCGCGGATCCGACACCAGGCCGGCCGTGTCGGGAAGCAACCCACGCTGGTGCCAACCGATGACCTCCCCGAGGGCTTCCACCACGACGAGCGAATGAATACGAGGATCCTCGATGGCCGTCTGCGCGGTGTAGCCGAGCCCCAATCCCCCGACAACGACATCCAGCTCGGCATCGACCGATTGGGCCAGGCCGAGGCGCGCGAGCGCGATCTCGGCCGCGGTGAACAGGCTCGACATCAGGAACTCGTCGCCGAGCTTTACTTCGTAGACATCGACGTTGAGGGACGGCTCGATCCGCCTGCGCAGGCTGATGGTTCCGATGGAGGTCTCGGACCAGTCGAGAACCTCGAAACGTGCACTCATCAGTACCTCAGACCTTTGATCACGTTGACCACGCGGCGATAGCGGGTATCGAAAGCTGGCATGCGGGTTTGGGCTACGCGATTTCTGTGAACCTTCTGCGTGCCATTGCCCACGGGAGAGAGGTCCTCAGTGAAGCAAATCATCTACTCCATCTTGGCGGTGTCGGCGGCGACGGGTGTCATAACCGGCTGCTCGGCATCCGAGATCGTCAACACCGGCGGCGACACGAAATGCAAGGACTTCACCACCCAAGACGAGAAAAAGCAAAACGACGAAGTCAGCAAGATGCTGAAGGACAGCAGCGGTAAGGATCCGACAAATCTGGAGATCGCCGCGACCAGGACCTCGGTCACGATCTATTGCCAGACGCTCGGCAAGGAGGACACGAAGATCTCAGAGGCGCCGCACGGCTGAGCGACCTACCACGTGCACGAGAACGGCCCCCGGAGAAATCTCCGGGGGCCGTTCCCATTTAGTAGCGGGGACAGGATTCGAACCTGCGACCTCTGGGTATGAGCCCAGCGAGCTACCGAGCTGCTCCACCCCGCGTTGGTGAACGCAACGTTACCGGGCGCTGAGCATCCGA
>JAHFVD010000068.1 GCA_023264735.1 Mycobacterium sp. | reverse complement strand
TCGCGGCGACCGCCGCGATCGAGGATGTGCCGTCGTTGATCACAGGCGTCCAAGACGGACTACCGCGATTCGCTGCCGCGGGCGTTCGGGCCGTCCGGATCTTCCAGGCCTTCGACGACGAGCACGAGCTGATGATCTTGCAGGAACTCGACGACGAGGCCGACGCGATCGCGTGGGTGAACCACCCCGACGTCGCGGCGGAATGGATGGGCCGCACCGGAACCGGCGCTTACCCACCGGTCTTCGTCGGCCGGTTGCAGCACGTCATGCGCGTGGACGAGAAGGCCTGAGCTCCGCCGATGTTCGTCTGTCTGTGCAACGGTGTGACGAGCCAGGTCGTGGCCGACGCCGTCGAGGCCGGAGCGACCACCACCAAGCAGGTTGCCAGTGTCTGCGGTGCCGGGGCGGAATGTGGCCGCTGCCGGCGCACGGTGCGAGCCATCATCGAAGCGGAACGGAAGTGAGCGATGGATATCCAGCGGATCAGCGACGAACTCGAGATCGCCTCGGTACTCCACCGCTACGCCCGCGCGGTCGACGGCAAGGACTGGGTACAACCCGATGCTGATGCCCGGCGCGACTGAGACAAGTGCATGCGGTGGCTACTACCACCACGTTATGGTCCGCACCGAAACCGGATGGCGCAGCAAGCAGCTGTGCGAGGAGAACCTCTGGTTCGACAATCCGCCGAGTGCGCAGCGGCGGGCGGAGTTGCAAGAGAAGGCGGACTAGATATGAGCGGCGTCATCGTCACCGGAGCAGCATCGGGAATCGGCCGGGCGTCCGCCGAAGCATTGATCGCCGACGGGCGCCGCGTCGCGCTCTGGGACATCGCGCCCGCGGTGGCCGATGTCGCCGAGGGTCTCGGTATGCCCCACGCGGTGATCGACGTCTGCGACGGCGCTGCGATGAGCGCGGCTGTCGACGCGGCCGCGGAGGCGCTGGACGGGATCGACGGACTGGTGCATGCGGCCGGGCGGGTCATTCCGGAGCCGGTGGGGGCTTACACCGCGGAGTCCTGGGACGCCGTACTCGACGTCAACCTGAAGGCTCAGGCGATCCTGGCGCAGCTGATCCTGCCGCACCTGCTGGAGGCCGCGCGGGCCGGCGCCGGACCTGCCATCGTCGGGATCTCCAGCATCGAGGGACTGACCGCCAACCCGTTCATCCCTGCCTACTGCGCCTCCAAGGCCGGCCTGCTGGGACTGACCCGCTCGATGGCTGCGCAGCTTGGGCCAGAGGGCATCCGGGTCAACGCGGTGTGCCCCGGGTTCATCCGCACCCCGATGCTGCAGATCGCGCTGGACGTCGACGAGGTGCGCCAGAGTTTCGAATCCGCCGCGCCGATCGGCCGGCTGGGCAATCCCGAGGAAGTCGCCGCCGCGGTGGCGTTCCTGATGTCACCGAAGGCGTCGTTCGTCACCGGATCGCACCTGGTCGTCGACGGGGGAGTGACCAGCAGGCATCCTTGAGGCCCGAGGTCGTTGAATAAGTCCCCTGAGCAAGGGACTTACGTCTCTGTCAGAGTGTCGCGGTGCGGGCGACAGTGGAGTCATGAGTGCGCAGTTTCCCGATGCCGACACGGTACGGGCCGTCTTGACGTTGGCGACGCGGGCACCCTCAGTGCACAACTCGCAGCCGTGGCACTGGCGGGTCGGGCCGCACAGCGTGCACCTCTATGCCGACCCGAGCCGGCATCTGCCCAAGACCGACCCCGACCGGCGCGACCTGTTGGTGAGCTGCGGTGCTGCCCTGCATCACTGCGCGGTCGCGCTCGCCGCGATGGGCTGGCAGGCCAAGATCCGTCGCTTCCCCAACCCCGCCGACGGTGATCATCTGGCCTCGATCGAGTTACATCGGCAGCCGGCGGGGGAGCTCGACATCACGCTGGCGGCCGCGATCTCCCGGCGCCGCACGGACCGCCGCAATTACAGCGCGTGGCCGGTGCCCGGTGGTGACATCGCGTTGATGGGCGCGCGCGCGGCCCGCGCGGGGGTGATGCTGCGCCAAATCGACCTGCTGCCGCATCTGACCGAGATCATCGCGCAGTCGGTCGCCAGACATGCCACCGACTCCGACTACCTGAGCGAACTCAATGCCTGGAGCGGCCGGTACGGGTCGGTGGCCGGGGTGCCTGCCCGCAACACGCCGGTCTTCGATCCACACGCTGCGGTTCCGGCGCGGGTGTTCGCCGGCCCGGTGCTGGCGCAGCCCGCGCAGACCCCGCCCGCCGAAGACAACGCCGTCCTTATCGCGCTGGGCACCGAGACCGACGACGACATAGCCCGGCTACGTGCCGGGGAGGCAACGAGTTTGGTGCTGCTGTCGGCCACGGCCATGGGGTTGGCGACATGTCCGGTGACCGAACCGCTGGAGATCGCCGAAACGCGCGAGGCGGTACGCGCCGACGTCTTCGGTACCAGCGGTTATCCCCAGATGATCCTGCGAGTGGGCTGGGCCCCGGTAAACGCCGACCCGCTGCCCGCAACGCCCCGGCGCCCTCTGTCCGAGGCTGCCGACTGGCTGAGCGACGACGCCCGGTCACTCCGGTGACGCAGGCCGGGTAGCTGCTCAGGAGAACCGCAACGACGATCCGGGTGTGAGTCGCTGGACCTGTCCACGGCATTCGATCTCGATGGGGGGGTTGTCGGTGGGGTCGACACTGATCTCGGCACTGCGTCCGCGGATCGTCAGGTGCACGCGGTAGCCCCGATAGTAGATCGGCAGTCGAAGGGCACCAAGGCTTTCCGGCCACATGGGCGAGAGGATCAGCCGGTCGGCTCGGGTCTCCAGACCGGTGAAGCAGCGCTGTAACAGATCGATGCTGCCGGCCATCGCGGCGATATGGATGCCCTCAGCGGTGGTTCCGCCCTGGATGTCGGCGACATCCGAGAGCAACACCTGCTGAAAGTAGCGCATTGCCCGTTCGCGGTCACCGCGAGCCAGCACCCAGGCGTGCACCACACTGCTGAGCGTCGACCCGTGCGACGTCCGGTGCACGTAATAGTCGACGGTCTTCGGAATCTGTTGCGGGGTAAAGCGATATCCCAATCTCGCGAACAACTCCCGCAGTTCGTCGGAGGACAGCAGATAGAACAGCATCAGCACGTCGGCTTGCTTGGAGGCCTGGTAACGGGTGACGCTGTCGTTCTCGGCTTCCAGGATCCGGTCCAGCCGCTGGATGTTGCCGTGGCGCTGTCGGTAGCCGTGCCAATCGAGTTCGGCCAGATCGCCGTACCCTTCGAACTGGCTGATCACCAATCCACCGGATCCTGACTCGGTAGGTGGGGCGGAGTGGAACGGGACGTACATCCGGCGACTGACGTGGTCCCAGGTTTCGAGCTCGCGTTTGCGAATTCCCAACCGCTCCATCAGGTCCAGTCGGTCGCGCAGCGGCAGTGCGTCTAGCGCGTCGAGCGCCCGCACGATCACCCACACCGCCATCACGTTGGTGTAGGCGTTGTTGTCGACGCCGTCGTAGGGCGCATCGGGGTAACCCGAATGGAATTCGTCGGGACCGATCACCCCGCGGATCACGTATCGGCCAAGCTTCTCGTCGAATTCGGTACGGCTGACCCAGAACCGGGCGATCTCGGCGAGCATCTCCGCGCCGTTCTCGACCAGATACTCCAGATCGCCGGTCACCTGGTAGTACTGCCACACGTTGTAGGCGATGGCACTTCCGATGTGCTGGGCACGCGCGCTGGCATCCGGGTTCCACCGGCCCGAGTTGGGATTGAGATGCAGCTTCTGGCTTTCCTCGCGCCCGTCGCTGCCGGACTGCCACGGGAACATGGCGCCCGCATAGCCGGCCTCCCGGGCAGCGCGGCGTGCTTCGGGTAGCCGCCGGTAGCGGTAACGCAGCAGCGAGCGGGTGCTTTCCGGCGCCCGCAGGTTGAGCACCGGGAAGACGAACAACTCGTCCCAGAAGATGTGGCCGCGGTAGGCCTCGCCGTGCAAACCTCGCGCGGGCACCCCGGCGTCGAGGTCCACTGCTCGGTTGGGGACGGTTTGCAGCAGCTGCAGCATGTGCAGCCGTACGACGCGCACGGCGTCGGGGTTGTCGTCGAACGCGATATCGAAGCGCTCCCACAGGTGGGCCCATTCGCGGGCATGCCCGGCGTGCAGATCGGCGTAGCGGCCGAGTTGGTCCAAAAGCCGTCCGGCCGCGTCACCGGGATCGGAGATCGCGAGGTCGCGTCCGGTGAAGATGGTGGCCATCTTCTCGACGGTGACCGAGTCGCCTGCGGCGACGGCAACCACGTAACTGTGTCCGGTGCGGCGGTTTTCATCGACGAACACCCCGTCGCCCGCTAACCGATTCTGGTCGCGCCAGATCGTGGTGCGGGCGGCGACCGCGATCGGAATCCGGGACTGCGTGGTCTGGCAGACCAGCAGCGCGGTGTTCGGCGACAACTCCGAGGTGGTGGTGCCGACGAGATGATCGCTGGCGAGGTCCCCGTAACGATCGACGCCGCTGTTGCGCACGTCGCCGTCGATGGTGGAGAGGAATTCGATTGTCCCCGACCAGTCCTCGGCCCAGATCGTGGTCTGCAGCGCGCAGGCGTGCGGCAGGTGCATCGCTGCGATGCGGTGCTGGACGACCCTGCTCGTGCGACCTGCAGGATCACGGAACCGGAATTCGCGGGTGAGTTGGGCCTGACGCAGATCCAGGCACTGGCGGTAGGACAGGATGTCGGCCGTGTCGACGTCGAACCAGTCCCCGCCGTCGACCCGGAACTTCAGCGACAGCCAGTTCGGCAGATTCACCAAGCTCTCGTTCTCGACCGTGACACCCTTTATCTCGTCGGTGAGACGGTTGTAGAGCCCCGCCGCGTAGGTCCCTGGATAGTGGCACTGTGCCGCATCGGCCTCCGGGGCGCAGCCGCGGGTGGCGCGATAACCGTTTCCGACGGTGCACAACGCCTCGCGTAGCCGTTCCTGTTCGGGCAGATAGCCGCCGAAGGTGAACGACCAAGGGCTGGAAAGAGTTTGGCGGTCGATATCGCACTGATCGATGAGCCGCTCGATGAATTCCGCGACGTGGGCCGGATCGGGTAGCGAGAACCGCGCGGCGGTCGAGCGGTCGCCGTCCTCGTCGTGGCGTACCACGATGCCGATGCCGTCGTGAAGCACGGCGTCGAAGGCGTCCTCGTCGGTGAGATCGTCACCGATGTAGATCGGCAGCAGGGGCTCCTCGTCGGCGATTCGGTCGGCGATCCACTCCAGCGTCTTTCCCTTGTCCCAGTCCAGGTTCGGGCGTAGTTCAACGAGCATGCGGCCGGTCGTGACCTTGAGCCCGTGACGGCTGCCGGCCTGGTGCACGGCGGCGGCGACCGCAGCGGCGGCTTCCGATGCGGCATTGCGATAGTGCACGGCGACGGCGAATCGCTTGTGCTCCACCACAACTCCCGTGACGTCCGCGAACTTGGCGGCCAGCTCGCCGGCCGCATCGGCCAGGACGGGCACGGCCGACGCGGCGACCGCGTTCTCGTGGTGAGAACCATCTGGGGCGACCACCTCAAACCCGTGGCTGCCGGCGTACCACAGGCCGGGGATGTTGATGCGGGAACGGACATCGGCCAAGTCGCGGCCGGACAGTACGGCGACCGGGCACAGTGTGGCCAGTGACTGCAGCGCCTTGTCCGCACCGGGCACCAGGGTCGCGGCCGCCGGATCGCCGACGATCTCCGACACGGTGCCGTCGAAGTCGAAGAACAGAGCCGGCCGGCGTGCCGAGACGACTCCGGCTACCTGGCCGAAGGACTTCAGGGCGTCGGGCAGCGCCGACATCGGCCGGTCGATTGCGCGCACCGTCACATCGGCGAGATCGCCGATCACCACATCGGCGCCGCATCGCAACAAATTCGCGGCGGCGTCTCCGGATCTGTCCACGCCGATCACCAGCCCGAAGCCGCCGGCGCGCCCGGCCGCCGCGCCGGCCTCGGCGTCGTCAACGACAACACACCGGCCCGGTCGAACACCGAGACGGCTCGCGGCCTCCAGCAGCGTCGCTGGGTCGGGTCTACCCGGCAGGCCCAGCTCTTCGGCCAGCACACCGTCGACCCGCACCGGGAAATAGCTGCCGATGCCGGCTGATTCCAGGACCCTGTCGCAGTTGCGGCTGGCCGAATACACCGCTGTGCCCACTCCGAGTTCATCGAGCCGGCGGACCAGCGCGACGGTCGACTCGAAAATCGGCACTCCGTGGGCGATCTTGGCCAGGTACATCTCCTGCTTGCGGTTTCCAAGCCCGCAGACGGTATCGCCGCCCACGTCGGACGGTGCGCCCCACGGCAGCTCGATCCCGCGGGACGCAAGAAAGTCGCGCACGCCGACGTAGCGCGGCTTTCCGTCGATGAAGTGCCGGTAGTCGGCACTGGTAAAGGCGTGTTCCGCGAATAGCTCCGCCCAGGCCGTCTCGTGCAACGACGCGGTGTCGGTGACCACCCCGTCGAGGTCGAACAACACTGCGTCGTGGTAACGCGGATCGATGGTGACCGGTAAGGCGATGTCCAGGGCCTCGCCGTCAACGTCGTTGGCGGCCCCGCCGAACGTGCTTTCGCTCGCCATGGCACCGACATTGCCACAACGGCGCGTTCGCGATCAGGGCCTTGTGGCCATGCCGGAGGGGACCAACGCCCCATGACTACGGCGAACGGCAGACCTAGCGTGATAGGTGGCGATTTCGGCTTGCAGCATGGCAGGAGCTGGGTCGCGTGAAGAGTCGGAAGGAGCAACAAACAAATGTCAACTCCTGCAATCAAGAATGCCGTTGTTGTCGGCGTCGACGGGTCACCCGAGTCGAGGGTGGCCGTCGACTGGGCGGCGCGAAACGCGGCACTGCATGGTCTTTCGGTGCGATTGGTGCACGTTCTCAGTTCGCCGGTTGTCATGACTTTTCCCGAAGTTCCCGTCCCGTCGGGCTATCTGCAATGGCAGGAGGATTCGGGCCGCGAAATCCTCGACAATGCGTGCAAGACCGTCACCGAGGCGACGAAAGACGCCACGGTCGAGGTGACCACCGAATTGGTCAGCGGACCCGCGGTGCCCACGTTGGTGGACCTGTCGAAGGATGCACATCTGGTCGTGGTCGGCTGCCGCGGTCGCGGTGCACTGGCTCGCGGCTTGTTGGGATCCGTCAGCACGGGGCTGGTTCATCACGCGCACTGCCCGGTGGCCATCATCCACGACGAGGACCCGTTGACGTCGCGCCCATCGAAGGCCCCGGTGGTCGTCGGAGTCGACGGCTCGCCGGCGTCCGAGCGAGCTGTGGAGATCGCGTTCGAGGAAGCATCGCTGCGGGGGGTTGATGTGGTGGCGGTGCACGCCTGGAGTGACACCGGTGTATTCGAGTTTCCCGGCGTGGACTGGTCGATGATGCAGACCCTCGGAGAAGAGACGCTCGCCGAGCGATTGGCCGGCTGGCAGGAACGCTATCCCGATGTGCCGATTCGCCGAGTGGTCGTTGCCGACAGCCCGGCTCGCCAGCTGATTGAACAATCTGAGTCGGCGCAGCTGGTGGTGGTGGGCAGCCACGGGCGCGGCGGCTTCGCCGGGATGCTGCTGGGCTCGGTCAGCACGGCGGTGGTGCACGGTGCGCGGATGCCGGTGATCGTCGCCCGGTGACGATGCGCGACGAAGGAGCGCGGAGGAGGCGGGCAATCGGGTTCCGCCCGGTAAGTCAGGGCAGCGGTGCCGTCCACCGCAGGCCGGTGCCGCCGTCCGGTGCGTCGCTCACGGTGAAGTCCCCGCCGACCTCGTACGCGCGGCGGCGCAGGTTGATCAAGCCGCTCGGGGTGACATTGGCCGGCATGCCGCAGCCGTCGTCGACCACCTCGATCGCCAGCTCGTCCTCGACTCGCACAGTGACCGTGACGGTTTCGGCGTTCGCGTGGCGCACCGCGTTGCTGATCCCCTCGCGCACCACCGCCTCGGCGTGATCGGACAGCGGGGCCTCGATCACTGACAGCGGTCCGACGTACTGCACCGTGATGCGCACGTCCGAACCGGCGAACGCACCCACGGCATCATCGAGGCGCTGGCGCAGTCGGGTGGTGCCGGCCGACCCGCCGTGGAGGTCGAAGATCGCGGTCCGGATCTCCTGGATGACCCCCTGCAACTCGTCGACCGTGGCGACCAGCCGCTGCTGGACTTCGGGCACCTTGGCGCGGGGGATCGTGCCCTGCAGCGTCAGCCCGATCGCGAACAACCGCTGGATCACATGGTCGTGCAGGTCGCGCGCGATGCGATCGCGGTCGGAGAGCACGTCGAGCTCGCGCAGATGGCGCTGCGTCATGGCCAGCTGCCAAGCGAGAGTGGCCTGATCGGCGAAACCCGCCATCATGTCCAGCTTTTCGTCGCTGTACGTCTGCCGACCGCGGCGACGCAGGATCACCACCACTCCCGCGACGGTATCGGTGGTGCGCAGCGGCAGCACCATCGCTGGCCCCGCCCCGGGCATTGCAGACAGCTCGTCGCCGATATTGTCGAACCGCCGCGGCGTCTGAGTGGCGAACGCCTCGCCAATGACGCTGCCCGCCACCCTGATTGGCTCCATCGACTGCGCGTGGCCGATCACTCCGGCCGTCTCGACCACGAGGAGCTCGCCGACCTGATCGGTGGGGAGTTCGGTGTCGGTGGGCACTGCGACGAGCACCGCGTCGGCGGCGGTGAGTTGGAGAGCCTCGTCGGCGATGAGCCGGAACACCTGCGCCGGATCGGCACCGCCCAGCAGTTCGGTGCCGATGTCTCGGGTGGCCTCGATCCACGACTGCCGGGTGCGGGACTGCTCATAGAGCCGCGCGTTGTCGATGGCGATGCCCGCCGCGGCGGCCAGCGCTTCGACCAGAACCTCGTCGTCCTCACTGAACGGCTGCCCGTCGGCCTTCTCGGTCAGGTAGAGGTTGCCGTACACCTCGTCGCGGATGCGCACCGGAACGCCCAGGAAGGTCCGCATCGGGGGATGATTCGGCGGGAACCCGACCGAGGCGGGATGCTGCAGGATGTTGTCCAGCCGGATTGGCTTCGGTTCGTCGACCAGGTGGCCGAGCACGCCGCGGCCCGAGGGCAGTGGCCCGATCCGCTCGCGGGTCTCTTCGTCGATGCCCTCGTAGATGAACTCGACCAGCTCGTTTTCGTCGCCACGCACGCCAAGCGCGCCGTAGCGGGCGTCCACCAGCTCGATGGCGGTATCAACGATCGTTTTCAGAGTGACGTCCAACTCAAGGCCCGACGTCACCACGAGCATCGCCTCGACGAGCCCGTCGAGCCGATCCCGGCCTTTGACGATCTGCTCGACCCGGTCCTGGACCTCGACCAGTAGCTCACGGAGGCGTAGCTGTCCCAGCGTGTCGCGGAGCGGCGACGCCGCCTTGTGGTTCCCCCCCGACCGGACTTCGTCATCGGTCACAACACATCATGCTGCCACCAGATTGGCAGCGGCGCTTCAGTCTTCGGCGTGGTGGTTCTGATCGAGCTTGGAGATGAACACCGCGGCTTGCGTGCGTCGCTCCATACCAAGCTTTGCCAGTAATCGCGATACGTAGTTTTTTACCGTCTTCTCGGCCAGGAACATCCGCGCCGCGATTTGCTTGTTTGTCAGGCCCTCACCAAGTAGGCCTAGCAGCACCCGTTCCTGTTCGGTGAGACCCGACAAGGGATCGGAGCGCTCGGCGGCGCCGCGCAGCTTGGCCATCAGCGCCGCCGCCGCCCGATTGTCCAGCAGCGAACGGCCCGCGCCGACGTCCTTGATGGCCTGGGCCAGTTCCATGCCCTTGATGTCCTTGACGACATAACCGCTGGCGCCGGCCAGGATGGCGTCGAGCATCGCCTCATCGGAGGTGAACGACGTCAGCATCAGGCAGCGCAGGTCGGGCATCTTGGAGAGCAGGTCCCGGCACAATTCGATGCCATTGCCGTCCGGCAGGCGGACGTCGAGCACCGCCACATCGGGCTGCAGCGCCGGAATCTGCGCCAGCGCGTGAGCGACAGAGCCGGCCTCGCCGATCACTTCGAGCTCGGGATCGGTGGACAGCAAATCGATCAGTCCGCGACGGACGACCTCGTGGTCGTCGACCAGGAAGACCTTGACCATGGCCCAACACTAACGGGCAACAGCTGCAAAGGGTCACAACAAGCGCTGACGATCCACCACCAAAACCGAGCAATCGGTGTTGTGCAGGGCCGCCGACCCCGTCGGGCCGAGCAATGCCTCGATGCCTTCGGCGTTGCGTGCACCCACCACGACCAGCTGGATCTCCTCGCTGTGCTTGGCGAGATAGTTGAGAACGCTGCCGTGAATGGCGACCGGACGCGCGTCGAGATCGGGGTATTGGTGTCGCCAGTGCGACAGCCGGCGATCGAGCTGCGCACGCACCATCCGATTGCCGTCGGACACGGCGTGCGAGTCGTGCACGTCGGTGTAGCGCGACTGCCACGAGCTGAGCACCCGCAGCGGTGCCTCCCGTAATCGGGCTTCGGTCACCCCGAATTGCAGCACCGCTGCGCTGTCAGGGGATTCGTCGAGTTCGACGACAACCCAGCCCGGGCCCGGCCCGACGGTGCGCTCCGAGCCGCGCACGATCGCGACCGGGCAATGCGCGGTGGTGACCAGCGCGGTGGCCGTCGAACCGATGCGGTCGTGGTCGAAGTGCTTGAGCCCGACTTCGCCGACGCAGATCATGGCCGCCGCGCGCGACGCGTCGACCAACGTGGCGATCGGCCGGCCCGCCACGACCTCGACCTCGACCTTGACCGGTCGCTCCGCGGCCTCGACCGCGTTGGCCGCATAGCGCACCGCTAATTCAGCGCTGGCGAGTTGGCGCGCCTCGTCCTGCGCGTCGGCCTCATCCGCGCTGGACGTTTCGATCGCGTACACCAGCCGGAGCGGGATATCGCGGCTGACGGCTTCATCGATGGCCCACAGCGCAGCTCGCACGGCGCCCCGTGACCCGTCGACGCCGACGATGATCGACGGCGGTGTGAACGGTTCGGGCATGGGTGGCTCTCCCGGGGACGGCACCCTCTATTGTCCGACGTTGTCGCCGCTGGGGTGGGAAAACGGCAGGGCTGGGTCAGCGCCTTCCGGCGAGTGCGATGAACGCGGGCCGCCGCACGGCAGTGGATTCGATCTCCGACATCGACGTCGCGAAAAGCTGGTTGGCGAGATTGGACAGCGCACGGGCGACGGCCAGTTCGTCGCGAAGCTCCACGCTGTGCGCATCGCCCGCCGCCATCAGCGCGGTGCCGATGCCGACCAGGGTGGTGTTCCGCCACGCCAGCTGGGCGGTGGCCCGGGTGCGGTCGGCGTCCTCGTCGACGGCGATCTGCACCGCCGACTGTTTGGTTTCGTTGTGGTCCATATCGTCCCCCTCAAGATACTTCGATCCGACCACTCGGAGGTCCCCGCCGGTAGGGACTGAAGTCCCCAGTTCAGGCACGGAATTCCAGCACGTCCGACAGCGGCCGGCGCGGGGTGGCCGGCGGCGACTGCGCGATCGACGGCACCAGCCCGATGCGGATGAGCACCTGCGGATTCCCGTCGGCACCGGTGAGAGCACGGACGATGTCGCGACTGGCCTCCACTTCGGTCATATGGGTCAGCGTGCAGCTGGCCAAACCCGCCACCGTCGCCTCCAGCAGGATCGCCGAGAGTGCCTCTCCGCAGGCCAGCGCATCTTGGGGGGAGTCGCCGTCGGTCGACAGCACCACGATCACGGATCGGTCGTGGTCGACCTCCGGGCGCCGGTCGAGGTGCGCACCGGCCGGGAAGGTGCGGGCGACGTCGACCCGGTCACGCTCGGACAACATCACCAGTGTGCTGTACGGCACGCCGTCGGACATCTCGTATCGCGCTGTCCACCAAGATAATTCGGATTGATACCAGGAGTCGTACTGACGCAGCGATTCGGTCAGCCGGGACACCTCGGCCAGCTGCGGGCGCACCGCATCGGGCAGCACGTGCAGCGCTGTCTGCGTGGCGTCGATCGTGCTGCGCAGCACCGACTCGACGGCAGCCCAGTTGGGCGGTGGTGCGAACGGCAGCCGGTCGGTGTGCCGAGCCAGAATCGCATCGGCGCGGGAACGGTCGAACTCGGTGACGAATTCCGTTGGGCTGAAGTCGACGGTGGCCACGTGGTCGGGGGCGCTGGGATCCGGGAACCGCGTGATATCCGCCCGCCAGCCGCCGGCCGCGGCAGCCGCCCGGAGGTGGTCGAGCACGGCGCCGCAACTGATGATCGCCTCCCGGCCCGAGGGATCGGTGGCGTACGGCACCCGGCTGGCCTCGACAAACAGTTTCAGTGCGGGTCCATCGGCGACCCAACGCCACGGCTGGCTGTTGTGCACCGACGGTGCGCGGCAGGCCAATTCGACCGCATTCGCGATCACCTGAGGATCGGGCGCCGAACTGGCCATGGCACCCACCCCTTTCTGTGCTGGGAACAAGCCTAGGATCGGCGAGCGTGGATGGCAGGGGTCGGAAGTCACTTGAGTTGTGGCCGTAGGGCCGCTGCGATCGGATTGAGTGCGGTCGGTGCTTTTTGACTGCCTGGAGTTCGACGACCATCTGCGCTATGTCGACGTCATTGACGACGCCGCGTTCTTGGCGATGGATCTGGAATTCCTTGGCCGCCGCGACTTGGCGGCGCTGTTCCTGCGCAGCTACGCCCTGGTGTCCGGCGACGACGCGAAGGCCGCGGCAGGGCTCGAAGTCACCGGATGTTGGGCCTCATCGCCGCGCTGGGGCGAGGACTTTCATCATCGGTCTTACCGCGTCACAGTACGTACAGGAGCAGGAGTCCACCGCCTATCACGGTGATCCAAACACCGAAGGCAACTTTCAGGACGCGTGGGGCCTGGCGAATCTCCATGAAGTCCGCACCGATGAGCCAGACCTTGACGAAGGCCAACACGAGAGCGAGAACGGAGGCAAGCCGCACGCTGAGGTTCGAGAAGGGGTGATCAGTGCCCAACCAGAACGTTGCGAATGTGGCGGCGACCAAAATGGTCCACACGATGGTGGCGCGCCGGGGAAACGTGGACGTATTCGTGGTCATGACTGGCTCACCAGGTAGATGAGGGTGAAGATCACGATCCAGAGCAGATCGACCATGTGCCAGTAGACGGCGGCCGACTCCGCGAATGCCCGATCGCGGATCCATTCCCGTCCACGTCGTACGCGACGCGACCAGCTGAACAGCAGCGCTGTTCCGATCAGTACGTGCAGCAGATGTATGCCAGTCAGGGCGAAGTAGAAGACGAAGAATGCGTTCTCGCCGGGGGTGTGACCGCTGGATATTTCTAATGAATATTCAACAGCCTTGAGGGTCGCAAACGCCCCGCCGCAGCTGGCCGCGCCCACGAGGAAGCGCCTGCACCGGGCCCGTCGGCCTTGACGATTCGCCTGCAGCGCCAGCACGACAAGGAAGGAGCCGAGCAGCAACACGAGCGTGTTGACGACACCGATCGGCTGGTAGAGCTTGTTGACCGAATCGGCGAAAACCGCTCGGTCATGCCGTCTTTCCCACATGAAGACCAGAAAGAACCAGCCAAAAACTGTCATGTCGCCGAGGACGAAGACCCATAACCCGGGCTCCGCTGGCAGACCCGGAATTGCGCTACGGGGTTCAGTCCGTCCCGCCGCGCGGTCGTACTGCAGATCGTCCTCGTCCGCCCACAGAAATTCCGGCACCTGGGAACTCACGGGTGGCCCGATATGTCGCAGGAGGGCTCCCGGCGAGTTTCCACGACCAACCTCACGCCGGAACGGACACGCCCGCTAGGGATTTGTTCGCCTGCACGCAGGCCCACGCCATCGTGCACAGGAAGACGCAATATGTCGTCAGCGCCAGCCAGAACACAAAGACGCCGTTCCACGCGAAAGGACCGGAGTGGAAGAAGAAGGCGAGAATGTCTGGAATGAACGACAAGGCGACGAAGAAGTTCACAAAACCGACCCAGCGCGGAAAGACGGTCTGGTCGCTGTTGAGTACTGCAATGCCGATGGCGGCATTTTGCAGGCAGAACAGCATGATCGCTGGGAATAGAATCAACCAGCCCATGTCGTTGAGTAGCAGCAGCGTATCGTCGGACCGGTCCGTGCGGAAGGTCGCCATGGCCCACAACAGCATTGGCAACAAGTTGAGCAGGAGTGTCGCCGTGCCAGTGGCCAATTGGGTGAAAGCCAGTACCGGGCGGCGCCCCTCGATCCGGAGCATCTGCGTGGTGATCACCGCGAGCAGCGGTGCGTAGAGAACGATTCCCAGCGACGAGATGACGAAACCGGCACCGGTCATGGTGGGATTGCCGAGGTAGAACTCGCGCACCTGGGATATTGGCGCACTCGGCCCCATCGGTAGGGGGAGCATCCCGGCGATCAGCCAGCCAACAAGGGTGACGAGCACAGCGGCCGGTCCGCCGAGGGCGCAGATAGTGAGTATGCGAGGGCTCACGAAGTCTCCCTTTCTCACCGCGGTGTCGCGAACCGCGGGCACGGCAAATTTTAATAGAAATTAAGCGCTAAACGTAGCTGCTCGCGCGATGTCTGGTCAATCGCGCGCCGTGGCCGCGGCAGGGCCGGAAGTCACCGGATGATGGGCCTCATCGCCGCGGCGGGGCGAGAACTTTCATCACCATCCGCATCGCCGGCGCGGGCACCCGATCGCGCATGGACAGCGCGGCGCTGGCGATCCGGCCCCGGGCCGGGGTGCCGCGGCCGAACAGCCGGTTGAACGGGCCGCCGGATGGTTCCAGCTCGACGTGCATGGGCGGCCCGCCGTCGGCGGCACCGAGGGCCGACGAGATCACGATTCGCTGGATCTCGCTGGTGCCCTCGAAAATCGTGTACAGCTTGGCGTCGCGGTACCACTTCTCCACCGGGTGGTCGCTGATATACCCCCAGCCACCCATGGTCTGGATGGCCTGCTCGGTGGTCTTCACCGCGATCTCGCTGGCGGCCAGCTTGGCCATCGAGCCCTCGCCGCGTTCAAACGGCACGCTGTTGGCGGCCATCCATGACGCACGCCAGGTCAGCAGCCGGGCGGCGTCGATACCGGTCGCCAGGTCGGCCAGGGGAAAGGCGATGCCCTGGTTGTCGATGATAGGGGCGCCGAACGCCTCTCGGCGATTCGCGTACGCGGTCATGTACTCCATTGCGGCGCGGGCGATTCCGAGCGCCTGGGCCGCCACCATCGGGCGGGTCTGTTCGAACGTGCCCAACGTCGCCGAACCAGAACGCCGCCCACCCGCCATGGCCTCACGAGCCCGGGCCAGCTTGTGTTCCAACCGGTCCTGCCCGCCGAGCAGGTTCTCGGCCGGAATTCGCACACCGGTGAACTTCAGCTCGGCGGTGTGGGAGGCGCGGCACCCGAGCTTGTCGAGCTTGCGGACCAGCTCCAAACCCGTTGTGCCGCCGGGCACTACGAACAACGCCTGCCCCCGGTGACCCAGTTCCTCGTCGACGACGGCGTTGACGACGTGGACGTTGGCGATGCCGCCGTTGCCGATCCACATCTTGTGACCGTCGATCACCCAATCGTCACCGTCCCTACGGGCCCAGGTGCGCAGATTACGCACATCGCTGCCACCCTCCGGTTCGGAGATCGCCAGCGCCGCCAGCTTCAGATCGCCGGGCGTGCCGAAACATTCGGGAGCCCACGTCAGCATCTGCTCCGGGGTGGCGGCCTGGCCGATCGCCGAGAGGGCCAGCGCGGGCATCACCACCGCCAAACCGATTCCGGCGCAACCCCAGAACAGTTCCTCCATGAACATCGGCAGTGACAGCCCGGTCGGATGTACTGTTCGGCGAACTCGTGCGTGCGGCGAGCGAGGTCGTGCTGTGCCGTCGTCGGCGTGAGGTCCAGACCCATCGTGCATCCCTTCGATGCCTGGGTGATACCTCCGGTACCGAATGATCAAACGTCGCGCTGACAGGGCCGGGAAAAGTTGGAGCCCGGGCTGCCGTGGAGTCGGGTTTTGCACGGCAGCTCGGGGCTGACTGGGATATCGGCACCCCCCTCGCGAGTGTTACCGCTCCCGGCGAGACGCCGGCGCCACCTGGGCGTCGGTGAAAAACTCCAGCAGATAGCGGCTCTCCTCGATATCCCCGATCGTGCGGAGCGCCTTCCTGCGGGTGATCACGATGCCGACGATGGCCAGCACCCACACCACGTACTGCACGCACCACGCCAGCCGGAACGAGTCGAACGAGTAGCCGCCGGTCGCGCCGATGATCATGCCCATCGCCTGCATCACCAGCAGCGAGGCCAGGAAGCCGCCCATGTTGACCGCGCCCTGCGCGGTACCCAGAGTGGAGCGAGGGTTGAACGTGCGGGCGAAGTCGAAGCCGACCATGGATCCGGGTCCGCCGAACGAGATGACCACGATCAGCACGACCAGTAGCCAGTGCGGTGCGGCGTGTGGCAGCGCGAGCACGACCGTCCACACCAGGGCGTTGCTGATCACGATGCCCAGCACCACCCACGAGCGCCGGTGTAGGTGCCGGCCGGTGACCATGCCGATCACCACCCCGAAGACGATCGCGGCGACCACCGACATCGTCAGCAGCGTGCCCGCCTGACTTCGCGAAAGATTTTGCGCCACCGTCAGATACGGGACACCCCACATCAACGCGAACACCGTGACCGAGAACTGGGTGCCCATATGGGTGAAGAATCCCAACCGGGTCCCCGGGCGCATCCAGACCGTCTTCACGCTGGCCAGCGTCTCGCGCAGGCTGATCACCGGGTCGTCGACGACGACACCGGGCGGGGTGTTCTTCACCAGCAGCAGAGTCAGCACCAGCGACAGGACGCCGAATGCCGCGACGACCGTGTAGGCCCTGGTCCACCCCGAGCCGATCAGCAGAGACAGGAACGGCACCGCCGAGAGCACCTGGCCGAGTTGTCCTGAGATGCCGGTCAATTGAGTCACCAGCGGGATCTGGCGCGGTTTGAACCAGTGCGGAACCAGCCTCAGCACCGAGATGAAGGTGAATGCGTCACCCAGGCCCACCACCGCGCGCGCGGCGATCGCCGTAGGCAGTGAGACGGTGAACGCGAGCGCGAGCTGCCCGGCCACCATCAGCGTTGCGCCGGACAGGATCATCACCTTGGAGCCGAAGCGATCCAGCAGCAGGCCGGCGGGGATCTGCGCGACCGCATAGACGATGACCTGCAGCACGACGAAGGTGGACAGCACCCCGGGGCTGGCCGAGAACCGGTTGGCGGCATCGAGCCCGGAGACCCCGAGCGTGGTCCGGTCCAGGACGGCGACGATGTAGGCCAACACTCCCGTCGACCACACAATCCAGGCCCGCACTGACCATCACCCTTTCAAACGCCTGAACCAATCATCTCTCGGCGGCGCAAATTGATTCCCTGGCTCAGACCCGGGTCGCGGCCGGATCGCCGCCGAAGCGCTGCGCCAGCCACACCGGGATGATCGCGAGCAGGGTCAATGCGGCGGCGACGACATTGATCACCGGGGCCTGATTGGGCCGGAACAGGTTGCCGAATATCCAGATCGGCAGTGTCTGCACCGTCGGGCCCGCGGTGAACGTGGTGACCACGATCTCGTCGAAGCTCAGCGCAAACGCCAGGATCGCGCCGGCCAGCAGCGCACCGCGCATCAGCGGGAAGGTCACGTACCGAAACGTCTGCCAGCCCGACGCACCCAGGTCGGCCGACGCGTCCTCCAGTCCGGTTCCCAGCCGCCGTAACCGGGCCTGGGTGTTGTTGAACACGATCACGATGCAGAACGTCGCATGCCCGACGATGACCGTCGCCAACCCGAGCGTCACGCCCAGTGCCGAGGTGAACGTGGCATTCAGTGCGATACCGGTCACGATGCCGGGCAGCGTGATCGGCAGCACCACCAGAAAGCTGATGGTCTGCCTGCCGAAGAAGCGGTAGCGCTGCACGGCGAAGGCCGCCATGGTGCCGAGCACCAGTGCCAGCGCCGTCGCGCAGGCCCCCACCACCAACGAGTTGCCCAGCGAATGCCACATGCCTTCGCTGTTCCAGGCGCTGGCCCACCACTGCAAGGTGAACCCGGTTGGCGGAAACGCGAACGTCTTCGACGAGTTGAACGCGTTGACGACGACCAGAAGCAAAGGCGCGTACAGGAAAACCAACACCAGCACGGTCCAGCCCCGGACCATGCGGCGCATACCGTTCGACAGCATCAGACGTTCTCCAATGCTCCGGTGCGCCGCATCGCCAACAGGTACAGCACGATCGCGGCCAACGGGATCAGCGACAGCGCGGCCGCCAGCGGCTGGTTGTTGGCGGTCACCAGCTGTCCGTAGATGATGTTGCCCAGCATCTGGGTCTTGCCGCCGACGATCGTCACCGCGATGTAGTCACCCATCGACAGCGAGAACGTGAAGATCGAACCCGCCGCGATCCCCGGAAACACCAACGGCGCCACGATCGTTCGCAGCGTGGTGAGATCGGAGGCGCCCAGATCGGCGCTGGCGTCGATCAGGGGGTTGGGCACCCGTTCGAAGGCGGCGAACACCGGGATCACCATGTAGGGCAGCCACAGGTAGGACAGGGTGAGCACCGTGGCGATCAGGCCGTAGCCCGGCGTGTAACCCGCCAGCCAATTCAACGGGCCCTCGGGCGAGAGCAGCATCCGCCACGCATAGGCCTTCACCAGATAGCTGGCCCACAGCGGTGTCGTCACCGCGACCACCAGGGCCAGCCGCACCCGGGGCGAGGCGACCTTGGCCATGTAGAGCCCCAGCGGAACCGCCAGCACGATGCAGATCACGGTCACGCTCAACGCAATTCCGATTGTGCGCAGCGTGGCCGTGCGGAACACCGCGTCGGTGAGAACCCGCACGAAGTTGTCACTGGTGTAGGAGCGCACCACCGCGCCGGTGAAGGTGTCGGTGCTCCAGAAGGCTGAAAGCAGCAGTACACCAAGCGATCCCAGATAGGCCACCACCAGCCAGGCCAGTGGCGGAACGAGGAGAAAAGCGAGGCGGATCCGCCGGCTCACCCCTGGTGTCAGCCCTTGATCTGCTGCCATTTGTCGACCCACTCGCTGTAGGCCGTGCAGTTGTCACCACTGCCGTCCACGCACTGCTTCTGCGGCGTCGTCCAGTAACTGATCTTCTCGGCGTACGCGGCATCGGTGGCGTGGTAAGTCTCGCAGAACGTCTTGTCGCTGGTGAAGTCGCAGGCCTTGGTCTGCGCCGGGGCCTCGCCGAAGTACTCGGCGACCGCAGCGTTGATCTCCGGTGAGGTGATCCAGTCCATCCACTGGTACATGCAGTTCGGGTTCTTGGCCTTCGACGACACCATCCAGGTGTCCGACCATCCGGTCGACCCCTCCTTGGGCAGCACGGTGGCGATCTTGACCTTGGCGTCGGTCGTCAGCATGTTGGCGATCACCTGCCAGGTGGTGCCGATCACCGACGTGCCGGACTCGAAGGCCTGGACCGCCTTGGTGTAATCCGACCAGTACTCACCGATATTGGCGTGCTGGGCCTTGAGTAGATCGACCGATGCGTTGAGCTGGTCCTCGGTCAACGAGTACGGATTCTTGATTCCCAGTTCAGGTTTCGTCTTCGACAGGTAGAGCGCGGCATCGGCGATGTAGATGGGGGAGTCGTACGCGGTGACCTTGCCCTTGTACTCAGGCGCTCCCGGGAACACCGCACCCCAGCTGTCGGGGGCGCCCTTGACCACGTCGGTGTTGTACATCAGCAGGTTGGCGCCCCAACCGTGCGGGATGCCGTACATCTGGCCGTTCACCGCGTTCCACGGCTTGTCCTTGAGGAACGCCGAGATGGTCTCGTAGTTTCCCACCAGCTTGGTGTTGACCGGTGCCACATCGCCTGCGTAGATGAGCCGCAGCGTGGCATCGCCGGATGCCGAGACGCCGTCGTACTGCCCGGTGCGCATCAGCTGCAGCATCTCGTCGGAGGTGTTGCCGATCTTGACGTTGACCTTGCAGCCGGTCTTCTGCTCGAACGGGTGCACCCAGTCGACCTTCGGGTCGTTGGAACCGTCCTCGGCGTAGCCGGGCCAGGCAATCAGGTTGAGCTGGCCCTCGCCCTTGCCGAGTGCCGAGAGCGGTTCCATTTTCGGTGGCGCCGTGGAACTTCCGCCTCCGGAGGTGGTGGAGCTCGAACAGGCGGCAACCAGTGCGGCGCACGCGACCAGCGCAACGCCGAGGCGACGGGTGGTGGTTCTCATGGCGAGCTCCTTCTTCGTTATTCGGACAGGGATCGAACGGCAGTGGGTGGCCACGCGAGCACGACGGTGGCGCCGTGGGCGATGTCGGTGGAGGCCTCGGCCGACAGCAGCGTCGCGGTCAACCGAACCCCGGATGCGTCGGCCGCGACCCGGGTGATCGGGCCCGAATACACCACCTCGGCGACTTCGGCTGTGACACTGCGCATTCCGGCAGGTACGGGCGCATCGGGTGCCAGCAGCAGGATCCGCTCGGGCCGGATCGCGAAGGTTCCGGCCTGACCGATGAGCGCTTCGGCCGTCGCGCCGTCGACCACGTTGGAGGTCCCGACGAAATCCGCGACGAACCGGTTGGCCGGGTTCTCGTACACCTCACGGGCGGCGCCGATCTGCTCGATGCGGCCGTTGTTGAACACCGCGAGCCGGTCGCACAGGGTCAGCGCCTCGTCCTGGTCGTGTGTCACGATCACGAACGTGATGCCCACTTCGCGCTGAATTGCCTTGAGTTCCACCTGCATCTGCTCGCGCAGCTTGAGATCAAGTGCGCCAAGCGGCTCGTCGAGCAGCAGCACCTTGGGCCGGCCCACCAGTGCGCGGGCGAGGGCGACGCGCTGCTGCTGGCCACCAGACAACTGCGCGGGCTTGCGGGCGGCATGCCCGGACAGCCGCACCATATCCAGGGCGGCGGTGGTGCGGTCCCGGCGCTCGGAGCGGGCCACTCCTTTGACCTTGAGCCCGTATTCGACGTTCTGCGCCACCGTCATGTGCGGGAACAGTGCGTAGTCCTGGAAGACGGTGTTGGTGTCCCGCTTGGCCGGCGGCAACGCGGTGACATCGGCGCCGCCGAGGTGAACGGTTCCTGCGGTCGGCTGCTCAAAGCCCGCGATCATCCGCAGCACCGTGGTCTTGCCCGATCCTGACGGGCCGAGGATCGCGAACAGTTCTCCGTCGGCGACGGTCAGGTCCGCGCTCTCGACGGCGGTCACATCGCCGAACACCTTCCGCACCCCGCGCAACTCGATCTGTGGTGGCCGAGAAGTACCGGGCGGCATGGGTGAATCCTACGGATTGCGTTGTCGAATCGCAGGCCCATGATGGACTTCGCCGGTCGTGGGAGGTTCACACCACCGGATTCGCGATCAAGAGCCAATCGCCGAAAGGTGATGCAGATGTGACCAGTGGCGTTGATGAGATTGGTGAGGTAGTTGTCGTATTCTGAGGCGCGTGTCCGTGTCGCGCCGCGACCTGCTGAAGATGGCCGCCGCAACCCCGGCCGCACTGGGGCTGGGGTCTCTGTTGTCGGCCCTTGCCCCGCCGGCTGCGATCGCCGCCCCTGCCACCGCGACGACCACCCCGCTGGGCGTGCTGCTGGACTACGCCGCCGGCGTCATCAGCGCCAGCGACCTCAAGGCTTCCGGAGCGCTCGGCGCCATCCGGTACGTCTCTGATCGACGTCCCGGCGGAGATTGGATGCTGGGCAAGCCGATTCAACTGACCGAGGCCCGCGATCTCTACCAGGCCGGGCTGAAGATCGTGTCCAACTACCAGTTCGGCAAGGCCGACAGCGCCGACTGGCTCGGCGGGCAACAGGCCGGCCTGACACACGCCAAGCGGGGCTGGGCGCTGCACACCGCCGCCGGTGGCCCGGTGGCCGCCCCGATCTATGTGTCCATCGACGACGATCCGAGCCCCGACCAGTACAAAGCCCAGGTCGCGCCCTACCTGCGCGCCTGGGAATCGGTAATCGGGCACCAGCGGGTGGGCGTGTACGGAAACTCCAAGGTCATCGACTGGGCGTTGCAGGACGGCATCGGATCCTGGTTCTGGCAGCACAACTGGGGCTCGCCGAAGGGCTACACGCATCCTGCCGCGCACCTGCACCAGGTCGAGATCGACAAGCGCAAGGTCGCCGGCGTCGGGGTGGACCTGAACAACATCCTGAAGCCCCAATTCGGGCAGTGGGACTGACTCAAAGCGCAATACCTACCCGTCAGTAAGAATTTGCCAGCAAACTTTTTGACGCCATTCTGGTGAACAATTGTGGACTGAAAAACCGAGCAAGTGCTTGGCCGGACGTCGTCGCGCAGGTCAGGTGGTGGGAAAATCGTAAGTAACGATTCGATAACAATCGTGCTTTGATCTGCACTATTGCGCCTACTCAACCGTAACCACCTACATGCAGGACGTTTGTCCCGGATGGTCCTGGTGCCCGTTCGACGGTGTGTTACCCGTTGTGCTGTTACCCGTGCGTAGAACTCGCCAGTAACCAATATGGGGCGGAAAATGGTGCTGGTTCTTATGCCAGTCTTAGTACAGCCGGGATGTTCGCGGGCCCCTAGGCAGGGGATGGCGCGGACGCCGAGATTCGACGGGGAATCGCCGACACCACCTCCGCAGGGCAGCGCAGGTCTGACACGCCACACATACGAAACGAAGACGCAAAGACGCGACGATGAGCACGACAGGGAGATACACAAGGTGACGATCCACGAGCACGACAGGTTGTCCACGGGCGACGGATCACGACGCGGCAGCGCCAAGCAGACCAGTACTCACGCTCTCGTCGACCGGCTCAACGCCGGCGAGCCCTACGCGGTGGCTTTTGGCGGACAGGGCAGCGCCTGGTTGGAGACCCTCGAAGAGCTGGTCACCTCGGCCGGCATCGAATCCGAGCTCGCAACCCTGGCCGGCGAGGCTGAGCTGCTGCTCGAGCCCGTCGCCAACGAACTGATAGTGGTCCGTCCGATCGGCTTCGAGCCGCTGAGCTGGGTGCGCGCGCTGGCCGCTGACGAACCTGTGCCCTCGGCCAAGCAGCTGATCTCGGCGGCGGTGTCGGTTCCCGGCGTCCTGCTGACCCAGATCGCCGCCATCCGCGCGTTGGGCCGCCAGGGCTTGGATCTGGCCGCCGCGCCGCCGGTGGCCCTCGCTGGCCACTCTCAGGGCGTGCTGGCCGTGGAGGCGCTGCGCGCCGCCGGCGCCAAGGACGTCCAGCTGCTGGCGCTGGCCCAGCTGATCGGCGCCGCGGGCACCCTGGTGGCCCGCCGCCGCGGTATCTCGGTCCTCGGTGACCGTCCGCCGATGGTCTCGGTGACCAATGCTGATCCCGAGCGCATCTTCGAGCTCCTCGAAGAGTTTGCTCAGGATGTCCGTACCGTGCTGCCTCCGGTGCTGTCCATCCGCAACGGCCGGCGCTCGGTCGTCATCACCGGCACCCCCGAACAGCTGTCCCGATTCGAGCTGTACTGCGAGCAGATCGCCGAGGCCGAGGCGGCCGACCGGAAGAACAAGGTGCGCGGCGGCGCGGTGTTCAAGCCGATGTTCGATCCGGTCCAGGTCGAGGTGGGCTTCCACACCCCGCGGCTGGCCGACGGCATCGACATCGTCGCCCGCTGGGCGGCCGCGGTCGGCCTCGACGTCGAGCTCGCCCGCAGCCTGGCCGACGCGATCCTGGTCGGACAGGTGGACTGGGTCGAAGAGGTCACCGCGCTGAGCGAAGCCGGTGCCCGGTGGATCCTTGACCTCGGCCCCGGCGACATCCTCACCCGGCTCACCGCGCCGGTGATCCGTGGGCTCGGCATCGGTATCGTGCCCGCCGCCACCCGCGGCGGACAGCGCAACCTGTTCACCGTCGGCGCGGTGCCCGACGTGGCCAAGCCGTGGTCGAGCTACGCGCCCTCGGTGATCCGCCTGCCCGACGGCTCGGTGAAGCTGTCGACGAAGTTCACCCGGCTCACCGGCCGCTCGCCGATCCTGCTGGCCGGGATGACGCCGACAACCGTCGACGCCAAGATCGTCGCCGCGGCGGCCAACGCCGGGCACTGGGCCGAGCTGGCCGGTGGCGGCCAGGTCACCGAGCCGATCTTCGACAAGCGCATAGAAGAATTAGTCGGGCTCTTGGAGCCGGGCCGCACGATCCAGTTCAACTCGCTGTTCCTCGACCCCTATCTGTGGAAACTGCAGCTGGGCGGCAAGCGCCTGGTGCAGAAGGCACGCCAGTCCGGGGCGCCGATCGACGGTGTCGTGGTCAGCGCGGGCATCCCCGATCTGGAAGAGGCCGTCGAGCTGATCGGCGAGCTGAACACGGTCGGCATCGCGCACGTCGTGTTTAAGCCGGGCACCGTCGAGCAGATCCGTTCGGTCATCCGGATCGCCGCCGAGGTGCCCACCAAGCCGGTCATCGTCCACATCGAGGGCGGTCGCGCTGGCGGTCACCACTCCTGGGAAGACCTCGACGATCTGCTGCTGACCACCTACTCGGAACTGCGTGGCCGCGCCAACATCACCGTCTGCGTCGGCGGTGGCATCGGCACGCCCGAGCGCTCGGCGGAGTACCTGTCCGGCCGGTGGTCGGCGGCGTACGGCTACCCGCTGATGCCGGTCGACGGCATCCTGGTCGGCACCGCAGCGATGGCCTGCCTTGAGGCCACCACCTCCCCGGCGGTCAAGCAGCTGCTGGTCGACACCGCGGGCACCGACACCTGGGTCGGGGCCGGAAAAGCCGTGAACGGCATGGCTTCCGGGCGTAGCCAGCTCGGTGCCGACATCCACGAAATCGACAACGCGGCCTCCCGCTGCGGCCGCCTGCTCGATGACGTCGCCGGTGACGCAGAGGCGGTCGCCGCGCGTCGCGAGGAGATCATCGCGGCGATGGCGCTCACCGCCAAGCCGTACTTCGGCGATGTCGCCGAGATGAGCTACCTGCAGTGGCTGCAGCGCTATGTCGAGCTCGCCATCGGCGACGGTGACTCCACCGCCGACACCAAGACCCCCGACTCGCCGTGGCTCGACACCACCTGGCGGGAGCGCTTCGCCGAGATGCTGCAGCGCGCCGAGGCTCGGCTCAACGTTGCCGACACCGGTCCGATCGAGACGTTGTTCGACGCGTCCTCGGCCGATGGCGAATGGCTGCTGGAGAATCCGGACGAGGCCCTCGCGGCCCTGCAGTCCCGGTATCCCGACGCCGCATCGGTGCTGCTGCATCCGGCGGACGTGCCGTTCTTCGTTCAGCTGTGCAAGACGCTGGGCAAGCCGGTCAACTTCGTCCCGGTCATCGACAAGGATGTGCGGCGTTGGTGGCGCAGCGATTCGCTGTGGCAGGCCCACGATGCCCGCTACACCGCCGACCAGGTCTGCGTCATTCCTGGCACCCAGGCCGTCGTCGGCATCGACCGGGTCGATGAGCCGGTGGGCGAGTTGCTCGACCGCTTCGAGCAGGCCGCCGTCGACCAGGTGCTGGCCTCGGGCGCTACGCCGGAGCCGGCCGCCGCGCGGCTGCGGGTCCGCACCGACGTGACCGGTCCGCTGGCCATCGTGCTGGATTCACCCGACGTACTGTGGGCAGGCCGCACCGCCACCAATCCGGTGCACCGCATCGCGGCGCCGGCCGAGTGGCTGGTGCACGACGATCGTTCGGCGACAAACCATTCCACCGGGGCCCGGCTCGAAGTGGTGGCCGCTGATCGTGTCGTCCTGAGCGTCCCGCTCTCGGGCACCTGGATTGACATCGCCTACACGCTGCCGGCCACGGTGATCGACGGCGGCACCCCCGTGGTGCGCACCGAAGACGCTGCTGCCGCGATGCGTTCCGTGCTGGCGATCGCCGCCGGGGTCGACGGCCCCGGCGCGCTGCCGCCGGTGGTCAATGGCTCCACCACGGTCACCTTCGAGTGGGATCCCGAGCGGGTTGCCGACCACACCGGTGTGACGGCGACGTTCGGTACACCGCTGGCGCCGACACTGACGATCGTTCCCGATGCACTGGTGGGCCGCTGCTGGCCGGCCGTGTTCGCCGCGATCGGTGGCGCGGCCACCGACTCCGGCTTCCCGGTCGTCGAGGGTCTGCTGAGCCTGGTGCACCTGGACCATGCGGCCCAGCTGCTGAAGCCGCTGCCCAAGGAACCGACCCAATTGATCGTCACCGCAACGGCTTCGGTGGCCACCGATACCGAGGTCGGCCGCGTCGTGCCGGTGACGGTCAACGTCACCGACGCGAAGGGAATGATCCTGGCGGTCCTCGAGGAGCGCTTCGCGATCCGTGGCCGCACCGGTGTCAAGGAGCTCACTGACCCGGTTCGGGCCGGGGGAGCGGTGTCGCTGAACGCCACCGACACTCCGCGCCGCCGTCGCCGTGACGTCGTCATCGGCGCCCCGGTCGACATGCGCCCGTTCGCCGTTGTCTCCGGTGACCACAACCCGATCCACACCGATCAGGCCGCCGCGCTGCTGGCCGGTCTGGATTCGCCCATCGTGCACGGCATGTGGCTGTCGGCCGCGGCCCAGCACGTGGTGACCGCCACCGACGGCAAGCCGGTTCCGCCGGCCAAGCTGATCGGCTGGACCGCCCGCTTCCTGGGCATGGTCAAGCCGGGCGACGAGATCGACTTCCGCGTCGACCGCGTCGGAATCGACTTGGGCGCCGAGGTTTTGGAGGTCACCGCCAAGGTTGGCACCGACCTCGTGATGAGCGCCACCGCCCGGCTGGCGGCACCGAAGACGGTGTACGCCTTCCCCGGTCAGGGCATTCAGCACAAGGGCATGGGCATGGAGGTGCGCGCACGCTCCAAGGCTGCCCGCAAGGTGTGGGACACCGCCGACAAGTTCACCCGCGACACGCTGGGCTTCTCGGTGCTGCATGTGGTGCGGGACAACCCGACCAGCCTGATCGCCTCCGGTGTGCACTACCAGCACCCCGAAGGTGTGCTCTACCTGACGCAGTTCACCCAGGTCGCCATGGCCACGGTCGCGGCCGCTCAGGTCGCGGAGATGCGAGAGCAGGGTGCGTTCGTCGAGGGCGCGATCGCCTGCGGCCACTCCGTCGGTGAGTACACCGCGCTGGCGTGCGTCTCGAACGTCTACAAGCTGGAAGCGCTGCTCGAGGTGGTGTTCCACCGCGGCAGCAAGATGCACGACATCGTCCCGCGTGACGAGATGGGCCGGTCCAACTACCGGCTGGCGGCGATCCGCCCGTCGCAGATCGACCTGGCAGACGCCGACGTCAAGGACTTCGTCGGCGAGATCGCCGAGCGCACGAGCGAATTCCTGCAGATCGTCAACTTCAACCTGCGCGGCTCGCAGTATGCGATCGCCGGCACGGTGCGCGGCCTTGAGGCGCTGGAGGAAGAGGTCGAGCGGCGCCGCGAGATCAGCGGCGGCAAGCGGTCATTCATCCTCGTCCCCGGCATCGACGTGCCGTTCCACTCCGACGTGCTGCGCGTCGGCGTCGACGACTTCCGTCGTGCGTTGGAACGTGTCATGCCCGAAGATCCCGACCCGGCACTGATCGTCGGACGCTACATCCCGAACCTGGTGCCGCGGCCGTTCACCCTGGACCGCGACTTCGTCCAGGAGATCCGCGACCTGGTGCCCGCCGAGCCACTCGACGAGGTCCTGGCCGACTACGACACGTGGCGTAACGAGAAGCCGGGCTTGCTCTGCCGCAAGATCGTCGTCGAGTTGCTGGCCTGGCAGTTCGCCAGCCCGGTGCGCTGGATCGAGACCCAGGACCTGCTGTTCATCGAGGAGGCCGCAGGCGGCCTCGGTGTCGAGCGCTTCGTCGAGATCGGTGTGAAGTCCGCGCCGACGGTGGCCGGCCTGGCCAGTAACACCTTGAAGTTGCCCGAATATGCCCACAGCACAGTCGAAGTGCTCAACTCTGAGCGTGACGCCGCAGTGCTGTTCGCCAACGACACCGATCCCGAGCCGGACATCGAGGAAGCCCCCGAGGCCGAGGCCCCGGCCGAAGCCGCCGCGGTCGAGGCCGCGCCGGCGCCGGTAGCGGCCGCCGCACCGTCCGGCGGGGCGCGACCCGACGACATCGGATTCGATGCGGGCGACGCCACTTTGGCGCTGATCGCGTTGAGCGCCAAGATGCGCATCGACCAGATCGAGCTGCTTGATTCGATCGAGTCGATCACTGACGGTGCGTCCTCGCGGCGTAACCAGCTGCTGGTCGATCTCGGTTCGGAACTGAACCTGGGCGCCATCGACGGTGCCGCCGAGGCGGACCTGGGGTCGCTGAAGAGTCAGGTCTCCAAGTTGGCGCGCACCTACAAGCCCTTCGGCCCGGTGCTCGCGGATGCGATCAACGATCAGCTGCGCACGGTGCTCGGCCCGTCGGGCAAGCGTCCGGCCGCGATCGCCGAACGCGTCAAGAAGACGTGGGAACTCGGCGACGGATGGGTCAAGCACGTCACCGCGGAACTGGCGCTGGGCACCCGCGAGGGCACCAGCGTGCGTGGTGGTGCGCTCGGCGGCCTGCACGAAGGTGCGCTCGCCGACGCCGGATCCGTGGATAAGGTCATCGACGCCGCGGTCCTGTCAGTGGCTGCCCGCAAGGGAATTGCGGTGTCGCTGCCGTCGGCCGGCGGTGCCGCCGGTGGCGTGGTCGACTCGGCCGCGCTGACCGAGTTCGCCGCGCAGGTCACCGGCCCCGATGGCGTGTTGGCTTCGGCCGCCCGCCTGGTGCTGGGGCAGCTGGGTCTGGACACCCCTGTGTCCGCCGCACCGTCGGCCACCGATGCTGAACTCATCGACCTGGTGACCGCCGAGCTGGGCTCGGACTGGCCGCGCCTGGTGGCGCCGGCGTTCGACGCCAAGAAGGCGGTGCTGCTCGACGACCGCTGGGCCAGTGCGCGTGAGGATCTGGTCAAGCTGTGGCTGGCTGACGAAGGTGATATCGACGCCGACTGGATGCACCTCGGAGCGCGTTTCGAGGGTGCCGGCAATGTCGTTGCCACCCAGGCAAACTGGTGGCAGGGCAGGGCCCTGGCCGCTGGCCGCAACATCCATGCCTCGCTGTTCGGCCGGATCGCCGCGGGTGCTGAAAATCCGGGAATCGGTCAATATTCCGACGAGATCGCCGTGGTCACCGGTGCATCCAAGGGCTCGATCGCCGCATCGGTGGTGGCCGGCCTGCTCGACGGCGGCGCCACGGTGGTCGTGACGACCTCGAAGCTGGACGACGATCGGCTGGCGTTCTACAAGGCGCTCTACCGCGATCACGCTCGTTACGGTGCGGCGCTGTGGGTGGTTCCGGCCAACATGGCCTCCTACGCCGATATCGATGCGCTGGCTTCGTGGGTCGGCAGTGAGCAGACCGAAAGCCTCGGGCCGCAAGCGATTCACATCAAGGATGCGCTGACCCCGACACTGCTGTTCCCGTTCGCCGCGCCGAGAGTGGCCGGTGACCTGTCGGAAGCCGGCTCTCGTTCCGAGATGGAGATGAAGGTCCTGCTGTGGGCCGTCGAGCGGCTGATCGGCGGGCTGTCGTCCATCGGTGCCGATCGCGACATCGCCTCACGCCTGCACGTGGTGCTGCCCGGTTCACCCAACCGCGGCATGTTCGGTGGTGATGGCGCCTACGGCGAGTCCAAGTCCGCGCTGGATGCGGTGGTCAATCGCTGGAGCGCGGAAACGTCGTGGGCACAGCGGGTCAGCTTCGCGCACGCGCTGATCGGCTGGACCAAGGGCACCGGACTGATGGGTCACAACGACGCCATCGTCGGTGCGGTCGAGGAGGCCGGCGTCACCACGTACAGCACGGAAGAGATGGCAGCGATGCTGCTCGATCTGTGCACGATCGAGGCCAAGGTCGCCTCGGCGCACGCCGCGCTGAAGGTCGACCTGACCGGCGGACTCGGTGACGTTCAGCTCGACATGGCCGAACTGGCCGCCAAGGCCCGCGAGGAGATGACTTCAGAGGCTGTGGAATCCGACGACGAGCCGGCGGCAGGCACCATCGCCGCCCTGCCGTCGCCACCGCGCGGCTACGTCGCGAACACGCCGCCTGCGTGGGCCGACATCGATGTCGATCCGGCAGATCTGGTGGTCATCGTCGGCGGTGCCGAACTCGGCCCGTACGGCTCGTCGCGCACCCGCTTCGAGATGGAGGTCGACAACGAGCTGTCGGCGGCCGGTGTCCTCGAATTGGCCTGGACCACCGGGCTGATCAAGTGGGAAGACGACCCCAAGCCGGGCTGGTACGACAGCGCTTCCGGTGAGCTGGTCGATGAGGCCGACCTGGTCGAGCGCTACCACGACGCGGTCGTCGAGCGTTGCGGCATCCGCGAGTTCGTCGACGACGGCGTTCTCGACGCCGACCACACCACGCCGCTGTTGGTCAGTGTGTTCCTGGACAAGGACTTCAGCTTCGTGGTGTCGTCGGAGGCCGACGCGCGTGCGTTCGTGGAGTTCGACCCCGAGCGCACGGTTATCCGCCCGGTGCCGAACTCGTCGGACTGGGAGGTGATCCGCAAGGCGGGCACCGAGATTCGGGTGCCGCGCAAGACAAAGTTGTCGCGCAAGGTGGGGGCGCAGATCCCGACCGGCTTCGACCCGACGGTCTGGGGCATCAGCCCCGACATGGCCAGCTCGATCGATCGGGTGGCGCTGTGGAACATCGTCGCCACCGTCGATGCGTTCCTATCCTCCGGCTTCACCCCGACCGAGCTGATGCGCTGGGTGCACCCCAGCCTGGTGGCCTCCACCCAGGGCACCGGTATGGGCGGTATGACGTCGATGGAGACGATGTACCACGGCAACCTGCTCGGCCAGGCCAAGCCGAACGACATCCTGCAGGAGGTCCTGCCGAACGTCGTTGCCGCGCACGTCATTCAGTCCTACGTCGGCAGCTATGGCTCGATGATCCACCCGGTCGGCGCGTGCGCCACCGCGGCGGTGTCGGTCGAAGAGGGCATGGACAAGATCCGCCTCGGCAAGGCCGAATTGGTGGTCACCGGTGGCTTCGACGACATGACGGTGGAGGCCGTCATCGGCTTCGGTGATATGGCGGCGACCGCCGAGACCGGGACCATGCGGGCCAAGGGGATCAGCGACTCGAAGTTCTCCCGCGCGAACGACCGTCGCCGGCTGGGCTTCCTGGAGGCACAGGGTGGTGGCACCATCCTGCTGGCGCGCGGTGACCTGGCGCTGAAGATGGGTCTGCCGGTGCTGGCCGTGGTGGGCTACGCGCAGAGCTTCGGCGATGGCGTGCACACCTCGATCCCGGCTCCGGGGCTTGGTGCCCTTGGCGCGGGGCGCGGCGGCAAGAATTCGCAGCTGGCCCGCTCGCTGGCCAAGCTGGGAGTCGGTGCCGACGACATCGCGGTGGTCTCCAAGCACGACACCTCGACGCTGGCCAACGATCCCAACGAGACCGAGCTGCACGAGCGGTTGGCCGACTCGATGGGCCGCGCCGCCGGTGCTCCGCTGTTCATCGTCAGCCAGAAGAGCCTGACCGGCCACGCCAAGGGCGGTGCGGCGGTCTTCCAGATGATGGGGCTCTGCCAGATCCTGCGCGACGGCGTCATCCCGCCGAACCGCAGCCTGGACTGCGTCGACGACGAGCTGGCCAGCTCCGGGCACTTCGTCTGGGTGCGGGAGACCTTGCGCCTTGGCGACAAGTTCCCGCTCAAGGCGGGTCTGGTCACCAGCCTCGGCTTCGGTCACGTGTCCGGTCTGGTTGCACTGGTGCACCCGCAGGCGTTCCTGGCCTCGCTGAGCGAGCAGGAGCGGGCGGACTACACCAAGCGGGCCAACGACCGGGTGCTGGCCGGTCAGCGGCGACTGGCCTCGGCCATCGCCGGTGGGGCGCCGATGTACGAGAAGCCCGCCGATCGCCGGTTCGACCACGACGCACCCGAGAAGCGTCAGGAAGCGGCGATGCTGCTCGACCCGGCATCACGGCTGGGCGAGGACGACACCTACGTGCGATGAGCATGGGTGCATCCGTTATGGTGCTCGCGTGGCGATAGTCGGTGTGGGGATCGATGTGGTCTCCATTCCCGACTTCGCCGAGCAGGTGGACCAGCCGGGAACGTTGTTCGCCGAGACGTTCACCCCAGGTGAGCGCCGCGACGCCACTGACAAGAGCTCGGTGGCGGCGCGGCACTTGGCCGCGCGGTGGGCCGCCAAGGAAGCCGTCATCAAGGCCTGGTCGGGCTCGCGTTTCGCGCAGCGTCCGGTCCTGCCGGAGGGCATCCACCGCGACATCGAGGTGATCACCGATATGTGGGGCCGGCCCAAGGTGCGGCTGACCGGTGAAATCGCCAAGCATCTGGCCGAAGTGACCATTCACGTGTCGCTGACCCACGAGGGTGACACCGCCGCCGCGGTCGCCATCCTGGAGACTCTCTAACCGCTAACGTCGTCCGCATGAGCGATCTCGTCGCACGCGTACAGGCCGTGCTTCCCTCGGTGCGCGCCGATCTCGAAGACCTGGTCCGAATCCAGTCGGTGTGGGCGGACCCGGCCCGTCGCGATGAAGTCCACCGCAGCGCCCGTGCGGTCGCGGACCTGCTGAGCCACGCCGGCTTCCAGCAGGTTGAGATCGTCGCCGAGGGCGGTGCACCCGCGGTGATCGCACATCACCCAGCCCCGCCCGGCGCCCCGACGGTGCTGCTGTATGCCCACCACGACGTCCAGCCGGAAGGTGATCCGGCGCAATGGAATTCGGATCCCTTCGAACCCACTGAGCGCGACGGGCGGCTCTACGGCCGCGGCAGTGCTGACGACAAGGCCGGTATCGCCACCCACCTGGCGGCGTTCCGTGCGCACGACGGCAATCCGCCGGTCGGGGTGACGGTGTTCGTCGAGGGGGAGGAGGAATCCGGCTCGCCATCACTGGGCCGGCTGCTGGCCGCCCACAAGGACAAGCTGGCCGCCGACATCATCGTGATCGCCGACTCGGACAACTGGACTACCGACATCCCCGCACTGACGGTCTCGTTGCGCGGGCTGGCCGACTGCGTGGTCGAGGTCGCCACCCTGGACCACGGCCTGCACTCGGGGCTGTGGGGCGGTGTGGTGCCTGACGCCCTGAGCGTCCTGGTGCGCCTGCTGGCCAGCCTGCACGACGACGACGGCAACGTCGCGGTGCAAGGTCTCTACGAGACGACCGCAGCCGATGTGGACCGTGGGCCGCAGTGGGTGCGCGCGGAATCAGGACTGCTCGACGGGGTCCACGAAATCGGCTCTGGCCCTGTGGCCCAACGCATGTGGGCCAAACCCGCGATCACCGTCATCGGCATCGACACCACACCGATCGCCAAGGCGTCGAACACGCTCATTCCGCGGGCGAGCGCCAAGGTCAGCATGCGGGTGGCTCCCGGCGGCGACGCGGCGGCTCATCTGCACGCGCTGCGCCGGCATCTCGAGCAGCACGCGCCCTGGGGTGCGCACGTCAAGATCATCCCTGGCGATATCGGGCAGCCCTACGCGATCGACGCCAGCGGACCGGTCTACGAGGCCGCCCGCGCCGCGTTCCGGCAGGCCTGGGGTACCGACGTCGTCGACATGGGGATGGGCGGCTCGATCCCGTTTATCGCCGAGTTCGCCGCCGCCTTCCCCGACGCCACGATCCTGGTGACCGGGGTGGAGGATCCGGGCACCCAGGCGCACAGCGTCAACGAGAGCCTGCATCTCGGTGTGCTGGAGCGCGCCGCCACCACCGAGGCGCTGCTGCTGGGCAAGCTGGGGGAGCGTTAAACCGAGATGTCGCGCCGTAACTTGGCGACGTGGCCGGTGGCCTTCACGTTGTACTGTGCGACCTCGATCTTGCCCTTCTCGTCGACCACGAACGTCGAGCGGATGACGCCCTGGACGGTCTTGCCGTAGAGCTTCTTCTCGCCGTAGGCGCCCCACTCGGTGAGCACCTTCTTGTCGGGGTCGGATAGCAGCGGGAACGTCAGCTGGTCGCGGTCGGTGAACTTGGCCAGCTTCTCCGGCTTGTCAGGGGAGATACCGACGACGTCGATGCCGGCACCGTTCAGTTCGGCCAGGCTGTCCCGAAAATCGCAGGCCTGTTTGGTGCAGCCGGGAGTCATCGCGGCCGGATAGAAGTAGACGATCACCTTGCGGCCCTTGAAGTCGGACAGCTTCACGGTCTTACCCTCGGCGTCCGGCAGGCTGAATGCCGGTGCTTTGTCGCCGACTTCGAGGCGTGCTGTGTCCGTCACCTAATCGTCCCTTCATCCACCGGTGCATCGGGGTTGGCCCGGGTTGCTCTAGGGTAGTTCGGCAGGGCGGCAGTTTGGAGGACGGAAGTGGCGGACCGGGATCCCGAGGTCATCAAGGCCGAGATCGATCAGGCTCGTGACCGGTTGGCGGTGACGGTGGACTCGCTGGCTGAGCGGGCCAATCCGCAGCGCATCGCCGACGACGTCAAGACCGCGTTGCTGAACTTCGTGAAGAGACCGCGGGTGGCCGCGGCGCTGGCTGGTGTCAGCGTGGTGACGGTGGTGCTGGTGATCCGCCGAATCCGCAACGGATAGCGATCAGCGGCGACGAAACCAGTCGCCGAGCGAAAGCCGAAAACCGGGGGGATTGGCGGTCAGGCCGATCCGGCTGCAGCTGTGAACGTGCGTCGGTGTGACGGGCGCGGAGGCCTGCGGAGCTACTTCGCCCAGCGGGCTTGGTACCAGCTTCTCCGGAGCCATGCGGCTAAGTCCTTACATCGTCACTGGACATCGTGTCCGTGGGTTGCTGATGGTCAATTCAGCTAACGGTGACTATAACACCGTTCGTGACATTACTGCAGCACAATGCGGTGTCTTTCGATTCTGAATCGCTCGCCGGTTATCTATTGACGCGCATACGCGCTGGTCACCCAGCTGACTTGACACGTTGCTCAGGATATTCTCAGTTACGCATCTCACGCGGCTCCGCGCGGCGTGCGCCCATGACCTCGGGCAACGTCACATGCGGGTCAGGGAAGCACGATCGGCAGCCGTTCCCAGCCCCGTACCGTCGACGTCGGGGCGAGCTGGGCTCCTGTGTAGTCGATGTCCCATTCCGGGAAGCGGTTGAGCAGTTCATCCAGGGCGACGCGCCCTTCGAGCCGGGCCAGGTTGGCGCCCAGGCAGTAGTGCACGCCCTTGCCGAAGGTGAGGTGGCTGAACGAGTCACGGTGGATGTCGAAGGAGTCGGGGTTGTCGTAGCGGCGCGGATCGCGGTTGGCGGCGCCGAACAGCAGCAGCATCGCGCTGCCGGCGGGCACTGTCGTGCCGTAGCACTCGAAGTCCTTGAGCATGACGCGACCGACGTGCGGCCCGGTCGGTTCGAAGCGCAGCGTCTCGTCGATCGTGCGGTTCAGCAGCGAGCGGTCCTCACGGATTTCGCGGCGCTGGTCCGGGTGCTCGCCAGCACTTTGGCCAGCCAGCCGATCAGCCGGCCCGTCGTCTCGTTGCCCGCGCCGGCCACCACCTGGGTGTAGTTCAGCACTTCGGAGCGGGTGAGCTTGCGGGTCACGCCCTCGTCGTCGGTGAACTCGACGTTGAGCAGCGCGGTCATCAGGTCGTCGGACGGATTGTGGGACCGCCATTCGACGTAATCGGCGTAGATGCGGCCGTCGGCGATGCGGTCGGGGTCGGCGACCTTCAACGGCGTGCCGGGCTTGGTGCGCAGGTTGGCGTCGTTGGCGTCGCGCACCGAAATCTGTTCGGACTCCGGTATTCCCAGCAGCATGCCGATGACGCGCATCGGCATCATCGAGGCCAGTTCGGCGATGATGTCGAAACCGTCCGACCCGAGCCACGGATCAAGGCAGCCGATGCAATACCGGCGGATCTGGTCTTCGATCTCGGCCATCCGGCGCGGGGTGAACACCCGCGACATCAGCCCACGCAGCTGGGTGTGTGCCGGCGGATCCTGGAACATCATCACGCCGCCGGGCATGTCGAAGTCGGACTTGATCAGCTCCAGAATGTCGCTGCGGCTGTTGGAGAACGTCTCCCAATTCGACAGCGCTGCCTCGACGTCCGAGTGCCGGGCCAGCGTCCAGAAGTCGTAGCGCTCGTTGTGATAAATCGGCGCCTCGTCGCGCAGGCGGGCATACACCGGATACGGGTTGGCGACGATGTCGACGTCGTAGGGGTCGTAGTAGACGGTGTCGTTGGCAGTCGTCATGGTCCATCCCCACATCGGCCCCGCTGCTTGCTGAGCGATCGCTCAAACTTCTACGGTGGTGCCATGTTTAGCAGCCCCGGCGAGGGCCGGTCAAGGGTCGCGACTAGACGAATACCGCGCCGGGGTTGAGGATGCCGGCCGGGTCGAAGCTCTCCTTGATGCGCCGCATCAACGCCAGCTTCGCCGGGTCCTCCAGCTCGCAGAAGTAGTCGGCCTTGGCCCGCCCGACGCCGTGCTCGCCGGAGATCGCCCCACCCAGCGACATCCCCATCGCGAAGACCTCGGTCAGTATCTTCTTGCGGATCTGCGGGTCCTTGCAGAACAGCACGCCATGCACGTTGCCGTCGCCGGCATGCCCGCACCCGCTCATGCCGACACCCTCGGCGAGCGCGATGTCACGGGCCCGGCGCAGGAACTCCGGCATCGACGCCCTGGGGACCACCACGTCGATGATGTCGTCGGCGCCGATCGCTTTCGCGGTCCAGAACACGTTCTCCCGTGCCACGAGCAGCCTGCGTGCCGAATTACCCTGTAGCACATACGCATCCAAGGCACCCCACTCGCTGAGCAGTTCACCCAGGGTCGCAGCGTCCTCGTCGAGGCGATCGGCGTGGTTGTTCTCCAGCGCGACGACGAGGTAGGCGTCGCACGCTTCCCGGATCTTCTCGGGGATCCCCAGTTCCAGGTTCTCGGCGTTGACGATCGCGGCCATCACGACGTTGTCGATGTATTCGACGATCGTCGGGTTCAGTCCGCTCGAGATGAGTTTCGGGACGGCGGCCATCACCTGGTCGAAGTCGCCGAACGGGGCCAGCACGGTGGCGCTGTGGGCGAGGCGCGGGACCAGCTTGACGGTCACCTCGGTCACCAGCGCGAGCGTGCCCTCCGAGCCGATGATCAGCTGGGTCAGGTCGTAGCCGGTGGAGATCTTGGACATCTTGCCGCCGGTGCGGATGATCTCGCCGGTGGGTAGCACCGCCTGCAGCCCGAGCACGTTGTGCCGGGTGACGCCGTACTTCACCGCCCGCATGCCACCGGCGTTGGTGCCGACGTTGCCGCCGACGCTGGAGGAGAGCTCACCGGGATACACCGTGTAACTCAGTCCCGCCTTGGCGGTCTGGGCGTCCAGCTCGGTCAGCGTCACACCGGGCTGGACCACCGCGACGTGATTGTCGACGTCGATCTCCAGCACGGCGTTCATCCGCTCGAACGAGATCAGCAGGCCGTCGGCCACGGGTTGGGCCGCGCCGGACAGGCCGCAGCCCGACCCGCGCGCCGTCACCGGTACGTGGTGTGCGGTCGCGGTCTTCAGCAGTGCGGCGACCTCGTCGGCGGTGGCCGGCCTGGCGAGGTAGGCCGGGCGCTGCGGCGGGATGGTCAGCGCTTCGTCGTGCCCGTAGTCCTCGGAGATGGCGTCGCCGGTCAGCAGGTGGGTGGGGCCCACGATGTCGGCGAAGCGCGCTGCCAGATCAGCCATGAAGTTAGACCGTATCGGTCAGCCCGAGCTCGCGATAGATGTCCTCGGTATAACAGCTGGGCTACTCAGCAACGGTCAAAACGGACAGCTCACCCGGGAAGATCGTCAACTGATAGATGGACCCGTTGGGGCCCTCCGCTAACTTCACGGTGCTGCCGGCTGTGCCGTCGAACGTCACCACACCCAACACCGTCGAGTAGGTGGAATTGAAGCTCAGGACCTTGATCCAGCTCCGGATGTAGTCCGCGATGAACACCGTGTTGTGGTAGCCAGGACCGAACGCATCGCCGGTGTAGTACAGGACGGACGTGATGGCCGCGCTGCCTGCGGAGTGGTCGTAGGTGTAGATCGGCTTGATGGATGTGCAACTGGCGCAGACGCCTTCGGCGCCGGGCCAGCCGTAGTTGCCGCCCTTGGTGATGAGGTCCAGTTCCTCGACGGCGTTG
>JAHFVD010000140.1 GCA_023264735.1 Mycobacterium sp. | reverse complement strand
CCGACTGCGCCGCGCCCTCGAGCGCCGCGACAGCACGTGCGCGATGCCCGGCTGCAGCGCCACCCGCGGCCTGCACGCCCACCACATTCAGCATTGGGAGGACGGCGGACCGACCGAACTGTCCAACCTGGTGTTGCTGTGTCCGTATCACCATCGGGCCCATCACCGCGGCGAGATCACCATCACCGGTCCCGCCGGCCAGCTCACCGTCCTCGACTGCGACGGCGACCCACTCACCTCGGGATCACTGGCCCGCCCACCCAACCGTCCACCACCGAATGTTCCACCATGTCCCGGACCCACCGGCGAACGCGCACAATGGCGGTGGTACAACCCCTTCGAACCACACGCCCCACCGGATAACTAGCCCGGCTGGCTAGCTGTCGGCTGAATCGACACCAGCCGGAAGGTGCCCGGCGATGCCTCGTCAGGCGTGAACCCGACTAACAACGTGTCCGGGGGAAACTGCGTCGCAATGTCATTCAGCGTCCTCGGCATGAACACTCTGGACTTGGCATTGCCGTACCAACCGGGATCCGACGGGTCGACGCTGAGATTGCTCACGCTGTCGATGTTCGCGTCCCAGCGTTGAACGGGGTCCGGCGGCGTAGGTCCGAAGCCCACCGATTTCTGGTACGCATCCAGTTGTCCCGCAAGGGTTACCGGCGCCCCGCCGCTGACCGAGTTGCCGGTGATGGTCCCGTTGATCACGTCGGCGGTCACCGACGTCAGGCGCGCGGTGCACACGTTGTCGACGACAGCGGACGGCGCGCAGAAGTCAGGCAGCGGGTCGGCATGGGCCGGGGCAACATTGAGGACAACAGGCAGTGTCAGCCCAGCGATGGCGGCCCATGCACCGTTGCGCATCGAAATGTCCTTCCCAGAGTCTCTGGAATGTATTCGGTCCCACGATTACAGGAGTTACATCTCGTCGGTCAACGCCACGCTCAGCCGACGGGTCACTGCAGCGAGCTGCTCGCCCAGCCGGGTGACATCGGCACCGCTCATCGGCTCCGCGCTGGGCACCAGGCTCAGCATCAGTGAGATACCCGAATCCGGCCCGAGGATCGGGGAGTCGATGTGGCTCACTGTGTAGGTGCCCTCCGGCGCGAGGCTGACCGGGAACCACTCCTCCTGATGGATCAGCTCATCGGTCAATGCCTGAGCCAACTGGCTCAGCCGGGTGGAACGCACCTCGGCGCTGCGCACCACCAGTGCCAGTTCCTGCAATCGCAGATCGGGCAGGATGTGCAGGCCGACCGCGTAGCCACGCGCGTTGGCGTTCGCGATGGCCTCGCGGTACCGATCCCGCACATCCTCGGGCAGGGTGCTCAGCCAGCGCTGTTGAATATCCGGCCCCCGCCACGCGACCGTCGACGCCCCATACGGCGGCCGGTGCGGAATCTGGGTACCGATCGGCATCGGGTTACCGCCGCCGTGACTGCTGCGGATCTGATCGACGACGGTCGAAAAGTCCTCGTCCACCGAGAACGCCACACAGTGGGCGCCCGTCGCGGCCGACAGCTCGGCCATCGCCGAGCGGGCCAACACCAGCGCCGGATAGCGGCCGGCCGCCTTCCGGCCGAGGCGAACCAGCGCGGGGCCCAGGTGGTAGGTCTTGCGCACCGGGTCGCGCAGCAGCCAACCGGCCCGCAGCAGTTCCGACAGCATTGAGTGACAGCTGGCTTTATGGACGCCCAAATGGCGTGACACCTCGGCCAACGTGATCCCGCGGGTCCCATCGCCGGCCAGATGTTCGAACAGGTTCACCACCCGTTCGGTCTGCGGGGAAGGTCGCGGAGCCATCGCCTGATGGTCGCATAGTGCGACTGCTTGCGGTGTTATAAGCGACCATGTGACGATGGCCACAATGAAGGACCTTCAAGGCAAAGTGGCCGTCGTAACCGGTGGAGCCGGCGGGATCGGGCGCGCCATGGGCAGGCGCTTCGGCCGCGAGGGGATGAAGGTCGTCCTCGCCGACGTGCTGGCCGAACCACTCGACGAAGCAACCCAGGCACTCGCGAACGAGGGCATCGAGGCGACCGGAGTGGTCACCGACGTCACCGATTTCTCGTCGGTGGAATCGCTCGCCAAGCAGTCGCTCGACCACTTCGGTGCCGTGCATGTCGTCTGCAACAACGCCGGAACCGGCGCGGTCTCCGAGGGATACATGTGGGAACACGACCTCGCCGACTGGCGCTGGGGGATCGACGTCAACGTGCTTGGCGTCATCCACGGCATCAAGGCCTTCGTGCCCATCCTGCTGGAACAGGGTGAAGGCCACGTGGTCAACACCTGCTCGGGTAATGGCGGTTTCGCCCCGATCGCCAGAGGCGCGATGGGCGGGCCCGCCACGGCCGTCTATCCGATGACCAAGGCCGCAGTGCTGTGCCTGACCGAAAGCCTCTACACCCACTTGGAAATGACGCAGTCCGGCGTACGTGCGCACGTCCTGTTTCCCGGCGGCTTCTTGAACACCGGTATCTGGGAGTCGTGGCGGAACCGGCCGCAGCAGTACGCCGCAACCCAGGAACGACGCACCCCCGTCCAGACGCTGGCCAAGGTTGTGGACCGCTTCGAATCTGCCGGTGTCCATATCGAATTCACGCCGCTGGAGAAGGTGGCTGACCAGGTCATCGAGGGAATCCGGGCGGACAGCTTCTGGATGATGGGACCGCCCGCACCCTCGGATCAGGTCGTGAGTGCCAAGGCGGCATCGATTCTGGCTCGGGGCGAGCCTGACTACTTGGTCGACGTTCTCGGTAAGCATGCCAAGGAAACCGAAGGAGGAACGCGTTGAGCACCAACACCGTTCGTTACGGCCCTCGTCCACCCGAGGCGCGAGTGGACCACGAGATCGACGCCACCAAGGCGCCTATCGCCACCGAGGCCGTCACCGTCACCTACCTCACCGACCCGGACATCATCGCCGCCGTCTTGCCCAAGCCGCTGGAGCCGGCGGCCGAACCGCTGGTGCGGATCCAGCTTCAGCGAGTTCAGATCGAGGGCCGACCGCCGTTCGGGTCGGCGGTGTTCTCGGTGACCGCCCGGCACGGCGACCTGGTCGGCGACTACCCGCTGTTCATGCCGCAGTCCACCGAGCAGTCGGTCACAGGTGGTCGCGAAACCTTCGGCGAGCCAAAGAAATTGGCTGACATCTCTGTCGAGCGTGACAGGGATCGTGTGACAGCCGGCGTCACCCGGCTGGGCTATCCGCTCATCACCGTCACCGGCCGGATCACCGGGCAGGCGGAGTTGCCGCCCGACCAGGTGAACACCGAGTTCTACTTCAAGTTCCTGCGTGCCCCCGACGGCGACGGCATCACCGACCCCCACCTGGTCTACGGCGAATACCACCGGCATTACGAGTTGCTGGAGGACATCGACGGCACCGTCGCATTGGGGGAGTCGCCACTGGACCCGGTGGCCGACATCGTTGTCCGCGAGCTCAAATCGATAACCTGGTGTCGTCGGCGCACGGTCCAGGTCGGGCGGATCGCGGAACGGGTACCGCAGGACTGGCTGCTGCCGTACGTGCACCAGCGCTACGACGACGTGGCCTTGCTCGCCGCCCCGAGGTCCGAGCCGACGCGGGTATAGCCCATGGGCCGCTACACCGTCATCTCGGCTGACTGCCACGCGGGTGCTGACTTGCTCGACTACCGCGACTATCTCGACCCGGTCTTCCGGGACGAATTCGACAGCTGGGCAGCGGCATACGTCAACCCGTTCGCCGACCTCGCAGACGCTGACGCCGAACGCAACTGGGACAGCGACCGGCGTAACGCTGACTTGGACGTCGAGGGCGTCGCGGGGGAGGTCATCTACCCCAACACCATTCCGCCATTCTTTCCGTCGTCGAGTCTGGCGGCCATACCACCGGAGACCGCCCGCGAGCTGGAATTGCGCTGCGCCGGCCTGCGTGCGCACAACCGCTGGCTGGCCGACTTCTGTTCACTGTCGCCCGAGCGCCGTGCCGGAGTGGGTCAGGTCATGCTCCAAGACCTCGACGAGGCCATCACCGAGGTCGGGCAGATCGCCAAACTCGGTCTGCGCGGCGGTGTTCTGCTGCCCGGCATCCCGCCCGGGGCGGCCATCCCGCAGCTCTACGCCGAACACTGGGAGCCCCTGTGGGCGGCGTGCGCCGACGCGGGCGTCGTGGTCAACCATCACGGCGGCAACGCCGGACCGAGCCCGCTCGACGGATGGGGCAGCTCATTCGCGATCTGGGTGTACGAGACGCACTGGTTCGCCCACCGCGCCCTGTGGCACCTGATCTTCAGCGGCGCCATGGACCGCCACCCCGACCTCACCGTGGTGTTCACCGAGCAGGGTGCGGGATGGATTCCGGCAACACTTGATTCGCTCGACGTCGCGGCGGACCGCTACGCGCGCGAAGGCTCGGCGATTGCCCGGTTCGCCGGACCCACCGCCGGCTCGCTGAGCCTCAAGCCCAGCGAGTTCTGGGACCGCCAGTGTTACGTCGGTGCCAGCTTCATGCGTCCGGTCGAATGCGCGGAGCGCCACGAGATCGGCGTCGATCGGATCATGTGGGGAAGTGACTACCCGCACTTGGAGGGGACGGGTGCCTTCACGCGAGAAGCACTGCGCTACACCTTCGCTGGCGTTCCCCCCGAGGAAGTGGCAGCGATGCTCGGCGGTAACGCGGCGGCCGTCTACGGCTTCGACCTCGCCGCACTCCAACCCTTGACCGACCGCATCGGCCCGACCGTGGCCGAGGTCGCCGAGCCGCTGGACGCGGTACCGGCGGGTGCCAGCAGCACGGTCTTCGAGCCCGACCCGATCCGTACCTGGTAGCGAAAGGACCACAATGGATCCGTACCTGATCATCTCTGCAGACACCCATGCCGAGCTCCCCACCGAGCAGTACCGCGAATACGTCGACCCCGAATACCGCGAGGATTTCGAGGCCTACCTCGCTGAGAAGATCGCCGCGTCTCAAGCCGGGGGCTTCATCGACGAGGAGTTCGCCCAGGAATGGTTCTCCGAGAACGGCGAAGGCATTGCCGGCGGATGGGATGTCGCACAACGAGATAAAGAACTCGACGGGGACGGCGTGGCCGGGGAGGTCATTTTCCCCGACGCGGACGCGGTGACCGGTGTCGCGGGTGCACCGTTCGGCGCCGGCCTTGGGCAGTCGGGCAACCTCGACCCGGGCCGCGCGATGGCCGGGGCGCGGGCTCACAATCGGTGGCTCGCCGAACTGTGCAGCCACAGCCCCGAGCGCAGGGCCGGGGTCGCGGTGATCCCGATCCTGGCCGACGTCGACGCGGCGGTCGCCGAGATCCACCGAGCAGCCGAATCCGGGCTGCGAGGGGGCATCCTGATCCCGGTGCTGTGGGGTGATTACCCGCCCTATCACGACCGTCGCTACGACAAGGTCTGGGCCGCCTGCCAGGACCTGAACATGCCAGTGCACACCCACGTCGGGCCGGCCCCAAGCGAGGAGTACGGACCACACCTGGGCATCTACACCACTGAGGTGCGGTGGTGGGGAGCCCGACCCTTGTGGTTCGCCTTGTGGGCCGGGGTATTCGAGCGTTTCCCCAACCTGCGCTGGGGTGCCACCGAGTGCGGCGCGTACTGGGCCAACGATCTGCTCTGGTTGATGGACACCCGCTTCCTGCGTGAGCACTCCGCGAAAAAGATGAGTAAATTGCTCGAGGGCGATCTGACGATGCCGCCCTCAGCGTATTTCGACCGGAACTGCTTCATCGGGGCCACCACGACAGAGCGCCGGGAACTGGCGCGGCGCTACGAGATCGGTGTGCCGAACATGCTGTGGGGCAACGACTATCCGCACCCGGAGGGAACGTGGCCGAACACGCGCAAATGGCTGCGGCACACGTTCTGGGACATCCCGATCGACGAGACCCGGCAGATCCTCGGTTTGGCCGCCGCCGAGATCTATGACTTCGATCTGAAGGCGCTCGCGCCGCTCGTCGAACGGATCGGCCCGACGCCCGCGGACCTCGGCCAGGACGACGCGGTGAGCATCCCCAAGTGGGCGGCAGCCCGTGAGGCCGGACGCCACTGGTTGACGGACGCGGAGCCGCTGCCCGAGCTCATCGAGAACTGATAGGCGAAAGTCGTTATGAATTCGGCGAATGAGCCGCACCTGAAGTTCGAGCGTGACGGCAATGTCGTCGTGCTGACGATGAACAACCCGCAGCGGCGAAACGCGCTGACGCCTTCGATGATCACGTTGATGGCGCAGGCGTGGGATGAGATCGACTCCAACCCCGACATTCGTGTCGCGATCCTCACGGGGGAGGGCTCGTCGTACTGTGTGGGCGGCGACCTTGCCGACGGCTGGATGGTTCGTACATCGTCAGACAAGGGCTCCCAGCCGCAACCAGAACGGAAATCTGGCGGCAGTGTCATCACCGACGGGCTGCTGCTGACCCGCTCGCTGGCCACGCCGTTGATCGCAGCGGTCAATGGAGCCTGCCTGGGCGGTGGGTGTGAAATGTTGCAACAGACCGATATTCGGATCGCTGAAGAACACGCGGTGTTCGGGTTGCCCGAGGCTAAGTGGGGCCTGATTGCCGGCGCCGGATCGACGGTCCGTCTGAAACGTCAGATTCCCTATACCAAGGCCATGGAGATGATCCTGACCGGCGAACCGCTGACCGCCGCCGAGGCCTACCATTTCGGTCTTGTCGGGCACGTGGTGCCGACGGGCGGCTCGCTGGAGAAGGCGCGGGAGATCGCGACCAAGGTGTGCGCCAACGGTCCTCTCGCAGTGCGCAATGCAAAGGCGTCCATCGTTGCCAGCGGGTGGCTCGATGAGGACGACGCCCGTCAGATCGAGCAGAGGTTTGTGGTCGAGGTGATGCGCTCCGCGGACGCCAAGGAGGGCCTCGCCGCCTTTCGGGACAAACGCCCGCCACGCTGGACCGGACAATGACCGAGAGGACTGGGATGGAACACACGGGGCCGCTGAGCGGCATTCGGGTTCTGGAGTTGTCGCTCGCGCTCACCGGCCCGTATATCGGCGCGCTGTTCGCCGATCAGGGTGCCGATGTCGTCAAGGTGGAGCGCCCCGACATCGGCGACATCCTGCGGTGGATTGGCCCGAGCGTCAACGGGTTAAGTGCGGTGTTCAGAGTTTGCAATCGCGGCAAGCAGTCGATCGCCGTCGACATCCGAACCGACGCCGGCCGGGAGATCGCACTCGAACTGGCTGCGCAGGCCGATGTCGTCATCCAGAATTTCCGTCCCGGCGTGGCCGAGCGGCTTGGCGTCGGGTACGCGAATGTTGTCGAGATCAACCCCGATGTCGTCTATCTGTCGTTGAGCGGATTCGGCAAGGTCGGGCCGTACCGTGATCGCAGCGCCTACGACACGGTGATTCAGGCTTATGGCGGTGTTGCGTCGAGCCAGGCGACGCCGGACGTCGGGGAACCGATATTCCTGCAGCAAGTGATCGCCGATAAAGTCACCGCCCTCTACGCCAGCCAGGCCGTCACCGCCGCACTGCTCGCCCGGGCGAACGGCCGTGGCGGACAGCATGTCCACGTCTCGATGGTCGACGCGGTCGTGTCGTTTCTGTGGACGGACGCGGCCGGCAACGAAGTACTGCTCGACGCCGACGGCTCACAACCGTCGAGCTTCACCTCCGGTTTCAAGCCGTTCCACTTCATCGATGGCTGGGGCGTGGTGACTCCGATCTCGGACTCCGACTTCACCGGAATGTGCCGCGCGTTGGACGTACCCGGAGCCGCCGATCCACGGCTGGCGACCGCTGACCTTCGCAACCAGCATCGTCCGTTGATGGCGGAGGTGATGGAGTCCTGTTACGCGGGCGCAGAGAAACTCACGGTCGAAGAAGCGACGGCGCGCTTCGAGGCCGAGGATGTGCCCTACGCCATGATCGTGCCGCCCAGCGAACTGCCCAATGATCCGCACGCCATCGAGATGGGGTTGTTCGTGGACGCCGACGATCCAGTGGTGGGGCGCACTCGCATCCCGAGGCATCCGGCTCTGTTCGACGGCACGCCCGCTCAACTGGCCGGTCCTGCACCGGCTTTGGGTCAACACACCACGGATGTGCTGGGCCGGCTGGGGCGCTTGGATCAGGAAGACGAGCTCCGGCAAGCGGGCGTCATCGCGGGGTGAGTAGTGTGCGTGCTCGGATTTACGCTAGAAGTCCAACTCGCGCTCGATTCGGGCAGGTAGTCGCTGATTTGCGGGGCGTAGGGGCGTGTCGGGCCAGGAGAAGGTATTTGTTGTCGAACAATCGCCCATGTTTCAGATAGCAGGGCAACACAGCCAAAATTTCTCTGCTAAAGGCAAGTCAGCGTTGAGCAAGTCGCTATACTCCACGTCTTGCGCCCTCAATACCAACGGAACTACATCCTGAAAGGGGAGACGTGTGTCGGAGCTGGAGTTATCGACTGTAGTCAGTGCACTCCGTGATGAGCTGGAGACGGCCATAAAAGCAGGAGCGGGTGAGGATCTGAATTTTGAGGCTAAGGAAGTAGTTGTCGAGTTTCAAGTGGGCGTAACGAAGAGCGTTGAGGGTAAGGGCGGAATCAAATTTTGGGTGGTGGAGCTGGGCGGAGGGGGCTCGAGAGCGACTGAATCAGTGCAAAAGGTATCGTTGAAGTTCGAACCTATTATGAAGGATGGCACCCGGGTGAAGATTGCGGGTGGAACTGACGAATCTCCCCTGGCGAAATAAAACACCCTACTGGTCGGCGCGGAGAGCGGCACCGTTGACGAGAAACATCTAGCCGGGTCGACCGCGCTCAGGAGACCTTTGTGGAGACTAGTCGAGTTGTCGAAGTAATCCATGATCGAGGCGAACGTATTAGTCCTCGGTATTCGCTTGGCTCGGGCTTCGTAATTCGCAAGGATGTAATACTCACTGCTGCACACAATCTTGGCGAACCAAACATCGTAGGACCCGACGGTACCACCGTTCGGTGGATGTCGAACGATACCGAGCACAAGGTGACAACCACCCTGGTGCGTCACGATGAGCTGGATATAGCGATTCTCGTCGCGCCTGGAATTGATGTGCCACCGGTTCAGTTCGGCCGCATTGACCGATCGCGGATAAATCAGATCGAGAAGGTGATGGCCGTTGGCTTCCCAAATTACAAGTATGTGCAGGAAAGGCCGGCCTACCTCCGCCGTCAACCGGCCCAGCCTTGCGGGAGTGTGCCCAGCGTCGAAAATATGGGCGACGAGGTTTTCGTACTCAAGCTAACCGAAGGTATCCCAGGTGATCCCATTGGCTCGGCATCGGGATCACCTTGGGCCGGTCTTTCGGGTGCCGGTGTTTTTGTCGGCGAGGTTCTAGTTGGAATCGCAATAGAGCACGATAGCAAAGATGGATTGGGCGTTATTCGATTCCAGCCAGTTTGGCTTGACGTGCACGACTATCACCCAACTTTATATGCTGCACTTGCGGTCAACTCTGACACTGATTTCGTGATAATAAATGCCGAGCATTTAACGCCATCCATATTAAATGAACAATTGACTGATAATCTATTGGAGATTAATCAATTGGAGGCTGGGGGGCTGCTAAAGGAAAGCGATGCGGGTACACTCCGGATCATAGCGTACGAGCGCGCGAAGGGCTGGCGGTAGAGGTGGGCAGCGGCCTGAGTTCACATGTCCCCCCCAGGGGGCCCAAGGTTTTCGTCAACCGCGTGGAGGAGCTTGCACTCCTGGAGCGCTGGGCGTTCTCGCAGGCGCGTGAGCCTATGATCCTCAGTGGCGTAGCGGGAATCGGTAAGACAGCACTTGCTGCAATATTCGCGGAGCGCTTGGCCGACCGTGGGTGGAGCGTGATTTGGTCTAGTGGCCAGCACGACGAAGCGAGCAACTATTTCGACATCGACGGCGAGTTCGTGTCGGCGTTATCGGCTTTACGCACCTCTCGCAATCACGGTTTGCTAGTGCTCGATGGCGAATACGATGTGAAGCGCATCCGCACCGTCGTGGCTATTGCGGAGATCAATTTATTCAAGGTTCTGGTTACTACGCGAGATGGAAAGCTAGGTACGCTCGGGAGGCGTCTGGAGATTAGTAGGCTGACGTTAGAGGATTCGGTTAGTCTTTTACTTGAGAGTCGCCTGGAAATCACACGGGCGGAGGCGATGAGACTCGCTGAGCGTTTGCAAGGCCTTCCCTTGTCGTTGGAAATAGCTAGTAAGGTGCTCAGGGAATCGCACAGCAAAGTGAGCGTTGATCAAATGCTTGCTGTTCTGGATCATCGAGACGTTGAGGATTCGGAGGCCCAGAGCAGGGAACGGATCAATCGACATACGGCGAGTATTGCGCGGCGGGATTACGAGGAAGCATTGGGCTTTCTGGCTGCGCGTGAGTACGACAACGCGGTCGTAAATCTAACCCGCTCGGCCGCGGCGCTTCAGACGGCTCTGGGCCCGTCGAACAAGGACACGATGGAGGCCAAATTAGCCCTAGCTGATGCGCTACAGGGAGCCCAGCATCTTGGCGAAGCCCTCGTCCTCCTGAAGGAGGTTGCGGCCACAGCGGAAACCGCCTTCGGGCCTTCAGCGCACATAACGCTTCGCGCCCGGTCCAATACAGCGGCGCTGTTGAAGAAAATGGGCAAATCAAATGAAGCTCTGAATATCCTTCGATGGCTGATTCCTCATTTGGAACAAACGCTAGGACCCGATCATCCGGACACTTTGGAAGGTAACGCTGACCTAGCGGGTGTGCTGAGCGATTTGGGCCACTACGAAGACGCCGTCCAGGTTCTGCTAGATGTAATAGCGCGGTCCCGTGAACTACCAGGACCAAAGTTCGCGAATTTCGCGCTAACCGCGGAAGGCAATCTCGCTGTGATCCTCGCCGAAATCGGGCGTTTGGACGACGCCAGCGCATTGCTCGACCGGGTCAATAATCAACTATTCACCTTAACTGGTCCGACGCAAGCCGCATTGGCTGCGGAGAGTCAGCTCGCGCGAGTTCTGTGGCAAAGCGGAGATAGCCGTGGAGCCATTATCCTTGAACGTCGGGCGCTTGATGGAAGATTGCGTTTACTCGGCTCAAATCATCCCGATACATTGCGAAGCCGCAATAGCCTAGCTCAGTGGCTTGGCGATATTGGCGATGTAGGCCCTGCGATTGCTGAACTAGAACAATTGGTGAATGACTCGATAGAGGCATTGGGGCAAAGCCATCCAGAAACATTAGAGGCGCGTAACAACCTCGCTTATTGGAAGGCGGAGAGCGGCGCTATCGAAAGTGCAATCAAGGATTTTGAAACGCTACTGGCCGATCAAAGCCGTATATTAGGGGCTGAGCATCCCGACACCCTAGTTACACGTGCTAACCTGGCATATTGGTACGGAGATATTGGGCGCGTTACGTTTGCAATTGAACAGTTCAGATTGTTGTGTGAGGACTCGGCCCGTATTCTGGGCTCAGAACATCCGGACACTCTGCGCACACGCGCCAATCTTGCCCATTGGTTGGGCGAAAGCGGTGACGTGCATGCGGCATTTTCTGAGTATGCGAGGTTAGTTGAGGTGCAACGGCACATCCTCGGTGCCGGCCACCCCGAGGCGCTTGGCACTCGAAGCAATTTGGCCTACTGGCGTGCTGAGACTGGCGACGTTCTGACGGCGATCTCAGAATTTGAGGATCTCTTGTTGGACGAGGAGCGAGTGTTGGGTGCCGACCACCCGGCTACGTTGAGGACAAGGCATAACATTGCCAAATGGCATGGAGTTCTTGGCAATTACAAGACTGCCATCGGGGAACTAGAGCAGGTGCTTGCTGATCAGCAACGCATACTGGGTTACGATCACCCGGAGACGTTGCGGACGCGTAGCAACCTGGCGCGATATGAAGCAGAGTCAGGCAGTATAGGCGTCGCACTTGCGGAGTATGAAGATTTATCTGACGATCAACGTCGTGTCCTCGGTGAATTTCATCCTGATACGTTGCGAACACTCTGTGGCCTCGCCCAACTGCGGTATCGAACTGGAGACGCGGTCGCTGCCCGGAACGCGTTAAAGGAACTTCTTGTGATTCAGGAACGCATTCTCGGTAGCGATCATCCAGATACTCGAAAGACGCGCGTCAACCTTAAGAGCGGGGCGTAGCTTCGGGACTGGCTGTTCCCACTTGCGGACTGACGCGCTCAAGTTCTGCGTTGTTTTGCCGGTAGCCGGGTTGTCAGATTGTCGAATCATTTGACCACCATTGCTCGTTGCGACCACCGACCAGTAATCCGGCCGAGGCGAACTTCA
>JAHFVD010000169.1 GCA_023264735.1 Mycobacterium sp. | reverse complement strand
AGCGAGGTAGGCCTCGAAATCCTCGCGGTATTCGGGGTCGACGTATTCGCGGTACTGCTCGGTGGGGAGCTCGGCATGGGTGTCTGCAGAGATGATCAGGTACGGATCCATTGTGGTCCTTAAGTTCGTAGGTGCAGTTACTTCGTGTTGTTACGTTGGGCTGTGACCCGGGTGGGTCGGGTGAGGCTGCATCGTGTTAGCCGGCCTGATGGTGCGGCTTGAAAGGACTGGCCGCCCGGCCTGCCTGGACTTCTCTGGCCGCTGATTGAGATCTGCGATCTGATCGCTTGTTTAAGGAAATGCTGGCGGGGTTGTCCGTGGGAATCATGTTGGCAGACAAGAAAACAGGAGGTTCGATGGCGACGAGCCAGTTGTGGGCGGGTGCGGATGTCGGCAAGGAACACCACTGGGTCTGCGTGGTCGACGACAAGGGCACGGCGGTGCTCTCGCGCAAACTCTCCAACGATGAGCAACCGATCCGCGAGCTGATCGCAGAGATCGATGCGCTGGGTCACGAAGTGTCCTGGACGGTGGATTTGACCACGGTGTACGCCAGCTTGCTGTTGACCGTGTTGGCCGATGCCGGCAAGCCGGTGCGCTACCTGGCCGGCCGCGCGGTCTGGCAGGCCTCGGTGACCTACCGCGGTGGCGAAGCCAAGACCGACCTGTTGACCGAACTACCGTGTCGGCCTTTCCGAAGATGCGTGCGGGGCTCGACTGGGCTCGCTAGGTTCGTTTCTCATGACCAACGACAGGGACGTGCCGCGCGAGTTGTCCGGACTGGTGGTCCCGGCGCTGGGGTTGCTCGAGGCGACGGAAGATCTGTTCGAGCCGTATCGACTCGTTGACGGTGATGGCACGGTGGTCGCGCCGGTAGCGGCGTTCTTTGCCGAGTTGGCGGCGTGCGGGAGACCGGCGACGACGCATCGTTCGTATGGGATGGATCTATTGCGCTGGTTCCGGTTCTTGTGGGTGCTCGAGGTGGACTGGGACCAGGCGACTCGAACCGAGGCACGTGATTTTTGCCGTTGGTTGCAGATCGCGGTCAAACCGGCGCGACCGCATTGGCGTTATCCCGACGGCGATGCCCTGCAGTCGGGTTTGCAGCAGGCCTCGTCGGGGTCGAATTCGTTGACCGGCAAGGCCATTCGCGGTGACCGGTACGAGGCGGCGACGGTTGCGCACTGTGAGAGCGTGTTGCGGGGCTTCTACGACTTTCACCTGGAGGCAGGCACTGGGCCGATGGTCAATCCGTTCCCGTTGTCTCGGCACCGCCGCGAAGGTCGGGCGAATGCGCACCACAACCCGATGGATCCGTTCCCCGGGCAACGCAGCGGCCGGTATCGCCCGAAGGTGGTGACGCGGGCGCCGCGCTGCATCCCGGACGACCGATTCGACGAGTTGTTCGCGCAGCTAGGTTCTCATCGCGACCGGGCACTGGTCGCATTCTGGGTCTCGACCGGGGCGCGGGCCTCGGAGTTGTTGGGCGCCAAGGTCTCCGATGTCGACCCTGGACAACAGTTGATCACCGTGATCCGGAAGGGAACCCGGGTGTTGCAACCGTTGCCCGCCGCACCTGACGCGTTCGTGTGGCTTCGGCTGTATCAGGCGCAGCTGAACGGTCTCGTTCCGTCCGGCCGGGACGAGCCGTTGTGGTGGACGCTGCGGCGCCCGTTTCGGGCGCTACGCTATGACGCGGCACGGGCGATGTTCACCCGCGCCAACGCAGCATTGGGTTCGAACTGGTCGCTGCACGACCTTCGCCACACCGCCGCGTATCGGATGGCTCGCGACCCGCAGGTGCCGCTGGCCGACATTCAATGGGTGATGGGCCACGCCAACCTGTCCACCACACAGCGCTACCTGAATCCGGTGACCGAGGAAGTGATCGCCGGGATGCTCACCTTCCATTCGCGTCGCCGCGACCGTCCCCCGGACGCACCGCCAGCTCCGGAATACCGCGCCGAGAGTCTGCAGATTATGTTCGGCAAGGACGCGACGTGACCTCCGCCAGCGGCCAGAGGATCTGGACGCCAACCGTTGACGCCCCGCTGGCAATCACCGAGTCGGCGAATCCGACCGGGGCGCAACTGCTCGCTTCGTTCCCGCCCCGGCCTGTCGCCGTGTCGTGGTCGGCAACCGAGCCGAGCCGCTCCGAGGTACTCGGTCGGGTCCTGTCCGCGCCGTTGGCGTTGGACAACCCGAACAGCCAACAGACTCGGCGGCTGGGGATCCTGGCGGTGCTGAGCTGGCTGCAGACCCAGTCCGGGGACAGCTGGCAGCAGCGGTGGCGGGCCAGCAGCGCGGAAGAGCAGCGGGACTGGCGGGATCTGGTCAGGCCCGACACCCTGCGCGCGAAACCGTTGCCGCACTTGAGCCCCGGGCTGCTGGTGCTGATCTGTGCCGATGTCATCCGGCCCAGTCAGGAGTGGTTGCTGCGGTTCGCGCCGGCGCGCCGCAACCTCGCCACCGAGATGGCCCGCACCCGGGACCCGGGAGCCTTCGCCGCACTCGCCCAGTTGTGCACGGATGGCGGGGTCGGACTGCAGAGCGGGCAGCAGGCACTGACCCGGATCGCGGTCATCATGGCCGCCAAGGGCGGCTCGGTCGACGCGGTGCGCGTCGGCGACTGCGTTGAGCTTCTCGGGATCGCAGCCCGCATGCGCGCCACATCCGAGGCTTACGCCCACAGCCCGTTGTTCTACCAGCTGCTGCGCGCGCACGGTGTCCTGAGCGAAGATGCGCCCGCCGCCATCGAGATGTTCTCCGGCCGCGGGCAACCGAGCTGTGAGCAGCTGATCGACCGCTACCGGATCGCCTGCCGGCCGGTGCGGGACGTGCTGGTCGATTACCTGCGGGAACGTCAGCTGTCGGTGGACTTCTCCTCGTTGCAACGCCTGGCTTACCTGCTCGGGAAGTTGTTCTGGGCCGATCTGCAGGCCCACCACCCTGGCATCGACTCGCTCACACTGCCTCGCGACGTCGCTGCGGCGTGGAAGCAACGCGCGCTCACCCGCACGAGGACCACCCACGACGGTGAACGGGTCGATGTCGCCTCGGCGCGACTGGACGGGCGCAGCGTGCTCACCGCGGTGCGAGCCTTCTACCTCGACATCGCCGAGTGGGCCGACGACGATCCGGCCCGATGGGGGCCATGGGCGGTGCGCTGCCCGGTCAGCGCCAGCGACGCCTCCCACAAGAAAGACCGGTCACAACGAAAGTCCCGCATGGACGCCCGCACCCGCGAACGGCTCCCGGTGCTGCCAGCGCTGGTCTCCTGGGTGGCGGCCGAACGCACCGGCGCCGCCGAGTTGCTCGCAGCCGCCGAACGCGCCAGGCCAGGTGAACTGTTCACCGCCGCCGGGGCGACCCTGCGCCGGTCGCAGATGAAGACAGAAACCACCGGCCGAATCTGGGCCGAAGATCCTGAGAGTGGACCGCGCCGCGATCTCAGTTTCGAAGAACACCGCGGGTTCTGGACGTGGGCTGTGGTGGAGGTATTGCGCCACACCGGAATTCGTATTGAGGAACTGACCGAGCTGTCCCACCACAGCCTGATCCAGTACCGGCTGCCGGCCACCGGCGAGCTGATCCCGTTGCTGCAAATTACCCCGTCGAAGACCGACACCGAACGGCTGCTGGTGATCTCACCCGAACTCGCCGACGTGCTGTCCGCGATCATCGCCAGGATCCGTCTCGGCCAGCCGCACGTGCCGCTGGTGGTCTCCTACGACAAGAACGAACGCGTCTACAACCCACCCATGCCGCTGTTGTTCCAATGGCACCGACGACTCGAGAACCGTGCGGTATCGGAGAGGGCGCTACGCCAATATCTCGACCACGCGCTGACTGCGATCGGCGTCAAAGACGCCAGTAATCGCCCGCTGCGCTACACCTTCCACGACTTCCGTCGACTGTTCATCACCGATGCGATCACTCACGGGATGCCGCCGCACATCGCCCAACTCGTCGCTGGACACCGTGACATCAACACCACCATTGGATACAAAGCCGTCTACCCCGAAGAGGTGATCAACGGTCATCGAGCCTTCATCGCCCGCCGCCGCGCGCTGCGCCCCAGCGAGGAATACCGCACCCCGACCGATGAGGAATGGGCGCAATTCGTCGGCCACTTCGAACAACGCAAGGTCGCCGTCGGCGACTGCGGCCGCTCGTACGACACTCCCTGCATCCATGAACACAGCTGTCTGCGCTGCCCGCTTCTGCGCCCCGACCCCGCCGCCCGACCTCGCCTCGAGCAGATCCGGGACAACCTCCTCGCCCG
>JAHFVD010000003.1 GCA_023264735.1 Mycobacterium sp. | reverse complement strand
GACCTCAAGAAGCTTGCGGGCCAGAACATGTTCGCCGGGTTCTCTACCGGCTTCAAGCAGCTGGTTGCTTCGGATCTTCCCAGCCTGACCAAGGGTGTGGACGGGATTTCGAAGGCGTTGGGGCAGAACCTCAACCAGACGATGAAGTCATTGGGGTCGCCGTCATCGCAGGGCATCCTGGACCGGATCTTCGGGAACACCGCCAACGCTCAAGGACGGTTGACGAAGGCCATCGATCCAATCATTCATGCGATCGGAACTCTGACGGCGGCCGGCACTGACGCGCTACCTCGTCTGGCTGACGCCGTGGGGAAGGTCGCTGACCGTTTCGACAAGTTCATCACGGCTGCCGATGCTGATAGGCGACTGTCGAAGTGGATCAACGATGGACTGACTGGCCTGACCCATCTTGGTGACACGGTGCTCAACCTCGGCACGTCGTTTACGGCGATTACGAAGGCGGCCGGCGGTGGGGAGGGACTGCTCGGGACGCTGGACAAAGGTAGCAAGAAGCTCTCGGAGTTCCTGAACTCGGATCAGGGCCAGGCTGCGCTGAAGAACTTCTTCCGCGAGGGCAGGGAGCAGCTCGATAAATGGCTACCGGTCCTCCAGAATTTGGCGCAGACGCTGCCGGGCGTGTTCGCCGCGGCGCGCGATACGACAAATGCGCTGCTGCCGGTAATCGACAGTGTGCTGTCGGTTATCAACAGCATCCCGGGCGGTGTGCAGGCAGTCGCCACCGCTTTTCTGACGTGGAAGACCATCACTGGCGTCACGGACTTGGTGACGAACATCGGCAAGGTTGCAACGGCCCTGGGGTTGCTCCCCGGGGCCGCTGCCGCGGCTGGGTCGGGAGCTGCTGCGGGGCTCGCTCCGCTGGCGGCAGCCATAGCGCCGATCGCCGCGGCTATGGCTGTGATCACCGGTGGCGGCATCATCGGCGGCAAGTCGTACGAGGACGCAATCAAGGCGGCTGGCGGACCTGATACTTCCGCAGGGAAAAATGTCACCAACCAAGAGTTTTCACCCGGCTTCGGCATTCCCGGTGCAGCCAGCGACCCGGCCTTCGCAGCGCCGCCCCCCACCATCCCTGGTGGCGGTGACGCCAACGCGCAGAGGCAACGCCGTGGCAGCGGCGATCAGTTTGTTGATCCCACGGGGGGACTGCTTTGGCCTCCCGGACACGCCACCGGCGGCCCCACCCTCAACCGCCGAAACGGACCGACGGGCGGCTACATCGCCGAGCTACACCCGGACGAGTGGGTGCTTCCCGCGCATGCACGGAAAGCTGTTGGCGACGACAAGCTTTGGGCGTTGACGAAAGGTCGGAGTTTCGCCCCCGGTGGTTATGTCGACCAGAACGGCAACCCGGTCACGGCGAACACCACTGGCCCGATCGCCCCGAACCCGACAGCGGGCAACGGCGGCATCCTCCAGAACATCATCGGTGGCATCGCGTCAGGGATGTCGGGGCCGATTGGCAACGCGATGAGTATCGGTCAGGGCATCGTCAACGCTGCGCCCGGTGCTGGCGGTGGAATCGGCGCCGCAGCCAAGGGTGCCGGCGGCGGCTTCTCCCTCGGTGATCGTTTCGCCCAAGTCCCCGGACTGTTTGGCTTGCTCGGGTCGTTGGGGTCGTCGAATCCGGGCGACAACCTGATGAACTGGGGCTCTCAGACCGGCCAGTGGTTGGGGAACTTCACCGCGAAGACCGTTGGTGGCTTCGCCACCGCGCTGTGGCAAGGCGGCCTCGACTTCTTCGGCCTCGGCAACTCGATCCTCTCCCCGAACAACTCATGGAACCAGGCGGGTCAGTCCCTCGGCGATTTCGCGTTCGGCAGCGACGGCCCGCTCGGGAAGTTGTTGGGCGCCAACGACGGCGCGGGTAGCTCGAGCAGCAGTTCCACTTCCAGCTCATCGTCTGCATCCGACAGGCCGGGCAGCCGCGTCATCTCTGGGTCTTCGGTCTCCTCGGTAGGGAGCGGGCTAGTCGCCGGCGCCAAGTACAGCCCCGGCGCCGGCGCAAACCAGTGGCGGTCTCTCGTGACGCAGATCGTCGCATCCCGTGGACTCGGACCAGGATGGGTTGATCCGCTGCTGCGGCAGATCCAGACCGAGTCTGGCGGTAACCCGCGATCAGTCAACGCGAACGACTCGAATGGGCGCGGTGGAACGCAGCGTGTCGAGGGGCTGTTCAACTTCCTGCCATCAACCTTCACCGGCAACGGTGGTCGCAACATCTGGGACCCCGCCGACCAGATCAACACCGCCATCACCTACGTCCAAGGCCGCTACGGACAGACCAACGGCGTCCCGAACTGGATTGGTGTCCCCGGTCGCGGATTCGCGGTTGGTGGCGCGGCCCAAGGACCAGGCGGCCCGAAGTCGGACCTGATTCCAGCGATGCTGTCGAACGGCGAGCACGTCCTGACGGCAGAAGACGTCGTGGCAATGGGCGGTCAGGGCAACGTCATGAAGTTCCGCTCAGCGCTGCATCGCGCTGGCGGCGGATCAATCCAGCTGATGGACCTGATCAAGCAGGGGTCCGCATCTCCTAACCCCGGCGACCCAACACTCGGTGGTAGCTATCGCCCTCATCGGATCTTCTGGTGGGGGGGCGAGGGTTGGACACCGCCGCGATCGGCGGGCCCGGGTGATCCGTTGGTGCCGTGGGGTCCGAACCGTGACGGCAAGATGGTACCGCCGAACATCTTTGGCGGGATGCCAGGTGAGTGGCCCCCAAACAACGACTTTCCGGTTCCTGGTGACTCGCGAGACATCTGGCGGGGAAACCGGCGGGGCGTTGCTGGGTTCAAGAACGGTGGCGGTGTGGGATTCCCGGCCGCGATGATCCCCAGTCCGAATCCGGCCCCGCCGATGCCGACTACTCAGGCGCAGTTCAAGAACACGCCTCCTCCGCCCCCGGTGTCCGTCGCGCCAAGCCAGTCGGCCACCCCAGCAGTCTCGGCGGCATCCACCGCTGGGATCGGATCGGCAGCGACATCGGCGCCCGGCGGGTTCTACGGCGGTAACGCCAACGTCGCACCAGCACCCACGAATCTGAACCACAACCTGCCCGCGATCTCCCAAGGCATCGCGTCTACAGCCTCGGTGCTGGGCAACCTGGCGTCGCAGGCGATCGGCGCGGGTATGGCGAGTGCTGGACTGCCGGGCGGTGCGCAGGCGGGCCAGTTCGTGGACGGGCTGATCAAGGAGGGTGGCAAGGTCGTCGACAGTGCGGTGAACGTCGCCTCCAGCTTCCTGGTGGGCTCGGTCCCCGGTTCGATGGGCTCGCAGGACCGCATGTTCGGGCAGACCGTGTTCCCGCAGCAGAACGCGCCCGTCACAGCTCCGTTGCGTGGCGGCTCTGTCACGAACTTCAACGGCATCTCCGACATCGACCGAATCGCCCAATACCTCGACCTCCGCGACGCGCAATCCCGCGCAGGCTTGGCGCACTACGGCGGATGAGACCCCACCGCGACACCATCGACGTCATCGGCGTCAATGGTGACTTCTGCCGCATCTCCGACCCGGACCTGACCTGGGGGCCGTTCCTCGCCCCCGGATCGACCGGACTGTACGACATGCCGATCCAAACTAACTGGGGCTCCTACGGTTTCGGGCAGTTCTTCCAGTCATGGAAGCCGAAACGCCGCGACGTCGTGTTCACGGTGAACATCCTGAACCCGCAGACAGGGCATCCGATGACGCAGGACGAGCACCTGTGGCACACCATCTACTCGCGGTGGAAAGCGATGTTCTCCCCGCAGTATGAAGCGACGATCGTCTACACCAGCCTCGACGGTGAACGGCGCCTCGGGTTGCGGAATCTGCAAGAGGCCAAGCCCTTCTCGGCGCAGAACTTCGAGGGCGTCGACCCACACCGCTTCTCCTACGGCTCCGTGGTGCACACGATGGCCGCCGAGCTGCCGTTCTACGTCGGCCCTTCGGAGAAGTACTCCGTCGAATTCACTGGCTCCGGAGACTTCTGGACCACGATGCCGTACTACAACCCCTGCACCGTCGAGATCTTCCCCGAGTGGGATCTGACCTGGGGAGCGAAGTACTACCTCCCGGACTACTCCTACGGCTGCGAGTACTACGGGCGCGGCCGCGGCGATGCCGGCAAGACGGTGCCCACGCCGACGCTGATCGAGGCCGACGGAAACGTCACCGTGTTCACCCGCCCCGACAAGCGCACCTACGTCTCGACACAGGAGACACCGGTGGGGCTGCGTTCTGCCGGACTGGATTTCGAGTACCCGATCCAGCCGGGCGCCGGCGATTCGACCGAGGGCTGTGTGGTCCGCGCGACCGGCGTCACCGACGGGTGCGCCATCACCCTGACACTGCCGCGCTGGTACGCAGAGCCGTTCGGAACCCCGCTGGTCGTGTAGATGCCAACTCTGCTCGATCTCGAAGGCACCCGCGAAGCAACCGACGAGATCCGCGCCGTCTACGACGCGATGAAGCACGCCCTGACTGAAATCTCCTTGTACACCAACAAGGAGTGGGGTAACGACGCATCCGGGTTGGATCGCCGCGGCCAGTTCAATGCCTTCGACATCCAGAAGGGCCGTTTCCCGCGCCGCAAGAACGTCTCCTCGCAGGGGACGCTGACGGTTCGGGGCACGCACTACCTCGCGCAGTTGGTGTGTTCGATCCCGAACACCCCGGAGGAGTGCAAGAACGTCATCGTCCGCGTCGACCGCTTCGGTGGGGCGTGGCGGTGGACCGGTTTCATGCATCACTGGTCGGCCGAGACGATCGACGGCGTCGATTACGTCACGATGACTTTCAATTCTGACGAGCAGATCCTGCAATTCCTGCTGTGCCCACCGAACCCTCTATTGCCTATCCCGGTCTTTCAGTTTCCCAGGGACTATTTCGTGTTCTCGCCTGGGTGCTGGGGTGCGGCGATCACGTTCCTGCTGAACGTCATTCGGCAAGAGGGCAACCTGTGGACCCTTCCTGACGATCCGTTCGACCCCGAGCAGTGGGTGGACTCGATCGACCCATCCTCGTGGCAGGTCCACGTCAAATGCCCATCGTTCTTCGCCGACTCGTCGCTGTGGGCGCTCTACGCCTCGCGGATGAACACCATCGACTCCGTCCTCGCCGACGGCCTGGACGCCGGCCAGCTCGTGCTGCGTCACCGGCGCGTCTTCACCGACGAGGGCGAGCAAATGTCGGGCCTCATCGGCGGTGTTCAGCCGGCCAACGGGGCGTGCGTCTTCTGGATCGACGACGAATCCGGTTTCGGGGAGGCGGGCAGCTACTTCACCGGTGTCGGCGGCGGGTTCGTCCGCTCTCTACTGACGTGGCTCGACGACGGCGTCCAGTCGGTGCTCTCCGTCATCGACGACAACGAAGAGCTGTCACCCGACGAGTACTGGCAGAACGGCTGGATGCGGTCACTCGCCGCAGCCCCGGGCCTGGTGGTGCGTGACTCGTACTGGAACGACCTTCAGTCGAACGTCACCTACTCACCAGCCACCGCAACGCAAGTCATCGTCGGCGGCGACAACCCAACCGCTGATGCGCTCGTGAAGCTGATGATCGAGTCGGTTGGCAACCTGCTGGGCTATGTGCTGTTGTTCGGATTCGACAGCCTCGGCGACATCATCAGTGACGTCGTCATGCCGTTCCTCGTAGGCACCATCGCCGCCTGGGATCAGATCGAACTCGGCAACCGTGCAGGCGAACTCGGGTGGGCGCACCTGTGGGAGATCTTCCAGTCCGGTGCTGAGCAGAACTCGTTCTCCCTGTCTGCGGTGGCCACCGCGCTAGGCGGGGTCACCGACACCGAAGCCAAGACGGCACACACGTTCGTGCTGGACGAGTCGACGTGGGTGATGCCCGGCCTCGACTACGACATCGGTACCCGGATGGGGTCGACGTCGGGTGCGTTGCAGCGCATGGGAATCGACATCACGTTCATCAACCAGGCAGAGGAAGACTCCCTCGAGCTCGACGACAAAGGCTCATCGAAATATCTCGTCAAGTGCGGCCAGAACAAGGCGGCACTATCCCGCGCGGAGCGTGACGCGCAGATGTTCAAGAAAGCCATGGACCGCATCAGCGACATCGGCGTTCACCTAATCCAGTGAGGGGCCATTATGCAGTCTGAGCAGGCAGCCGTTCTGCTGTCCAAGGGCGGCATCTGGAACCCATCGCCATGGGAACCGCCCTACCTGATGGCCGACCCCGGCAGCACGTGGCCGGCGAACGCCTACGGGGCGACGGCGACGTTCACCGACACTTCCGGCGAGACCATTGTCGAGATCGACGGCACCGTTGCCCCCGAAGCCATCAGCTTCATGGGCGATCCCGAAGACATGGACCAGGTGCCGGCCGGCGCCAACTTCGTCATCGTGCTCGACACGATGGATGGCCCGGTGCCGATCCGTCACGGCAAGGTGATCCGCAAGGAGCCGTTCTACTCGACCGCGCCGGCTGGTGTGGTGAAACCGCCGCAGCAGTTCGCTGACAGTTTCCAGCGGACCAGGCTGGGCCGTAAGTGGGTGCACGTCGGTGGTGGTCGGTCGATCATCCATCAGAACGGTGGCCTGTCGCTGCCGAACGGTTTGTCGACGGATATCACGTTCTATACCAGTGCGGCATTGCGGTATTGGATTCCGTTCAACACCGATAGCGTTCGGGTCCGTGTGAGCGTGGTCAACCCGCTGCACTTGCAGAACGGCACCCTCGGCATCGTTGTGGCCGCTGATATCAACTTCAGGTCCGGGCTGGTGGCAGCGATGGATACGGGCTTCTCCAACCAGATCGCGCTAGGGACGCTGACTGGACCGACGTCGATCGCGGCGCAAACCTCCCCGCTGTCGAACAGTGTGTCGAATGGTGATGTTTACACGGTCGGATACTCGAATCAGTCCAAGACGTTGTCGATCTATAAGGGTTCGGATCTGAGCCCGATCTTGGAGTGGACCGATTCGGCGGGCATCGTCCCGCATGGTCCAGGATATCAATATTCCGGATTCTATTGGCTGTCTTCAGCGTTGACCGCGGGTATTGAGGTCACGTCGTGGGCTGGGCAGGATGCGCTGTGAGTGACGTCGATGATCTGGCTGCGCTGCTGTATCGGCTGCCCGCGCCGGCGCGGAAGGTGTTCGCCGCCGAATTGGTGGAGCTTGGGGTGCGGGTGCACCCGGAGTTGGCGACGAAGCAGCTGATCCGTGAAGGCCCCGAGTGGATGGGCAATCACGCGCCGCAGCGGATGGCGTCGTTGAGTAATCCTGACGAGCTGCTGGCGGAGCTGGCGCACGTCGACCCGGCGATGGCGGCGAAGGTGCAAGCAGTCAAGGATGACGCGACCGCGCGGGAGGCTGAGCGCGAACGGCTCGGCGCACTGTTACCGCCCGAGTTGAAGCGCCAGGTCGACGCAGCGATGGCCGCGAAAGCACGCTAAGTGCTCATCCCCAACGGTGTCTCCGAGATCCGCGACGGAGTCACCTACGGCTTAACAGGTGACCCCGATGCGGGGCCTACTCCGGCCAACCTTCCAGCTCGCACACAGGACGCCATCACCGCGGCCCTGAAGTCTTCGCATTTCGGCGGCGGTTCGGCGTGGCCCGCTGTCGGTGAACAGCTCTACGCCGGTCTGCGTCGGGGGATTCCGCTGCCGCTAGCGATCATGGAAGCGATTCTGCAGCAAGCGTTCAACGATACGGTGACGACGTTCGATCACATCGGCGACGCCTTGGCGGCATTTCTCGCACAGTTCGGCATCAAGTGGAAGAACACCGACGACGCACAGGATGCCGCGTCTTACGCACTGGCTCAGCTCGCCGCGAGCACCAGGCCGATTGTCGACCTGTTCGATTCCCCGACGTCAGGGCTGCCCAGCGCGAACTGGGATGTTTTTCATTCCGGCGGCGGTGGACACCTCTACCAGAACGGCAAGGGCCGACTCGATTACGCGTACGCATTCGGGATCGCCGCCGATGAACGCCTGCTGTGGAACGCCGCCGACACGGCGAGCGACTTGCAGGTCATCTCCACCGTCATGCCGAGGCCGGTTGATTCGGCGTTCCTCGGATCCAACTCGTCTGCGGCGCTGTGTGGTCGGGTCAACTCGGCATTCAACACGTTCGTCTACGGGGGCATTGATTCCGGCGGTGCTCGGATCGGCTGCCGGGTATCCGGCACGACAACACCGTTCGCGTCCAACCCGGTCACTGTCGGCGCTGGTGATGCCTGGGATTTCTACGTGGGGGACACCACGCCCGACCTGTATCACTTCACGCTGATTCGTAACGGCGTGATCGTCGTCGACTACACCGACAGCGCCATGGTGTCCCAGGCGGGCCCCGGTTACCGGTCTGTGGGGCTGGAGGTAGTCGTCGCGGACCGCAACTTCTTCACCGCGCAAACCTCGCCAGGGACGTTTGCGGTGTTCTCGGCTGATGACCAGTAAGGAGGCACGGCAATGGATTTGACGATCACCGCGACCGTAACGGTGCTAGTAGCCAAGAGCGATATGGACGCGGTCGCCGAACGTGTAGCTGGTTTCAACACCGGATGGTTCGGTGGTGTCACCTTCGAACCCGGTGCAGACGGACCGATCTGGCGGCTAAAGGTCTATCGCGAAGGATCTCCGCCCAACCTCGCTGACCTGAATGGCGTGATCGTGGCCGCGCCGTCATTCGTGTCGGCGTATCCGTCTGTGGGCGAATACAACTCGGCCAACCCTGAAAACCAACTTCCGGGGGGAAGCTAAATGGCGCGCCAGCAGTTCATTCACGTGACCACGATGGGCCCGACGGAGATCGAGCATCACACCGTCAACTGGTCGGACGAATGCGACCTCACCGAAGACAAGATCGTTAAGACGGAATTCGACTTCGATAACGACATCTTGCAAATCCAGTGGGATACCTTCACCGATTTCGATACGACCCTGTGCATCAACGGTAATGGCATTGCGCCAGGCACGTATTACGCCGGCCACACCGTCTACCTCTCCTCACGTGATGGCGACCCCACGATCATCAACCGCAAGCTGCGCCGCACAGTCCGAGTTCGCATCGTCCAGCGATAGGGAGACGTTCATGCCTTCTGGATTCACCTCGTATTTCACGCAGAAAGCGGCAGCGCTTCTGCTCACCGGTGACGTGTCGTGGACGCCGCCATCGATCTATTACTGGGTGCTGTATAAGGATGAGCCGACCGACCTCGGCACGTCGAACCTGTCGGTGCTCACCACGCGGGTGAGTAAGGCGTTCGGCGCCCCTGACGCCACAAGCCAGGTGACTCTGGTGGGTGATCTGTCGTGGGTGGAGACGGCGCCGGAACCTATTCGCTTCCTGGGGGGTTGGGACCAATCCACCGGCGGCCATTGCTGCATCGTCAAAGAGCTCGACAAGACCATGTATTACTACGTGGGCGACACCATCGTCGTGCCCAAGTTCAGCGTCCAACTGCCCTATGGTGTTGACCTGAACGCGCTGGACGGTTCGGCCTAATGGCCGTCTTTTCTGGCGGCGTCGGAGGCGGTGATGCCGCCGACCTGAGTCTGCTGGCGGTGTCTCTGGATAACCGGGTCGATTGGCATCAACGAACCGACGGGTCCAATGTCGGTGTTTTAGTTGGAATTTCCTACTCGGTGACATCTGCCACCCTTGGCGCACTCACGCGCACCGCGAAATGTAACGGCGCCGTCATGGACTCTCTGGGCGTCATCGCGTGGAACGCATTGTCCGGTGGCGGCTGGACCGAGGTGTTCGGTATCACCGACGTCACTCCCGGCTCCAGGCTGGCTGTGACCGCGTCGGTAGAGGGTGTTCACGACATGTTCGGTCTCAGCCTTCGGCGACAGATCCGCGGTTCATCGCTGGCTTTCACGGGTGTCGACAGCTTCGGCACGGTCACCACCGCCAGCGGCACCGGCACGTCGCTTTCCGTCGCCGGCAATGCTTCTGCCGCGTCGATGATCGCAGCATTCTTCGGTACGAAGTCCGGACTGTCGAACGCAAATCAGACGCAGCGCTATCTGCAGAACTCGTCTGCGGCGTTGGCGATCTCCGAGGGCCGGGGCACCGGTTCGTCGTACAACTTCACTGCCAGCCGAGCTCAGGCCGGTCCGTGGTCGGCACTGAGTGTGGTGGTGAACCCGGCTGACAGTGTCGCTTCGGTGCAGCCACTGGTTGTGGCGCCCCGAATCAGCGCAGAACTTGTCCGGCTTCCGCGGGCGACCGGTCCGCGCCGGGTCATCTTCGACGTCGAGCCTGAGGACTAGGAGCGCACTGTGCCAAGCACTTTCAGGATGCACGCCGATTCCCAAACCTTCACCGCGCTCGGGTTTGTCGCGAAAACGGGTTTGGAGATCCATTTCGATCTGGCTATCACACCCGGTGAATTCATGGCCGTCTCCGATACCGTGCGCCCACTGCTGGCCGACGCCAAGCGGATCACCGGCTACATCAGATCCGACGGGCGCATGTACGACACCAGGGCCTTACGGTCGGCCCCGTACGACGTCGACGACCCCGGCACTCTCGGCGTGCTGCTGCTGTCGGATGATCCGGACTTGAATCTGGCGACGCCACTGTTGTACCTGACGTCGTTCGAGATGCCCGGTGAGCATCGTGCGGTGTTCGCCCCGTACTACATCAGCGGGCTACCGGCTGACAGCACGGCGAAGTATCTGGCCGATTTCGCGCCGGGGCCGGGGCAAACTGCGGTCGGGGATCTTCGTGGGCCGCAAGGCAACAATTTTGGTGGCTTGGCTGCGGTGAGTGGGCATCCGGAGCAGAAGCAGCCGATGATGCAAACCCCCAGCGGCGCCGTCCCTGCTGGTGCCCCGGTCGACTTCACCGAAGCGATTCACGATGGGATCGTCGAAGAGGTCCAAAACAACCAGACGGTCCTCGACGCCGCTTCGGCTGTCGTGGATGTTGCAATTCAGGGGAAGATCGGCAGCGGCCTGAAGTGGAAGGGTGGGTGGAACCCTGCCACGAATTCCCCTGCACTGGTTGATGGTACGGGCACGGCTGGTGATCAGTGGATGGCCACTGTGGAGGGCACCAGGAACTTCGGGTCAGGCGGAAAGGCATTCTCGCCGGGCGACTGCGCCGTCTACAACGGTGCGACCTGGGACCGCTTCGCGCGAGAGCTGTTTACGTTGAACGGCCAGTGGGTTCAGATCGGCGGCAACGCAGATTACCCGCGCTCGTCAGCGCCCTTCGAAGCTTTCGCGGCGACAGTCGAACCGAACAACGCGATCAATGGCGACATGTGGGCGGACTACTCGGGTGACCCGCCGACGATCACGACGACGAGCCTGAGCCTTTTGAATGTGGGTGTACCGACCGACCAGATCCTCGCGGCAACTGGTGCCGTTCCGATCAGCGGTTTCATGGAATGGACCGTGATCGCCGGGACGCCACCAGCTGGCCTGGTGCTCTCGTCGGCCGGCGAATTGTCGGGCACGCCGACGGCTACCGGTGCTTTCAGCTTCACCGTCCGGGCCAAGAACGCGTTCGGTTCAGCGACTCAACCGTATTCGGGCACGGTCGGTGCGGCTGTCGCACCTTCGATCACCACCACATCGTTGGGTGGCACGCTCACTGCAGGCCAGTCCTATTTGCAGGTCATCATGGCCAACGGGTCGAATCCGAAAACCTGGTCCGTGATTGCCGGGACGCTGCCTGCCGGGTTGGTGCTGGACCCGGGAACGGGCGTCCTGTCGGGCACGCCGACGGCCACCGGGGCTTTCAGCTTCACCGTCCGTGTGTCGAACATTGCAGGCCAGGCAGACCAGCCGTTCAGCGGCACGATCACGGGGACTGCTCCCGTCATCACCACCGCGCCGCTCGCAGCTATCACCCAAGGCGCGCCGTTCACACAAGACCTGGCTTTCACCGGAACCACGCCGATCGCATGGGACATCTCGGCCGGCACTATTCCAAGCGGGCTGGCGATCAACCCGACCACCGGTCAGATCTACGGCACCCCTAGCGGTTCCGGTGCCTATGACTTCACCGTCCGCGGGACGAACACGTACGGATCCGGCACGAAGCGGTACATCGACACCATCGCCTCCGGTATGCCGGCGATCTCCACCACGTCCCTCAACCTCCTTTACCGCGCGGTGGCATTCTCCCAAACCCCGGTATTCACTGGGGCGACGCCGATCACGTGGACGGTGGTGTCTGGATCCGGATCCCTGCCAGCCGGGCTGTCCCTGAACCCGTCGACCGGGGCGATCACCGGGACACCGACAACTGTTGGCGCGTATAGCTTTACGTTGCGGGCGACGAACACCTACGGCAATGGCGACATGCCATTCAGCGGCAGCGTGTTGGAGTCGACTCCGAATATCACGGAGACGAGCCTGAACACGCTGAGGGTTGGGACAGCGTTCTCTCAAACCATCCACGCCACCGGATATTCGCCGATCACGTGGACGGTGCCGACCGGTTCGCTTCCTGCCGGGCTGTCTCTGAACTCGACAACGGGTGTCATCTCGGGCAACCCGACGACGGCCGGTTCCTTCAGTTTCACGTTGCGGGCGACGAACTCGCTCAGCGCCTACGACGATCAACCGTTCAGCGGCAGCGTCACCCCGTTCG
>JAHFVD010000067.1:1948-40362 GCA_023264735.1 Mycobacterium sp. | reverse complement strand
ACGGCGGCCATAGCGGCAGGGAAACGCCCGGACCCATCCCGAACCCGGAAGCTAAGCCTGCCAGCGCCGATGATACTACCCAACACGGGTGGAAAAGTAGGACACCGCCGAACACAATTTAGTGAAACGCCCCCCGAGAAATCGGGGGGCGTTTCCTTTTCTCATTCTTCAATTCCATTGCCTTAATTCGATTATCTCCAATTGTGACTGTCTGACCCGTGGCCGTATCCTTTACAGGTGGTCGATGACAGGCAAGGCAATTCCGGCGGGCGTCCGCCGCGCCGTCCCTCGGGAGCCGGCGCTTCGGGGCGCGATCGCCGCGGCGCCAATGCCCCGCAGCGGTCGGGTCCGGGTCGAGCCCGCCTGGCGGAGCCTCAGCACTCTCCCAACGGCGACGACAGCACCCAGCGCCCGGCTGCTCCGACCATCCCGGCGTCCATCGAGGCCAAGCAGCTTTCGCCTGAAATACGTGGTGAGCTCACGACTTTGGATAAGTCGACCGCGGACACGGTCGCTCGCCATCTGGTCGCGGCAGGTGAACTGCTCGACGAGGATCCGCAGGCTGCCCTCGAACACGCCCAGGCTGCCCGTGCCCGCTCCGGGCGGATCGCGGCCGTGCGCGAGGCGGTCGGTGTCGCCGCCTATCAGTGTGGTGACTGGGCCCAGGCGCTCGCGGAGTTCCGCGCCGCCCGCCGGATGGGCAGCAAGTCGCAACTGCTCCCGCTGATCGCCGACTGCGAACGCGGCGTCGGCCGGCCCGAACGTGCCATCGAACTGGCCCGCAGCCCCGAGGCTGCCCAGCTCACCGGCGACGACGCCGACGAGCTGCGGATCGTCTCTGCCGGTGCCAGGGCGGATCTCGGTCAGCTCGAACAGGCCCTGGCCGTGCTGTCCAGTCCGCAGCCCGACCCGACGCGAACCGGTTCCACGGCGGCACGACTGTTCTACGCCTACGCCGAAACCCTGCTGGCACTTGACCGCGGTGACGATGCGCTGCAGTGGTTCATCCATGCCGCCGCCGCCGATATCGACGGTGTCACCGACGCCGAAGACCGGGTCAGCGAGCTGGCCTGACGTGACAACCCTTGCGCAGCAGCATGATTGCCTGCTGCTCGATCTCGACGGCACGGTCTTCCGCGGCCATGAGCCGACCGAGGGCGCCATTGCCGCCCTCGATGCGGCGCACACCCGCAAGCTGTTCGTCACCAACAATGCCTCCCGCGCCGCCGACGATGTGGCCGCCCATCTGCGTGAGCTCGGTTTCACCGCCCACACCGACGATGTGGTGACCAGCGCCCAGAGCGCGGCACGCTTGCTCGCCGACCAGCTCACCCCCGGGTCGAAGGTGCTGATCGTCGGCACCGACGCGCTGGCCGGCGAAATCGCGGCGGTGGGTCTGCAGCCGGTGCGCCAGTTCGCCGACGAGCCCGTCGCGGTCGTCCAGGGGCATTCGACGACGACCGGCTGGCCGGACCTGGCCGAGGCCGCGCTGGCGATCCGGGCCGGTGCGCTCTGGGTGGCCGCCAACGTCGACCGCACCCTGCCCACGGAGCGGGGACTGCTACCCGGAAACGGCTCGATGGTCGCCGCACTGCGAACCGCGACCGACGCCGAGCCTCAGGTGGCCGGTAAACCTGCGCCTGCCTTGATGCGAGATGCGCTGGCGCGTGGCTCATTTGATACCCCACTGGTCGTCGGGGATCGCCTGGACACCGACATCGCCGGTGCCAACGCTGCGGAGCTGCCGAGCCTGATGGTGTTGTGCGGGGTCAGCACCGCGGCCGAGGCGGTCCACGCCACACCGGATCAGCGGCCCACCTATATCGGCATCGACCTGCGGGATCTGCATGAGGGGGCCGACAGCCTCAAGGTGGCCGAGCACCCGGCCTGGCGGGTCGAGGTGAGCGATGGTGCGGTCACCGTCGTGGCTGCCGGGGGCGACCCGGGTGCAGACGGGCTGTCGATCGTCCGGGCCACCGCACGAGCGGTCTGGGATTCAGCCACACATGGCCGTCGCCTCGCGGTGCACGCGGGTGACGACACCGCACGCGCCGCGTTGCAGCGCTGGTCCCTGCTGACGGCGGCCGATCGGCTAGCGTGAACGGCGATATGAGTACCGACCCCGAACAGATCCGCACCGACATCGACACCGTGCTGGCACAGCTGCCCAGTGTCGACCCGGACAGTGCCGACGCCACCGGTGTCGATATCGATGCGGTCGGACGCCAGCTCGAGGAAGCGCACCAGATCTTGGTCAATGCGCTGGAATCGGTGGAGAAGGGCTGAGTTCGACCGATGACGCGGCGTGCCCGGGTTGATGCCGAGCTGGTCCGTCGGGGACTGGCACGGTCGCGGCAGCAGGCCGCCGAACTCATCGACGCCGGCCGGGTCAGCATCGACGGGATGCGGGCGGTCAAACCTGCGACAGCCGTCGCGGTCACCGCGAACCTCACGGTCGAGGCCAGTGACGAGCGCACCTGGGTGTCGCGCGGCGCTCACAAGCTGATCGGCGCCCTGGACGTCTTCGGTATCGACGTGACGGGGCGGCGTTGCCTGGACGCGGGCGCGTCGACAGGTGGTTTCACCGAGGTGCTGCTCGACCGCGGCGCGGCAGAGGTGGTGGCCGTCGACGTCGGGTACGGGCAGCTGGCCTGGTCGTTGCGGTCGGACTCGCGGGTGGCCGTCATCGAACGCACCAACGTCCGTGACCTCACCCCGGACACCATCGGCGGCCCCGTCGGGCTGGTGGTCGCCGACCTGTCGTTCATCTCGCTGGCCACCGTCCTGCCCGCACTGACCGCGTGCGCGTCGGGGGACGCCGATATCGTTCCCATGGTGAAACCACAGTTCGAAGTCGGACGCGAGCAGGTCGGCTCCGGCGGCGTGGTGTCCGATCCGGAGTTGCGCACCGCCGCGGTGCTGGCCGTCGCCGCCCGCGCCGATGCGCTGGGCTGGCAGACGGTTGGCGCGACCGCGAGCCCGCTGCCGGGCCCGTCGGGCAATGTCGAATACTTTCTGTGGCTGCGCGCCGAGACCGAGCGCGGGCTACACGGAGGCGAATTGGACGCCGCGGTACGCCGCGCCGTCGCGGAAGGACCGCAATGACTTCTGAGCGGGTGATCCTGCTCGTCGTGCACACTGGCCGCGACGAGGCCACTGAGACAGCTCGCCGGGTGGAAAAAGTGCTGAGCGACAACGGGATCGGGCTGCGGGTGCTCTCTGCCGAGGTCTTGGGCGCCGACACCGAGGTTGTGGACGCCGACGCCAACGCCGCAGTTGGCTGCGAACTGGTGCTGGTGCTCGGCGGCGACGGCACCTTCCTGCGGGCCGCCGAACTGGCCCGTAACGCGGAGATCCCGGTGCTGGGAATCAACCTCGGGCGCATCGGCTTCCTGGCGGAGGCCGAAGCCGAGGTGATCGACACCGTCCTCGAACACGTCGTCGCCCGCAACTATCGCGTCGAAGAACGGATGACGCTGGACATCACCGTCCGCTCCGAGGACACGGTCGTCTCCCACGGCTGGGCACTCAACGAGGCCAGCCTGGAGAAAGGCGCGCGGCTCGGGGTCATCGGGGTCGTCCTGGAGATCGACGGCAGGCCGGTGTCCTCGTTCGGCTGTGACGGCGTGCTGGTGTCCAGCCCGACGGGCTCGACCGCCTATGCGTTCTCGGCCGGTGGCCCGGTCGTGTGGCCGGATCTGGAGGCAATCATCGTGGTGCCCAACAACGCTCACGCGTTGTTCGCCCGCCCGATGGTCACCAGCCCGACTGCGCTGATCGCCATCGAGATCGAGGATGACAGCCATGACGCGCTGGTGTTCTGCGACGGCCGCCGGGAGATGCGGGTACCGGCCGGCGGGCGCCTCGAGGTGACCAAGTGCACGACACCGCTGAAGTGGGTGCGGCTGGACAGTGCGCCGTTCACCGACCGGTTGGTGCGCAAGTTCCGCCTGCCGGTCACCGGCTGGCGGGGGCAGTGATTCGCCGATGCTGGCTGAGATCCGGATCGAGTCATTGGGCGCGATCAGCGCCGCGACCGCGGAGTTCGACCGCGGCCTGACCGTGCTCACGGGCGAGACGGGCACCGGCAAGACCATGGTGGTGACCGGGCTGCATCTGCTGGGCGGGGCGCGGGCCGACGCCACCCGGGTGCGCTCAGGTGCTGATCGGGCCGTCGTCGAAGGTCGGTTCGCCACTGCCGAACTCGACGATGCGACCGCGGCCCAGATCGACGAGATCCTCGATTCGTCTGGCGCCGACCGCGACGACGACGGCAGCATCATCGCCCTGCGCACCGTCAGCCGGGAGGGGCCGTCGCGGGCCTACCTGGGCGGGCGCAGTGTGCCTGCCAAATCGCTCACCACGTTCACCACCGGGCTGTTGACCCTGCACGGGCAGAATGACCAGCTGCGGCTGATGCGCCCCGAGGAGCAGCGGGCAGCACTCGACCGCTTCGCGAACGTCGACACCAAACTCGAGCGCTACCGGAAAGTGCGCGACCAGTGGCAGGTGGCTCGTCGCGACCTCGTCGACCGGACCAACCGCGCTCGCGAACTGGCTCAGGAAGCCGACCGGCTCAAGTTCGCGCTTACCGAGATCGACGGCGTCGACCCAACGCCGGGCGAGGACGAGTCGCTGGTGGCCGACATCCGTCGGCTCTCGGAGCTCGATGCGCTGCGGGAGGCGGTCGCCGGTGCCCGCGTGAATCTGTCGGTAGACGAGCTCGCCGACGGTGAACCCCATTCGGCGACAGACACTTTGGGCCGTGCAGTGGCAATGCTCCAATCCACCGACGATCCCGCGCTTGGCGCCATGGCGCGCCAGCTCGCCGACGCGTTGACCGTTGTCGGTGACGTCGCCCGCGAGCTCGGCAGCTTCCTGGGTGACCTGCCCGACGATGCGAGCGCGCTGGAGACCAAGCTGGCCCGCCAGGCTGAGCTGCGCAGCCTGACCCGCAAGTACGCCGCCGATGTCGACGCAGTGTTGGCGTGGGCCAAGCAGTCCCGGGAACGCCTGGCCCAACTGGACGTGTCCGAGGATGCGTTGGCAGGGCTGGCCCGCCGGGTCGACGAGCTAGCCGGGCAGGTGGCCATCGCCGCGTTGGAGCTGTCCAAGGTGCGGACCAAGGCGGCCAAGGGCCTGGCGAAGTCCATCACCGCCGAGCTCACCGGACTGGCCATGACCCACGCGGATTTCACGGTCGCGGTGTCGCTGATGCCGGCCCGTGACGACGACAGCGCGCCGCTTAAGTTGCCGTCCGGCGAGACCGTGCACGCCGGCGGTGAAGGTATCGACCTCGTCGAGTTCGGCTTCACCGCCCACCGGGGCACCGACGTCCTGCCGCTGAACAAGAGCGCATCCGGTGGCGAGCTGTCGCGTGTCATGCTCGCGCTGGAAGTCGTGCTCGCGGCGTCGGCCGAGGGCACGACGATGGTGTTCGACGAGGTGGACGCCGGAGTGGGCGGCCGGGCCGCGGTGCAGATCGGGCGACGGCTGGCGCGCTTGGCGCGCAGCCACCAGGTCATCGTCGTCACCCACCTGCCGCAGGTCGCCGCCTACGCCGACAGCCACCTGGTCGTCGACAGCGCAGGCAACGGCACCAGCGAGGTGCGCGGCTTGGACACCGAACAGCGGGTGGCCGAGTTGGCCCGGATGCTGGCCGGGCTCGGGGAGTCCGACACCGGTCGCGCGCACGCTCGGGAGCTGCTGGAGGCCGCGCAGGAGGACCGGGTCAGCTCCGGCGGGCAGGAGCGGAGCGACCGGGGATTCAGCTGAGTGACATGACCACGGCGTAGCCGTCGTGATCGCCGGTCGTCATCGTCCGTCCGACCAGCTTGTTGTCGAGGCCGACCAAACCCAGATCGGTTGCCCCGCTGCCCACTAGCGCGGCGCGGACGGTGTCGCGGGCCTTGCGGAATGAGACGTAGATGTGGGTGGGATTCAAATTGGACAGGCCGGGCTGCTCCCGGCTGAACGAGGCGGTCCACACGAAGCCGGTGCCGGCGGGGTCGGGTGCGGGGCCGAAGACGCGGCCGTGGTCGTTGATGAGCAGCCAGTGCGCGTTGGAGAACGCCACCTGGGATCCGGTTGGTTGCTGGCCGTAGACGACTCCCTCGATGACGCCCTGATAGCCGGTGGAGTGGATCTGCTGGGCGGGAAAGCCGGCGGCGGTCAGCGCGGCGTTGAGCTTGGCGGCCGACTCGGCGGCGGTGGTCGACGTCGAGTCGACGATGATCACGTTGATCGGCTGGTAGAGGGTCTTGAATGGATAGGCAGGGCTCGGCCAGTCGGCGAGCTTGCCGGTCCGCTTGAGCATCCATTTCCCGATATCGCCGTACGGTGTCTGGGTCGAGTCAGCGGGAGTGGGCTGGGCTTCGGGGGCGCCGGTCAGATAGTCGTGCAGCTCGCCGAACCATTTGGTGACGGCGGTGACCGGGTCCGGTGCAGTCGGTGCCGGTTGGACGGGGGGCCGTGGTGCGGGCCGCGCGACGCCCGAGCCGGCTTCGCGGCGAGGGCCGGAAGGTGTTGGGGGAGTCCGCTTTTTGGAAGTGCGCATGGCCGCCGGCGGGGAATGGCCGGTGGAATGTGTGGAACTGCTGGGCCCGCGGGGTGACGAACCAGTGCCGGACGAATCGGCGTGGGCGATGCCGGCGCCACCGATCAGCGCCGCGCCCAGGCCGAGCGCGACGACAAGTGCGCTCCGCCACCCCATCAGCTGACGGTACTCGTCAGCGCGCCGCCGCGACCCGGTCTTAGCGGGCGTGCACGTCGAAAATCAACTCCGGCGGCGCATCGCGTCGTAGGCCTGCCGATCAATCGGTGGATACCAAACGACACCAATTGCCATGGTGAAGTCTCCCTTCTCGTCGATCACCGGATGCTAAATCCGCACCAGCCTTAATGCAAGTAATAACTTGCATTAAACTGATGGGATGCCGAAGCGAATCGACGAGGACGAGCTCTTCCGGGCGGCCGTGACGGTGTTCGCGGAATCGGGGTATCGCTCCACCACGACCCAGGAGATCGCCAAGCGCGCGGGTGTCAACGAGGCGACGCTGTTCCGCCGCTACGGCGACAAGGCGTCCTTGATCAATGCCGCCCTCACCCGTGTCCTGGCTGACACGTCGTTCGCCCGGGTCGCCGTCACCCATGACGTCGAGGCGGACCTCGTCGCGCTGGTTCGGGCGTACGCGGAGACGGCCCAGACGTACGGGGGCGCCGTCATGACTCTGTTCACCGATGCCCCGCGCCATCCCGAGTTGCGCGAGGCGATGGCGGCTCTGATGCCGAACCTGCTCAACGCCGTTCGGCTCATCGAGGCGCACCAAGGTCGAGGGCAACTGGCGCAGGGTGATCCGTGGCAGAAGTTGGTCATGCTGATCGCGCCACAGCTCGTATCCGGCCTATGGTCGCGCACGGGCGCCTCGGTGCCCGGCGCAGGATTCGATGCGGAAGCCCTCGTCGCTGACTTCTTGAATGGCCATCGCGCGGGCTGAGAAGGCAGCGTTCCCGCGTCCAAACCGTGTTACTCCTGTGACAAAATGTGACTTGTGGGGCTGTTGTTACGGCGCGCCTCCACTGATATGGGCCTAGCCGCCGACAGAATCCCCCCATGAAGATGTCAGCGCTTCTCTCGCGTAACACCGGTGCACGACCAGGCGTCACGGGCACGGCCCGCGTCGACCGCGACATCGACCGCCTGCTGCGCCGCGTCGGCCCGGGCGACATCGTCGTGCTCGACATCCTCGACCTGGACCGGATGACCGCTGACGCTCTGGTCGACGCGAACATTGCCGGCGTCGTCAATGCTTCCCCGTCGATCTCGGGTCGCTACCCGAACCTCGGGCCGGAGGTGTTGGTGGCCAACAACATCACGCTGATCGATACCGCAGGCGAGGAGATCTTCAAGAAGATCAAGGACGGCGCGAAGATCCGGCTGCACAACGGCGGCGTGTATGCCGGTGACCGTCGTTTGGCCCACGGCGTGGAGCGCAGCGACGAAGAGATCGCCGACCTCATGCAGGACGCCAAGACTGGGCTTGTCGCGCATCTGGAGGCCTTCGCCGGTAACACCATCGAGTTCATCCGCAGCGAGAGCCCGCTGCTGATCGACGGGATCGGGATTCCGGAGATCGACGTCGACGTCTACCGCCGCCACGTCCTGGTGGTGGCCGACGGCCCGGGCGCCGAAGAAGACCTCAAGGCGCTCAAGCCGTTCATCAAGGAGTACCAGCCGGTGCTGGTCGGTGTGGAGGGCGGCGCCGACGTCCTGCAGAAGCACGGTTACCGGCCCCAGCTGATCGTCGGCAACCCGGATCAGATGAGCGCCGACGTCCTCAAGAGCGGTGCGCAGGTGGTGCTTCCCGCCGACTCCGACGGCCACGCCAACGGTTTGGAGCGCATTCAGGACCTGGGCATCGGGGCCATGACGTTCCCGGCCGCGGGTTCGGCCGCCGACCTGGCGCTGCTGCTCGTCGATCACCACGGCGCCGCGCTGATCGTCACCGCAGGTCATTCGGCGAGCATCGAAGAGTTCTTCGATCGCTCCCGCCAGCAGAGCAACCCGTCGACCTTCCTCACCCGGTTGAAGGTGGGCGAGAAGCTGGTCGACGCGAAAGCCGTTGCCACGCTGTACCGCAACCACATCTCCGGTGGCGCGATCGCCATGCTGATCCTGGCGGTTCTGTTCGCCATCATCGCCGCGCTGTGGGTGTCGCGGGCCGACACGTTCGTCATCGACTGGATCGTGACCTACTGGAACCATTTCTCGCTGTGGGTGCAGAGCTGGGTGACCTAGGCGTAGGGCAGAAAGGCTCACCGCTGTGATTTCGCTACGCCAACATGCCATTTCGCTGGCAGCAGTATTCCTCGCGCTGGCCGTCGGAGTGTTCCTGGGCTCCGGCGTGCTGTCGGACACGCTGCTGTCCGGACTGCGCGCCGAAAAGGGTGATCTGAACAAACAGATCACCACACTCACCGATCAGCGCAACGCGGTGAACGAAAAGCTCAGCGCCGCTGATGAATTCGACACCCAGATGTCGGGCAGGATCGTGCGCGACGCGCTGGCGGGCAAGTCGGTGGTGCTGATCCGCACCCCCGACTCCGACAACGACGACGTGGCGGCCATGAGCCGGATCGTCGGCCAGGCCGGCGGCGTCGTCACCGGGACGATCGCGCTGACGAGTGAGTTCGTCGAAGCGAACTCCGCGGAGAAGCTGCGCTCGGTGGTGAACTCCTCGATCGTGCCCGCCGGGGCGCAGCTGAGCACCACGATGGTAGACCAGGGATCCCAAGCCGGTGATCTGCTCGGCATCGCGCTGCTGATCAATCGCAAGCCCGAGATCCGGCCGGCCGACGACATGCAGCGCGACACCGTGCTGGCCGCGCTGCGCGACACCGGCTTCCTGACCTACTCGGGTGACCACATCGGCGCGGCCAACACCGCGGTGGTCGTCACCGGGGGAACACTCGGCGATGACGCCGGCAACCAGGGTTCGACGGTCGCACGCTTCGCCGCGGCCATGGCCCCGCACGGGGCAGGAACCGTGCTTGCCGGCCGGGACGGATCCGCCGCCGGGACCGCCGCGGTGGCGGTGACCCGCGCCGACGCGGGCATGGCCGCCGATGTGACCACCGTCGACGACATCAGCGTGGAGTCCGGCCGCATCACCACCGTGCTGGCCCTGCAGAACCTGATCAACGGCGGACCGACGGGCAAGTTTGGCATCGGGCCCGGTGCTTCGTCGATCACCGTCCCGCAGTAGGGCCGCCGCCAACCTGGAGGGCGGAGAGCTGGAATTGCGTTGCGAGGGCCCGCATACCGTTGGCGTCGCGGGGGCGTAGCCGTTCCAGGGCGCTGAAGGCCAGATGGTCGGCGATCATCATGCGGCGCACTTGGAACTCGGGCAGTTCGCCGGTCAGCGGTTCTGCAGGCAGGGCTTCGACGAGCTTGAAGGTCGTGTCGACGATCAGCGGGCCCACCGAGGGCGGCATCGAGCGCGGATCACCAAGGGTAAGAAGGTCGGCCGCGCCCGATCGAGCAGCAGGGCCAGCCTTCACCGGGGAGTGGAGCGACGCACCCAACATACAGTGGATCGCCCGACCGACGGACCTGCGCACTCGTTTCAGCATCGCGGTCCATTGAGCAGTTGAGGCAGACGCCAGCACTGCCGCAGCCAGCCGTACCGGTCGGCGGTAGGGTGCGGGCGCTCCGACGGCCGCGCATAAGGACGCGGTCGTCGTCATGGTCAGATAGGCCATCGACACCCGGGCGCCACGACTGTGGATGCACGGGCCGAGCCGGGCCAGCAGGGCGATGCTGCCTAGTGCGGGTGCCAGCACGCGTTGCATCACCTTCTGGGTCAGTTCTTCTCGGTCGCAGGCGCCGTACGGGACCAGTTCCCCGTTCCGCAGGTCGTTGGCCAACTGGGCAGCGACGCCGATGCATCCGGCGAGTTCGCTCAAATCGCCCTCGGCGCAAGCATCCTCGGCGACGAGTGAGCATACGTAGAGCATCATCCGTCCGAACACGCCTTCGCCGTAGGCGGTCCTCGGCAGCGGGCGATCCAGGTTTTGCACCATCACCTCGCTGACATCGGCCAACAATTGGCCGATCCGTGTGCGGCCTTCGAAGGGCAGTTCCGACAGCAGCTCCCGCACATCGCAGATGCGCTCGGCCAGCACCAGGTCGACGGCTTCGCGGTCACGGACGGCGATCGTCGGCAGAGGCGGTGGCGGTGTGTCGGTGTCGCCGTTGAGGTAGTCCACGGCGGTGACGACGGCGCCGGCGGCCAGCGGGCGAGCGCTCAGGTTTTCGTAGGCGTCGAGTACCCGGCAGGCCAGCAGGGCGGCGGTGGCTTCGGACCGTAGGTCCGCGGGAAGGAAACCGGTCGCGATGACGAGGTTTCGGGCCGCCGGGACGAGCGCCAGCCGGGCCAGCGCGTCCGGTGACCGGGCCGCCCGCATCGCGGCCAAGTCTGGCGTGCGGTGCAGGTGCCACAGCGCGTCGGCCAGGGTGCCGAGTCGCCCCCCGGTCATCGGGACACCACCCGCACTGAGAGTTCGCGCAACTCCTCACGCGCGGGGGAGGGCGGGAATGCATCGATCGCCCGACAGGCCGTCTGGGCGGCGTGGACGGCGACGGCACGGGCAGCTCGGGTGGCCCCGCTACGCACCAGGTCGGCCTGCAGGTCGGCAGTGGAAGTCATCCCGGAGAGCCACATTTCATGGGCCCCGGGCCGGATGGCCAGCCATTCGATCACCGGCCAGGTCGGCACCCTTCGGTCGAGGTCGCCGGCGGCCTCCTTGCCCAGCGAGGGGCCGCCCTCGACGTCGCGGACGTCATCCATGATCTGAAAAGCGAGGGCGAGTTGGTCTGCGTATCGCATCAGGGCGCACAGCTGATTGTCGTCGAGGCCGCCCGCCGTGCCGCCGTACGAGCAGGCCAGCCGGAACAGTGTGCCAGTCTTCGCCCCGGCCACGAGTTCGTAGTGCCTGCGCATGGCCCCGTTGTCGACGGAAGGTGGCAGGGTCTCGATGAGCTGCCCGAACGACAGGTCCGAAATGCGGTCGAGGTAGGTGACGCCAGGGGCCTCACCGAGCCGCGCGAACACCGCCGGGTTCTCTTCCAGCACTCGTGCGAGTACCAGCAAAGCCTCGCCGACCAGATGAAATCCTGCTCGGGCGGCGGTGCGGACGCCGAACGCGGCTGGTACTGACGGCGCATCGCGCCGCGAGAGTGATCCGTCGCAGATGTCGTCGTGGACGAGCGACGCCTCGTGGATCATCTCGATCGCGCAAGCCACGTCGACGGCGCCGCCCAGCGACAGCGCGGTAGCCGAGGGCACCAGACGGGCACAGGCCAGCGCCATCGCCGATCGGATCCGCTTTCCGGGGACGGCGAGGATGTGACGGTAGATTGCATCGAAATCGCCACCGTTGACCAGGATTTCGCGCAAGCGATCGGTGAGGAGGGACAACTGATCGGATGGGCGGATCAGCGAAGGGTGGTCGACGCTGATGCCGCCGGATGCGATCAACATGCTTGCCTCAACCATCATCATTCCTTCTGCGATGTGCTCGACACATGGCCAGTGGATCAGGCGTTTCGTTTCACCACAGAAATCGTCGCTGGCGTTTGGTGCAGGGAGCGCAGTAGTGCGCCACTGCGATATCGCCCGATTTCGGCGCTGCACTACTTAAGCCGGTACTTCGGCGACTCAGTAGTACCGCGCCGAGCTGACCTCCGATTGCAGTAGCGCTGTACTCAGTGCCACCGCCGGAATCCGAGTGAAGATCTCTATTGCAGTGGTCCTTTGAGTCGGATCGAAGAAGGCGCAAACGAGCGGATGGAGGCAACCATGCATGCACTTGCACCGAGTACGTCTCGGGTGATTCCCGGACGCACGATTGACACCCTGGATATAGCGCGCAGTGGAGGCGTTTCTCGCGGGGTTCTCCGCGTAGATCTTCAAGACCCGGTGTTCTTCGACCATCCGCTCGATCACGTGCCGGGAATGCTGCTGGTGGTGGCTAGTCTTGAATTGGCTGAGCACGCAGCGATGCTGCGACCGGCCAATGTGTGCTTCCGCTTCACCTTCGCCCAATTCTGCGAGCTCGACGCCCCGGTTGAGGTGAATGCGACCCGCGAAATCGGTGGACACGCATTCGAATTCATCCAATCAGGCCGCAGCATAGCGAGGGGACTATTGGGCCGACGCGAGACCGCGCTTCCTGCGAGTCTTGCCCCGGTGCCAGCGTTCGGGAACGGATCGATGCCGAGTGAACTGGTGCACCGGGCTGACCCCGGAAATATCGCAATCGGCCCGCTCACAGTCGAAGCCGGACGCGTTTGGGCCCGTGTACGTGAGCCGGCCACCATCGCCGGAATACCGCCACGGGCCAGTGCGGTCGCCTTCGTTATCGAGGCTGCCCGCCAGTTCGCCATCGCGATCCTTCACTCATGGGGTCAGCAGCCACTGGGGACGAAGATGATCTTCGTCGGGCTCACCGCGGACGTGCCCACTGCGGTGCCGCGGGGTCACATGACGTGGGCGTTGTCGTGGCAGCCCACTTCGCCAGAAGAGACGCGCAAACTCCATATCGACGTGCATGCAGTAGGGGATCGAGCGATCCAAGTCGGCTCGATCGTCATCGCGAGCCGGTGTGTCGACGAGGTCGAGTATGCGCGATTGCGCGCAGGCTAGACCGTGACTCGATGGAAGCTGGGAATGACTGATCGAGTCGCTATGTACATTCTTCGTACTCTGTTGGCACTGACCGCCATCGGCCTGACCATTGCGGTCGCGGTACACCTTGTCGGCGGGCGCATCGTTGCCGCGGCTTTTGTCGCCGCATATCTGTTGTGGGTGCTTTCCGAAGCACGAATCACTGTCGGGACACCAACACAGTCGGCCGCGGAGACTCGCACCCTGGTTCCATACGCGGTAGCGCGAGTCACGACGGCACTCACGGCCGCGTACTCCGCGCCCGCGGTGCCCGACCAGTTCGGCATCGTGCTGGCGGGGGTCTTCGTTGCTGGTGTGACGTTACGCGCGTGGGCGATTCATGAATTCGGCGTCCAATATTCGCACCGAGTGGTGCGGATTTCCGAGGGTGGCCTCGTTTCATCCGGGCCGTATACGGTGTTGCGCCATCCTGCTTATGCCGGGATGCTGCTCGCCAATATCGGTTTTGCCGGCTACTTTGCGAGTCCTGCGAGTATCGCGGCGCTGACTCTCCTTGTTGCCGCGGTTATCTGGCGCATCAGGATCGAAGAAGACATCCTTACTGAATCCCCCCAATACCGCGCTTTCGCCAACACGCGATGCCGGATCGTGCCGGGAGTGTGGTGATGATCAAGATCATTGACGCACCTGCAGAACTGGCTGACGCTGACGTGGTTGGGCACAAGTTCGCGCGCCAGCAACAGTTACGCGATGCCGGAATCTCCGTGCCGCCGTTTTTCTGCGTCGTCAGGGAAACTCCGTGGACAGCCATCGCCGATGCGGCTGGTACCTTTCCTGGCGTCGGCGCCAGTGTCGAGAAATTGACTGTCTGGGCCGAGGCGGCTCGCAGCGCCACCGAACACATGCCACTTATGCCGGAGACAGAAACCGCGATTCGGGACAGGTACGCCGCCCTCGGCTCACCCCACGTCGCAGTCCGAGCATGCGTGGTCGGCCGCCACGCACAGCCGGGCGAAGATGACGCTGCCGACCCGTTCGCGGGCCTCACAGATAGCTACCTGTACGTTGGCGCCGACGCGCTCATCGATACCGTTTCAGCCTGTGCTGCATCACTTTTCAGCGTCAGATCGGTACTCTACCGCGCGCGACGTGGAATCGACCCCCGAGTCCTCAGCATCTGCGTGGGAATTCAGCAGATGATGGATGGCGAGCGGTCGTTTGTCGCGTTCACCCGCGATCCTGCTACCGGAGCCAGGGAAACTGTGGTCGCTGCGGTCTATGGCATCGGAGAAGGTGCGGTAGCCGAACGCGCTGACATCGACCACTTTTTCGTACGCGCGGACGGGATCGAGCGTCTCCTCTCCCACAAGAGAAGAATGCTCCGCCGAGCACCGGGTGGTGGCGTTGTCGAATATCGGGTGCCGGATGGACTCGCCGACCTACCGGTGTTCTCCGATGCGCAAATCAGTCAGATCGCAGCGCTGGCAGAGACCACCGAGCGGCTGTTGTCCGGACCCCAGGACATAGAGGGCGTCGTCACGGCCGACTCGGCGATTCACCTGGTGCAAGCACGGCCCGCCACGTCGCCCCAAACGCCGGCGAATGCGATCGAATGGACCAATCACAATCTGACTGAGAGCTTTCCGGGCGTGACCACTGCGATGACGTACTCACACGCACGAGTCTTCTACCGTATGAGTTTCCGCGACTTCTATCGCATCGTCGGAGTGCCTGAGAGCCAACTGCGGAGTCGGGAGCACCAACTTCGTCGTATGATCGGATACCTCGACGGCCGGGCCTACTACCGCCTGGACGCGTGGTACGCACTGCACAGCCAGCTCCCCGGATGGGACATGCTTCGTCCGATGTGGGAACGGTCGTTGGGGCTCGCAGAACGAAATACCAACCCGGACCAAGCGCTCGAACGCCAGTCCGTCACACGCATTATCGCGCGTTCGCCGCGACTGATATGGGCGGCCATCAGTTTTCCCCGCAAATTGCGGCGATTCTTGTCGTGGTGGGACGCTCAGCACATCCTCGGGGCAGGCCTGTCGCAAAAGCCGGTTGAAGAGATAATCGAAACGTACCGCCGAGTGTGGTCAGAAGCCGAATCACGCTGGGGTATACCGATTCTGGCTGGCTATCTCGCCCTGGCCAGCTATGTCGCTGCGACCGTCCTGGTGCGGCGGTGGACCGACGCCCCTGAGGTGGACCTGACTGTGCTGTTGCCCGGAGGTCCGCCGAACCGAACGTTACAGTCGGTGCACTCCACGGTCGGGCTCGCCGAGCAGATAAACGCGAACCCCGCGTTGTCGGCGCGAGTGTTGACTGGCGACGCACGCGATACCTGGAGCCGCATCGCACGAGGCGCCTACGGCGGCAAACTGGAGTCCGATGCCCGTACGCACCTGAGGGAATTCGGCGATCGCGCCATGCACGACCTCAAGATCGAGGAGCCGACGCCACGCCAGAGACCCGAGATGGTCATCGACGCCGTGCGGCCGTTCGTTGCGGCGGGCGCGACAATGCAACAGGCGCGGCTTCAGGAATCGGCCGCGGCCACAGTCGCGCTCGATGAACTGCATCGCATCTGTCCGTCACGCTGGAGAAGGGCCATTCTTCGCGCCGGGTTGGGGGTGGCCAGGTTCTTGGTGAAAGCCCGCGAGGACACCCGGTTCTGCCGCACCCAGCTATACGGATTCTCGCGGGAGGTCATGCGTCGACTCGGGTCTGACCTCGCTGCTGCAGGGTGTCTGGACTCACCGGAGGACTATGTTCATCTGGAGGTCGAGGAATTATTGGGAGCCTTCGACGGCACCTCCACACACCCAGACCTTCGCGTCATGGCGCGGACCCGGAAAGACGCCTATCTACGATCGTGCGATCGGCCCGCCCTCGCAGCCAATCTCACAACTGCCCCGCCGCCGATCGCTGCCGTCTATCTTCGTCGCAGGGCTGCCACATCGGCGACCGCAGGTTCCAGCACCGAACTGACCGGTCTGCCTTCCAGCGCGGGGATCGCCCGTGGTCGTGCGAAATTGGTGCTGCGACCGGATGTTCCGCCGAGTGACTGCGCAGGGCGGATACTTATCGCCCGCGAAACCGATCCTGGATGGCTACCGCTGATGCTCAACGCAACGGGACTCGTCGTCGAGCGCGGCAGCATGGTCTCCCACACCGCAATTACAGGACGGATGCTCGGTATCCCGACCGTAGTAGCGGTTCCGGGCGCGACCTCCAAGATCTCCGACGGCGACGAGGTCGAGATTGACGGTAGGTCGGGCAGCGTCCGCATCCTCCGCCCCCACTCGCAGAGACCGCGGTGACATCATGCAACTGCCACTGGAGAGCTGTCCGCGCACTTCGCTCCCGCAACATCATGTCGATCTCTTCCGCAACCAACCGACCGTCGACGTCACCTTGGCTGACGGCACGTCGGCGATTGCCGTAACTCGTCAGTGCGACGTACGAACCGTGTTGAGTGACAACCGCTTCAGTCGAGCACAATTTCACGCGCCGACCGTTGGCGCGGGCGCCGATCTACCGCTAGCACTGGTCACCTCGGATCCGCCGACCCACACACGTCGGCGTCAGGCCGTCCAAGGATGGTTCACGAATCGACGGGCTGAGCAGTCGCGGCCGCTCATTGGCCGCGTCGCCGACCGACTTCTCGACGACCTGCTCGCGGAGGGGCCACCAGCCGACATCTTCACGCAGTTCTGCCAGCCCTTTCCGAACCTCGTGCACATGACCCTCCTCGGGCTGGATACCGCCGATCTGCCGTTTCTCGTGCCGCGAATAACGCTCGCATGGTCAGCTGGCCATTACCCACCTGACGAGGTCACGAAAGCAAACCGCGACTTGCACGACTACTTCGAAAGTCGAGTCAGTCGATCGCGCAGCCAGACGACAGCGGGCGGGCTGATCGATGCCCTGGTACAGGACGAATCGCCAAAGAGATTGACCCACGCAGAGATCGTCATGCTCGCCATGGGCCTGCTCATGTCGGGCGCAGAGACGACCGCCAGTCACTTCGCGCTAAGTATCATCGAGGTACTTCAGCAGCCCGGACTGGTGGATTCGCTCCGCCGATACCCCGAGCAGATTCCGTCCGCGGTCGAAGAGCTGCTGCGCTGGGTTTGGTTCGGCGGCGCGGGCGGCGGTACATCGGGGCGTCCGCACATCGCAACCGCTGACGTGAAGCTGCGCGACCGCCTGATTCTAAAAGGCGAAATCGTCCTGCCCATCATTGATGCGGCCAACCGCGATCGCGATGTGTTCCCGGATGCTGACCGGTTCTGCCCTCAGCGGAGTCCGAACCCGCACCTCGGATTCGGCCACGGTCGGCACCAGTGCATCGGAATGGCTTTCGCTCGCCTCGAACTGCAGGTTGGCCTGCAAACCCTGCTGTCCCGACTGAGCGGGCTGACTCTGGTGAATGCGTCCGAGATCGATTGGCGCACGCAGATGTTCACCCGGGGGGTATGGAGCCTGCCGGTGATGTGGCAAGGAGGCGGACAATGACTGCTGCGATTGGTATCTCGAACTTTGTTCGCACCAGGTATCCACCGGTCCTGTCAAGCGTGTATGCCTTGGCGTTCGGCACCGGAGGAATCGGTCTGTTCGCGGCGCTAGCTGGAGAGCGCATCACTGCCAGCGCGATTCCGCTGCTGGGGATAGTCACCGTCACCCTATGGGCCGACCTGCTGATCATGCGGGTGATCGACGACATCCGAGACCAGGACTACGACCGGGTCGCGGACCCACAACGCCCAGTAGCATCGGGAGCGATCCAGCTTCGGGATATCTCCACCCTCATTGTCGCGTGCGTGACGATCATCCTCGCCGCCAACCTTTCCTTCCACGCCGGACTGGTCGTCATCGCCGGTCAGCTTCTGTACGCGGCCACGATATTGGCGGTCGGACAACGATTTCCCGCCACGCGCGGTGACAACCTGGTCCTGAACTTGCTCATCGGCTTGCCGGTTCAATTGCTGCTATATGTGTACCTGTTCGTGGCGTTCATCGAGATCCAGCACAAGGTCCCGGACGCATCCGTTTGCGCATTGGGAATTCTGATCCTGACGCTGTGCGCCGGCCAGGTCGAGTTCGGAAAGAAGCTAGTCCGCCAGCCCGTGCCAGGCGAACGAAGTTACGTCAATTCGATTGGCTTCCATGCAACGTCGCTGCTTACCATCGGCACCGGACCGCTTGCCTTCGCGCTGTTCGCCATCACCGCGCCCGTCTCGCCGTTCTCCAAGGCATTAGTCGCGTTGCCTGCGGTCGGTGTTGCTGCATTCGGCATCACGTACCTGAGCCACAAGGGCAACCGATGGCCGGCGGCGGTATCTGCCCTCGGCCTCTTGAGCACGCTGGTCGCCTTCGCCGTCGTCGGAGTGGTCGGCTAAAACCAATCCTCTGACGGATCGATTGCCACGCCCAACTGGGCGTGCCAATACTCGTGCAGGATCGAGCAGCGTCCGTCCGATTCGAATCGGAGGGTGACGCAACCGGATGCGGTCCGCGGTTCGCGTGTCGCGGGATCATGAAGAACGCACCAGAACTCCACCGCGGCGCGGCCCGCGGACTCGATCACTTTGCCGAACCAGATTCGCGGGTCGACTTGTCTGGACAAGGTTTCGACCCAATGTGCGCGGATCGCGTCGCGTCCGCGATGCGGTTGACCGAACGGGCCGCGATAGTAGTGCGCATCGTCGGTGAAGAGACTGGCGATCGCACTGGGATCCCGTTGTCGCCAGCCCCGCTCCAGAGCGCTGATCCATTCCTCGGGGCTCATCGGGCCTTGTGTCACCCGAGTTGAAACTGCGGAAAGTAGGTAATCGTCTCGTAGATGAGCCCGGCTAGCCCAGTGACACAACGCGGGTCACCGCCGATCGACGCGAGCGTGTCGCGAGCACCACGGACGATGGGCTGGATCGTCTCTGCGTAGCGGGAGACGACGTCCGCAGCCAACATCACTTGCTTCAGTTCAGCCCGCGCCTCCTCCGAAATGCCCGCTTGCCGGTGAAGGTCGATCAATTCCGCACGTCGGGCACTCGACACCGTGCCCAGGAGATGAACGAGCAGATAGGTCGCAGTGCCGTTTCGCAGATCCTCGTCGCGCTCGGTGACCAGGTCGCGCTGGTCGTTGACCAGTTGACGAAGCACTCCGAGCGCCCTACCGAACGAGCGCCAGGCATCGACCCGGTCGGCATCGCACTCCGCGAGTCCCGCGGCGAGCGCGGCGGCCATCCCGTAGGGCGCGCCGGTCTTGCACTCGTAGTTCCGCAGCACATCGTCGGGCGTTGCGGTCGCCGCGTTGAGTGCCAGGTCGGTCAGCTGCCCGCTCAGTGCGTCGATACATCCATTGCCGTACTCGGTCATCAGCCGAACCCGAACAGCATCGGATACCGCCAGGTCGCCAAAGATATTGAGCGGCAGATAATTGCCCACCGCAATTGCGGTCATCACCCCGCGGTTGAATTCCGCGGGATCGGACCGAGCGAGTTCCGGAGTGTCGATCATGTCGTCGAGATACCGCGCCGCCGCCCACCACAGCGTGTGAATAAGCGCCACGGATGTCGCACGCATCGGCGCAGCGGTCTCGGCGCCGAACACGAGCACGGGCAGCATGACGATGCCGTTGATACTGGGCGCGGAGCCGTCGAACGGAATCATGGCGAAGAACGTGTCGATGAACGTCCCCATCGCGCGATCGCCGGTTGAATCGCTGGCCAACAGCCGTTCGGCCATCGCCGAAGCTTGTGCTGCGACCTCGGCCAGCGCGCGTTGCTGTTCCGTCATTTCGAACGCGTCGCGTCGTAGCGCCGGCATGTCAGTTCGCCGCCAATTGCGCTGTCAATTGGCCCACGGTCAGTTGATGCCGACGACGGGCCCCGCTCACGAGCTGATGTGCGGGAGGCCGTCGCCACCGAGGCGCCCACCAGTTCGCCCGACCCATCAGCCTCATCGCTGCGGGCATGAGTATCGCGCGAATGAGCGTGGCGTCGAACAGGATTGCCAGCATCAACCCGACGCCCAGCAACTTGACGAACGACACCTCAGACGTGGCCATCGCGATGAACACGACCGACATGATCAGTGCCGCCGCAGTGACGACTGGACCAACGCGTTGCAGCCCACGCATCACCGCGAGGTTGGTGTCGCCGTGGGCGCGATACTCCTCAGTGATGCGCGACAACAGGAACACTTCGTAGTCCATGGACAGACCGAACGCGAGGCAAATGATCAGGATCGGGGCCGGTGCAGCCAGTGTCCCCGTGACAGCGAAATCTCCAACCAGCCACTTGAGGTGACCCTCCTGAAAGATGAAGACCATCGCGCCGAGAGTCGCCGACAGGCTGACTACGTTGAGCAGCAACGCCTTGATCGGCAGTACCACGCTGCGGGTGAACGCGAACAGCACACAGAACATCGCCAGCACCATCAGTGCCGCGGCCAACGGAACTCGCTCGAACAAAGCATCTTTGGTATCGACGTTCTCGGCGGTGAGTCCGCCGACATGCACGGTGCCTGGGGCTGGGGTTTGGCGTACCTGATCGAGCAGCAGGTTGGCCGCGTCGCTGTAGGGCTCGACGTCTGGGAGTAGCCGTAGATAGGCGTCATTCACGTCGGGCACAGGCCCTTCGCCAATCCGTTGCCCGTCGACATAGCTTGTCATGCCCAGCTTTACGGCCGCGACGTGCGGCAACTGTGACAGCGCTCCGGCGTACCCGTCCAGCTGATCCGCACCCGCGGAGCCTTCGACGATCACGTCCATCGCAGCTGTCGCAGGTGCCGGGAATTGGGAGCGGACCACGTCGCCGACACTTCGGCTTTCAATCGTCGCCGGCAGCGACCGGTCATCCGGGAAGTTCAAGCGGATGGCACCGAATGGTGCCGCAAGCACCAGAGCCAGGAGCAGAACCGCGCCCCCCATCACTACCGGCCTGCGCATGACCAGCAGGGAACTGCGGAACCAGAACCCGTCTTCGTCAGCCCGCGCTTCGGCCGATGCGCGACGCCCAAACACCTGTGGAATCACCCGGCGCACGTTGAGCGAGTCGATTCGGGAGCCCAGAAGTCGCAACATGGCGGGCATCACAACAAGCGCGCACAACGTCGCGAGCAGTATCACGCCGACACATGCGTAGGCGATCGAACGCAGGAACATCATCGGGAAGGCAAGCAGCGCCAGCACTGACAGCGTCACTGTGGTGGCGGAGAAAACGACCGTGCGGCCGGCGGTTCGAACGGACTCGATGATCGCATCATCGAGGGACTGAGCTCGAATCCTCTCCTCCCGGAACCTGGTCAGCACCAAAAGGCTGTAGTCGATCGCCAGAGCCAGACCGACGATCGTTGTCACGTTGAGCGCATAGTTGGACACCGGGGTGATATCCGACAACAACGCGAGAAGGCCCAGTGAACCCACGATCGACAGCACACCGATCACGAGTGGCAATCCGGCTGCCACGAGACTGCCGAACACCAGTGTCATCAGCACCAGGATTATCGGCATCGCGATCGCTTCACTGATCGCCAAGTCGTGGTTGAGCTGATCGGTCACGTCGTTGTAGCTGACCGCCTCACCCCCGAGCTCGAGCTTCAGCGGACCGCGCTCGGTGCCACGGTAGGTGGCGATGAGGCGTCGGGCCGAGGCCGCAAACTCGCGCTCATCGCCTTCGACGTGCGCCACGATCAGCGCCTTCGTCCCGTCCTTGCTGCGGAGCAATTCGGACTGGCCTGGTCCCCAGTACGAGCTGACTGTCGTGATACCAGGCGTTGCGGCAAGCTGTTGAGTTAGCGCCTTGCCGGCGTCAACGGCAGCCGGATCGTCGACAGACCCGCTGCCGGTGTTGGTCGCGAGAATCACCAGGTTCGGTTTGCCGACGTGAAAACGCTGCTCGAGGGCGACGGCGGCGCGCTGCGATTCGGAAGAACCGCTATAAAAGCCGCCGCCTGACAGCCGCTCGGTGATCTGTGCCCCATATGCAAGTGCGGCGACCATGAGCACCAAGGTCGCGGCGAGAACCGTCTTCGGCCGGGCCACGGCTAGTCGTGCAAGGCGGTCTAGCATGATTACCTTCACTTCCGTCGACACTTCGCGTCTTGTTCGTTGTGTGTGACGGATAAATCGTCAGTCGCTTTCGGTGTGACGAGCGCAGTAGCGCCCCACTGCAATCTCGACCGGTTTCGGCCCCGCACTACTTAGTCGCGTGACAGAACGTCCCGCAGTAACTCGGCAGGGGAGTAACCGAGAGGTAACGAACCCCACTGGCGTGTTAGCGCCACCTTGTCGGGGTCGGTGTTAGGGTGAGATTCCGTGGGTCGGCAGGCCCCAGCTAGTTCACAGCGATCCCCTGCCCGTCGTCACGGAGGCCGCTCTTGCCACCACTGCGTAAGCACCCGCAGACCGCTACCAAGCACCTCTTCGTCAGCGGTGGAGTCGTTTCGTCGCTCGGCAAGGGTCTGACAGCAAGCAGTCTCGGTCAGTTGCTGACCGCACGTGGCTTGCAGGTGACGATGCAGAAGCTCGACCCCTACCTCAACGTCGATCCGGGAACGATGAACCCGTTCCAGCACGGTGAGGTCTTCGTCACCGAGGACGGCGCCGAAACCGATCTCGACGTCGGCCACTACGAGCGCTTCCTGGACCGCAATCTGTCCGGCTCGGCCAATGTGACCACCGGTCAGGTGTATTCGGCGGTGATCGCCAAGGAACGCCGTGGTGAGTACCTCGGCGACACCGTTCAGGTGATCCCGCACATCACCGACGAGATCAAGCGCCGCATCCTGGCGATGGCCGAACCCGACGCATCGGGCGCCCGCCCTGACGTGGTGATCACCGAGATCGGCGGCACGGTCGGCGACATCGAGTCGCTGCCGTTCCTGGAGGCCGCGCGACAGGTCCGCCACGAGGTCGGCCGGGAGAACTGCTTCTTCCTGCACGTGTCGTTGGTGCCCTATCTGGCGCCGTCGGGCGAACTGAAGACCAAGCCCACCCAGCACTCGGTGGCCGCTCTGCGCAGCATCGGTATCAGCCCCGACGCGCTGATCCTGCGGTGCGACCGCGACGTGCCCGAGCCGCTGAAGAACAAGATCGCGCTGATGTGCGACGTCGACATCGACGGGGTGATCTCCACCCCCGACGCGCCGTCGATCTATGACATTCCCAAGGTGCTACATCGCGAGGAACTCGACGCCTACGTGGTGCGCCGGCTCAGTCTGCCGTTCCGCGACGTCGACTGGACCCAGTGGAACGACCTGCTCGGCCGGGTGCACGACCCCAAGGAAACCGTGCGAATCGCGTTGGTGGGCAAGTACGTCGACCTGTCCGACGCGTACCTGTCGGTGGCCGAGGCGCTGCGCGCAGGCGGCTTCGCCCACCGGGCGAAGGTGGAGATGCGCTGGGTGGCCTCCGACGACTGCGAGACCGACAGCGGAGCGGCCACCGCGCTGGGCGATGTGCACGGGGTACTGATCCCCGGCGGGTTCGGCATCCGCGGTATCGAGGGCAAGATCGGCGCGATCCGCCACGCCCGCCATCGTGGGCTGCCGGTCCTCGGCTTGTGCCTGGGCCTGCAGTGCATCGTGATCGAGGCAGCCCGTTCGGTGGGGCTGACCGAAGCCAACTCGGCCGAATTCGACGAGGACACACCGGATCCGGTGATCTCGACGATGGCCGATCAGCGTGACGTGGTGGCCGGTGAGGCCGACCTGGGCGGCACCATGCGGCTGGGCGCCTACCCGGCGACGCTGGAAGCGGGATCGATTGTGGCCGAGGCCTATCAGTCCACGCACGTGTCCGAGCGGCACCGGCACCGCTACGAGGTCAACAACTCCTACCGCGATCAGATCTCGCAGAGCGGGCTGCGGTTCTCAGGGACCTCGCCCGACGGGCACCTGGTCGAGTTCGTCGAATATCCCCGCGAGGTCCACCCGTTCCTCGTCGGTACGCAGGCGCACCCCGAGCTGAAGAGCCGGCCGACCCGGCCGCATCCGCTGTTCGTGTCGTTCATCGGTGCGGCGATCGATTACAAGGCCGCCGAGCGGCTGCCGGTGGAGATTCCCGAACAGCACCCCAACGGCAGGGAACACTCGGCGCAGCCGTTGGCCGAGCAGGTTCCAGAGCACTCATCTCGTGGCTAGGCACGATTTCGAGACCGTTTCCTCCGAAACCGTTTACCGCGGAAAGATTCTCGCCCTGCGCACCGATCAGGTCCGCATGCCGGGCGGCCATACCGCCAAGCGTGAGGTGGTCGAGCACTACGGTGCAGTGGCCGTAGCCGCGGTCGACGATGCCTACCGGATTGCGATGGTCCACCAGTACCGCCATCCGGTCGGCCGCCGGTTGTGGGAGCTGCCGGCGGGGCTGCTCGACGAACCCGGCGAAGACCCGGCGGTGGCTGCCGCGCGCGAGCTGTACGAAGAAACCGGTTTCACCGCCGAGCACTGGAGTGTGCTGGTGGATCTGGTGTCTTCCCCGGGTTTCGCCGACGAGGCGTTGCGGGTCTACCTCGCCCAGGGTCTGACGGACGGCGGCCGCCCCGACGGCCACGACGAGGAAGCCGACATGGAGGTGCACTGGTTCGGCATCGAGGACGCCGCGCACAAAGTACTGGCCGGTGAGATTGTGAATTCCACTGCGGCAGCAGGAATTCTGGCCGCGCACGCGGCGATCGTGGAGGGTAAGCCGACCCGGCCCGTCGATGCACCTTGGCCCGATCGCTCGAAAGCGTTCGCTGCGCGGAAGGCCGGGTCATGACCACCTTTCGCTCCGCGCTCGATGATCAGGTGCAGGGCTACCTCGACCACCTCACCATCGAGCGCGGGGTGGCGGCCAACACCATCAGCTCGTATCGGCGCGACCTGCGCCGCTACGTCGAGCACCTGGCCCTGCGGGGTATCGACGACCTGACCAACGTCACCGAGAACGACGTCAGCGACTTCCTGGTGGCGCTGCGCCGCGGCGACCCCGACGCCGGCGCGGTGCCGCTGTCGGCGGTATCGGCGGCACGGGCCCTGATCGCGGTGCGCGGGTTTCACCGGTTCGCGGCCGCCGAAGGGATCATCGGCGTCGACGTCGCCAGGGCGGTCAAACCGCCCACGCCCAGCCGTCGGCTCCCCAAGAGCCTGAGCCTCGACGAAGTACTGGCCCTGCTCGACGGCGCCGGCGGGGACAGCCCGTCCGACGGACCGCTGACCTTGCGCAACCGCGCCATGCTGGAGCTGCTGTATTCCACCGGCGCCCGAATCTCCGAGGCGGTCGGGCTGGATGTCGACGACGTCGACACCGAAGCCCGGTCGGTGCTGCTGCGCGGCAAGGGCGGTAAGCAGCGGCTGGTGCCGGTCGGCCGGCCGGCGATCGCGGCGCTGGACGCTTACCTGGTGCGGGGCCGCCCCGATCTGGCGCGCCGGCGACGCGGGCTCGGATCCTCCCCGGGTCGCTCCGCTCCTGCCCCAGGCCCGGCGATCTTTTTGAACGCACGCGGCGGGCGGTTGTCGAGGCAGAGCGCCTGGCAGGTGTTGCAGGATGCCGCCGAGCGGGCCGGCATCTCGTCGGCGGTGTCGCCGCACACGCTGCGGCACTCGTTCGCCACGCACTTGCTGGACGGCGGGGCCGACGTCCGCGTGGTACAGGAGCTGCTCGGACACGCGTCGGTCACCACGACGCAGATCTACACCCTGGTCACCGTGCACGCGTTGCGCGAGGTCTGGGCCGGCGCACATCCGCGCGCATGAAGTCGCGGGTCTGCCGTTCGGAGAGCCGACACACCGTTAGACTTTCGCGGATGTTCGCCACGCCGCCGAATCGCCTGATGACGGGGGGCACGGTGTGACCGACGAGGCAGACGATTCCGCTATCGGTCTCACCGGCCGCCCGCCCCGCCACATTCCCGAACCACAGCCGCTGACCTCGCATGGGCCGGCCAAGGTCATCTCGATGTGTAACCAGAAGGGCGGCGTCGGCAAGACCACCTCCACGATCAACCTGGGGGCGGCGCTGGCCGAGTACGGCCGCCGGGTGCTGCTGGTGGACCTCGACCCGCAGGGCGCGCTGTCAGCCGGGTTGGGTGTGCCGCACTACGAGCTGGCCCACACCGTGCACAACCTGATGATCGAGCCGCGGGTGAGCATCGACGAGGTGTTGATCAACACCCGGGTCAAGAACCTGGATCTGGTGCCCAGCAACATTGACCTGTCGGCCGCGGAGATTCAGCTGGTCAACGAGGTCGGCCGCGAGCAGACCTTGGCCCGCGCGTTGCACCCGGTGCTGGACCGCTACGACTACGTGTTGATCGACTGCCAGCCGTCACTGGGCCTGCTCACCGTCAACGCGCTGGCCTGCTCGGACGGAGTGGTCATCCCGACCGAATGCGAGTACTTCTCACTGCGCGGGCTGGCGCTGCTGACCGACACCGTCGACAAGGTGCGCGAGCGGCTCAACCCGCGACTGTCGATCAGCGGGATCCTGATCACCCGCTACGACAACCGCACGGTCAACGCCCGCGAGGTGATGGCCCGTGTCCTGGAGCGCTTCAGCGACCTGGTGTTCGACACCGTGATCACCCGCACCGTGCGCTTCCCCGAGACCAGTGTCGCTGGCGAGCCCATCACCACGTGGGCACCGAAATCTGCTGGCGCACAGGCATATCGATCGCTGGCCCGTGAGGTCATCGACCGCTTCGGCAAGTGACCGAACAGTCGGCGCCCGAAAAGGGCTTCCGTGTCACGCTGAGCAACTTCGAGGGTCCGTTTGATCTGCTGTTGCAGCTGATCTTCGCCCACCGCCTCGATGTGACCGAGGTCGCGCTGCATCAGGTGACCGACGAGTTCATCGCCTACACCCGTGAGATCGGGCCCGAGCTCGAACTCGACGAGACCACCACGTTTTTGGTGATTGCCGCCACATTGCTCGACCTCAAGGCCGCCCGGCTGCTGCCCTCCGGTGAGGTGCACGACGAGGAGGACCTGGCGCTGCTGGAGGTCCGCGATCTGTTGTTCGCGCGGCTGCTGCAGTACCGCGCGTTCAAGCATGTCGCCGAGATGTTCGCCGAACTAGAGGCCGCGGCGCTGCGGAGCTATCCGCGCGCCGTTGCGCTCGAGGACCGGTTCTCCGACCTGCTTCCCGAGGTCATGCTGGGTGTCGACGCGGCCAGCTTCGCCGACATCGCGGCCGCCGTATTCACCCCACGCCCGGTGCCTGTCGTCCGCACCGACCATCTGCACACCCAGCAAGTATCGGTGCCCGAGCAGGCCGAGTTGTTGCTGGAATTCCTCTCGGCACGCGGGGTGGGGCAGTGGGCGTCGTTCAAGGAATTGGTGGCCGACTGTGATGAGCCGATCCAGATCGTCGGGCGCTTCCTGGCGCTGCTCGAACTGTATCGGGCCAGGACGGTAGCATTTGAGCAGATAGAACCGCTTGGTGTGCTCCAGGTTTCATGGACCGGAGACCGGCAGGTAGACGACGAGCTGGTCAGATCCGAGTGGGAAGAAGAATAGAACTAACCATGACCGACGACGCAGCCGAACTACCCGACTTAGATCTTGGGGCCGATCTGGATATCGACGTCGCCCACGCCGAGCTGGACGACGACGAACTGGGCCGCGTGCTGGAGGCGCTGCTACTGGTGGTGGACACCCCGGTAAATGCCGAGACGTTGGCGACCGTGACCGAGCAGCCGGTGTATCGCATCACCGCCAAGCTCGAGTTGATGGCCGGCGAGCTGGCCGCGCGTGACAGCGGTATCGATCTGCGCGAGGCGGGCGGCGGCTGGCGGATGTACACCCGGGCTCGGCTTGCGCCCTATGTTGAACGGCTGCTGTTGGACGGGACGCGATCGAAGCTGACCCGGGCGGCACTGGAGACGCTGGCGGTGGTGGCCTACCGCCAGCCGGTCACCAGGGCGCGGGTCAGTGCGGTGCGCGGCGTCAACGTCGATGCGGTGATCCGGACGTTGGTCGCCCGTGGGCTCATCACCGAGGCTGGTGCCGACGAGGACAGCGGCGCAACGATGTTCGCCACCACCGAGCTATTCCTCGAGCGGCTCGGACTCTCGTCACTGACCGACCTGCCCGATATCGCCCCGCTGCTTCCCGACGTCGACGTGATCGACGAGATGAGTGAAAACCTGGACGACGAGCCACGGTTCGCCAAGCTGTCCGGTGGCGGTAGCGCTGGCCCGAACATGTCCTTCGATGTGGACACTGATGCCTGAGCCAGAAGGAGTGCGGCTGCAGAAGGTCTTGTCACAGGCCGGAATTGCGTCGCGGCGAGTCGCCGAACGGATGATCCACGACGGCCGGGTCGAGGTCGACGGGCAGATCGTCACCGAAATGGGTACCCGGGTGGATCCGTCCACCGCCGATATCCGGGTGGACGGATCGCGCATCATCGTGGACGACACCATGATGTATCTGGCGATCAACAAGCCGATCGGTATGCATTCGACGATGTCAGATGACCGGGGCCGGCCGTGCGTCGGCGATCTGGTGGAGCACCGCGTGCGCGGCAACAAGAACCTGTTCCACGTGGGGCGCCTGGATGCCGATACCGAGGGCTTGTTGCTGCTGACCAACGACGGCGAGTTGGCCCATCGGCTCATGCACCCGTCGTTCGAGGTGCCCAAGACATACCTGGCGACGGTAACCGGTTCGGTGCCAAAGGGTTTGGGAAAGACGCTGCGATCAGGTGTCGAGCTGGAAGACGGCCCGGCCAAGGTCGACGACTTCGCGGTGGTCGATGCGGTGCCCGGTAAGACGTTGTTGCGGCTGACGCTGCATGAGGGCCGCAAGCGGATCGTGCGTCGGCTGCTTGCTGCCGCGGGCTACCCGGTTGAGGCGCTGGTGCGGGTCAGCATCGGCGACGTGACGCTCGGTGAGCAGCGGCCCGGCAGCATCCGTGTGTTGACCCGCAAGGAAGTTGGCGAACTGTACAAGGCGGTAGGTCTGTGAGCGGAGTGGTAGTCGCGGTCGATGGTCCGGCCGGGACTGGAAAGTCTTCGGTTTCACGTGGATTGGCGCGTGCGCTGAACGCCCACTACCTGGACACCGGGGCGATGTACCGGCTCGTGACGCTGTCGATACTGCGCGCCCAGGTCGACCTGACCGATCCTGAAGCGATCGCTGCGGCCGCCGATGTGCCGCTGTCGGTGGGTAACGACCCGAATGTCGATCGCGCTTACCTTGGCAGCGAAGATGTTTCGGCCGAGATCCGCGGCGACGAGGTCACCCGTGCGGTGTCTGCGGTGTCGGCAGTGCCGCAGGTGCGTGCCCGGCTGGTCGCGTTGCAGCGCGAATTGGCATCCGGGCCAGACAATGTCGTCGTTGAGGGCCGCGACATCGGCACCGTCGTCCTGCCGGACGCCGACGTGAAGATCTTCCTCACCGCCTCGGCGGAGACCCGGGCGCGTCGGCGCAACGATCAGAACGTCGCGGTCGGGTTGGCCGCTGATTACGAGACGGTGCTGGCCGATGTGCGGCGCCGCGATCACCTGGACTCGACGCGCGCGGTGTCACCGCTGCGCCCGGCCGATGACGCGGTGATCGTCGACACCAGCGAGATGACCGAGGCCGAAGTCGTGGCACACCTGCTGCAGCTGGTCGAACAGCGAAGCGGGGCAGTGCGATGAGCGACGACGGTACCTGGTCTGACGAAAGCGACTGGGAACTCACCGATGAGGGTTTCGAGAGCGAGGACGGTCAAGCGTTCGCGCCGCCGCCGGTGGTCGCCATCGTGGGGCGGCCCAACGTCGGCAAATCGACGTTGGTGAACCGGATCCTGGGCAGGCGCGAGGCTGTCGTGCAGGATCTGCCCGGGGTGACCCGCGACCGGGTGTCCTACGACGCGCTGTGGACCGGGCGGCGCTTCGTCGTGCAGGACACCGGCGGCTGGGAGCCCGACGCAAAGGGCCTGCAGCAGCTGGTGGCCGAGCAGGCCTCGGTGGCGATGCAGACCGCCGACGCGATCGTGCTGGTGGTCGATGCGACGGTCGGTGCGACCGCCGGAGACGAGGCTGCGGCGCGGATTCTGCGCCGCTCGGGGAAGCCGGTGTTCTTGGCGGCCAACAAGGTTGACAACGAGAAGGGCGAGTCCGACGCGGCGGCACTGTGGTCGCTGGGGTTGGGGCAGCCATATTCGGTCAGCGCGATCCACGGTCGCGGGGTGGCTGATCTGCTCGACGAGATCCTCGTCGCACTGCCCACCGCCTCCGAGGTCGCTCCGGGGCCTGGGGGACCGCGACGCGTGGCGCTGGTGGGTAAGCCGAACGTCGGCAAGAGCTCGCTGCTGAACCGGCTGGCCGGCGCTGAGCGCTCGGTAGTGCATGACGTCGCGGGCACCACGGTCGATCCGGTGGATTCGCTGATCGAATTGGGCGGCAAGACATGGCGTTTCGTCGATACCGCTGGATTGCGCAAGCGGGTGGCGCAGGCCAGCGGGCACGAGTTCTACGCGTCGGTGCGCACGCATAGCGCGATCGATGCCGCCGAGGTGGTGGTCGTATTGATCGACGCGTCGGAGCCGCTGACCGAGCAGGACCAGCGGGTGTTGACGATGGTGATCGAGGCCGGCCGGGCGCTGGTGCTGGCGTTCAACAAGTGGGATCTGGTCGACGAGGATCGGCGCTACCTGCTGGACCGTGAGATCGACCGTGAACTCGCGCAGTTGCAGTGGGCGCCACGGGTGAACATCTCGGCCAAGAGCGGTCGGTCGGTACAGAAGTTGGTGCCCGCGATGGAGACCGCGCTGGCGTCCTGGGATGCCCGGATCTCGACCGGGCAGCTCAACACCTGGATCAAGGACATTGTCGCGGCCACTCCGCCGCCGGTGCGCGGCGGCAAGCAGCCGCGGATCCTGTTCGCCACCCAGGCCACCTCGCGGCCGCCGACGTTTGTGCTGTTCACCAGCGGTTTTCTGGAGGCCGGCTATCGGCGGTTCCTGGAGCGCAGGCTGCGGGAGACCTTCGGTTTCGAGGGCAGCCCGATCCGGATCAATGTCCGCGTGCGGGAGAAGCGCAAGCTCAAGCCGCGTTAATCGGCGGGTTTGATCGGCTTTCACGGCCGCTGCCCAGTAGATTGCCAGACATGGAGTTTGCTGCGTCTTCAGTGCCCGCTCGGCGACTGGTCTACGGGATCGCCGGATTGATGATTGCCGCCGCGCCTGCGGCCGCGGTGTTCACGGGTGCCGTTCATGGATCCGCGCCCCGGGTACTGGCCTGCCAGGAGACCGACACCGAGGACAGCTTCTCGATGAACTGCGCGCCGGCGGTCATTCCCGACACCAGTGACGTGCTGACCGAGGCTGAGGTGGCCGAGCCGGGCTGGAACGGTGGCGACCACGGTGGCGGGGGCCCCGGCGGCGCCCCCGGCAGCGGCGGCGCCCACGGCCGTTAGGCCTTGAGCCAGCGCTTTCCGTACGAGTCGAGGTGCACGACGTCCTCGACCGGTTTGCGGGTCGTCGGGCCGTAGCGTCCCTTCGGCCAGCCCAGCGGAATCACACAGACCGGGGTCACCGACAGCGGTAGGCCCAGCGTCTTGCGGGCCGCGGTGACGCTCATCAACGGCATCGTGATCAGCGATGCGCCCAGCCCCATCGCACGGGCGGCGAGCAGCAGGTTCTGCACGCTGGGGTAGATCGACCCGAAGTAGGACGTTTCCCCGACGAACGGGGTCGGAACGTACGGCAGGCGCATGCCACCCCTCAGGCACGGGATGACCAGCACAGGAATCTCGCTGAAGTGCTCGACCTGCCACTTCACCGATCGCAGGATCTTCAGCATCGACTCGTCGCCCTTGGCCGCGCGCTCGCCGATTGCCCCGTACAGCGACCAGCCGCGACGGTAGCGCTTGCCGAGTTTGTCCTTGACCCGCTGATCCTTGACGACGATGAATTCCCAGTTCTGGCCGTTGGACCCGGTGGGGGCGCGCAACCCCAGCTCGATGCATTTCAAAACGATGGCGTCGTCGACCGGGTCGGGCTTCACCCGCCGGATGGCCCGCTGGGTCATCATCGCGTCGAGGAGGGGCATGTTCAGGGCGGCCAGGGCCTCGTTGGTACTCGGTATCTCGCTCATAGGGAACGAGGTTATTGGCCTCGCGCCTGGTGTGGTCCTGTGTGCCGTATCACGTTGCGGTGCTGGGTGTTTGGTAGGCGCTGTGCCCGGCGTCGGCGCTGACAGGGAGTCCGGATAGGGTTTTTTGGTGTCTGTCACCCACATGATCGTGATCGCCTTGGCGGGGATGGCGGCGGGTGCGATCAACTCGCTGGTCGGTTCGGGCACGCTGATCACCTTCCCGACGCTGGTGACGCTGGGATTTCCGCCGGTGACGGCGACGATGTCGAACGCGATCGGCCTGGTGGCAGGCGGGGTGTCCGGCACGTGGGGATATCGCAAGGAGCTCGGCGGGCAGTGGGATCGGCTGCGCTGGCAGATCCCGGCCTCGCTGGTCGGGGCGGCGATCGGTGCGTTTCTGCTGCTGCATCTGCCGGAGAAGGTCTTCACCCAGATCGTGCCGGTGCTGCTGATCCTGGCGTTGGTGCTGGTGGTGATCGGGCCGCGGATTCAGGCTTTTGCGCGCTCGCGTGCCGAGGCGGCGGGGCGATCGGCTTCGCACGTGTCGCCGAAGCGGATGACGGCGCTGGTGGCCGGGACGTTCGCGGTGGGGATCTACGGCGGGTACTTCACCGCGGCGCAGGGGATCCTGCTGATCGGGGTGATGGGCGCGCTGCTGCCCGAGGACATGCAGCGGATGAACGCGGCCAAGAACCTGCTCTCGCTGCTGGTGAACATCGTCGCGGCGGTGGGTTACACCGTGGTCGCGTTCGACCGGGTGAGCTGGGAAGCCGCCGGGCTGATCGCGGCCGGATCGCTGATCGGCGGGTGGCTGGGTGCACACTACGGGCGACGGCTGTCACCGAACGTGCTGCGGGCGGTGATCGTGGTTGTCGGGCTCATTGGTCTGTATCGGTTGCTCAGCGTGTAACTGCGTCGCGTGGCACCCGATAGTCGCCATACGCCGACAGCTGGATGGCCATGAGTCCACCAACGGCGGCGACCGGGATCAAGTAGAAGCTGAAATCGCCGTCAATCACGAAGAAGAAGTCGACCTCGTCAGGATCATAGGTGGACCGTGCCTTGCGGCCGGTGTTGGAGATCCACACTGTCCACGACGTTTCCTGGCTCGACGTGGTCGTCTTGACCTGGATGCGCTGGGCTGAGTCGCCGATCCAGACGAGGAGGTCGTAACGACTCGGTTCGAGTGGCCACGAGACGTGGTGCCCACACAACTCGAACCATGCGGCGGCCATGAGAGATCCGGCCCGAGCGAGATGGGCGAGTTGCGGGCGCATCTCGCAGGCCGGCATGTGCGGTTTCCTTACCGGCGACAAGTGCGCGGTGTCGAGGCCAAGCCGAACCGCGTGGCCGCGGATTGTCGTCACGCTGGAGCCTCCAACGAGCCCAAGCGTCTCCACGACTTGAGCCCACGTTGTGCCGGCGTTGATCGCTGCGGCCAGGTCCTGGTCGGTCCACCGGCGCTGCGCGGTGAAATGGTTGTAGTCGAGTTTCAGCCGGTCGGCATGGGCGCGGACGGAACGCATGGCCGCGGCCGAAGTGCCTGCTAACCCGAGTGCGCGTAGAACGCCACGCCACGAGCGGGACGATTGGACAGCATCGACCAGCTGACTGTCCGAGTACTGCCTCACGACGCCAAACTATGCGGTCGGGCTGACAGGATTTGAACCTGCGACCCCTTCACCCCCAGTGAAGTGCGCTACCAAGCTGCGCCACAGCCCGCGTGTCCGCCGGAAACCACCCGATGGACGCCAAGGAACGATACATCAGTGACGGATGAATCTCCGAAACGGTCCCTGCGCCCGTCGCGGACTTGGCGCAGGCCAACATGACCGGCAGTCGAATGTCTCAGTGCCTGTGTCGGTACTCCGGACAGCCGAGCGCCGCGGCCGGCGGTGACCGACCTGTACGACCGGGCGCGCAGCCTGCATGAGCAGGGTCAGATTGCCCCCAATACCTGCTGCTCAACCACACCTGCGACATCGACGGCTACGGTGCGCACACTGAAACCTACTATCTGCTCGCTGCACGAAATCGCGACGAATTTAACTGGTTGGCTGGTGGCCGCTACCTCGACAGGCTGGAGCGGTGCAGTGCGGAGTGGCGAATCGCACTGCACACCAATGTCATTGAGTGGTCTGGAATGCTGTCGACGATGCCGATTTCGTTCGCCGACGTCCTCGATATCGCGGCTAGTGGCGTCTCTGCCCGTGACAACACCGACCCGTCCTACGCCCGCCCCTTACCAACCACGGACGTGCAGTGTCGCTTCTCAGGCCACCGTCTGGGTTTGCTCACAATTGCGAGCTGTGAACTCCGCCAGGTCATGGCCCTTTTTGTGGTCGTTGCGTTTGAATCCGCGTCAGATGGGGAACAGACAGCCAGGTTCAAACTCGAGCCGGACGTGTTGACGAAGCCACCCGGTAATCGAATAGGGATCTTTCATGAGCCAGCCTGCCGCTGAACGCGAATCTGAATACGCCGACGTCCTGGAGATGTTCCGCCACCTGGCCACATTGGACGCCGACTCAGCGGCATTTCAACGGCAACGGGACGCCATCGTTGCGCGATGCCTGCCGCTGGCCGACAACATCGGCCGTCGCTTTGCCAACCGTGGTGAGCCCCTCGAAGACCTCGTCCAGGTGGCACGCGTCGGGCTGGTGCAGGCGGTCAAGCGGTTCGACGTCGAGAACGGCTCGGACTTCCTGTCGTTCGCGGTGCCCACCATGATGGGCGAGGTTCGCAGGTACTTCCGCGACCACAGCTGGTCGTTAAAGGTGCCGCGACGGCTCAAAGACCTCACCGTGCAGCTCAACCGCGGCAGGTCCGAACTCTCCCAGACGCTGGGCCGCGCACCGACAGCCACCGAACTGGCCGAGCACCTCGCCATGGACCGCCAGGAGATCGTCGACGGCCTGATCGCGTCGAGCGCCTACGCTACCCAATCCACCGATGTTCCCGTGCGGGCCGATGATGGGCAGCGGGCGTTGAGCGAACGGCTGGGGACCGTCGATGTCAACATCGAGCGGGTCCTGGATGTGGAGACGGTCCGTCCGCTGCTGGCGGCATTGCCGGAACGCGAACGAACGGTGTTGGTGCTGAGGTTCTTTGAGAACATGACGCAGTCACAGATCGCCGAGCAGATCGGCGTCTCGCAGATGCACGTGTCCCGGATCTTGACGAAGGCAATCGCGGGCATCCGGCAGCGGATGGAGGATGCGGAGGCGGCGTCACCCACGCTGCCGATCTCGCACCGCCGGGCGCAGATGGCGTCGAGGGATCTCCCGCGCCCGCACTCGGGCACAACCGAAAAGGCTCAGAGCCCGCGGCCTGACAAGAAAAACGGTTCCGGCGCCGTCGCGTAAACGGCTTTGGCGGTAGGGCCCCGGCTAGTCTGTCGACGTGTTGCACTTGCGCGTCATCGCACCGGAGCATCTACGCGAGCAGGTTCTCGACGTGCTGCGCAACGAGCCGGGTGTGGGCAACCTGCTCTTCTACCCGGGTGTGGCGCTGCTGCCCGAGGGCGACGAGATCACCGCCGACGTGGCCCGCGAATGTGTCAACGACGTGATCCGCAAACTCAAACAGCTTGATATCCAGCATGAGGGCGCAATCACGCTGCACAGTCTCGAAACTGTCCTGTCGACCAGGGCGCACCATGCCGAGGAGGCAGCGGAGGGGGACGCGGCGGACGCGTTGGTCTGGGATGAGCTGATCGCCCGGACCCGCGAAGACTCGACGCTGACGATGACGTTCCTGCTCTTCATGATCCTGGCGTGTCTGCTCGCCGCCATCGGCGTCGCGACTGATTCATCGGTCACCGTTGTGGGCGCCATGGTTGTCGGCCCAGAATTCGGTCCGCTGGCCGCGTTGGCCGTCGCCTTGGTCCAGCGGCGGGCGCGGCTGGCTCGCCAGGCGGTGGCGGCTCTGCTTATCGGGCTGCCGGTGGCAATGGCGATCACAGGGCTAGTGACTCTTGGCGCCGAAGCGGGCGGCTGGATCACCCTGGATGACGTGAAAAACGTCCACCAAGTCGACTTCATCTACCGGGTTGGGCCGATTTCGTTGGTCGTCGCGTTGTTGGCCGGGGCAGCCGGAATGCTGTCGTTGATATCGTCGAAGTCTGGCGCGCTGGTGGGTGTCTTCATCTCCGTGACCACCGTGCCCGCAGCGGGTTTCGCGGTGGTTGCCGCGGTACTCGGCGACTGGTCGGTGGCCGGGCGGTCGGCCCTGCAGCTTCTCGTGAACCTCGTTGGGATTGTGATCGCGGGTGTGGTGGTCTTGGTCTTGCATCCCCGGAAGTCGTTGATCCCTCGATCGGTGCAACCGAACTAGCTACGCGGCCCGGGCCTTGGCGTGGGCCAACCGCCGCAGTCGTGAACGTCGAAAGCCTTTGAATGTTCGGCTATCTCACCGTCCGTCGGCAAGCACCAGCACCGGCTGGTCGCGGTAGAGATCGGGGAACAGATCCTTGAGGCCGTCGACCTTGGGCATGTCGTTGATCTCGATGTACGGGTACGTCGGGTTCGAGTTGAGGAAGTCCTGGTGGTGTTCCTCGGCGGGGTAGAACGCTGCCTTCGGTGACACCGTGGTGACGATCGGGCCGGGAAACACCGCCGTCTTGGTCAGCTGGGCGATGTAGGACTTCGCGACCCGCTTCTGGGTGTCGTTCTGCGCGAAGATCGCCGACCGATATTGAGTGCCGGTATCCGGACCTTGACGGTTGAGTTCGGTGGGGTCCTGCACCACAGAGAAGTAGATCCGCAAGAGTTCGCCGAAGGTGACCTGGTGAGGGTCGTAGGTAATGCGAACCGACTCGGCGTGCCCGGTGGTTCCGGTGCTGACCATCTCGTAGTTTGCGCTCTGCGCATCGCCACCGGCATAACCGGATTCGGCCTGCGTGACCCCTTTGACATGCTGGAAGACGCCCTGCACACCCCAGAAGCAACCGCCGGCAAGCACTGCCGTCTCGGTGGCGCCCGCAGCCGATGCTGGTTCATCGACCTCAGGTGCCGGGACGGCGACGGACTCCCTGGCGGTGGTCATCATCGGAATCGCTTGCCCTCCGATGATGAACATCGCGGCGGCACCGACCACCACCAGCACGAGTCCGATTACGAAGCTCACCCACTTGCTGCGTATCACCTCTTGAGTGTGCTCGGCGAAATCGGTCGTTACGATTTGACCACCGCCAGCCGTCATGGATTGGTAAGGCCGCTCTGGGCCGCAGCGGGCAGATCTGGGCCTACCGTCAACGCATGAGCCCACGGCCACCGCTTCAATCGCGGCTGCTGACCCGACGCAATATGTTGTTCGCCACCGTGCTGCTCAGTGCTGCCGCGGGTTGCGGATCGCTGCGCGGTCTCGCCGGCGCCGATCCGCCGAACAAGTCGACGGAGGTTTTCGCGGTCACACACACCGATGCGGAGTGGAAGAAGCTCTTGACCCCGCAGCAGTACAACGTCCTTCGCGATGCAGGCACCGAGCAGCCGTTCAGTAGCCCCCTCAACGACGAACACCGGGCCGGCGTGTTCAGCTGTGCCGGCTGCGCGCTGGACAACTTCTCGTCGACGACGAAGTTCGACAGCGGCACTGGATGGCCAAGCTTCTTCAAGGCGCTGGACAACGCCGTCCTCGAACGCAAGGACGACAGCCTCGGCATGTCACGCACCGAGGTGCTGTGTCGCCAGTGCGGCAGCCATCTCGGCCACGTCTTCGACGACGGGCCCCAGCCGACGGGCCTGCGCTACTGCATGAACGGCGTCGCCCTCACCTTCCGTGCGACGTAAATCCCTGTGCTGCAATACCGCTCACTGAGGCTTGGGGCGAATCTCCTGCGGCAGAAAGCTGCCGTCGTTCTTGCCCACCTCATTGGCCATCAGATCGTTCAACAAGGCGTTCATCCGCAGTATGAGATCTCTGTTCTTCTCCGGATCCAGCGCAAGATTGTGCGTCTCGAGCGGATCGTTCCTCAGGTCGAAGAGCTGAATGTCGTTGTCCCGGAGAATCTCTTCCATCGTCGTCGGCGTATTGAAGTTCGAAGGGGAGTAATAGCGCGCGAACTTGTATTGCCCGTCGAATGCGAAGCTCATGAAGCCGCGCTTGTTCAGCTTGGTCTGCAGCTCGGTCAGCGGTGGCGCGGGCTTGTTCT
>JAHFVD010000067.1:0-1848 GCA_023264735.1 Mycobacterium sp. | reverse complement strand
CCCGTGTTGTATTCCGCCAACGCGGGTGGCATGCCCGGCGCCGACAATGATTCCGTGAGCGTCGGCGAGGGAGCGGTGTTCCAGCGCTGGCTGTACAGGGAATTCGCCGGCGGGGTGACGATCGCTCCCTTCGAGATAGCCTGCTGCACTTGAGGTGTTCCTGGAACATTGGCGTCGGCGTACATGATGTCGTGCGGATTCAGGTAGCTCATGACCAAGAAGAACGGTTGCCCGGATTCGCGCAACTTCGGCACATTGCCCCGCAGCCACCGGACGCCTTCGCTCGCGGTGTACACGTCGGTGTCGTAGCCCTGATTGGGCGCGCCCGGTTTGTCGCCGTCCGGTTGGTAGATGTCGAATCCATAGGGCTGCAGTGCTTCGCTGTAGTTGACCGTCGGCTTGGGCGGGATGATGTCGGCTTCCATCTCCCACTTGCCGAAGAATGCGGTCTGGTAGCCGAGCTTTTTCATCATCGAGCCCATGTTGGGCTGCTCGCGCGACAAGTTCGGCACCCAGCCGGTCTCCATCTGGTCGAAGACACCGTTGACTTGCGGCGGATTCCCGCTGTAGAACGCCGCCCGCGACGGTGTACACATTGCCGAGGCGATGTAGTGATTGCGGAAGCTAATTCCCTGTCGCGCAAGGCGATCCAGGGCAGGCGTGGTGTAGCCGGCCGCAGCCGGTAGATCGAACCGCGTTTGATCACGGATGATCAGGATGACGTTCAGTGGCTGGTTCGGTGGCCGAGGCGTCGCGGGGGATGCGGGACCGGCAGTGCTGTGGGTGGATTGCTTGCGGTCGCTACCGTCGGAGCTGTGTAGTGCCGTGGCGGCTGCCGCCCCCGCGGCTACGCCGAGACCGAGCAGGCCGGCGCCGCCGAGCACGTGCCGGCGGCTCACCCGCCCGGCGCTGGGCGCATCAGGCTCTGGTGGCGTCGCCGGGACGTCCGGCCCCTCCGTCATCCGAGGACCGTCCGCGCATCGCAACCTGTAGGTGCGGCCACATTCATAGCGATATCCCCTCGACGAGGCAGGCCTGATCTCTCGCTCTGAAGCGTAGTTCTCAACCGCCGGTCGGGCCGAATGCTGTGATGGATCGCGATACTCCCTGGAAGGATGTGCGGCGATGAGAATCGGCATCAGCGGCACGCACAGCATCGGCAAGTCAACCTTTGTGCACGACTTTCACCGAGCGCACCCCGACTTCGAGATCGAAGACGAGCCTTACCGCCAGCTTGCGGCTGAAGGCGAGCGTATCCACTTCGCGGAGCGGGCAAGTCAACGCTGCAACCTGTTGATGACGATGCGTGCGATCGATCGCATCAACGAATTGCGGGAAACGAGACCCGGCCTCAATGTCATCTGCGATCGAACCTGTCTGGACTTCATTCCCTACTCGGAGTACGCGCGCGCAATGGGTGGCCAGGAGGGTGTGCCTGAGAGCGAACGGCGCAGGACGGTGGAAGTTCGCGCAGATATGCAGGAAAAAGGCGACTTGGAATTCCCGTCAGATATCACTGCTGCCTACATCGACGAACTGTGGAAAACCGTCCTTAAAAGCAATGCACTTCGCGGCTACGACCTGATCGTCTTTCTTCCCCTCACCGGTGACCCGGCGATAGACCCGTCCATGGAAGACGACGGCATTCGTTCTGTGGAGTCCTTCTACCGGAACTGGATCGATGGCGCCTTCAAGAGGCTGTATCGCGAGGAGTTGCCCGAACGAGCTCCTCTGCCGTGTGGCTTCGCGGAGATCACCGGCACCCGACAAGAACGCGTGACGAAGCTGGAGCGAATCCTGCACCTCGGACCCGCCCAGGTGTAGCTCAGATCCCGTTGTCCGTCGATC
>JAHFVD010000139.1 GCA_023264735.1 Mycobacterium sp. | reverse complement strand
TCGCGGCGCTTGACGACATCCCAGTGCGCCGCAGCCAGTTTGGCCTCCAGTGCGACGATCCGCGCAGCGCGCTCGACGTGGTCATCGGCCGTGCCGCCCAACACCAGCGCGAACATCGCCGCGATGTGTGCCGGGTAGGCCGCCAGGATCGCGGCATGCTGCTCGTCGCGGTAGTACGACTCGTCGGGCAGGCCCAGCCCCGACTGCGTGGCGTGAACCAGGTAGCGCGAGGAGTTCTTGGAATCGGTGTCGATGTAGAGCCCGACGCCACCGCCGACGCCGCTGCGCTGCAGCGCGCCGATCACCGCGGCCAGCGCGGCCGGGTCGGCCGCGGCATCGATTGCCGTCAGCTCGTCGAGTAGCGGCTGTACACCGCGGCGTTCGACGGCGTCGGAGTCCAGGAAGCTGGCGTACAGATCGCCGATGCGCTGCGCGTCGGTGCCCGGGTCACCGGTGTCGTCCCCCGAGTCGCTGCGCTCCTGCCCGCCGGCTGCCTGGGTGATCAGTTCCCGCACCTGCTCCTCGGCCCGGTCGTACAGCGTGCGAAACGCACCGTCGGTGGCCCGGTCACCGGGGATGGTGTATTCGGTCAGCCAGCGTCCGTTGACGTGGCCGAACAGGTCATCTTGCGGGCGAACCTCGGCCTCGACGTGGGACAGGTCGATACCCGAGCGCAATGTTTCTACCGTCACCCAACCATCCTTACCAGAGGTCAGACCGCGGCGTCTGGCCCCAGGGCGGCCCGGTAGCCTCCCTTCATGCCCGAGGCCGACGACGACCAGGACCAGCAGGAGGCGCCCAGCCGGGTGTTCTCCACCTATGGCATGGCCTCGGCGGTCCTTGGCGTGGTGGCCGTGGCCGCGATCGTGCTGGGCACGTTGATCTGGTCGGGCCACCGCAACGCCACCGACGAGCGCACCTATCAGACCCGGGTGATGGCCGCGGCCGCGGACTGGACCGGGGTGTTGATCAACATGAACGTCGACAACGTCGACGCCAGCCTCCAGAAACTGCACGACGGCACCGTCGGACAGCTCAACTCCGACTTCGAGGCCGCCATCACGCCCTACCGCGAGGTGGTCCGGACCCTGAAGGCACGCACCACCGGACAGATCGACTCGGTGTCGTTCGAATTGGTGCACCACGATCTCGACGTGCAGCCTGGCCAGCGCCCCGCGGCCGCGACGCTGCCGCCGGAGCTGGCCCAACGCACCGACAGCGTGCTGGTGGTCGCCACCTCGGTCAGCGAGAACGCCGGCGACAAGCCGGCCACCGTGCGCTGGAACCTGCGCCTCGGGGTCTCCGACGTGGACGGCAAGCTGATGATCTCGCGGCTGGAGTCGCTGCGATGAGGAACCTGGCTCGCGTGCTGGCCTTCGACGTCGCCGCTCCGATTGCCGCCATCGCGGCACTGCTGGCCATCGGTGTGGTGCTCGGCTGGCCGCTGTAGTGGGTGTCGGCGTGCTCGGTGCTGTGCCTGCTGATCGTTCAAGGCGTCATCGTCAATTTGGTTCTGTACCGCCGTGATTCGGTGACCGTCGGCACCGACGACGAAGGCCCCGGGCTGCGCCTGGCGGTCGTGGCCCTGGCCACCGTGGCCGTGGTGGCCGCGGTGGTTGTCGGCTATACCCGGTGGACGCTGCCGGACGAGGACTTCGCCCGTGACTCCGCCGACGTCGTGCGCATCGCCACCGCCGTCTCCGAGGCTGCCGCCACCTTCAGCCCGGCCGACCCCACCTCGTCGATCGACCGGGCCGCCTCCTTCATGGCGCCCGAGCGGGCGGACGCGTTCAAGGGTGAATTCGGCAAGGCCACTTCGGATTTGGCCAAGAAGAACATCTCCGCATCGGCGCAGACCATCTCGGCGGGCCTGGAGGCATTAGGCCCCGCGGCGGCCAGCGTCGCGGTGGTGATGCGGGGAACCCAGAGCCAGCCAGGTCAGCAGCCGAGCACTGCCGCGCTGGCGCTGCGCGTCGGGCTGGCCAAGCAGGACGGCCGGTGGGTCGTCCTCGACATCACGCCGATCAACGCCCGATGAGCCGGGCGTAGTCGACCTTCAGGCACCGGTCCATCACCACGCGCAGATCGGCGGCCTGGGCCTGCTCGCCAACCTGGTCGTGCCACAAACCCTGTTGCAGCCACAGGTATTTGGGCCGCGGGTTCAGGGCGAGGACGTCGGTGAGCACCGCGGGCAGGTCGTCGTAACGGCGGAACACGTCGACCATGTCCGGTACGACGGGCAGGTCGGCCAACGATGCGTAGACCGGCTTTCCGTCGATCTCGCTGATGTTCGGATTCACCGGGTACAGCTCGAAATTGCTGAACCTGGCCAGGTATTGGTACACCTCGTTGCTGGGCCGGGCCGGATTATCCGACACGCCCACTACCGCAACCGTGCGGGTGTCACGCAGAATCTGTTGCAGCCCAGTCGAATCCACGGGCTATTCTCCGCCGGACGCACGCTGGGCGCGCATCTTGGCGAACCGATCGGACAACCTGCGCATGCGGATCATCAGTGAAGCCGGCGGGCTGACCGTCCCGTCGAGGTAGGTGGACAGATCGGCCTGGGCCACCCCGATGCGGGAGGCGAATTCCTGCACGGCCAGACCGGACCGGTCGAGCAGCAGTCGTACGTGGCGGGCGGCTTCGGCGCGCTCGTTGGCTTCCAGATGGCCGCGCGCCCGGATCAGCACCTCGGACAGCGCCTTGGAGATGCCGTACGGCTGCGAATGCTCCAGCACTTCCTCGACCTGGCGGGCGGTACGGCCGTAGGGATCACGCTTGATCGCGACGACGATGCGCTGCCAGACGGTGATGTCACCGGTTTCCAGCGCGTCGCGAATCAAGGCTGTCGGCCAGAACTCGACGGGGCGGCCGTCGGCGAAGGATTGCGTGGACGATGCGGGTATGGCATCGCGATCCGCTGCCACCGTCACCTCGCCTCCTCCAGGATCGCCACCGCCACCGCAAGGCAACGCTGCCTGATCCGCTCCCATTCGGCTGCCCCCTCCGGACCAGCCCACCGCTCGTCGTCGACGACGTCGGACGGGTTGGGATCGGCGAGCCGACGTACCAACTGGGTCGTCACCCATTGTCGCTTAGATTGTCCAGAACAGTAATACCGGTCCATGCCGCCGAGTACCACTGCAGCGGCCTCGGTATCCATCACACCGACCAGGTCGGCGAACTCCGCGAAGTCCGATCGGCTGTTGCGGCACATCACCAGGTAGGCCTGCATCCGCAGGGTCTCGGCGCAGGTCGGGATCTGGAGCCGGTCGCCGGTGGGCAACTGCACGTTGGTGGTCTCCACCGGGCTGAGCCGCTCGACGCCTCCGTGGGCGGTGTCGGCACCGGTTTCCAGGGCGTCCAGCGCGATCGCGAGGCGGCCTCGCCACATCGTGACCGGGTGCACCGGCCGGGGCGCCGCCATCCGCGCGGTGCGGTAGCCCCTGATCAATTTGACCGTCGCGGCGCTACCCGCGCCGACCCGCATGGGTAGCGCTCTGGCGTCGTCGCTGCCCTTGACCTTGCCGGCGAGCTCGCTGCAGCCGCTGAATGCCAGCGGGTCGGCCACGCTCACCGCGTCGGGCGCCAGGTTCTTCAGCCGGGCCGCGCCCTTGACCACCATCCGTAGATCCGCGCTCGGCGGTACCAGCGCGGAGATGTCGTCGGGGATCACGACCAGGTCGCCGAGGTCGACCTTGGGCAGCGGCTTCTCGAAGTCCACCGACGGCAGGATGCGGGCCAGCCAGGCGGGCAGCCACCAGTTCCACTGATCGAACATCGCCATCAGCGCCGGCACCAGGATCAGCCGAACGATGGTGGCGTCCACCGCGATTGCCACCGCACACGCCACGCCCAGCTCGGCGACCAGTGGCATACCCGCGAACGCGAAACCGGTGAACACCGCGATCATGATCAGCGCGGCGCTGGTGATCGTGCGGGCGCTGGTCGACACCCCGTAGGCGACAGCGTCGCGGGTGTCGCCCGCCTGCAGGTAGCGCTCCCGGATCCGGGTGAGCAGGAAGATCTCGTAGTCCATCGACAGGCCGAACGTCATCGCCAGCACCAGCGGCGGGATCGTGCTGTCGATCGAGGTGATCTTCTCGAAGCCCAGCCTCTCCAGCCAGCCCCACTGGAAGACCATCACCAGGCTGCCGTACGCGGCCGCGACGGACAACACCGTCATCAGCACGCCCTTGAACGCCAGGAACACCGACCGCACCGAGATCAGCAGCATCACGAACGCGATCAGCGCGACAAAGACGAACACCAGCGGCTGGGTCTGCGACACCCGGTCGTCGAAGTCCTTGATCAGCGCGGTGGGACCACCGACGTCCACCTGTGCGCCCCCCGCTGCGGGTAGCGCGCGCAGGTGCGCGCGCATCCAGTCGATGGAGTTGCGCGCACCGATGTCCTCGGGATCCACCGACAGCACCGCCGAGAGCAACGCACTGCCGTTGTTGTCGGCGAACGCCGGTGGCGAGACCGAGACGACGTCGGGGGCCTTCGCCATCTCGGTGCTGATCGCCTCGATCGCGGCGGCGTTCTTGGCGTCGGATGCGCCACCCTCAGGGAAGGTGACGAGCACCCGCACCGGGCCCAGCGCACCGGGGCCGAGTGCCTCGGCGGCCGCGGCGACCCCGCCGCGGATTTCGTGCGAGGACTTGAATTGGCGCTGCATGCTGTTGCCCAGCACCATCGAGAACGCCGGTGCGGCCATCAGCAACAGGACCAGTGTCGCCGCGATCGCCGACAGCCACGGTCTGCGCATGACCTCGCTGACCCAGCGGGTCCAGAACCGCGACTGTGTCGCCTCCGCGCGCCGGGACCATTGCAACAGCGGTGAGCGTTTGGCCACCGACCGCCCGAAGGTGGCCAGCACGGCCGGAGTCAGCGTGGTCGACGTCAGCACCGCGATGGCCACCGCCAGGATCGCTCCGGTGGCCATCGAGCGCAGCACGGGTGTGTTGATCAGGTAGATGCCGGTCAGCGAGGCGATCACGGTCAGGCCCGACAACAGCACCGCCAGGCCCGAGGTGGCCATCGCCGCGTCGGCCGCCTGTTGCGGATCGCGGCCGGCGCGCAGCTCTTCTCGGAAGCGCATCAGGATGAACAGTGAGTAGTCGACGGCCAGTGCGATACCGAACATCGACACCGTCGACGTCACGAACACCGACATGGTGGTGACGGTGGACAACAGATAGACCACGCCCATCGTCACCACGACGGTGCACAGCGCGAGGGCCAGCGGGACCGCGGCGGCGGCCAGGGAGCCGAACACCGCGAGCAAAACAATCAAGACGATCGGAAGGTTCCAGCGCTCAGCCTCGGCGATGTCGTGCTTGGTGCTGGTCTGGGCGGCGGCGCCGAGTGCGCCCTGGCCGATGACGTACAGCCGCACCCTGCCGTTCTGGATCTGTCCGGGCTGATCGCCGGTGACGCCGATCTTCTGGCGCAGCTGGCGCGCGACGTCGACGGCGCCGGTGTTGTGGAAGTCCAGCCGCAGCGACACCACGTAGGGCCGGTCCGGGGCGGGCGCGGGCTGGGCGGGGTTGGGCACCACGACGACGCTCGGGGTCTGCTTTGCCACCCGCTCCAATTCGGCGACGGCGGCGTTCATATCGTCGTAGCTGGCGTCGGCGCGGGGCGCTGCGACGAGGGCGAGTGGAGAGGCACCCTGCTCGGGGAAGTGGTCCTCGAGTTGGTACTGCACATGCAGTGACTGGGACCCGGCGACGTCGAAGCCACCACCGGTCAGGTTGTTCGACTCAGTGAGGGCCAGATAGACGGCCGGTACGAGGGCCAGCAACCAGCACGAGAACACCAGCCAGCGGAATCTGCGCAGGTTGCTGCTGAGGCGCATCATGAACTGCTGGATGTTTATCTCCCCGCATTCTCCCCGGGTTGCGTGGCTGTGAGCGTACCTCAGATAGCTGTGCGGTGACCTGTCGTGAGCGGCGGTCTTAGCTGGATTGAGACCTGCTGATGGGGTCCCCGTTACCGACGCACAAGTGGCAGCGGCGCCGCGGTCGATGGCAAGATGTGCTTCGAGGTGTTTACCGGGTCGGGGAGCGTGGCCGGATCGCAGCGTTGCTGCGGCGAGGCGTGATTTCAGCGAACCCGAGGAGTCCCGATGTCTGCGTCCACCCTCTCGACGACCGCGGTCCTGCGCCGCGGCCTGTGCACGGTGCTGGCCGCAACGGCGGCCGGGGGTGCAGCCGCGCTGGCACTGCCGTCGTCCGCCGCGATCGCCGCCACGGATCCTTGCGCCGCCAGCTCGATCGCCAAGACCGTCGGCACCGTCGCCACCAACACCGGGACCTACCTGGACAGCCACCCGCAGACCAACCAGGCGCTGACGACGATCTCCCAGCAGCAGGCGGGGCCACAAACCCTGGCGGCGCTGAAGAGTTACTTCGATGCCAATCCCGATGCGGCCAAGGACCTGCAAACCATCCAGCAGCCGCTGACGAGTCTGTCGACCCAGTGCAAGTTGCCGGTGAGCTTGCCGCAGCTGCTCGGCCTGCTGCAGTCAGCGCAGGCGGGAGGCCTGCCGGCTCAACAGGTCGCCGGCACCCAGGTCCCGCTCGGCGGCGGGCCGCTGCCCGGGCCGGCCACGTTCAATACCCGCTGATCGACGCGGCCCGCGGCCCCGCAGAAGGGGCCTGACCAGCCGGATCGGAACATTCTCACGATTGGTTACGCTCAAGGCGCGAAAGTCTGCAGCAATTCTGCTTAGCTTTCTTCTGTCAGTAGCGGTTACTGGCATCGCTTCTCCCTACGCTTAAGGAGTCCGAGCATGTTGGTTAATGCCCGTCTGGCCCGTCGCGCGGTCGTCGGAGTGATCGGGACGGGCGCTGTCGCCGGCGCGATCCTGGTTGGCGCCCCGTCCGCGCTCGCCGATCCGCCGCCGAACTGCACCGCCGCCGACCTCGCTGGGGTCGCTGCCGGTGTGTCCGCTGCGACGTCGGCCTACCTGTTCACCCACCCGGACGTCAACGCGTTCTTCACCGGTCTGGAGGGTGCGCCGCGCGACACCATCCGCTCCGAGGTGAAGCAGTACCTGGACTACAACCCGACGGTGAAGGCTGAGCTGCAGGGCATCCGCCAGCCGTTGGTTGATCTCAAGGACCGCTGTGGCAGTGCCCCAGACGTTCCTGTCTCCTAACCCGCAGTGCGGGTAGGACAGCAGCCCGCGCAGGAAGGCGCCGGCCGCACCGTCCTGATGGTCGATGACGACCCGGACGTCCGGACCTCGGTCGCACGTGGTTTGCGGCACTCGGGGTTCGATGTCCGGGTCGCGGCGACTGGCAAGGAAGCGTTGCGGCTCTTGGCGAATGAGAATCACGACGCCTTGGTGCTCGATGTCCAGATGCCCGAGCTCGACGGTGTGGCGGTGGTGACCGCTTTGCGTGCGCTGGGGAATGACATCCCCATTTGTGTGCTTTCGGCGCGCGACACCGTCAACGACCGCATCGCCGGTCTGGAGGCCGGCGCCGACGACTATCTGACCAAGCCCTTCGACCTGGGCGAGTTGGTGGCGCGGCTGCACGCGCTGCTGCGGCGCGCGGCCAGCTCGCACGAGGGCTCGGATGCCGTCACCATCGGACCGCTCACGATCGACACCGCCCGGCGGCTGGTGTTCGTCAACGGCGACCGGGTCGAGCTCACCAAGCGCGAGTTCGACCTGCTGGCGGTGCTTGCCGAAAACTCCGGTGTGGTGCTGTCCCGGCAGCGACTCCTGGAATTGGTGTGGGGCTACGACTTTGAGGTCGACACCAACGTCGCCGACGTGTTCATCAGTTACCTGCGCCGCAAGCTGGAACGTGAGGGCGTGCCGCGGGTGATCCACACCGTGCGCGGAATCGGGTACGTGCTCCGGTCGGAGCCGTGACCGGGCCCGTGAATTGGTCGGGCCGCAGCCTTTCCCTGCGCGTCCGGGTAGCCCTTGCCGCCGCTCTGGCTGCCGCTCTCGTCGTCGCCCTGCTGGCGGCCCTGACGTCAATCGTGCTGGCCAACAACGACAATGCGCAGCTGGATCGGCGCCTGGATTCGATCGTCGACGCCAGCATGTTTCCCGAGCAGCTACGCGATCCCAGCCGCGTGCTGACCACCGGACGATCGCGGTCCACCGGGCAGGTCGTCTTTCAGCGTGGCTTTCAGCTGCCGCCTTTGCCGCCGGGAACGGCGACGGTCACCGTCAACAGTGTCGACTACCGGGTGCGGACGGTGACTGTCGAGCAGTCCGGCGGCATCCTGGTCTCGATCGGAATCCGTGCCGACAGCATCCTGTTGAGCCGCGCACGGATTCCACTGTACGTGTTCATCGTGTGCCTTGCCGTCATGGTGGCGGCCGCCCTGGGCTGGATACTCGCGGGGCCGGCGATCCGGCCGCTACTGCGGCTCACCGAACAGACCCGGCGCCTCGGCAAGGGCAGTGACCAGTTGGAGCCGGTGCGCGGCGCCGCCGAAGCCGAGGACCTGTCCGAGGCGATGGTCGCGATGCTGCACCGCCTGGCCGAAGCCCAACTGGCGACCACGAATTCGCTTCAGGCCGCGCAGGACTTCGCCGCCAACGCCGCCCACGAACTGCGCACGCCGCTGACGGCGATGCGTGCCGATCTGGACACCCTGCGCATCCACGACCTGCCGCCCGAGGAGCGCGAAGAGGTGGTCGGCGACCTGGCCCGGGCGCAACGCCGCGTCGAGGCGATCATCACCGCACTCGGCCAGCTGGCCTCCGGGCAGCTGGCCCGCGCCGAGGACCGCGAGCCGATCGACGTCGCCGAGATGCTCGACAGGGTGGCCAGGGAGAACGTCCGCTCCGGTGCGGTCGAGATCATCGTGGAGGCCGACGAGGCAGGCACGGTGTGGGGCTGGCCGGCCGGTCTGCGGCTCGCGGTGGACAACCTGGTTCGCAACGCGATCACCCACGGCGAGGCCACCCGCATCGTCCTGCGCGCTCGTCGCTACGAGTGGCTGCTGGCGATCACCGTCGACGACAACGGCCGGGGGCTTCCCGCCGAAGAGCACCAAAAAGTGTTGGGGCGCTTCGCCCGTGGCAGTACCGCGACGGCCGGGGGATCGGGTCTCGGGCTGGCGCTGGTGGCTCAGCAGGCAGCGCTGCACGGCGGCGCCATCGAACTCTCCGACGGTCCGCTAGGCGGGTTGCGTGCGGTCCTGACGGTGTCGACCTACCCCGAGCCTGTCTTGCCGACCGGACAGGCCTAACCGCTCCGCTTGCGTACCAGCGCGGCGACCCCTCGCCAGCCCAACAGCAGCAGGGCGGTCACCACCGACGCGACGATGATGAAACTGGTCGCGACTCCTTGAGAACTGGCTTTGCGCAACAACATTCCGACGACGACGGTGGCCAGCCACACGGTGACACCGGTGGGGACGACGGCGGTCGGTGCTCGCCAGCCGCGGGCGAGCAACCAGCCGAGCGCCGTGCCGGACAGGAAAGGCCATGCGGTGTCGGCGATTCCAGCGAGCGTGAGTCCTTCGGCGTGGCTGCGGCGGCCGAGCGCACAGAACACGAGGACGCAGACGATGTCGCCGGCCAGTGCCAGAACCACCGGCCGGGTATCGGTACGAACTGCCATGGTGGGATCCAAGCACAGGTGCTTCAGTGCCGGGCGTCGTCCTCGGTACCCGGGCCCGGTGGCGGTGGCAGCGGACCCTGCAGCGCGGTGTCGGCGGGATCGTCGGCCGCTGCGCTGTGGCTCTCGGCCTCGGCTCGGGCTATCTCGTCGGCGACGGCGTCGGGGTCCAGTGGTCCCTCGGTGCGGAACATGAAGAAGAACACCACCCAGCCGATCGTCGAGATGAAGATCCAGCTCACCAGGCGGTAGATCAGCATCGCCGAGATCGCGGCGGGCAGCGCCATGCCGCTGGACACCAGGCCGGGAACCAGCACGGCCTCCACCACCAGCAGGCCCCCGGGCATCAACGGGATCGACCCGACCGCGCGGGCCGCCGCGTAGGCGACGGTCAGCCCCGCCAGCGACGGCTTGCCGCCGGCGGCGTAGGCGGCGAAGGCCAGGCACGCCACGTCGCAGACCCAGTTGAAGAACGACCAGCTGAACGCCACCCCGAGGGTTCGGCGGCTCAGGCTGACCGATTCGAGTTGGGCCAGGGTCTCGCGCCACTTGCGCAAGCCGGTGTCGGCGGGCTTGCCGCGCACGGAGTTGACCCATCCCAGCACCCTGGCGCCGATGCCGTCGATGAGTTCGGGGCGGGTGGCCACCGCCTGGGCGAGCAGCAGCAGAGCGATGAAACCGCCGAGGGTGAACAGCAGCGAGAACGGATTGTTCTTGGCGCCCAACAGGAATGCGCCGCCGAGGCCGAGCAACGCCAGGCCGACGACCTGCAACGCACCCGACATCACCAGCTGCCAGGACGCGACCACCGGGGAGGCGCCCCACAGTCGCTGCTGGCGGTAGACGAAGGTGGCCGAGAGCACCGGACCGCCGGGCATCGTGGTGCTCAGCGCATTGCCGGCGTAGAACGCGGCCTCCGAGCGCCACTGGTGCACGGTGACCCCGGCCGACCGCAGGAGCGTCCGCTGAATCTGGGCGAAGCTGTGCATCGACAGCATGGCCGCGGCGATGGCGGCCAGCACCCACCAGGCGTTCGCCGTGATCAGGCTCTTCCAGGCTTTGGCCAGCTGATCCCACACCAGGGTGGCCTCGACGGCCAGCACGATCACGGCAACGCCGAGCACCGCCCAGCGGACCCACCAATACTTCCCGCGTGCCGGGGGGTCATGTTCCGCGCGGGCGGTGTTGACCGGCGCGTCGTAGGACACGCAGTTCAGACTAACTGTCCGGGCTGGTCTTGACGGTGTTCGGCGCGGGATGTCCACCCCTGCCGGTTACGCTTGGCCGCATGCCGGCGACCCGAGCCTCGGACGACGAATCCGTCGACCCCCTCGTCCGCAAAGCCGCAGCGTGGTCATGGCGTCTGCTGGTTATCGCCACGGCGATCCTGGCGCTGTTGCTGATCGTGCAGCGCCTCCAGGTCATCGTCGTTCCGATAGCGCTGGCGACCATGCTGGCCGCGCTGCTACTGCCGGCCGTCGACTGGCTCGACCGCCGCGGGGCACCGCGCGGTGGCGCGGTGGCGTTGGTCATCCTCGCCGGCATCGCGTTGTTCGGCGGGATCATGACTTTCGTTGTGAGCCAATTTGTTTCGGGCCTGCCGGGGCTGGTGGAGCAAGTCACGCACAGCATCGACACCCTCCGTCGGTGGCTCATCGAGGGGCCCGCGCACCTGAGTCGCGAGCAGATCGACAGTGCGGGCAACACTGCGATCAAGGCGCTGCGCGACAACCAGGAGAAGCTGACCACCGGTGCGTTGTCGACGGCAGCCACGCTCACCGAGATCATCACCGGCGCGCTGCTGGTGTTCTTCACGCTGATCTTCTTGTTGCACGGCGGCCGCAACATCTACGGGTTCGTCACCAAGATCGTCCCGTCGTCGACCCGGGAACGGGTGCGCGACGCCGGGCGCGCCGGGTTCGGCTCGCTGATCGGCTACGTGCGGGCCACCTTCCTGGTGGCGCTGGTGGACGCGGTCGGCATCGGCACGGGCCTGGCGATCATGGGCATCCCGCTGGCACTGCCACTGGCCTCGCTGGTCTTCCTCGGCGCCTTCATCCCGCTCGTCGGTGCGATCATCACCGGCTTCCTCGCCGTCATCGTGGCGCTGTTGGCCAAGGGCGTCGTCTACGCCCTGATCACGCTCGGGCTGATCATCGCGGTGCAGCAGCTGGAAGCCCATATCCTGCAGCCGCTGGTGATGGGTCGTGCGGTGTCGATCCACCCGCTGGCGATAGTGCTGGCGATCGCGGGTGGTGGCGTGCTGGCCGGCATCGTCGGCGCCCTGTTGGCGGTGCCGTTGGTGGCCTTCCTCAACAGCTCCATCCGGGTGCTGGTGGCCGACGACCCGGCCGAAGAGGCCGCCGAACTCGAGGCGCAGGACGGCGTCGTCATCGACTCCGAACCGGATGTCGTGCCGCCCAAACGCAAGCAGGACTAGTCCAGGCGTTGATCCAGAACTGAGAGCGAAATTCCGTCCGGATCTTCGCTCTCAGTTCTGACTGAACTAGAGGCGGCCCTCGCGGCGCAGCAGATCGGCGGCGCTGACCCCACCGCCGGTGCCACGGCGACGCTGCTCGTCGGGCTCTTTGTCCTCGTTCTTGCCGCGTGAGTTCAGCTTCTCGGTGGCCACCTCGGAGTCACCCTGCTCGGGCCGGCTGACCGGGATCGCGCGAGTCTCCTCGGCGCTGATCGACGGTGGTACCTCTTCGGTCGCGTCGGGATCGCGTGGGGCCGGGATCGCTGTGGTGCCATAGTCCGGTGCGGGGATCGTCGTGGTCGGTTCGGCCGACGGCGGTGGCGGGGGGATCGGGGCGCCGGGCGTACCGGGCGTGCCTGGCTTGCCGCGCAGCTCGCCCAGCCACGATTCGATCTCCTGGTCCGGTGCCGGCGGGGCAGACGGACGGGTCGACCGGGCTGCCGACGTCGCGGTGTTCACCGCGTTCTTGACGGCGTTCTTGGCCACCGAGAACCGGGTCGTCGGTGCGTCTGGGAACCCCGGGTCGCTACGCTCCTGCCCGCCGGAATTCGCGGGGACGGTCGTGTCTGCCGGTGCGTCCGGCATGCGGGCGGTGCCTGCCGCCGACGGCGGATCCTGCGGCGGCGGTGTGCGGTACTCGGCGCGGCCGACCACCCGAGGCATCGCCCGGCCCTCTACGGGATGGGTCGGATCGTGCGCCGGGCGGCGCGCCGCCGAGACGGGTGCGCCCGCACCCACAAGCGCGTCGGCCGGATCGCGCACGATCGGGCGCTTGC
>JAHFVD010000066.1 GCA_023264735.1 Mycobacterium sp. | reverse complement strand
CGGAGTCGGCGTGGCCGTGGGTAACGCGGTACGGACCTCCCTGATCGTCGTCGTCTCCGTCACCCTGCTGGTCTCCCTCGCGATCTACGGATCCAACGGCAACTTCAACCTGTCCGGATAGTCGAGGAGCCCGATGAAATCAGGTATCGCGCGCCCGATTGCCGGATTGGCGACCGTGGTGGCCATCGCCGCGATCGTCGCGTTGGCCGTTGGGCTGTTCCAGGACAGCTTCACCAAAACTGTTCCGGTGACTGTGATCTCACAGCGTGCCGGCCTCGTGATGTACCCCGACGCCAAGGTCAAGCTCAACGGCGCCCCAGTCGGCAAGGTCTCGTCCATCGAGCTGCTGCCAGACGGCAGGGCCGCGCTGCACCTGGCGCTGAACCCCGCCCGGGTCAACGACATCCCCGCCAACGTGAGCGCCGACATCACCTCTTCGACGGTGTTCGGCTCGAAGTTCGTCGAGCTGAATCCGCCCCAGGACCCATCGGCCAAGTCCATCCAGTCCGGGCAGGTGATCGACGGCAAGCACGTCACCGTCGAGATCAACACCGTATTCCAGCAGCTGGTTTCGGTGCTCTCGCAGATCGAGCCCACCAAGCTCAACCAGACACTGGGCGCGATCGCCAAATCCCTGGACGGTCGCGGCGACAAATTCGGTCAGACTCTGGTGGACCTCGACTCCGCGTTGGCGAAGCTCAACCCCAGCCTTGACACGCTCAACCATGAATTGGCAGTCGCGCCAAAGGTCTTCGACGCCTACGGCGACGTGTCCGACGACCTGGTGTCGACGGTCAAGAACGCGGCGAAGATCAGCGACACCATCGTCGACCAGGACCAGAACCTGGACACCCTGCTGGTCAGCGCCATCGGCTTGGCTGACGTCGGCACCGAGGTGCTGAGCGAAAACAAGGACCCGCTGGCCAATGTTGTGCACCTGCTGGTGCCGACCACCGACCTGCTGAACAAGTACAACGCAGCCCTGAATTGCGGTATCGGCGCTCTGGTTCCGCTGGCCACCGGTCCGGGCCTGCCGCTGCCGGGAGCTGTTCTGCTGCAGTCGTTCTTCCTCGGCCGTGAGCGTTACCGGTATCCGGCCAACCTGCCCAAGGTTGCCGCCACCGGCGGCCCGCAGTGTACGGACTTGCCGAAGGTGCCGTTCGAGACCAGCCCGCCGTTCGTGGTCTCCGACATCGGCGCCAACCCCGCGCAGTACGGCAACCAGGGCATCCTGCTGAACTCCGACGGACTCAAGCAGGCGCTGTTCGGCCCGCTGGACGGCCCGCCGCGCAACACCGCACAGATCGGACAACCGGGATGACCGCGCTGTGGAAGACGATCGTCAAGGTCGGCGTGTTCGGCGTCGTGATGACCTTGCTGACCGCCGCACTGTTCGCGATCTTCGGGCAGTACCGGTCGGGTTCGGACAACTCCTACTCGGCGCTCTTCGCCGACGCGTCAAGCCTGAAGTCCGGAGATTCGGTGCGTGTTGCCGGTGTTCGCATCGGCACCGTCAAGGATGTCGCGCTGCAACCCGACAACAAGGTGGTCGTCGACTTCGACGCCGACCGGAAGGTCGTGCTGACCTCGGCGACCAAGGCGACGGTGCGCTACCTCAACCTGGTCGGCGACCGGTATCTGGAACTGGTCGACAGCCCGGGGTCGGCGAAGATCCAGCCGCCGGGCAGCCAGATCCCGCTGGATCGCACCGAGCCGGCCCTGGATCTGGACCTGCTCCTCGGCGGGCTCAAACCCGTTGTCCAGGGCCTTAATCCGAACGACGTCAACGCGCTGACGAACTCGCTGATTCAGATCCTTCAGGGTCAGGACGGCAACATCGAATCGTTGTTCTCCAAGACGACGTCGTTCACCACGGCGCTGGCCGACAACGGGCAGACGGTGCAACAGCTGATCGACAACCTCAATACGGTGATCGCCACGATCAGCAAGGACGGCGACAAGTTCTCCGGAGCCGTCGACAAGCTCGAGAAGCTCGTCACCGGCCTGGCCGCCGATAAAGACCCCATCGGCCAGTCGATCACCGCATTGGACAACGGCACCGCCTCGCTGACCGACTTGCTGAACCAGGCGCGCACACCGCTGGCCGGCACCGTCGATCAGCTCGGCCGGCTGGCTCCGCTGCTGGACCAGGACAAGGAACTGCTCGACATCTCGATCAAGAAGGCGCCGGCCAACTACCGCAAGGTGGTGCGGCTCGGCTCCTACGGCAGCTGGATCAACCAGTACCTGTGTGGCTTGTCCCTGCGCGTCAGTGACCTACAGGGTCGCACCGCCTACTTCCCCTGGATCATCCAACACACTGGAAGGTGCGCGGAGCCCTAATGCTCAAATATCGTGGGTCCTCGCTGATCAGGGCCGGCTTCATCGGCCTGGCACTGATCGTGCTCGTCATCACCATCGGGCTGTCGCCCGAGCGGCTGGTGTCGCTTGCCACGTCGATTCGGCATCAGGCGCTGTTCACCGAAGCCGGTGGCCTGCAGGCGGGTAACGACGTCAAGGTGTCCGGTGTCAAGGTCGGCACCGTCTCCGATGTGTCCTTGCAGCACGGCAAGGCGCTGGTGACCTTCGTGGTCAAGGGTTCCGTTCGGCTCGGCACCGAAACCAGCGCCCACATCCGCACTGGAACGTTGCTGGGACAACGGATTCTGACGCTGGAGTCTGGTGGCAAGGGAACACTTCGCGCGGCCGATGTGATCCCGGTGTCGCGTACCGGATCGCCGTATTCGCTGACGGAGTCGTTGTCCGACCTCGCCGCCAACACCGCTGACACCGACACCGCGGCGATCAACCAGTCGCTGGACACGCTGTCGGACACCTTGGATCGCATCACCCCGCAACTGGGCCCCACCTTCGACGGGATCAGCAATCTGTCGCGGATGATCAACGAGCGCAACGATTCTCTGGCGAACCTGCTCAAGAGCGCGGCGAACGTCACCGGGATCCTCTCGCAGCGCAGCGCACAGGTGAACACCCTGCTGCTGAACGCGAACGATCTGATCGGCGTCTTGGCGCAGCGCCGCTACGCCATCTCGAACCTGTTGGCCAGCACCTCCGCCCTGTCGCGGCAGCTGAGCGGGATCGTTGCCGACAACGAGAAAGAACTGGCACCCGCTCTGGAGAAGCTCAACTCGGTGACGGCGATGTTGGAGAAGAACAACGACAACATCACCGCGGCCATGAAGGGCCTGGCGAAGTTCCAGCTGACCCAGGCCGAAGCGGTCAACAACGGCTTCTACTACAACGCGTTCGTCGCCAACCTGAACCCGGGGCAGCTACTGCAGCCCTTCTTCGATTACGCGCTGGGCTTCCGGCGTGGTACCGATGCGGGACAGCCGGCCGACAACGCCGGACCACGCGCGGAAATCCCGTTCCCGTACAACGGAATACCGCAACCTAATGAGCAATGGGGGCAGCCATGAAGTCTCGCAGCCGGCTGACGATTGTCGTGGCCGCGGTGCTGGCGGTGGTGGTCGTCGCTGGAGTCGGGTGGCTGGTCCGTTTCGCCTTCTTCAAGCCCAACACCATCACCGCCTACTTCACCAGCGCTACCGCGATCTATCCCGGCGACGAGGTAAGGGTGGCCGGGGTCAAGGTCGGCACGATCGATTCCATTGAGGCCCAGGGGACCAAGACCAAACTGGTGTTGGCCGTGGACCGCAAAGTGCCCATTCCGGCCAATGCCGAGGCCGTGATCGTCGCGCAGAACCTGGTGGGCGCCCGCTACGTTCAGCTGACCCCGCCCTACGAGGACAAAGGGCCCACCATGGCCGACGGCGCGGTGATCGGTCTGGACCGTACCGCGATCCCGGTGGAATGGGACGAGATCAAGACCCAGTTGACCCGCCTGGCAACCGATCTCGGGCCGTCCGCCCCAGGGCAGACCACGCCGGTCGGGCGTTTCATCGACACCGCGGCCAATGCCTTGGACGGCAACGGGGAGAAGTTGCGGGACACCATCGCGCAGCTCTCCGCGGTGAGCAAGACGCTGGCCAACGGCAGCGGCAACATCGTCGACACCATCAAGAACCTGCAGGTTTTCGTGACGGCGTTGCGCGACAGCAACACCCAGATCGTCCAATTCCAGGATCGCTTGGCTTCGCTGTCGAGCGTGGTCGACGGCAGCCGGTCCGATATCGACGGGGCACTGACCAATCTGTCCAGCGCCGTCGTCGACGTCCAGCGGTTCATCGCCGGCACGCGCAACCAAACTGCCGAGCAACTGCAGCGGTTGAGCAGCGTGACCAAGAACCTCGCCGACAACAAGCTCGTCGTGGAGAACCTGCTGCACGTGGCGCCCAATGCGATCGGCAACGCCTACAACATCTATAACCCCGACTCCCAGAGTGCGCTGGGTGGATTCGCGCTGGCGAACTTCTCCAACCCGCTTCAGGTGGTCTGCTCGGCGATCGGGGCCATCCAGAACGCAACCGCTGACACCACCGGCAAGGAGTGCGCGCAGTACCTCGGGCCTGCCCTGCGGCTGCTCAACTTCAACTACCTGCCGTTCCCGTTCAACTCCTATCTGGGCAAGTCCACCAGCCCGGACAAGCTGATCTACAGCGAGCCAGGGCTGGCTCCGGGTGGCGTTGGTGGGACCCCGCCGGGCTACGAGATTCCGCCCTCGGTGTCGGCCTATACCGGATACAACGGCGATGTGCCCGGGCCGGCCGGCTGGGGCGGCCCGCCGAATACCTACCACGGCTCGTACGCACCCAATGGCTTGCCTGCTGATCCGTCGCCCGCACTGTTCCCGGGTGCCCCGATTCCGCCCGGCGTGCCGGTCGGGCCGTCGGCTCCGCCGCCGTCGAATCTGGAAGGCCTGTTGCTTCCGGCCGAAGGGAATCCGCCCTCATGATGCGTCGTGGTTCGGTGCAGCGCCTCCTGGTGACCGCGTCCTGTGTGGCGGTGACGGTGACCGGCTGCAGTTTCGGTGGCTTGAACTCCCTGCCCCTGCCCGGCACGGTTGGGCACGGCAAGGGCTCGTCGACCTATCACATCGAGATCGCCAATGTCGGTCAGCTGGAATCGAATTCACCGGTGATGGTCGGCGATGTGGTCGTCGGCAGTGTGGGTGATATGACGGTTACCGACTGGCATGCCGACGTCGAGGTGTCGGTGGAACCCGGTGTGGTGATCCCGGCCAACGCCGTGGCGTCAGTGGGGCAGACCAGCCTCCTGGGCTCGATGCACCTAGCGCTGAACCCGCCGCTGGGTCAAGCGCCCAGCGGAGTTCTGCAACCCGGTGCCACTCTGGGTCTCAACCGCTCGTCGACCTACCCGTCGACCGAGCAGACGCTGTCGGCACTGTCGGTGGTCGTCAACGGTGGCGGCCTGGGCCAGATCGGCGACATCATTCACGAGTTCAGTGCCGCCTTGGGTGGCAGGTCGGACCAGATTCGCGACTTGCTCACGCGGCTCAATGATTTCATCGGGCTGCTGGCCACCCAGCGCGACAGCATCAACGAGGCGGTCAACTCGCTGAATCGACTGGCCGGTACGTTCGCCGGGCAGCAGGAGGTTCTCACCGACGCGCTGAACCGGATTCCACCGGCGCTCGATGTCCTGGTGAAGGAACGGCCTCGGATTACGACCGCTCTGGAGAAGTTCCGCGATTTCTCCAATCTGGCGACCGGTCTGGTCAACGACACCAAGACCGATTTGGTGCGCAATCTGCAAAACCTCGAACCGACGCTGAAGGCCTTGGCGGACATCGGGCCGAAGCTGGACACCGCGCTGGCATATTTGCCGACGTTCCCCTACACGCAACAGGTGATCGACCGGGCGATCCGCGGCGACTACCTCAATCAGTTCATCATTTTCGACTTCACTGTGCCGCGGCTGAAGAAGACTCTGATGCTCGGAACGCGCTGGGGTGACGAGAACGCCAAACTTGTTCCGGCGCCTGGAGATCCGTGGTATGCGACGTACACCTACGATCCGCTGCACGCTCCGTTCAGCCCGGCCCCGCAGCCGACGCAAGTGGCCGACATCGACACCGGTATGCCGCCCGACGGGCCGCAACAAGCGTCCCTCACCGGCGCCACGCAACCTGCCCCGGGAGCGGCGACCGGTCCATTGCCCGGCCCCGCTCCGCAGGCAACGCCACAGGACGGGGGGAACTGATGCTGACGCGGTTTGTTCGAAATCAGCTGATCATCTTCACGATCGCGTCGGTGGTCGGTATCGGTGTCATGGTGGTGGCCTACTTGCAGGTGGGAACCTTGCTCGGCATCGGCAAGATGACGGTCACGCTCCAGCTGCCGAGAACCGGTGGGCTCTACCAGTTCTCGAACGTCACCTATCGCGGCGTGCAGTTGGGCAAGGTCACCGAGGTGCTGCCGACCCGCACCGGTGCCGAGGCCACCTTGGTCTTGGACACCAGCCCGAAGGTGCCCGCCGACCTCGAGGCACGGGTGCTCAGCGTGTCGGCGGTCGGTGAGCAGTACGTGGATCTGGTGCCGCATACCGATTCCGGACCGTATCTGCACGACGGCTCGGTGATTCCGGTACAGCAGGCCCGCATTCCGCAGGCTGTCGGCCCGATGCTCGACCAGACCAACACGCTGCTCAAAAGCATTCCCACGGACCGTCTGACGGATCTGTTGAGCAACGCCTACAAGGGTCTGAATGGCGCCGGTGACGACCTCACCACGCTGAACGAATCCGCGTCGAAGCTCGCCGCGGACTTCAGCGGTGCCGCCGACCAGGCCCGCACCTTGGTCGACGACAGCCGGCCTCTGCTCGATGGCCAGCTGGCCTCCACCGACGCGATCCGCACGTGGGCACACAGCCTGGCCGGGATCACTGACCAGCTCAATACGAACGACCCGCAGTGGCGCGGCATCCTGGCCAACGGCCCCGGCGCGGCCGATGAGGCTTCCGCGCTGCTGAACCAGGTGAAGCCGACGTTGCCGGTGCTGCTGGCTAACCTCACGACGCTGGGGCAGGTGGGGGTGACGTACAACCGCAGCCTGGAACAGTTGCTCGTGCTGTTACCGCCGTACATCGGCTCGATCCAGGCCGTCGGTTCACCGTTGAACAACCCGACCGGTATGACGCTGGGTGACTTCACTCTGACCATCAGCGATCCGCCGGCCTGCACGGTGGGCTTCCTGCCGCCGAACCAGTGGCGCTCGCCGGAGGACACGTCGGACGCCGACACCCCGGACGGCCTGTACTGCAAGCTGCCGCAAGACTCGCCGACCGCTGTCCGTGGCGCACGCAACTATCCGTGTATGGCTCAACCCGGTAAGCGCGCGCCGACCGTCGAGATCTGCGACAGCGACAGGCCGTACGAACCGTTGGCCATGCGCCAGCACGCGACCGGCCCCAGCCCGATCGACCCGAATCTGATTGCCCAGGGGATCCCGCCGGACGATCGGACGACGTTCCAGGACCACATCTACGGTCCGCTGGCCGGTACGCCGATGCCGACGGGGCCGGTCCCGGCACCGCCGGCTGGTCCGATTCCACCGCAAGCGGGATTCACCGGGCCGGTGGGTGCTCCGAGCATCGCGCCGACCGACACCGGTGGCGCGCCCGGAGTCGCGCCGAGCGCCTTCACGCCTGGCTCACCCGGTGGGCCGTCGGTGGCGATCGCGACGTACAACCCGGCGACAGGTCAGTACGCCACTCCGAACGGCAACGTCTTCCGGCAGACCGATCTGGCGCGTAGCGGCGGGGAGCAGTCGTGGAAGGACCTGCTGCCGACCACATGACCGAACGTGAGGGGAGAGGCCTAATGCGTAGACCACGAATGCTGATCAGCGTCGCGGCGCTGACCGCTGCCGCGGTCGCCGGTGTCGTGTACCCCGCGACTGCCTCGGCCAACGACAAGTGGGCGCTCAATGGCACGTTCGTCGCCACCTCGAACGGTGAGTGGGCGACCACCAACGATGTCTTCCACAACGAGCGCAGTGTGCGAAGCATCTGGACCATCACCTCGACATGCAGCTATCCCACCGAGTGCGTCGGCACCGTCAGCAGCGATGCGGGCTGGACGGCGCCGATCTATCAGGCCGGCGGGGATTGGCGGGTCAAGCGCGTGATTCAGGACTGGATGCCCTGCCAGGACGGGACCACCGCCCCGGGGTTGCAGGTGATCCGATTCCACGGCTCCAGCCCTGGCGGCGATCAGACCGATCCGAGCTCCAACATGTTGGTCGGCCAGGATTCGACCACCGGCGAGTCTGGGGCCTGCGGGCACAGCCTCGCACTGTTCATCAACATGCCCTTCAAGCTGGTCAAGCAGACCTGACGTCACCGGCCATGTCGAGCGCAGCGAGATGGCTGAACAACATTGACGCGCCGATCGGGTTTCCGCCGCCCGGATACGTCGTTCCACTGACCGCGGCCATCGTGTTGCCCGCAGCGTACAAACCGGGGATCGGCTGACCGGATTCGTCGAGCACCCGGGCCCGCGCATCGGTGCGCAGACCACCCTTGGTCCCGAGATCGGACAGGCCGAACGCCGCCGCGTGAAACGGTGCCGTGTCGATCGGCACCAGCGGCGACTCGCCCCCGGAGAAGGCCCGGTCGTACGCCTCGTCGCCGCGGCCGAAATCGGTGTCGGCGCCGCCGGTAACCATCGCGTTGTAGCGGGCGACCGTCCGTTCCAAGTTCTCGGCGGGCACCCCGATGATTTCGGCGAGCTCTGCCAAAGTGTCTGCGCTGCGCCATAATCCGGCCGCGCGGTACTTCTCGGTCTCCACCATCGAGACATTGGTCGCTTTGACCGGCGGGACCTCGCCGTCGCGATTGTCGTAGACCATCCAGAACGGGACATCGAGCCGGCCGGCGTCCATCTCGGCGATGATCTCCCGGCCGATCCGGTCGTATGCGGCGGACTCGTTGACGAATCGCTGGCCGTCCTGATTGACGAAGATGCCGCCGGTGAACCACAACGCGAACGCGGAACGACCGTCGGGGTGGGTCAGCCCCGGCGACCACCACGCCTGATCCATCAGGTCGGTGGCCGCACCGGCGCGGATCCCCGCTTCGAGAGCCGCGCCCGTGCTGCCTGGGCCGCCCATGCTGTCACCGGGCGTGCCGGGCACGCCGTAGGTCTCCCGCAGCGTGGCGTTGTGCTCGAATCCGCCTGCCGCCAAGAGCACTCCGCGCCTGGCGCCGATTCGCACCACGCCACCGTCACGCTGGACGACGGCACCGACCACGCGTCCGCCGTCGGTGATGAGATCGGTCAGCGCAGCGTTGCGGTACAGCGCGGCGTCGGGATAGCCGGCCAGTGCGGCGAGGAATCGGCCGATCAAGGCCCGGCCACCGAACAGCTTTTCCGGTGCGGGTGTGCCGAGTCGGTCGCGGTCGAGGGGACCGCGCACGAAACCGGCGTACGGGCCCAGCTTCTCACCGCGGATCGGTGCCGCCACGATGTGGCGCATGCCGTCGCCGCGCGAGTCGGGCGCCTTGCCGAAATAGTCCGGCCAGGGCAGCACGCCGAACGTGAAGTGTTCGGGGTCGGCCTCCAGGTATTCGATCAGGCCAGGACCTCGCCGAATGTAGGTCTCCTGCAGTTCCACCGGGGTGCGGTCACCGATGACGGCGTGAAAGTAGTTGAACGCCTTCTCGATCGTGTCGTCGCTGCCGGCGCGCTGCAGCACCGGGTTGCACGGAAACCACATGCCGCCGCCGCCCGAGTAGGCGGTCGTCCCGCCAAAGAAGTCGGTCGCCTCCACCAGGGCCACCGACAGGCCCTCGCGGGCGGCGGTGTACGCGCCCGTGATGCCGCCCCCGGAGCCGGCCACGATGACGTCGACGATCTCGTCGAACGGGGTGTCGGGCGCGCTCATCGGCCTCCTTTGGTCTCCTGCCACACACTGTTATCGGTGGGTTGGTGTCAAGCAACCACAACTCTCGGTGAGCGGATGCTCCGGAGCGCCGAGCGTGGGGAATCTCGTTGAAAGCCGTCCTTGAGTTCACCGAGAATGCCCACGTTCGGCGTGTGAAATCAGCAGATCGACGGAAATCTGCTCCGCGAGGGGTGCCGCCGGTGTCACGCTGTCAGGAACGGGTCAGGCGAGCGAGGCGAGGACGCGAACATGACGACGATGCATGCCGATGTCGAGGTGCGCCAGATCGAAGAGGGCGCCCCACCCACCCGATTCGCGCGAGGCTGGCACTGCCTGGGTTTGACTCGGGACCTCGGTGACGGAAAGCCACACGCCATCAACGCATTCGGAACGAAGCTGGTGGTATTCCGCGGCGACGACGGCGCACTCAACGTGCTCGACGGCTACTGCAGGCACTTGGGCGGCGACCTGACGCAGGGACAGGTCAAGGGTAACGAGATCGCCTGTCCGTTCCACGACTGGCGATGGGGCGGCGACGGCCGCTGCAAACAGGTCCCCTACGGCCGAAGGGTTCCCAAGCTCGCCCGCACCGCGACGTGGCGCACCCTCGAACAGGACGGCATGCTGTTCGTCTGGAACGACCCGGAGGGCAACCCACCGCCGGAGGGGGTCGTCATCCCGCGCATCGACGGCGCAACCAGCGACGAGTGGACCGACTGGCACTGGTACACCACGGTGGTCAACATCAACTGCCGCGAGATCATCGACAACGTCGTCGACATGGCCCATTTCTTCTATGTGCACTCGGCGATGCCGACCTATTTCAAGAACATCTTCGAAGGACACGTCGCCACCCAGTACATGAACAGCGGCGTCCGCCAGGACCAGCCGACGCCTGAAGGGCCGGTGATGCTCGGATCGACGTCCGTCGCCTCGTACTGGGGGCCGTCGTTCATGATCGATGATCTGACCTACCATTGCGAGCACGAGGACCAGCAGACCGTGCTGCTGAATTGCCACTACCCGATCGATGCGAATTCCTTTGTCCTGCAATACGGCATCATCGTCAAGAAATCGGCGAACCTGCCACAGGAGGCCGCCATGCAGGCCGCGGTCGCGCTCGGGGACTTCGTCAAAATGGGGTTCGAGCAGGACGTCGCCATCTGGCGAACGAAGACCAGAATCGACAATCCGCTGCTGTGCGAGGAGGACGGCCCTGTCTATCAGCTTCGGCGCTGGTATGAGCAGTTCTACGTCGATATCGCCGACGTGACACCCGATATGGTCGACCGGTTCGAATACGAGGTCGACGTGTCGCACCCGCGCGAGGCGTGGCAACACGAGGTGGCAGAAAACATCGCTGCCCAGGCCGGAGCCGCGGGGTGACCGTCCGGCCGGACAATCGCTTGGCCGATGCCCCGATGGTGCCGGTCGGTTGTCGCCAGTGCGGCGCGACGGTCACCGTCCGCAAGAGCACCTGGGCGCAGACCAGCGTGCAATGGAACGCCGAAGCGACCGCTGCCTGCGTACAGCGGCCGTCTGCGGACGCACTGGCCGGTCATGGTCGCGGGCTCTTCCTCGTCTGCTCGGAATTGCGTGCGTCGATCGACGACGCCGCCCGGTGCGGTCGGGTGCCGATTGTGGACGAGGATCCACGCCCTGCGTGAGCGGTGCTCCACTACCCGATGGCAGCGGAACGGCCGGCGCGGCGGCCGTAGAAACTGCCGTCTCCGAGCGAGATTCCACTGGCATAGCCCCACGCGGCCAGGCCCGCGGTGCAGCGTCCGGCCGCGTACAGGCCCGGGATCGGTTCGCCGCTGACATGCAGGACCTCGGCCGAAAGGCTGGTGCGCAACCCGCCGAGGCTGAATCCGCCGGTGGCGTGCCGCAGATCGATGGCCCCGATCGGGCTGCCGAGCGGGCGCAGCCACCGAGAATTCTTGTGGAGCAACGGGTCTTCGCCGCGAGCCGCGCCTTCGTTGTAGCGCGCCACCGTGTCCTGCAGGCTTCCGGTGGGGAGGTGCATTTCTGCCTCGAGCTCGGCCACCGTCTCGCACACCCACTTCGGCTTTCGCAGGATCAGCTTGGGTGTTTGCGACGCCAGGGCCTCTTCTTGGCCTTGCTCGTCGAGGATCAGAAAGGCTGTGTCGTCCTGGTAGTAGAGCGTGTGCTGACCGGCTCGGCCGGGGTAGGTGTCCTCGGCGACGTAGCGCTGCCCTCGCGCGTTGACCAGTATGCCGCGCACCAGCTGCTGTGGATCGACCAAGAACGCGACCTCGGTGGCGTCGGTGTGCGCCAGATCGGCGCCCAGTGCCTGGGCCATCCGGATGCCTTGTCCGTCATGGTGTTCCACCGCGGAGATGGGCCGGCCGGCGATACGGGGCGTGAATCGCTGCATCATCGAATCGTTGTAGGCGAAGCTACCGGTGGCCAGCACTACCCCGCGGCGCGCCCTGATCGCGATGTCGGTGCCGTACTGGCGAGCGGTGATGCCGACCACCCGGCCGTCTGACTCGACGATCAGCGCCTGCACGCGCACGTCGTACACCGACCGCACACCCAGCTCGGTCGCGGTCTCCACGAGTGGTTTCATCAGCATGAACCCGGCACTGGCCTGTCCCTGCTTCTTGTTCTGCATCTTCGGCACATGCCCGCGCGGCGCCGGTTCGGCGATGGTGTTGAACGGGTAGGCGTCCTCGCCGCCGCTGTACATCAATCCCTGATCGCCCAACGGTTCCCAGCCCGGCTCGCCGAAGAACTCGGGTTTGAACGGCACCCCGCAGCCCACCAGCCACTCGAAGTGGGTCACACTTCCTGCGCAATAGTCGGCGATGCGTTCCTTGTCGGCGCCCGGGCCCATCGCCGTGTTGAGGAAGGCCGCCATATTGGGAGGCGAATCGGTGAAGCCACAGGCCTTTTGCAGGGGAGTGCCGCCACCGAGATAGATGAAGCCGCCGGCCAGCGCCGCCGCGCCACCCCAGGCGCCTGCCCGCTCGAGCACCAGCACATCGGCGCCGGCGCGCGCGGCCTCAACCGCGGCGGTCGCCCCGGCGGCGCCGTAGCCGGCGATCACCACATCAGCTTCGTGATCCCACCTCGTCACCGAGGCGGCCGGGACCGGGTGGATGTCGGTGCTCACGTCAGGGCCGCATGGCGGCCGGTAGGTCACCGACCCACTTGTGGCCCCAGTAGCTGTCCGCGGTGATTTCCTCAGCGGTGTAATGGTTTTCGTCGACCCGCAGGCCGCCGGTGCCGAACTCGATGTCCCAGTCGCCGGGGGCGCGGACATAGAACGACACCATCTTGTCGTTGGTGTGGCGGCCCAGGGTGGACGACAGCTGGAACCCTTCCGCGGCGATGCGGTCGAGAGCCGCCCCGACCGTGTCGAGCTCGCGGACCTCCACCATCATGTGGATCAGGCCCGGGTCACGCTGGTGCATGGCTGGCGCGATGGCCAGGCTGTGGTGGCGTTCGTTGATGCCGAGGAAGCGGATCCGGATCGGTCCGAACTCCTTGGGCAGCGGCACCCGGAACGCGCCCCGGGATACGAATCCCAGTACCCCGGTGTAGAAGTCGAACAGGCCCGGCGCGTCCATTGCCGGCAGCACGACATGGCCCAAGCCCTGATCGCCGGTGACGAACCGTGCGCCGAACGGGGTGATGACTGGGCTGTGATCGAGCACTGCGCCGTGGAACACCTCCAGATGCGTGCCGGCCGGGTCGTCGAACGCCACGACCTCCTCGACTCGGCGGTCGTCGGCTTCGGATTGGGAGAGCTGCTTGTACGGCACGCCTGCGCCGTCGAGGAGCTCTTTGACCTGTTCCAGGGCGGCGTGATCGCGGACTTCCCAGCCGACGGTGGCGATCCGGTCACCGTCGCCGGCAACCACGATGATGCGCGCGGCGCGCTCGTCCATCCGCAGATACAGCGCCGAGGGATCGGGTCCCTTGCCCTCGGCGAATCCCAATACGCCGAAGGCGAATTGGCGCCAACGGTCGATGTCCGCGGTGTGGATGGTGACGTATCCGAGGCTCTTAAGGAGGCTCACCCGTGCGCTCCTGTCAGATCATCGCCCGCAGCGGGCCCTGCGGCTCGACGCCGAACGAGCTCAGTGCCGCGGCGTGGTAGGTGGTGCCGGGAACATGGATGGCGTGCGCCATCCCGGTGTGGGCATCGCGCCAGTAGCGCTGCAACGGTTTGTCCATCCGCATGGCATTGCCGCCCGAGCGGGCGAAGATCTCGTCCACCGCGCTGACCGCACGCCACACCGCGCGCACCTGGGTGCGCCGCCCGGCCGCACGATCGGCGAACGACACCTCCTTGCCCGAATCCACCATGTCGTAGATCCGGTCGACGTTGGCCAGGATCTCCTGGCGGGCGGCATTGATGTCGGCGGCGGCCTCACCGATCGCGTACATCACGTACGGGTCGTCCTTGATGGCGGTGCCTGCCGCGCTGACCCGCTCACGCTGGTAGTCCAGGTGCGCGGCCAGTGCGCCTTCGCAGATGCCGATCGTCGCCGAGGAGATGCCCAGCGGGAACATCGTCGACCACGGCATCAGGTAGAGGGCGTCGGTCATCCCGGCTTCGCGCTGGGCCGTACCGTCCATCACCTTGAACGCGTCCATCACGCGGTAGTCGGGAACGAAGGCGTCCTTGACGATGACGTCCTTGGAGCCGGTGCCGCGCAGCCCGACCACGTCCCAGGAGTCCTCGACGATCTCGTAGTCCTTGCGCGGCAGGATCATGTGCAGCATCTGCGGCGGCATCTGGATCTTGCCGTCGGCGTCGCTCTTGATGGCTCCGAGGAAGATCCAGTCGCAGTGGTCGGTGCCGGAGCTGAACTGCCACCGGCCGTTGAAGATGTAGCCGCCGTCGACCGGTTTGGCGATGCCCTGCGGAGCGTAGGGGGAGGCCACCCAGGTGTCGACGTCGTCGGCCCAGATCTCCTCGGCCACCCGCGGGTCGGCGTACGCCAGCTGGTAGGGGTGCACGCCGACCACACCGTTGATCCAACCGGCGGCGGGGTCGAGTGCGGCCAGCGCCATCACGGTCTCGGCGAACTCGCGCGGATGCACTTCCAGCCCGCCGAACTTGGCCGGCTGAAGCAGCCGGATGTGGCCGGATTCCTTCATGGTCTTGACCGTCTGGTCGGTGAGCTTGCCGATCTTCTCGGCCTCGACGGCCTGCTCGCGCAACTGGTCAGCCAGCTGCAATGTCTTGTCGAGCACCGAAGCGGTCATCATTCATCCTTGTCCAGGTCTGGGCTGTGGGTTTCATCCTGAACCCGCGAGACGGTCAGTATCGGGCAATGTCCCGATGAGCGGGGCAAGTTAGCCGGTGTCGACCTACGCTGCTGGGCATGAGCGCAGCCGACGACGCACTCGACGTGGTGGTGGTCGGCGCCGGATTCGCCGGGCTCTACGCACTGCACAAATTCCGCCAGCAGGGCTACTCGTTCTCCGACGAGCTGCAGCAGGAATGGACGTGGACCCAGAAGTATGCCGCCCAACCGGAGATCCTCGCCTATCTCAACTGGGCCGCCGACAAGCTCGACCTGCGTCGGGACATCATGTTCAGCACCCGGGTGAGTTCGGCGGTGCTCGACGAAACCACCCTGCGCTGGTCGGTGACGACGGGCAGACCGTCACGACTCGGTTCGTCGTAATGGCCACCGGCGCGTTGTCGTCGGCCATCACACCGGCATTCGACGGACTCGAGGATTTCGGCGGCGAGGTCTACCACACTGCGCACTGGCCGCACGAGGGTGTGGATTTCACCGGTCAGCGGGTCGCGGTCATCGGCACGGGATCCTCAGGCATTCAATCGATTCCGATCTTCGCCGAACAGGCCGAACACCTGTATGTCTTCCAGCGCACCCCGAACTGCAGCATCCCGGCGGGCAACACGCCGCTGACACCCGAGCAGGTGACCGAAGTCAAGGCCACCTACCCCGAACGCCGGCGGGTCTCGTTCCGCAGCGGCGGCGGTTCGCCCTACGTCGGCACCACGAAATTGACTTTTGCGGTGTCGCCCGAAGAACGGCGTGAGGCCTTCGAGAAGCGTTGGCAGCTCGGCGGTGTGCTGTACTCCAAGACATTTCCCGACCAGCTGACCAACCAAGACGCCAACGACGAGGCGCGCAGGTTCTGGGAGCAGAAGATTCGCGCGGTCATCGACGATCCGCAGGTCGCCGAGCTGCTGATCCCCGACGACCACCCGATCGAGTCGATCGACGAGACGGGTATCAATACCTCAGACGCCCACGTCGACCTCGACGCCATCGTGTTCGCGACCGGATTCGACGCGCTCACCGGCTCATTGGGCAAGATCGATATCGTCGGGCGCGGGGGAGAGCGGTTGCGCGACGACTGGGCCGACGGCCCGCGCAGTTATCTGGGTCTGGGCGACGACGGCTTCCCGAACCTGTTCGTCATCACCGGCCCCGGCGCGCCGGCGGTTCTGGCCAACATGGTGTTGCACGCCGAGTCGCATGTCGATTGGATCGCCGACGCGATCGGCTATCTCGACGCACACGGGTACGCCGGCATCGAGGCGACACCGGAGGCCGTCGAGAATTGGCTCGCCGAACTCAATCAGCGCGCCGCGACCACCCTGTTCCCGCGCGCCAACTCCTGGTACCTGGGAGCCAATGTGCCCGGCAAGCCAAGGGTTTTCATGCTCTTCATCGGCGGCTTCGGTGTTTACAACGACATCTGCGCCGAGGTTGCCGCCGCCGGGTACAAGGGCTTCGCGCTGACCAAGGCGGGCTAATCCCGCTGCAGGAAGCCCAACACCGTGCTCTCGAAGGCCTGCTTGGCCTCGATCATCACCCAGTGTCCGCAGTTGGGGAACACGTGCAGCTCGGCGTTGGGGATGGTGCGCATCGGGATCAGCGCCATGTCCAGCGGGCTGACCCGGTCATCACGGCCCCACGTCAACAGGGTCGGCGCCTTCACCTTGTGCATGGTCGCCCACGGCAGCGGGAAATCGGCGTTGCGCATCATCTTCGTCATCGCCGCGAAGGCGGCCTTGCCGTACATGCGGCGCGCACTGGCCAGGGTCTCGGGATCGGTGGCCAGCGCCCACCGCTCCTCGATGAGCTGTTCGGTCACCAGCGCGGGGTCGTAGACCATCGAGTTGAGCCAGTCGACGAGCCGCTGCCGGGTGGGGTCCTCGGTGAATTCCTGCAGCAGCCGGATGCCCTCACTGGGGCCCGAGCTGAAGATGTTCGTGCCGATACCGCCGATGGTCACCAGCTTGCCGATCCGGTCGGAAAAGTTGATCGCGAAGTTGATGCCGACGCCGCCACCCATCGAGTTGCCGATCACGTCGACCTTCTCCAGGCCGAGGGCGTCGACGAAGGCCGGCACCGCCGCCTGCGCGTCCAGCATCGGGTGCCCGCCGAAATCGTCGCTGACCCCGAAACCGGGGAACTCCAGCACCAGGCACCGGTAGTGCTCGGCGAACAAGGCCAGGTTGCCGCGGAAGTTGCGCCAGCCGGTAACCCCAGGTCCGGAGCCGTGCAACAGCAGCAGAACGGGGCCTTCGCCGGCCTCGTGGTAACGCAGAACGCCCTTCTCGGTGGAGATCTCGCGCCGCGTGCCCTCGTATGTCGTATCCACGGGTGTTATCCGAACATCGCGGCGGCTGACGTGGCAACCAGGCGTACCGCTGGGCGGGCCGCGACATCACCAAATTCACCACTGACCACAGCAGCCTCATTCGTCACATCGTGCGGTAATCTGCTCGGTGACTCGTGCCTTTCGGGTCGTGGCGGGCGAAGGGATGCCTATGACGCAGGTGTCTGACCAAGACGCTGCCGAGGCGGTCAGCGAGCAGGCCCCGGCGGCCGACCGACCACGAACTCGGCTGGAGCGTTTCCGCCGTCGTCGGCTGCTCGCGCACGTCAGCATCATGTCCAAGCTGATCCTGATGATGGTGCTGTGCAGCATGCTGGCTTCGGCGGTGATCGGCGGCATCGCATTCCACGCGGGGCGCACGTCGATCCGGGAAGCCGTGTTCAATCGCCTCACCGAGGTCAGGGAATCGCAGACCCGCGCTCTCACCGCCCAGGTCAACGACCTGAGAAATTCACTGATCATCTACACCCAGGGCGGGGTCGCACTGAATGCCCTCGAGGCGTTCACCGCCGGCTTCGACCAGCTGAACAATGCTTCGGTCAGTCCGGCCCAGTGGCAGAGCATCACCGACTACTACAGCAAGACCTTCGTCAAAGAGGTCGAGCAGTACAGCGGCACCAAACTCGACGCGGGCGCACTGTTGCCGGCAACGCCCGCGGAGCGGTACCTACAAGCGAACTACACCGCGGTGCGGCAGAACGATGACGTGGCGATCACCATCGACGACGCCCACGATGGCAGTCAGTGGTCGGCCGCAAATGCCCGCTACCAGAACTTCTTTCGGCAGATCGTGACGAGGTTCGAGTTCGAAGACGCGTTACTCATCGACGGCCGCGGCAATGTGGTCTACAGCGCGTACAAGGACGTCGATCTCGGGACGAACATCATCGACGGCCCGTATGCCGGATCCAAGCTCCACGAGGCGTACCTGAAGGCGATGTCGGCCAACGCCGTCAACTACGTCGGCTTCACCGACTTCGAGTTCTATCAACCGGCCGAAATGCAGCCGACTGCGTGGATGGTGGCGCCGCTGGTCAAGGATGGCCGCACCGAAGGGGTTCTGGCGCTGCAGTTCCCGATCACGAAGATCAACCGGCTGATGACCTTCGACCAGCAGTGGCAGCAGTCGGGGATGGGTGACACCGGCGAGACGGTCTTGGCAGGCCCTGATGACTTGATGCGCTCGGATTCGCGGCTGTTCCTGGAGAATCCGCAGGAATACAAGGCCGCGGTCGTCGCGGCCGGTACCCCGCCGGACATCGCAGAGATGGCGATCCGGCAGGGTGGCACCACACTGATCCAGAAGATGACGTCGGCGGCCACTGTCAACGCCCAAAGGGGTGAGACGGGAACGATAATCACCAAGGATTATCTCGGCCAGAACACGTTGCAGGCTTACGCGCCCCTGGTGATCAAGGACTCGGACCTGCACTGGTCCATCGTCGCGAAAGTGACCACAGACGAGGCGTTCGCCCGCGAGTCGTCCTTCAGCAAGGCCCTGGTGCTGGTGACGACCGGCATCATCTTCCTGGTGTGCCTTCTGGCGATCTATCTGGCGCAGATTTTCGTCCGGCCGATCAGACGCCTGGAATCAGGCGCGCAGCGGATCAGCGCCGGTGATTACAACGTCGCCATCCCGGTTGAGACTCGCGACGAGATCGGTGATTTGACAGAGGCATTCAACGAGATGGGCCGCAGTCTGACGGTCAAGGAAGACTTGATCAATCAGCAACGCAAAGAGAACGACGACCTCTTGCGCTCGCTGATGCCCGACGCGCTCGCCGAGCGCTATAAGCAGGGCGAGGAAACCATCTCCGTCGAGCATCCCAATGTCACCGTCATTTTCGCCGACATCATCGGGCTCGATCGACTTCAGGCCGAGCTGACGTCGGAAGAATCCCTGACGCTGATCAACGAACTGATCCGCCAGATCGACGCCGCGGCGGACGACCTCGGCATGGAAACGGTCCACACGGTGCGTAACGGCTACCTCGCGAGTTGTGGCCTTACCGTTCCCAGACTGGACAACGTCCGTAGGACAGTGGATTTCGCGATGGAGTGCCAGCAGATCGTCGACCGGTTCAACAGCGAGACCGGCAACGACCTGCGGGTCCGCGCCGGCATTGATACTGGCTCTGTCAGCAGCGGGTTGCTGGGCCGGCCGTCGGTCGTTTACGACATGTGGGGCGCCGTCGTCAATCTGGCCCATCAGATCAAAGACGGCTCGCCCCAACCCGGAATCTATGTGACCTCCAGCGTCTACGACGCGCTGCAGGAGTCCCTGGAATTCGATTCGGCGGGCAGCGTCTCGGTCGACGGTGAAGCCCAACCGATCTGGCAACTGGCGGAGCGTCGCTGATGGCCGGCGTGTTCTCCTCGGCGTGGTTCTACTGGGCGGTCGGCATTGCGTTCGGACTGCCGCTGGGCTTGGTCATATTCACCGAATGGCAGCACGCGCTGCAGCGCAAACACAGCGCGTTGCTGCGGCCAGTGACGATCCTGCGCAACTACCTGTTCCCGTTGGCTGCGCTGCTGCTGCTGATGCTGGAGGCCAATCAGATACCGGCGCACGCCACTTCGGTGCGGGTGGTCGGCACGCTCGTCGCATTCGTCGTACTGGTGTTGATGCTGTCCGGCGTCAATGCGGCGCTGTTCCAGAGTGCACCCGACGGCTCCTGGCGCAAGCGCATGCCGTCGATCTTTCTGGACGTGTCACGCTTTGTCTTGATCGCTGTCGGCGTCGCCTTGATCTTCGCCTACATCTGGGGCGCGAACGTCAAAGGATTGTTCACCGCGCTGGGAATCACGTCGATCGTCGTCGGTTTGACGCTGCAGAACTCGGTCGGGCAGATCATCTCCGGCCTGCTGATGCTCTTCGAGCAGCCGTTCAAGATCGGGGACTGGATCGAGACGCCGCAGGCGAAGGGGCGCGTCGTCGAAGTGAACTGGCGCGCCATCCATCTCGAGACCGGCACCGGGCTGCAAATCACCCCGAACTCGGTCCTGGCCAGTGCGTCGTTTACCAACTTGAGCCGCCCGGACGGGAAACACGTGGTCGAGGTGATGACCGTGTTCGCCCACGACGACCCGCCAGACCGGGTGTGCGCCATGCTGACCCGCGCCGCATCTGAACTTCCGCTGTGCGACCCGAACCGCAAGCCCAGCACCGTGCCGTTCGGTGGCATGCAGTACAAGACGAAGATCCCGCTGAAGTCGCCCGGCGAGGACGGTAAGGCGAAGGCGATGTTCCTGAGGTGGATCTGGTACTCCGCGCGGCGAGACGGTCTGCATCTCGACGAGGCGGAGGACACGTTCTCAAGTCCGGAACTCGTCGCAGAGGGCATCAGCAAGGTCGTGGGTCCGACCTTCCGGCTCAGTCATGACGAGCATCAGGAGCTGATCGAACACGCAAAGATCGAGCTTTACGGTGACGGCGAGCGCATCCAGCGGGCCGGTGAGGTCCCCGGCGGAATGATGTTCGTCCTGTCCGGCACCGTCCAGATGACCGCGAATCTCGAAGACGGCTCTGAGGTTGTCGCGTGGACCCAGGACGAAGGCTCGTTCATGGGCCAGTCGACGTTGACCCGTCAGCGGGTGCTCGGAACGGCGTACGCCGTCGGCGAAGTCGCGGTGGTCTACGTCGGGCGGGAGATGATCGCCGATCTCGTCCAGCGCAATCCGTTACTGCTGCAGGAGCTGGGCCGAACCATCGACGAGCGCCGCGCCCACGTGCTTCGGGCGATCGACCAAGCCAGCGATGTCGATATCGATTGAGCGACATGGCTTCTCCTACCACACATGACCTGGTGGTCGTCGGTGCGGGCATCGTCGGCCTGGCCGTGGCCCGGGAGTGGACCCTGCGCCGCCCCACTGATTCGGTGGCGGTCCTCGAGCGCGAGGACGGTCCGGCACGCCACCAGACCGGCCACAACTCGGGGGTCATCCACGGCGGGATCTACTACCAGCCGGGATCACTCAAGGCCCGGTTGTGCGTCGAGGGCGCCCGGCTGATGTACGAGTACTGCCAGCACAACGCCATCCGTCATGAACGATGCGGCAAGCTGATCGTCGCGGTGTCGCCCGACGAGTTGGGCCGCCTCGACGACCTGCAGGCGCGGGGCATCGCCAATGACGTTCCAGGGCTGCGTCGGATCGGCGCCCAGGAGATCGCCGAGATCGAGCCCAATGCCATTGGACTGCAGGCACTTCACGCACCGAATACCGGCATCGTCGACTATCCGGCGGTGGCACAGGCGCTGGTCGACGAGCTCACGACCGCGGGGGTAGCAGTCCGCTTCGGCGCCGCGGTCAGCGCGATCGACGGCGCCGAGAACCCTGTCGTCCACACCGCCAACGGTCCGGTGCGCGCGCGGACTGTCATCGCATGCGCCGGTCTGTGGTCCGACCGGCTCGCCCGCCGCGCCGGTGCGCCGCGCGAGCCTCAGATCGTCCCGTTCCGCGGCGCCTATCTCGGACTGAAACCCACCGAGCAGCCACGGCTGAACGGGATGATCTACCCGGTGCCCAATCCCGAGCTGCCGTTCCTGGGGGTGCACATCACCAAGCACATCACCGGCGATGTGACGCTTGGCCCGACTGCGATGATGGTCGGCGCCCGTGACGCATATGCGTTGCGCCGGTTGAGTGTTCGGGACTCCTGGGAGACGCTGACCTGGCCCGGCACCTGGCGGGTGGCCCGCCGGTACTGGCGGGTGGGCGTCGACGAGGTCCGGATGGCTGCCAGCCGTCGGGCGTTCGTCACCGCGGCCGCACGCTATATGCCCGGCCTGACGCTGGCCGATCTGGACGGCAGCTCGCACGCCGGCGTGCGCGCGCAGGCGGTCGGCCGGGACGGTGCCCTGGTCGACGACTTCGTCATCTCCCGCGACGGTCACATCTCCCATGTGCGCAACGCACCGTCGCCGGCCGCCACGTCGGCGTTCGCGTTGGCGCGCGAACTGGTCGACCGGGTCACCGGCTGATCGTCAGTACTGCCGATACCTGCGCTGCACATGGGCTTGGCGGATGGCGATCTGCGCGGCGCGCTGCTCTGGTGAGACAACGCGGGTGGTCGCAGGAAGAAGCCCACGAAGGTCGTCGAGTTGCACTGTGCTGACGGCGATTTCGGGCAGGTGCTCGGGATCTTGCGAGTATGTCCACCGAAAACTGGTGAAGCCTTTCTGCAGCCCGGTGGTGTCCAGCCAGTTCGGCACACCCGGGTCGCGGGCGGCAACGACGTAGCGGACCACACCGTCGTCGTCGGGTTCGGCCTGAAAGCCGTTGAGGCTGGACTGATGATTGGCGTAGTCCAGCGACTCACCCCACAGGTTGCTCAGGTGGAATCCGCTGTAGGCGGGTTCGACGGGGACGGTGGCCTCGATCAGCAGCGCCTCGTCAGGTGCCAGGTCGAACACCCCGCCGGCGTAGACATTGGTGTTCTGCCCACCCCCGGTGGCCAGGTTGGCTCGGGCAGGTGCGTTCAATCCGTTGCGCGGCATGAACGTCACCCCGTCACCGTTGCGGTCGCCGTGGGCCTCCAGGATGACGTCGTAGAACTCGTTCCAGAATTTCATCTGGCCCTCGACGATCTCACCGACGCGGCGCATCCTGCTCGCGGCGCCGGGGGTGTCGATCGGTGCCGGGTGTTGCCCGTCCCGGCCGATCTGCACGATCTGCAGATCGGGGCATGCTTCGGTCGCCCAGTCGTGAAACAGGACGCGCACGATGAGGTATCGGGCCGTGCCGGCGCCGTTGTCGGTGACCCGCCGGCTGGCCACGAAGTTGCCGTCATAGCCGGACGGCGGTTCCGGGCCCACGAGGATCTCGAAGGATCCGTCATCGTCGACCCGTAACTCGTCGCTGTCCAAGGACCCGGTGATCATGCGATGCGCCGGGCTGAGCTCCATCAGGCTGCCCGAGTCCCCGGCGTAGGCGGTGTGTGTCTCGAAGATGAGGTATTGCGGCGCTTTCGGCAGCAGCCTGCCGCGGATCCGGTAGGTCGCCTCGCCGTCGATGGCCGCGGACAGGTACAGCGCGTCGGCGTTGTCGATGGTGGCCTTGTCGACGGGCTGGATCGCCCGCCGGAAATAGGGAAACGCCGGGTCCTCGAAGAAGGAACGTTCGATGGCCGCGAACGTGAAGCCGAGCAGGTAGCGGTATCCCTCGGCCAGGCTGCGCTCGCTGGCCGGGGGAGCGTGCAGTGCCTCGGAGTCGACGGCGTCGCGGGCCCGGCCCAGGGTGGTGATCAGGTCGTCCCAGGCCGCGCGCAGCTCGCCGGCACCGTGATCAGTTGGCACGTGCGTGTTCTCCTTCTTCGCCTTCTTCTGACCAGCCGAACTGGTCGAAAAGGGTTGCCAGCCTGACGTGGATCGCCTGTGGGTCGAGGCCGAATTCCTCGAGGCTGTAGCGGTGCGTCGTTTCGTGGCCCTGACCGCGGGAGGCGCTGACCGCGGCGGCCACCGACGCTGGCATGTCGAGGTCCAGTTCGTCGTACACCCGGCCCATCGTGGTTGCCGGCTGCTCGACCAGATCTCGGTAGTCGACGATGCACGAACGGATCTCGGGATGGCGGGCCAGTACGTCCAGCGGATGGGTGTAGGCATCGAACGACTGATCGGCCAAGATCCGCAACGACTCTCCGATGAGGCGGTCGTCGCGGCCCTGCAGGGCCCAGCTGGTCTGCAGCATCTTGAGCAGGCTCGGGATCGTCTCGTAGGGATTGCGCATCGGCACAATGAATTTCGCGTCGGGAAAGGTCTCGATGAGTGACTCGACGCGCCCGCAGAAGGTCGGGTTCTTGCTCAGGTGCGTGCCGCCGCCGTTGAGGGCCAGCTGGCGCCGCACGCACTCTTTGTAGAACGTCATCAGACGTCTGCGCTTGCGCTCACTCCAGCGGTCGACGTGATAGAAGTCCAACTCGCCGAGGTAAGGGAACAGCACGATCCAGAACCCCGACCCCAGCGACCAGGTCAGCAGAAAGTCGTCCTCCTCAGCGGCGAAGAACCCGGTGCGATGCATATCGTTGGTCTCGGCGAAGGTGCGTTCCTCGAGCGCATCGATCTTGTGGCGCAACCGCTTTCCGAACAGCGTCTCGTCGGCGCGGAACAGCAGCCGCAACAGTCGCTTCTCCAGCAGCGATGGGAAGAACATCTCATACATCAAGACGACGCTGAATCGCTCGTCGGAAGCCATCAGGCGATGCAGGTAGGTGGTTCCGCTGCGGGCATGCCCGACGGAGAAGACGGGTTCGCGGACTTCGGTGCGCCGCAGCGATCCGAACAGCAGCGGATCCAGCGCGAAGCAGACGGCGTGGACGGCAGCCATCACCGGAACGCCGATGAGGAACGCCGCAAGCAGCTTTCGGCGCCGCGCCTTGTCGGACTCGGCGCGGACCAATCGCAGCATCGTGACGTAGTTGCCGACGTCGAAATAGAAGCGCGTGCCGACCATGGTCGAAGGCTAGAAGCGAAAGATTGACAAAGTCAAGCAAATGGCGGACGGCTGGGCTCTGCATCTATTCAGACGTGAGAGCGAGGAATTCTCGGAATGCTCGCGCTGAGTTCTGACACGACGCCTGTACGCGCCGCGCCCGTCAGTCGTCGATCGGGGTGGTGGTGGAGTCGGCGACAAACCGGATCAACAACCGGTCGAATTGATCCAGCTCGGCCGTCGTCCAACCCGACAGCGCGCGCTGCAGATGGCGTCTGCGCACGTCGTGCAGCTTTCCGGCGACGCGGCGCCCCTGCTTGGTCACCGCCACCAGCGATACCCGAAGGTCGGCCGGGTCGGGTGTGCGCGTCACCAGTTCCGCGTCGACCAGGGCGGTCACTTGCCGCGTCGCCATCCCGACGTCCATGTGTGCGCCCCGCGCCAGCGCGCCCATCGGAAGTGGGCCGTCGTCGATGAGGACCCGCAACAGCGCGTAGGACGGCTGCGCCAGGGTGACACCGGCGGCGGTGGCCTGCCGGGCGAACAAGGACCGGCTGCTGGTCAGGCGCACGACCTGGGCCATCGTTCGGCTGATCGAGTCCAGCGACTCGTCCTTCGGTGAAGCAGCCACAGCGCGGTCCGTTCGTCTGAGGGTCAGCAACGTTGATACCAGCCCGCCGATCTCGGGGGGTGGTGGGTGTCGTTGAATGCCAACCATGACCTCACATCCGGCGCGCGTGGGGGCCGCCCTGTCGGTGGGGTCGATGGCATCCGCCCAACTCGGCCTCGCGGTGGCAGTCGGCCTGATCGACCGGATCGGGGCCGAAGGCGCCGCGTGGCTGCGCCTGGTGTGGGCCGGGGTGCTGTTCGGAGTGGTGGTACGGCCGCGGCGTGCCGCGTTCACCCGCAGCACGTTCGGTATCTGCGTGTTGCTCGGCATCGTGACGGCCCTCATCAGCATGTTGTTCATGGCCGCGTTGGCCCGCATCCCGATGGGAACGGCCAGCGCGCTGGAGTTTCTCGGCCCGCTGGGGGTGGCGGTCGTCAGCGGCCGCGGCCGGGGCCGCTGGGCATGGCCGGCGCTGGCCGCCGCGGGTGTGGTGGCGCTGACGCAACCGTGGCAAGGCCGCATCGATGTGATCGGGGTGGGGTTCGCGCTGACCGCGGCGGCCTGCTGGGCGGCCTACATCCTGCTGACTCAACGCGTTGGCGACGGGGTGAGTGGGCTGCAGGGTCTGGGGGTGTCGATGCCGGTGGCCGCCCTGGTGGCGACCGCAGCGGTCGGTCCCTTCGTGGTGCCGCGAATGACCCCGGACATGATTCTCATCGGCCTGGGCCTGGCGCTGCTCGTGCCGATCGTGCCGTTCACCCTCGAGCTGCTGGCGCTGCGCCGGCTCAACACCGCGGCGTTCGGAACGTTGATGAGCCTCGAGCCCGCGTTCGCGCTGCTGATCGGTTTCCTCGTCCTGCACCAGGTCCCCGGCCCGGCCGGAATCGTCGGCGTCGCCCTCGTCGTGGCGGCGGGGATCGGTGCTGCCCGCGGCGGGGCCAGGCTGCCGGCGCCCGTTCCGCCCGGATAGCGCTTGGCGCTCAACCCCACTCGTGGTTCATCGCGCGGGACTGGGTCACGGCATCGGAATCCATCTGCCGCAGCGGCGGGCGGGTGACCGCGATCAGCAGCATCGCGGCGCCCGCGGTGATCGCGCCGAGGGCGAAGATGATCGTGAAACTGCTCTCCGGAACATGGCCGTGCTGGGAGCGGCCCAGGAGCACCGCGACAATCGCCGCCGCGATCGAACTGCCGATGGTGCGCGCGATCGCGTTCATGCTTGTCGCGACGCCGGTTTCGTCGGCGTCGACCTCGCGCACCACCAGCGCGGGCAGTGCGCCGTAGGCCAGGCTGATATAGGCGTTGGCCAGCACGCCGGCCGCGATCACCTGCCAGGGCTGATCGTGCAGGGTGGCCAGCAGCACGAACCCGACGACTCCGGCGGCAGCGCCGACGACCAGCACGGTGCGGGCGCCGAAACGGTCGATATAGCGGCCGCTGGCCACCGCGGTCAGGAAGCCGGCAAGCGCGCCGGGCAGCAGGAACATCACGCTCGCGCCCAGCACCGTCGCACCGAACCCGTAGCCGCTGCCCACCGGCGCCTGAACGAAAACGGTCAGGCCGAGAAACGCGAAATACAGACCCATCCCCACCAGGATGGTCGCGATGTTGGTCAACAGAATCGGGCGACGCGACAGCATCGCCGTCGATACCAGCGGTTGGCGGCATCGGCGTTCCCACCACCACCAGACGCCGAGCACGGCCAGCCCGGCGGCGATGCTGCCGATCGTGCGCGGCGAACCCCAACCCCAGCCGTGCCCCTGGGTGATCGCCAGCAGCACCGCGGACAGGCCCAGTGCGAGGCCGGCCGCACCGGCCCAGTCGACCGTGCCGTCGGTGCTGCGCGGTCGGGTGGGCAGGACGAGGAGTGCGGCGATGATCACCAGCACGGTGAACGCCGTCGTCAACCAGAACACCCGGTGGTAGCCGGCGTCGCCGCGCATCAGCAGACCGGTGACCACCAGGCCCATGCCGCCCCCGAACCCGAGCGACCCCGACAGCACGGCCATAGCCCGCATCAGCCGGTCGGCGGGCAACTCCTCGCGCAGGATGGACACCCCGATCGGGTAGAGGGCGTAGGACGCGCCCTGCAGCACTCGCGCCACGATCAGCAGCGGCAGCGACGATGTCAGCGCCGCCAGCAGTGATCCGCCGAGGACGACCGCAAGCACGGCCAACAGCACTCGCTTCTTGCTGTAGAGGTCGGCCAGTCGGCCGATCAACGGTGTGGTCGCCGCAGCGGCCAGCAGGTTCGCGGTGACCGCCCAGCTGACGTCGACGGGGGAGGCGTGCAGCTGCCGCGCGATCACGCCGAGAACTGGTACGACGCCGGTCTGCAGCACCGCGACCGTCAGCGCGACGACGCTGAGGGTGGCCACCAGGAGCCCGGGCCTGCGGTAGCCGATGCCACGCGGCTCGAGATCTGACACCGGTTGATTATGTCGTCTAATGATCCGGGTGCCGACACCGGACGGCGCTATGCGAGGATGCCCCGATGGCCACCCGACCGGCGCATTTCATATCCGATCCCGACGGCGCCTTCCATCCGACGGAGAACGCCCGAAGCCGTTGGGGCGCCGACATGCTCAACGGCCCGGCCGTGGTGGGCCTGGCGGCGTTCCATCTGGAGCAGCGGTTCGGCGTGCCGGGGTTTCTGCCCGCCCGCCTCACGGTCGACCTGTTCAAGGCTGCGAAGCGGGTCCCGACGATCCTTCAGTCGCGGCTGGTTCGCGACGGCCACCGGGTGCGCAACGCGGAGTGCGACGTGCTGCAGGGCGACGCGATCGTCGCCCGCGCGACCCTGGTGCAGTACCGGCAGTCCGAGCCGCCGCCCGGCGAGGAGTGGGTCGGCCAGGCCTCGTTCACGCCGCCACCGGAGACCGAGGCGCATGCGTTCATGATCGGCAGCGACGATGTCGGCTGGAGCCCAGGCGGGGATGTCCACCAGAACACGTCACGAAAGCGCGTGTACCACAGCCCGATCGACGTGGTTGCCGGTCACGCCATCACCCCGTTCGTCCGCACCGTGATCGTGGCCGAGGCGACCAGCCTGGTCAGCAATATGGGCACCAAGGGCATCGGCTACATCAACGGCGACCTCACCGTCGCGCTGAGCCGTCTTCCGAAGTCGGAAAGCATTGGTGTCGAAGGTGATTCGCATTGGGTGTCGGACGGAATCTCGGTCGGTAGCGGAACGCTCTACGACGACGAGGGGCCATTCGGAACCGGCCTGGTCACCGCGATCGCGAACCCGGCGGCTCAGATCGACTTCAGCGCGCCCGGCTCGATACCCAAGTTGAGCGTCTGACTCACATCAGGGCGCGCAGCTGATCGTGTGGCAGTGCGGGGGAGCGGTGCCCGTCGCGGCCGACCATGTCGGCGTTGACCACCAGCGCGTTCAGTACGGCTTCTTCGACGCTGTGCACGACCGCGGTGTAGAGATCGTCCATCCGTCCCCACGGCAGGAACCGCACCTGGCCGAACTCGTCGTCGCCGACGTCGCCGATGGGGAATCGGCTCGCCAGATCCGGCGCCTCGGCGGTGGAGAAGGCCAGGAAGATGTCGCCGGAGAAATGGCTGCCGGTGGTGCCGGTGCGCGCCAGGCCCAGCGGCACGCGCCGGGCGAGTGCCTTGCACTGGCCGGGCAGTAGCGGTGCGTCGGTGGCGATCACCGCGATCACCGAGCCCGCCCCGGGTGGCGGGCGGTTGAGGTCGCGTTCGAACCAGCCACCGTCCAGCGGGTTTTCGGCGGCCACGTGCGGTCCGATATGGCGCCCGGCGACGGTAAGTTCATGGCGCGCACCGAAATTGGCTTGCACGAAGGCGCCGACGGTGAAGGTGTGGCTGCCGTAGCGCACCAGGCGCGACGCGGTGCCGTTGCCGCCCTTGAACTCGTAGCAGTTCATCCCGGTCCCGCCGCCGACCGAGCCTTCCGGCACCGGGCCGCCGGTGGCGTTGTCCAGTGCCGCCTCGGCGTGTTCGGGCCGCACGTGGCCGCCGTTGATGTCGTTGAGATAACCGTCCCAGGTTTCGGCGCACACCGGTAGCAGCCACTGACGCGCCAGCATCGGGTCCACCCGGTTGACCCAGGAGATCACCCCGGTGTGGCAGGCGCCGACGGCGTGCGTATTCGACAGCAGGACAGGAAGATTGAAGGCGCCAGACTCCTCGATCCAGGTGGTTCCGGTCATCTCGCCATTGCCGTTGAGAGAGAACCAGCCTGCCGCGCAGGGCGCTCCGAGGCCGGCCCGGCCGCGGGGGAGGATCGCCGTGACGCCGGTGCGCACCGGTCCGCGGCCCACGGTCAACGGCCCGTCACCGCTCACCAGCGTGGCAACGCCGACCTCGACGCCGGCCACATCGGTGATGGCGTTGAGAGGACCCGGTTCGCCGGGAAGCGGGATGCCGAGTCCGCGGGCGCGGGGCCGGCCGTCGGCAGTGAATGCCGCGCCAGTTGTCATCGGCCGACCCTACTGTCGGCCGGCGGCGGGCTCTACCCAGAACGACAACGGGCGCCGGGGAAGGTCTTGCAACCTTCCCCAGCGCCGCCTGGCGCTCGCACCACACCCCCCAGTCGTGGTGCGAGCCATCAGGCGATCCCGGCACCCCCTGCGGAATCCGTGTCTCGACTGATGTTGCTGCCAAAACTATCGGGCGCAGGTCTACCCGCGCACGCGTAGTGCACTACTCGATTTCAGCGTTTTCTCAGGTTGAGTACCTGTTGCAGCGGCGCGTCCGTGACCGGGGCATGATCGTCGGTGGCCGGTGAGAGAAACGAGCGGAGATCCGATGACAGGGCGCGCGGAGGTGTTGGTAACTGCCGAGGCGCTGGTCAACCGCTTGGCGGCCGGTGAGCCGGTGACGGTGCTGGACGTGCGCTGGACACTGAGTGAGCCGGACGGGGTCGAGCACTACCTGCGGGCGCACCTCCCCGGCGCCGTGTACGTGTCATTGGACGACGACCTGACCGACCACCAGGTGTCCGGCCGTGGCCGCCACCCGCTGCCTTCGGGATCCGCGGTCCAGGCGGCCGCGCGGCGCTGGGGGATTCGCAGCGGCGTTCCGGTGGTGGTCTACGACGACTGGAACCGGGCGGGGTCGGCGCGGGCCTGGTGGGTGTTGACGGCGGCCGGCGTGCCCGATGTGCGGATCCTCGACGGCGGCTGGTCGGCGTGGAAGGCGGCCGGCGGCGCCATCGAAACCGGTCCGGTCGATCCGACCCCCGGCGATGTCAGTGTCGCGCACCAGGACCTGTATGCAGGCGCGCTACCCACCCTGACCGCCGACGAACTCGACCGCGGCCCGCTGCTGGACGCCCGCGCACCGGAACGGTTCCGCGGCGAGGTCGAGCCGGTCGATCCGGTCGCCGGCCACATACCCGGGGCGCGCAACCTGCCCAGCACGGCGCTGCTCGGCAGCGACGAGACATTCGTTGCCCAGGCCGCGGTGGACGGACTCCTCAACGAGCGCGGAATCGAAGACGACGCCCCGATCGGCGTCTACTGCGGTTCGGGCATCACTGCGGCCGTGGCTGTCGCGGCACTGATCGCCGCGGGCCGCGCTGCTGCGCTGTTCCCCGGGTCCTGGTCGCAGTGGAGTGCGGATCCCGGCCGGCCGGTCGCGACTGGCGCGTAGCGACGATGGAGACGTTCCTGGTGTACCTGAAGGTCCAGGCGATGTGCTTGGTATTCGGCATCGTCGGGCCGATTTTTCTGGCCGTCTACTTCGCCGTTCAGCCAGATCCCACGGTCAGGTGGATGTACTACTGGGGGCTGGTGATCACCGCGATAGACGTGTTGTTGGCGCTGGGCCTCACCGACCAGACCATGCGGGCCCGTCAGGTCACTCGCGAGCAGCAGGAGGCGCGGTCACAGTGACCAGTCGGGGACCGTTCGACGGTAAGGCCGTGATCACCGGGGCAGGCAAGTCCCAGGTCGGACGGCGACTGGGCCGCACCGGGCTGGAACTGACACTGGAAGCCGTGCTCCGCGCGATCGAGGACGCCGGCCTGGCCGTCGACGACGTCGACGGAATCGCCAGTTATCCGGGTGCGGTCGCAGGCAACCCGGGCTTCTCCGGTGCCAACGTCACCGACGTGCGCACGGCGCTGGGGTTGCGCAGCCGCTGGTACATGGGCGGGCTGGAGACGGCGGGTCAGATCGGACCGGTCATCGAGGCGTGTATGGCGGTCGCCCTCGGGCTGGCCAACCACGTGGTGGTTTTCCGGTCGGTGTGGGAGTCGACGGCGGCGCAGCAGTCCGGTGGTGGTCACGCATCGGTGTTGCTCGGCGGGGGTGGGAAGCTGCCGCCTCAGATGGAATGGACCGCGCCGTTCGGTGCACTGTCGGCGGCCAACTGGCTGGCGATGCCCGCGCAACGCTACATGCACGACTTCGGGCTCACTCGTGAGCAACTCGGCGCCATCGCGCTGAACGCCAGGCGCAACGCGGGTCTGAATCCCGATGGGGTGTACCGCGACCCGATGACGATGGAGGACTACCTGAGCGCGCGAATGATCTCCGAACCGTTGTGTCTGTACGACTGCGACGTGCCCTGCGACGGGGCCACCGCCGTCATCGTGTCCCGCCGGGATGCCGCCGCCGGCCTGCCTCGGCACCCACTCACCGTGGAATCCGTCGGCCCCGGGATGTTCGAAAGGCCAACGTGGGAACAGAGATTCGACCTCACCACGATGGCCGCGCACGATTCGGCAGCCACGTTATGGGAGAACACCGAGTTGCGGCCCGGTGACGTCGACATGGCTCAGCTGTATGACGGATTCAGTATCCTGACGGTGATGTGGTTGGAGGCCTTGGGATTCTGCGAGCACGGCCAGGTCGGCGAGTTCATCGAGGGTGGCGAGCGGATCGCGCTCGACGGGGAGCTGCCGCTGAACACCAGTGGCGGCCAGCTGTCGGGCGGTCGCCTGCACGGGATGGGATTCCTGCACGAGGCCTGTGTGCAGCTGTGGGGTGAGGGTGGTGAGCGCCAGGCGCCACGCACGCCCGAGGTTGTCGCGGTCGGCGTCGGCGGGGGTCCCGTCGCGGGTTCGATGTTGGTGAGCAGCCGATGAGTTATCAGCGACCGGAGTTGCGGCTGGCGCCCAGTCCGACACCGGAATCGGCGGCGTTCTGGACCGGCGGGCGGGATGGGGATTTGCTGATCGCACGCTGCCACGCGTGTGGTCATTTCTTTCACCCGCCCGGACCGGCCTGTTGGCGTTGCCGAAGCTTTGATGTGGCCCCCGAGAAGGTGTCCGGGCGGGCAACGGTCGCGGCGTTCAGCGTCGACCGGCAACCGTGGATCCCTGGTTTCGAGCCGCCCTACATCGTCGCGATCGTCGAGATCGCCGAAGGACCCGACGTCCGGCTGACCACCAACGTGGTGGACGTCGAGCCGGAGGACATGCGGATCGGGCTCGAGGTGGAAGTGTTCTTCGAGGATTGGACGGGGCTATCCGGCGGGGAGGACACCCGCGTGTGGATTCCGTTGTTCCGGCCCGTAACCCGCTGAGGGGCCGAGCTCAACCGTTATAGGGCAACGGGATTGGGGTCAGTCCCGAACCCAGACCGAGATGTACCCGATGGGGATGCCGGTGCGGGTGGCGATACATTCGCGGGCGGCCAGTTCGACCTTGTCGCGCGCCGTCGCCTCAGTGGCATCGTTGATTTCGGGTATCCGGATGACCCAGCGATTGGTGTCGAAACGGATATCGATCTCGAAGCACTGACCGGCCATGGGCCGTAGTGCGGAATGGGTGCGGAGACCCCGTTGCGGACGGGTAGATAAGCCGCGAGTTCTGTAATGAGTACGCATCTTCAGGCTTTCCGGAACGATTCTGGGCCGCGAGAAAACATACTCTTCGTGGGGCGGTTTACAAAATCGATCGCTTCTATGGGTATATGGGTGTATGGCCGAAGACGACATCACCGCTTCCGAACGGATCGACGCCCGAATTGCCGAGCTCGATGACTGGCGGGGCGAGACACTGGCGAACATCCGCGCCGTGCTGAGGCGCGCGGACCCTGACCTGGTCGAAGAGTGGAAATGGCGGGGCGTGCCGGTGTGGTCGCACGCCGGCATGATCTGCACGGGTGAGACGTACAAGAACGCGGTCAAGATGACGTTCGCGAAGGGGGCATCACTGCCTGATCCGTCGGGCTTGTTCAATTCGAGCCTCGACGGGAACACCCGCAGGGCGATTGATTTTCACGAAAGCGACGAAATTGACGAAGAGGCGCTGACTGCACTCATTCATGCCGCGGTGGAATTGAACCTGTCGAAGGGTCCGCGAAAGCGCGGGTAGCGTCGGGTCTGGGTCAGCACACGAGTCGAGCGCGACGCCGACATCGACGCCGATCGTGATGCCCGGAAGTTGACCTCAGCAAACTGAACCCACGGCCGGTGGCCTGACGATAGGCTTTTCCGATGGCGGGGGCAAAGCTGGTGGGGTGGTTGGCGGGCGCGGCGGTCACCTGCGGGATCGGGTTCGCAGCTAGCGTTGCGGGTGCTCAAACCGCGTCGGCCGCGCCGGCCGGTGCGTCGGACGGTGCGAGTTCGCACGGCGGCACGGCGAGCAGCGCGCGCGGGGCCAAAAGCACGGTTGCACGGAAGGCGTTGTCGGCGCGGGTTCAGAAGTCAGTCGCGACGCCTAGGCCGGCCGCCGTGGCGCACGTCGCCCGCCGGGCGCAACAGGCCAGTGCCGTTCCAGCGGGTTACTCGCCATTCGACCGGATTGTCACGTTCAAGAACTTCCCATTGGCGCTGCCGCCGCAGATCGTGTTCTTCGTCAAACAGGTTGCGGGCAAGGCGACCTTCACCGAGAACTCGGTCTACGACTTACACAACGTCGACCAGTACGACTGGAACAAGCTGACCGGTATCTCGTTCACGTTCTGGCACCCCGACGACAACGCCATCATGATCGCCTGGCGCTACAACGTCGACACCCAGATGTTCGAGATCGGCCCGTACTACAACGTGGACTTCGCCAGGATCATGCCGACCGACGACGAGATCATCTCGGTGCCGGTCGGGGCCACGTTCACATTCGACGCCGACTACAACGGCATCACGCTGCAGTACGGAGACACCGTGGTGTACAAGCCGATTCCGGAAGGGCTGCACCCGAATCAGCTGTCGGCGTTCCGGATCAACAGCTGGTTCGGCGGGACGAGCCTGCCGCCCAAGACGATCTCGTACTACATGAAGTTGAAGTCGTGGTGGAAGACGTTGTGAACAACGCCATTACGCAACCGGGCTCACGCGTGTGCGAAGAGCTGGCGATCGGCAGAGTGTAAATCGTTGGGATCGAAGAATTTCTTCGTCCACGCGTCGGTGGTCCCCAGGAACCACTCGGCTTTCTCCGCAGCGGCCTCTGGGACTGCGGCAGCCGCCACCGCAAGAGAGGGCGCTTTGGGTGCCTTCGACAATCTGTCGAGAAAGCTGAAGTGGTCGACCAGCAGCAGCGCCTCGATCGCGAAGACAGTCGATACGTCCTCGTCACGGATGGCGAGCAGATTGTCGCCGTTGACCTGCTCGCCTTTGAGGGCGAGATTCGACGACCCGCAGTAGGTGACCGGACCGGGACCGTTGAACCCGCACACCACGAACTTGTGGTGGACCTGATGGCCGGCCCCGATGCCGGGCACCTGATTGAACGGCTTCGGGAGTTGCGTCCTGACCGGCTTTCCGGTGACAAGGACACCTTCCTTGCTGCCTACCGGGTACAGCGAGATCCCCAGTGGCGAATCGGAAATCCCGAAGCTGAAGATCGTCTGGTTGGTGTGGATGTTGTTGAGGGTCTCGTAGACGGGGTTGGGCGTCTTGTTGTCGTATTGCAGCTCCATCACGGCGAATAGCACGCTGCCCACCGTGGGGCCCTGTTGACCTTCCTGCTCCACCCGGGTCGTCAGCCCGTCGATGACGTCGTGCGCGACAGGCTGGCGGTGTGGTGAGAACGTGATGGACGTCGGCGGCGTCGATTGCCCGGGTCCGCCGAATTCGAATGAGCGCTGTGCCCACTGCGAATCGGCAAACGCAATACGCACGTGGTCGTTCCATGCTTCTTGGAACACGTTGGCGTAGGTGCCGGCCACCTCGCGGTCGTCGAACACCAGGACATGGTTGGAGTTGACGTAGAGGCCCGTCACCGAGAAATTGGTGGATCCCGTCAGCACGGCCTTGGGGCCAGCCCCATCCGAGACGATGAACGCCTTGTCGTGGGCGTAGCGACCGAACTTGCCGCGCCTGATCGCGTCGACGCCGGCTTGTTCGACGAACGCCTGCTCGAATTGATCTTCGCGTTTGGTGTTGTCGGCGTTGTGATGCAAGGCCGCGTTGTCGAGGATGATGCGCACCCGGTTTTCGGAGCCCAGCTGGATGAGCAACTTCATGACATCGGGTTCACCCAGGTCGTAGGCGAACACATCGAGCGATAACGCGTTGTCGTCAACGACTCCTTGCAGGAGGTCGAGGATGCACGTGCGCGCGGTGAAGCCGAGCCAGTCGTATTCCTGGGCGAAGGTGAAGTGTTCACCTTTGTCGTTGATACCGGCTTGCTGCGAGGTGTCGAAGAGCAATTCGGCGTTCTTCGGCTGGATGGGCGCCTTGATGCCGAAGTGGCGAACAAAGGCTTGTGACTGGGTGAAGCCGCGGGTGAATGCGACTTGGAGGCTGCCCTTGACGAACGGCTGGACGTCGATGTCGACGGATACGCTCAGTGACTCGTCCAGAGCCGTCAGCTTTCGGTCGGTGAAATAGCGCGGTGTCACCGTGTAGCGATAGGTACCGAAGGCTGGTGAAAGGCCTTGGTGCGCTTGCCCCGGGACGTGCACCCAGCGGAACTTGTGGATCGGTGCGTTGACGCTGGAGTTGGGCGGCTCGTTGAGATCCTGCACGTGGTCGGCGGGTGTCTCGAAGCGCAGCGTGTTCCAGACGTAGAAGGGCGCGACTCCGGGCGGCTGTACCTCGATCGTGAAGCCCGCAAGGTGCGGGCGTGCATCGTCTGTGACGTCGAAGGCCAGCAGTGTCTTCGCGTCGCCGCGATAGGCGCTCATCGACAAACGTCCGTTCGTTCCCTGAACTACCGACATCGGTCCTCCCCAGTGTGCGATTCCAGCACTCAGTCCAAGACCATCAGCTGAACCGGAGGATGTCGCGAGTAGCAGGACACTCGAATCGAGTGGCTAAACGGTCTGCGGTACTTGATGCTTCGCGGTCGAGCGAAGATGCCGAGGGATTTCACTAGCCACGCGAGCTGGGCGGACAGATAGCGGGTTGCAGGCCCAGCGCGTTAGCCATGGCGTTCTGATTCTGACAGGCGTTCACGCCCGAGTCTGGCGGGGTGTTCGTGCCCTGGGTTGCCGGGCAGGTGGTGGGTTGTAGGCCGATGGCGATGGGCATGGCGCTTTGGTTTTGGCAGGCGGTTGCCCCGGAGTCCGGTGGGGTATTCGCGGTCTGGGTTGCCCGGCAGGTGGTGGGTTGTAGGCCGATGGCGATGGGCATGGCGCCCTGGTTTTGACAGGCCGTCATCCCGGAGTCCGGTGGGGTGTTCGGCCCCTGGCTCGCCCGGCAGGTGTTTGTCGGCAGGCCGATGGCGATGGGCATGGCATTCTGGTTCTGGCAGGCGCTGATCCCGCTGTCTGCTGGACTGCTGCCGCCCGGACTGCTCTCCGACTGGTCCTTGTCCGGCGAGCCGGTCCCGTCCTGACTGGTATCCGGACTGGTGGCGGACGAGGTGCTCGTCGAACTGGTGGCATCCTGATCCGCTGTTGGACTGCTGGTGGCCGTCGGGGCGGTGGTCGTGCACGGTGGGGGGTTGTAACCACCTCGCTGAAAACAGCCGGCCACGGCGATGCCGGTCGGCGCGACGGATTGGACAATTCCGAACCCCATCGCGGTGGTGACGAGGATCAGTGCAACTCCGCATCGACCCCAAACGCACTGTCGCATCAATGGAGTGGGCAACTATTCAGATGTTGTCGATGAGGACTCGGTAGCGGCGCGTGCTGAACCTCCACACGCCATCGACGCGGCGTAGCTCATCGTCGTAGGTCCCGATGAGCTGCCGGGTCGTGTCGTCGTGAAATCGCAGGGTCTCCAAGGAGTATGAGCGCACCGTCGTCGGTCCAGCAGTCCAGATAGTCGTCCAGGGCTTGGCGGGTGACCGCATCGCTGTAGCTGTCGAAGCGTTCGCGGACACCGAGGCGATCCTCGAGCGGGCCGCTGAACACGAGGACTGCTCCTTCCGCCGGCCGGGACAAACCGAGGGTAGTTGATCGACGGTGTAGCGTCCCGTGCAACGCCGGATCCTGTCGGCGGCACTGGAATTGCCGCGTGATAGCGGCCCCGGTGTCTACGGGGCGAGCGGATAGTCCGCGGGAACCGGTGCCCGTTGCATGCTCCGCAGGCTGCTCTTCACGAATTTCCGCAGCACTTCGAGGCGTTCGGCATTCGATTCCCGGTTCGTGGTCAGTAGCGCGTAGAGGCCCACGAGAAAGAATGCCGCACTGGAATAGGCGTCGACATCGTCGTAGAGTTCGCCGCGGTGTCGCGAGCGCTCGATCTCGGCGGCAAGAAGCACGAAGGTCGGATGTTGTAACCAGTTTTCTTCTTGTGGCAGCGTCGGTGAGAAGTAGAGGCTGGTGACATCGCGAAAAAGTGCCAGGCCCCATTGCTTTTCGAGGGCCAGGACAAGTCTGATGATCTCGTTCAATACGGCGGGCAAGTCGTGGGGAGTGTCGAGGAAGCGGCTGAGTTCCTCGGCGAGACGATCCTCGTCGCCGCGAATCAGCTCGAGCAGGACGTGTTCCTTCGTCGGGAAGTGGAAGTAGAAGGTGCTCCGCGAGACGCCCGCGGCTTCGACGATCGCGTTGATGTCCGCGGAACTCGTCCCGGCGCGCTGGAACTCCTCGATGGCGGCACCGAGCACGCGGGCACGCGTCCTGCGCCGTTGGGCTTCGCGGCCCGTTGAGCTGTTTCGCACCCGCCCATTGTGCCGCATTCATTGCACTATGTCACTGAAAATCTGGCCTGTTGACACCCGTTATCTGCGAGTTATGCGCATTTCGTTGTCATCTGACAGTGAACGTGTTAGACCTAACACAATCGCGGAAGGGACGGCGTCGATGAACACCAGAGGTCAACGGATCCTGTTGTGGACGACACCGCCTGCGGCAGCTCTGCTGCTACTCGGCTACGTGCTGTTTCCGGTCTTCTGGCCGCCGTTGTCACCGACGCTGTCTCCAGAAGAGGTCGCCGCGTTCTTCCGGGACAACAACACGGGCATTCTCGGCGTCGTCATTCTCTGCAATCTGATTGCGGGGGCGCTGGTTCCGCTCTTCGCCGTGACCGCCGTACAGATCTCCCGCATCGGTACGTCGAGCAGCGTCTTCACTTACGCCTACATCATCTGCGTGGGAATCGGCACGACCGCGTTCATTCTCGCCGACTACTGCTGGGGGGTGGCCGCGTTCCGGCCCGACCGCGACCCGCAGCTGATCAGCCTCCTGAACGACATGGCCTGGTTCTTCTTCATCGCGCCGGTCGGCACGATCATCGTGCAGAACCTCTGCCTCGCGGTCAGCATCTACCTCGATGCCCGCCCAGATCCGATCTTTCCGCGCTGGATGGCGCACTTCAGTGTCGTCATCGCGGTCTTGCTGATTCCGAGTGCCTTCTCGGTTCTGTACAAGTCGGGTCCGCTCGCGTGGAACGGGGCGGTGTCATTCACGCTGAGGCTCATCGTGCTGGGAACCTTCATCGTGGTGACGTTCCTTGTGCTGCTTCGCGTCGTCAATCGCCAGGGCGCCGAGCGGGAGGTTCTCGCGTGAGCGAGAGCACTCACCCGCGGCGCAAGAACCGGAAACTCGATCAGTGGATTGCCTTTTGGACCGTTCCGTTCTTCTTCAATCTGTTCGGAATTGTGTTCGTCCCGCTGAGTTGGATGATGCCGCCCCGGTCGCCGAGCAGCTCGACGCCGCAGATCGTCGACTTCATGCAGTCGCACAATCTGCTCATCGCGTGCGCAATCCTGACGCTGTCCTTCGGTCTGGCACCGGTGTCGAACGCCGTGTATCTGAGTCAGGTCAAGCGCATGTCGGTCAGCCCGGTGTTTCGGTACTCGATGATGGTCGGCTCCATGACGGGCGCCATAGTCGGCATGCTCTTTCCGATGTTCTGTTTCGGTCTCGGCGCATTCCGTTCAGGCTACGCTCCGTCGACGCTGGAGATGCTGTACGACTTCGGCTACCTGGCCTATATCGGCTCGTTGGGATGCTTCTGCGTGATGTGGATGGCCTTTGGGCTGGCCATTCTGCTCGACCAGAACAACATCCTGCCGAAGTGGCTTGGCTACTACACCATTTGGCAGTACGTCACCGAGCTCATGGCGGCGCCGGTATGGATCTCCAAGTCGGGCCCCTTCGCGTGGAACGGCTTGATGACCTTCTGGTTTGCGATGGTGCTCTATGTGTCCTGGCAGTTCATCGTCTACATCTGCATCTACCGGGCCATCAAGAGGCAGCCTGACGAGGAGCTCGAGAACGCCTGGCTTGATGGCGAATTGACGTCGCCCGATCCTCGGCTGCGGGCACACGCGTGACCGAACTCGCGGATGGCCCCACCGGAAGCGTCGCCACCGACCGGCCAAGCGCAAAGGTGCGCAACCACATTCCTGGTGAGCCCAGTATGTGGTTCTTCGTCGTCGGAGATCTGATCATCTTCGGCGTCTACTTCGTCGCCTACATGTACTACCGCCAGCACGACCACGAGGTGTTCTTGCAGAGTCAGGCGCGGCTGAACCTGGACATCGGTGCGATCAACACCGTTGTCCTGCTCACCAGTTCGCTCTTTGTTGCGCTCGGCACATCGGCTGCTCGTGCCGGCAAGACGGCCGATGGGGCTCGGCTCTTCGGTATCGCGCTGGCCTTCGGCGCCGCCTTCCCGCTGTTCAAACTCTTCGAGTACGTGCCCGAAATCATTGCCGGGTCGACGCCGGGCACAAACCTGTTCTTTATGTACTACTTCGTGATGACGGGTATGCACCTGTGCCATGTTCTGCTGGGCCTGGTCATCCTGAGCTTCGTCATCCGGAATTTGAAGGGGCCGGCGCCACCGAGGATTTCGTTTGTGGAGACCGCCGCAACCTACTGGCACATGGTCGACGTTCTCTGGCTTGTCCTGTTCGCGCTGCTGTACTTGATGAGGTGATCCGTGACGTCCTACATCCGCAACCCGCTCACGATCGTGTGGGCGTTGCTTACGGCGGTCACCGCCGTGTCCTGGTTGACCGCACGCGACGGTGGGGCAGCGCATGTGGTCAACCCAACGGTGACCGTCGTGGTGTTGTTGATCGCGGCGGTGAAAACGCAACTGGTGATCTGGCATTTCATGGAGGTACGCC
>JAHFVD010000138.1 GCA_023264735.1 Mycobacterium sp. | reverse complement strand
CGGCCCGATGTGAAGCGCCTCGCGCCCCATCTCGGCCATGGCGTCGAGGTTCGCGTGATCGAGCATCACACCTTTCGGTACCCCGGTGGTGCCGCTGGTGAAGATCAACAGTGCCAGCGCTGAAGGATCCACCAGCGGTCGTCCGTCCCAACCCGCTCCCTCCGCATAGAGATCCCCGACGGCCAGTGTCGCAACCCCGCCCGGTTCGCCAGTCCCGTCCTCGACCACAATCAGCCGCGCGCCGGAGGCCTGCAGTTGCACCGTGACCTCGGCGTCGGTCAGGCTCGGGTTGACGGGTGTGACAGTGGCGCCGACCCGCCAGCACGCAAACAACAGAACGACGAACTCAACCCGGTTACGCAACTTGAGCGCCACCACATCTCCGCGACCGACACCCTGTTCGTCAAGGTGACGCGCCGCGGCCAGAACGCGGTCCAAAAGCGCGGCGTTGGTGAGCGACCGTGTCGAGTCGGCCACTGCCGGTCCTTGCGGATCCCACTGGGCCCGACGATCCGGTAAGGAGGCAAAACTCATGAGACAGGTGTTCCCGCCGGCTGCAGTTGGCGGGCGAGAAACTCGATCTGGTCGCGCACTAATGCTTCGAACGGCTCACCGACGTAGAAGTCGAAATGGCCGGCGCCGTAGCGCTTGATCTCGCCGCGAGGTGCTGTGCGGGCGTATCGCAGGGTTTGGGCGGGGGGCGTGACGCTGTCGGTGTTGCTGACGCAGAACAGGATTGGAAACTTGATCTTCTTCGCCGCACGGCCCGGCCTGTAGGTCGCGATCGTCGGTGCGACCCGCGCCGCTACTTCATTGCGGAAGGTGCTGTCGGGCGGCAGCAGCGCCTGATATCCAGGAAGGGCATCGGGGGCATTCATCAGGGCCAGCGACCCCGGGGGGCCGGCAAGCGGGATCATGGCAGGAGGCCGGCGAAAGACCATCGAAGCGACGTCCCGTGCGACTGATGGCAACACCTTGAGGGATTCCATCGGGCCGAGCGCCAGTGCCGAGGCTAAACCGTCAGTGAATGGGCACTGGGACACTGCCGCAATCAGTTCAGGGTGGCGTGAGGCGACGGTGATGGAATGCCCGCCGCCAAAGGAGCTGCCCCAGACGGCAATTCGGGTACCATCGACGTCACGATTATTCTTCGCCCATGCGATGGCAGCATCCCAGTCGGCGAGCTGTCGCTTGATCGACAGGAGCTGCCGAGGCTGACCACCACTGTCGCCGAAGTGCCGGTAAGTGAAGGCCAATGCGGCGATACCCGCCTGCGCGAACCTCTCCGCGAAGGCGTCCAGGCGCATCTCGCGCGTGCCACCCAGGCCGTGGCCAAGGATCACCACGGGCGGCGACGTCACTTCGGTCGGCATGTAAAGCCATGCAGCACAGCTGTCCTCGCCGGAGTAGAACGAGACGTCGTGACGAGTGAAGGCATGCGCAGTGGCCATTACCGGACCGCCCCGTTGGTCGCACCGACCGCGGGCACCCGACCCAACTCAAGCGCCTGCGCGTAGGTATCCGGGCGGTAGAGGGGGAGCTCGCCGGTGGACTCGGTATCCGAAAGGTATTGGAGCATCAGTTGCTGACCGGCCTCGGACTGATCCGCGGGGAAGAACTCGGTCCGCTCGACGTGCAATCCTTCCGCCAGCGACATTGACCCACCGAAGTAGACCGCCCGCTTGATCCCTTCGATCGACCCTTTGGTCCGCCTGCCGAAGTACTCGGCCAGCTCGGTCGCCCGCGTGACGACCTCATCGGGCGCCACGACGTCGTCGACAGCGCCGTTGGCCAATGCTTGCGCGGGCGTGAACGGCTTGCCCTCGAGGATCGCGACCAGTGCCTTGTGGGTGCCGATCAGACGCGGCAGTCGTTGAGAGCCGCCACCGCCGGGCATGATCCCCAGGAGGACTTCCGGCTGGCCGATGAAGTAATCCCCGTCGGCCATGACACGCAGATCGCATGCCCACGCGAATTCCGCTCCCAGGCCCAGGGCCGAACCATTCAGGGCCGCAACGAATATGACGCCGCTCGCGTTCATCTTCAAGAACGTCGCGTGCAAGCGGTCGAGCTGGCCGGCTCCGCTCAGTGGAGTTCTGTCCACAACCGGTGCGGGGAGACCGGCGCGGTCGATGCCTCTAGCCACCCGCAGGGCGGCCGAGGCGCCGCGTCGGCCCAACTTCGGCTTTACAGCGCCCCCTTCTTGCAACCACCGGACGTCAGCATGGCTGACGAATCGGCCTGGACGTGCCCCGGTGAACACGACGGCGTGGACGCTGGGATCACGGTCGACACGATCCACGAACTCATCGAGTTCGTTGGCGACGTCGATGCCGAACAAGCTATGCGGTCCGCCGTCGACCCGGACGACCAGAACTGAGCCGCGGTTCTCGATGTCGAGGTGATTGTTCTTTTTGTCGGTCATGGCGTGGCCTTCGTAGGGCTCGTAGGGGTAGGACGTGCTATAACGAAGTTATATTCACGCACTATAACCAAGTTATGCCACTGGTGGCAAGGGTCACAGAGACTATCCAGGCCGGCCACGGACGGAGTCAGCGAGAAAATGCGCCCCGACATATCGATGGGTTCGACGCTCGACGGCGTACCGGAGCGGCTCATTCAAGCCGCGATGGGCTTACTAGCGGAGCTGGGGCCGTCGGCGATCAAGGCTCGTACGGTAGCGTCCGCCGCCGGACTGTCGACGATGGCCGTTTACCACCACTTCGGTGGGATCCCCGAACTCACGCGCGCCGTCATCGACCGCGGGTTCAACGTCCTCGATACCGCGTTTTCCCGGTTGCCCCCGACGGATGATCCGATCGCGGATCTGGCTGTTCATGCCTTGGTGTGCCGGCGGGTCGCGCGCCAGAACCCCCACCTGTACGACCTGATGTTTGGATTGTCGGCTCGCGCGACGTACCGACCGCCACGAGATCCGGGCATTCGCCCGAGTGGAAGTTCACCGTCGTTCCGAAATGTCTACGCTCACTTCAAAACAGCCTGCACACGGCTGGTGAGCTCCGGCAGGGTCATGCCGCAGGATCCCGACGCGGTAGCCGCCCAGTTGTGGAGTTTCGTGCACGGTTTCATCACACTCGAGTTGGCCGGGGTCCTCGTCGAGTGCGAGGACCCGGCCAGGCATGTGCTGTTGCCTATGGGTGTGAATCTTTCTGTCGGACTGGGTGATACGCGCGATCGCGCCCAGGCCTCACACGAAACGGCTGCGCGCCGTTACGAGGCAATCACGCGAAAGCTCAAGTAGGGCCTGCATTCCTCTGGTGCGTAGCGTCGATGGCGGCGGTGTGAGAGGCGTCGACAGACTCCGGGTCGCCGCCTAAACCGACGAAGATGTTCACCATCATCGGTTGCAGGACCTGGCTGACGGGGTCCGAGAACTTGACGAAGTGATCACCTAATTCCAGCGTGACGAATCCGTGCACGGCGCTCCAGAGTTGGGGGGCGATGTTTTCGGGATTCTCGTCGCTGCGGACGCGACCGCTTCCCACAAGCCTGATACATGCTTCGACCAGATGCGCATAGGCCGTCTGGAATTCGTCTGATCGTCCACCTGTGCCCAAGCGGGCGCTCTGTACCGGTCGATAGCTCCCGCGCGTCGATAATCCAAACATCAGGTCATACAGGTGGGGATTTCTCTGGGCGAAACCTCGAGATGCCAACGCCATCTCGAACAGGGTGGTGACTGGATCGTCGCTCGGCGGCGTGGCGACGAACGCCCGAGCGAGGTCCTGGAACCCTTTGTCGACCACGGCTTGTAGGAGCTCCGGCAGTCCGCCGAGGTGGTGATACACGGCAATCGTTGAAACCTGTGCGGCCTCGGCGACAGTTCGCGCCTTGATCTCGGACGGGCCCTTCTCGGCGAGCAATGCAGTCGCCGCCCCAACCAATCGCTCCACGGCCTGCTCTTGCGTCAGCCGTGTGGCCGGCTTCTTGCGTGGTGCAGACACCTAAGCAGAGCACCTCCCATCAGGACCGGCATGAACCGGGTAGAACGAGGTTACAAGCTCCGTCGCGCGTCAGTTCGATGGCGCGGTCGAGTCTGGCGGTTTTGAAGCGGGGGTTGCGGTCTGTGATCCAGCGCACTAGCTTCTATAACGAAGTTCTAGAGAGAGGCCAACACCCATGGCTGCACCACCTCACACGCCGCCGCGCATCCGGATCGAGGAACTTGCCGCCGGCGTGATCATCGCGCGTTTTGTGGGTGACGACCTGGGCCTGTTCGGCCGCGAGGATGGTCCTGAATTATTCGACCTTGTCGAGCGTGCCGACCGCGATCCCGCCATTCGCGCGGTGGTGTTCACCGGCTCGCATCCGCACCGCTTCATCAGCCACGCGGATCTGGCTTGGCTACAAGAAGACGGTTCCGTCATTCCGCCACTGGGACGCCGTGTTACCGACGTGGTGGTGCGCGTTGCGCGCCAGTTCGGCCGCAACAAGCTCACCCGATGGGTCGCGAGCAAGACGCCGTTGATGGGCGCAGTCCAGCTCGACCGTATGCATCAGACTTTGCTCCGGATGACCACCAGCTCCACGATCTTCGTGGCGGCCCTCAACGGCTCGGCGCTGGGCATGGGTGCAGAACTCGCGTGGGCATGTGACTTGCGGTTGATGGCCGAGGGCGACTACTTCATCGGGCATCTGGAGGTCCTGCTCGGGTTTCCGCCCGGCGCCGGAGGCACCCAGCGCATGCCACGGCTCATCGGTTCGCATCGCGCACTGGTCGCGATTCTGGAAGGCAAGCCCTTCTACGCCGAGGAAGCACTCGCGGTCGGCGCGATCGATGAGATAGTCCCCGCCGACCGGCTGATTTCCCGGGCCGTCGAGCGAGCCAACTATCTCGCTGCACGGCCAACCGACACGATTGCCGCGATCAAGCGGGCGGTGAATGTCGGCGGATCGTTGTCGATGGCCGAAGGCCTGCACCTCGAACGCACCGAATTCCTCGCCTCACTCCCCCAGCGGCAGGCACAGGAAATCATGCTGCGCTACCTACGCGATACCGCCGAAACCGGTGAGCTGCCGCTGTACCAGCCCGGCGGATACGCCGCTGCCCTCGCGCATGGCAACACCGCCGTCGACGTGACCAGCGAGGTGTGACGACATGGCACGCAAAGCAATCCGCAAATTCGAGCGGCGCACCGTCGACTTCCGCTCCGGTGACTCCTTCTGCTCAGCCTGGCTGTACCTGCCGTACACCACTTCTCAGGCGTCCGCTCCCGTCGTGGTGATGGGGCACGGTCTGGGAGCCACTCGCGAGCTGGGTCTGGCACCCTATGCCGAGCGATTCGCCGCGGCCGGACTTGCGGTACTCGTCTTCACCTATCGCCATCTCGGCGACAGCGGTGGTCAGCCACGCCAGGTGTTGTCGATGGCCAGGCAGCTCGCCGACTGGGACGCCGCGCTCGAGTACGCGGCCGGCCTCCCGGAGGTCGACGGTAACCGAGTTGCCGTCTGGGGCAGTTCATTGGGCGGCGGGCATGCCATTGCTGTCGCTGCCCGACATCCAGAGCTTTGCGCCGCCGTCGCCCAGTGCCCCTTCACCGACGGGCCTGCTTCGGCGGGCAGTCTCGGCGTACGGGAATCGTTGAGGCTGTTCGGTTTCGTCGCCCGCGATCTCCTCGCATCGGTACGAGGCAAGGAACCGGTCTGCATTCCTGTGGCGGCCGCACCCGGCCAGCCGGCCCTCATGACCGCATCCGATGCGCTACCAGGGATGCTGGCGCTGCTGCCCGACGGCTACCAGTGGGTCAACCGCGCGGCGGCCCGAAGTGTCCTGAGCCTGATCCGCTACCGGCCCGGCCGGTCGGCCAAGCGCATTGCCGCGCCGATCCTGGTCTGCATCAGCGCAACCGACTCGGTCGCCCCTCCCAAGTTGACTGAGCGCTACGCGCGCCAAGCGCCGCACGGCGACGTCCGTCTCTATCCCGCCGGACACTTCGACTTCTACCTCGGCGACGCATTCGAACAACTCGTCACTGAGCAGACGGAATTCTTGGTCAGCCATCTACACCGCACTTCGGTCGTCGAAAAGGCGCGGTAGCCGATGTCGAACGGGGCACTTCGAATGCTGCTGTGGTTCCTTGGCCAATGCATCGCCCAGGGATCCCGCTTCATGCCGTCGCTGCGCTCACAGATCACCAAAACGTTGACCTTTGAGCTGTCCGCAGGCGATCGTGTCGCCCGGTGTTGGGCCTTCGACGGGCAGATGCGCCGCGCCACAACATATTCGGGCCATGCTGTGGCGCCGGATTGCTCGGTGCACATCAAATCGAGCTGGCTCGCACTGCGCATGCTCAGCTCCCGGCGAACGGTCGACAAGATCGTTCACGGCCTCCACGTCGGCACCGTCGAACTTCAGGGAAGCGCCTTCGTGCTGCTGTGGTTCCACGGCCTCACCCGAAAGTTCGTCAAGATCGGACGCGCGAGCGGACCTCGCCACCGCATACCCGATGCGTACGTCGCCCATGATCCCGCTGCGGCGGGAAGCGAAACGATCATCGTCGAACCCGCCGTCGTGCGCCTGGATCCCGCGTGGACGGCCGCATGGAAAGCGCGCTCGACCTTGTCGATGGTCCGCGCGTGCACCGACGAACCCATGCTGGAGCCCTGACATGACAACGACATTCACCCGACAAGCGGACACTTCGGCGACCTCGGAGGGACTCAACGACCGATCGTTGGGCTGGCTGAGGTTCTTGTGGGACAAGGCCACCACCGACGACGACTGGTCCGACCAGGGCGAGCCGCATCTGTGGTGGGACCGCTACAGCGAGCCCCCGATGTGTGCGTTCCCTCGATTCGACCTCGCCATGATGGGCTATGTCCTGCCCATGATGCTGGAAGCGACTCCGGCGTGGCGCGAGGGCTACACCCGCATCCTTGACGAGCTGACACGCCGCTACGTGAGCTTCTGGGGCGGCATCGACTGGAACACCCTCATCGGACCCGACCCAGGCGTCGACAAGTATCCCCCCGAATGGCTGACCGTTGTTCCCGAGCACCTTCGCGGCCACTACTCCCTGCCGGGCTGGACCGGAAACGGTATCGAGCCATGGGGTTTACAGCCGGATCCGGTCGGCTGCGACGGCAACCTGTTCTACCGAGGGTGGCTGAACCTGCTGTTGGGTATCCGCCACTACGTGTCGGGCCAGTCGACACAAGACAGAGCGTTCGAAGTGTCCGGCTACCAGAACCGCACGTTCACCTGGACACATCAGCGGATTGCCCAGTTCATCTCCGATCAACTGACGGCGCGACCGCAGGGCGCGCACTGCGAGAACACCAAGATCTGGCCGTTCTGTATGAGTGCGGCCGGTCTGGGTCTCAAGCTCTATGACTCGCTGCTGCACACCTCGGTCAACGAGCCGTTCATGGATTGGATCGCCTTCGCCAAGAAGCACTACATGGGTCGTAACAGGAAGGGCCAAATCGATTGGGTCGCGTTCTATTACGACCCGATCGAAGGCGCGACGATGACCTTCCCGGGCTCGCTGAACGGCTACAGTGCGCTCTGCCTGCTGCACTACATCTATCCTCAGGACCCGCAACTCGGCATCGACCTGTATGAATCGGCCATGCGTCAACTGGGCTGGAGCAATCCCAATGTGCCGGTCGTCCAGTTGGCGGATGACCCGCAGATGCTGTCCATCGCGTTGTGGATGGCCCGTGAACTCGGTGACAGCACCACCTCGGAACGACTGCGGGCGGTATCGGAAAGTCAGTTCGAACCACGGTTTTTCGGTCAGGACGACAGCCGCTTCGCGTACTGGCTCGGGCGGGGTGAGCCATGGCCGCGCGGCCAGCTCAACGCCACCATGATGATGATCGAATGCGCGCCACCCGGTGCCTGGTCACGAGTGTTCACCTCCCCCAACACTACGATGTACGGCGAACCGACGGTGCGCGACGTCGACTATCCGTTGATCGGTATTCGACGTACCCACAACGACATTGCACGCCACGTACTGGAGATCGATACCTTCGCCGCCACGCCGTCGCGGAGGGGAACACCGACCACGTTCACGGTCGACAACCTCCCCGATGAGGCATCGGTCTCGCTGCTTGTCGACGAGCGCAACTGCGACACCTGGCGCCGGACACCATTCGGTGCAGTCACGATCGACCTCGACGTCGATACCCACCACATCCGCCTCACCTACTCCTGAAAGGACCCCGCGTGAGCAACTCAGCTGTCTTGGCCCTCCGACTGTCGGAGCTCCTCGGCCTCACCGACGCACCTGTCGCGGTGAACTTCGACGCTCCCCGCGGACCCGACGCCGCAACGCGGGTCCCGGCGCAACCTGCCGGCTGCTGTTTCTGGGAGCCCGCGCAGCAACGACGCCTCGACACCGTTGCGACCGATCACGCCAATTGCAGCGTCGGCAGTTACACACATGGACTCATCCCACTGGAGCAGGCCGCCGCGGGCGCGGACACCGCCGCCCTGGTGGGCAGCGGCTGGGTCGGCGAGGCCGACCTGATGGCCGCCGCCGCATTGCCGTTCCGCCCCTCGACGATCACCTACCAGCCGCTGGCCGAGGCGAACAACCCGGACGTGGTGCTGATCAGGCTCTCGCCGACCGCATTGATGACCCTGCTCGGTGCGGCTCCCGATTTAACGCTTGTCAGCAAGCCGCAATGCGTGATCGTTCCCCTCGCCCACGCCGGCCAGATCGCAGTCAGCCCCGGTTGCGCGGTAAGCCGAACCCGAACCCGCCTCCCGAACGACGCGATGACGTGTGCAATCCCGGCCCGCGAACTCCCGTCGCTCATCGAGCGCCTGGAAACCTCCACGGCCGCCGACCGCGCCGTCAGCACTTTCGCGGCTGCGGACATGGACCGCAACTTCACCACGGTCTGACCGTCGGTCGGCTCAAGAGCCCAAATATCAAGCGGCACAGAACGGTCGATGAACCATGTCCGACTACTTAGCTCCGCTGATCTGCATTGGTCTCGGGTTGTCTTCGCTGGTGATCCCAACAGGTGTCACTAGAACCAACTAGCCTGGGCCTCGACGGTGGTGCGATCGAGGCGGGCCAGCAGATCGAACTGCGGGCCGACCTTCGGCAGCTCGTAGGCGTAGAAATACTGCGCTGCCGCCCGCTTTCCGTCGTAGAAGTCACCTTGATGGTCACTGGCGGTGATCAGCTGCTCGAGCCAGATCCACGCCACCACGACGTGACCGGCCGCCTCGAGGTAGATCGTCGAGTTGGCTAGGGTGGTGCTGACATCGCCTGCCGCCCAGAGGGTTGCAGTGACGTCGACCAACCGCTGCACCGCTAGGCGCAAGTCATTCGCGTACGCCGCGGTGTTATCGGACTCCAGTGCCTTGTCGATGGTTTGGTTGATCCGCTCGGTCAGCAGGGTCAACCCAGCGCCGTCCTGCATGATGACCTTGCGGCCGAGCAGGTCCAGGCCGTGAATGCCGTGCGTGCCCTCATGGATCGCATTCAGACGGTTGTCCCGGTAGTACTGTTCGACGTCGAACTCCCTGGTGTACCCGTACCCGCCATGCACCTGGATGGCCAGGCTGTTGGCCTCCAGACACCACTGCGCCGGCCAGCTCTTGGCGATCGGGGTGAGGACTTCCAGCAGCAGGTGCGCACGATCGCGGTCGGCGCCGGTGTTGGTGCGCCCCTGGTCGACGAGCATCGCGCAGTACAGACCGAGCGCCAACGCGCCCTCGACATAGGACTTCTGCGCCAACAGCATTCGCTTGACGTCGGCGTGCTCGATCAACGCCACCTGCGGCCGGGCCGGGTCCTTCGCGTCGACCGGACGGCCCTGCGTGCGCTCCTTGGCGTAGGCAAGCGACGCCAAGTAACCGGCGTACCCAGTCGCCATCGCCTGCATGCCCACCAAGTTTCGAGCCTCGTTCATCATGTGGAACATGTAGGCCAGACCCTTGTGCTCCTCACCGACGAGATAGCCGACAGCGCCGGGTTCGTGTGCGGCCGCGAAGCTGCCATCGCCGAAGTTCAGCAACGCGTTCGTGGTGCCGTGGTTGCCCATCTTGTGATTCAGGCTGACCAGGGCCACATCGTTACGAGTGCCGTCGGGCAGGAACTTCGGGACGATGAACAGCGAGATGCCCTTCACGCCCGGTCCGCCGCCTGGCGCTTTCGCCAGCACGAGGTGCACGATGTTCTCGCTCAACTCGTGGTCACCGCCGGTGATCCACATCTTCGTCCCGGTGACGCGGTAAGTGCCGTCGGCGGCGGGGGCGGCCTTGGTCGTGATGTCGGCCAGCGACGAGCCGGCGTCGGGCTCGGACAGGCACATCGTCCCGAAGTAGCGGCCCTCGAGCATCGGACGAACCCATGTGTCGACCTGGTCCTCGGTACCGTATTCGGCGAGCAGGTTGGCGTTGCCGATGGTCAAGTTGACATATGCCGTCGTGCTCGGGTTGGCCGCACGGAAGAACGCCAGCGACGCCTGCGCCATCACCGTCGGCAACTGCATTCCGCCGACCGCCTCGTCGAACGAGCCCGCAACCAGGCCGGCTTCACTGAAGGTGTCCAGCGCGCTCTTGACCTCGTCGATCATCACGACCTTGCCGTCGGGCCCGACCGAGGGCTGGCTCTGGTCACTCTTCTTATTATGCGGTGCAAAGCATTTCGTCGCGATATCGGCCGACAGGTCCAGCACGGCGTCGAACGTGTCGCGGGAGTGCTCGGCGAAGTGGTCGCGTTTGGTCAGTGCGACGACATCAAGCCACTCATAGAGCAGAAAGTCGACATCGCGGCGCGAGAGGAACTCAGCCATGTCGGTAAACGCCTTCCGAGGATTATTAGCGATCGCTCATTTTCTGAGCGCCCGCTAATAATGCGCTTCGCATCGTTACGTGTCAAACCCGTGTAGGATCACCCACCGTCATGACCATCGATCGAGGCGCAGATTCCGCGGCGGCGGAGCGCATGCGGCGGGCCGCCATCGACGCTTTCGCTGAGTCGGGATACGGCGGCACCTCGACCGGCAGATCGCCAAACGTCTCAACATGAGCGCGACGGCGATGTACCCGCACTACCGCTCCAAAGAGGAGCTGCTGTATGCCATCGCGCTCGAAGGCCACGGCAGTCTGTTGGCAGCGCTGAAGGAGGCTGACGCCCCTGCGGCCAGCTTCACCGATCGGCTGCGAGCGGTGGTGGCCGCGTTCGCCTCGTGGCACGCCGAGAACCACAAGCAGGCCCGCGTGGTGCATTACGAACTGCATGGCCTGACACCTGCCCACTACCGCAGGATTGCGCCGTTGCGGCACCAGGTGACCGACGTCCTCACCGAAATCGTCGCCGGCGGCGTTGCTGCCGACGAGTTCCACGTCGACACCGTCGACGAAGTGGTGATGGCCATCTCGTCGCTCTGCGTGGACGCCTGTCGGTGGTTTCCATCCAAGCAACACCGCGACGCACACAAGCTCGGCGAGATCTACGCGAGAGTCGCCGAACGACTTGTGAGCTGAACTCACACGGGACAACCAAACCGCCGAACCTCCAGTAACTTCGTTACGGAGTTGAACCATGGAGTGGACCGGCGCGCGCTACGCGGACATGCCGACGGTGAAAGTGCAGACGTGGATCGATGCACCACCAGATCGGGTGTGGCGTGTCGTCGCCGACATCTCGTTGATGCCCGAGCTCAGTGACGAGCTGCAGTCCGTCGAATGGGTCAGCGTCGAGGAGGTCCCCCGCGATCGATGCGACGTTCCGCGGCCACAGCAAGCACGATGCCCTTGGCGAATGGTCCACCCTCTGCCACATCGTCGAATGGGAGCCGAATCGCGTATTCGCCTGGGCAGTAGAAGATCCCGATGACCCGACGGCGACATGGCGGTTCACCCTGGTGCCTGAACGCGGCGGAACGACCCTCACGCAATGGATGCAGCTAGGTCCCGCCCGCTCCGGCCTCAGCTTTGCGATCGACGCGATGCCCGACAAGGAGCAGTTCGAGCAGTCGATGACTCGAGTGGTGGCACAGATCAAGGCGATGGCCGAGAATCGCTGATGCGCGTCGCAACCACGGTGGAAGCCAGTCAGCAACCCTGGCAGGAGATCTACGAGTTCGTCGTCGAGGCAGAGCATCTCGGCCTCGACATCTGCTGGGTCGCCGAAGCGTGGGGGTCCGACGCCCCGTCAGTTCTCGGCTTCCTCGCGGCTTGGACCGACCGACTGTTGCTGGGTTCGGGGGTCTTCCAGGTCGGCATCCGCACACCGGTCACCATCGCGATGACCGCACTCACGCTGGCCCGAATCTCTGACGGGCGGTTCCTGCTCGGACTCGGATCGACGGGCCCACAGGTCATCGAGGGTCTACACGGTCAGTCCTTCGCCTCCCCGCTGACTCGAATGCGGGAAACCATCGATGTGATCCGCCAAGCCCTTGCCGGCGACAAGATCGATTACAGCGGTATCCAATTCAAGATTCCCCGGCCGGGCGGCCACGGCCGCCCCATGCGGTTGTCGCTTCCGGCCAATTCTGACCTCCCCATCTACATCGCGTCGATGTCACCCAAGATGCTGGAACTCACCGGTCAAGAGGCAGACGGCTGGCTGGGAACCAGTTTCGTTCCAGAAGGCTCCGGTGCGTACTTCGAACACCTCGACGCCGGCTTGGCCCACCTCGGGACGTACCCGCAAGGATCTCGACGTCTGCCAGGGTGCCGAAGTCGCGATCCTCCGCGACGAAGACGCCGTCGCGGCCCACGTCCAAATACGGAAGAAGGAACTAGCTTTCAGCCTTGGCGGAATGGGATCGGCGGGTGTCAACTTCTACAACAACGCCTACAGCCGTCAAGGCTGGGGCGACGTCGCCGCCGAGATCCGCCAACACTGGCAGGCCGGCGATCGGGACGGCGCGAGCGCGCTCGTCACCGACGAGATGGTGCTCAGCACGACACTGATCGGCACCGAAGCCATGGTTCGGGAAC
>JAHFVD010000137.1 GCA_023264735.1 Mycobacterium sp. | reverse complement strand
TTGGCTGACAAGCCATCCCAGATTCGTCTTGCATTTCACCCCGACCAGTTCATCGTGGCTGAACCTTGTCGAGCGGTGGTTCGCCGAGCTGACCACCAAGAAACTACGCCGCGGTACCCACACTTCGGTACGCCAACTCAACACCGACATCCGCGCCTGGATCCAAACCTGGAACGACAACCCGCGCCCCTACGTCTGGACCAAGACCGCCGACCAAATCCTCGAATCCGTCGCCAACTACTGCAAACGAATTAACGACTCAGCACACTAGCGGTCGGCCCGCACCGAATCCTCCACCAGATCCAGCACCGCCGAGAGCCGTTGGGGATCTTCGCCCGCCGCCAGTCGTGCCACCAGCCCATCGAGCACCAGGTCCAGATAGACCTGCAGGACATCGCTGGGCACATCGTCGCGCAGCCGGCCCGCCTGCTTCTGCCTGCGCAGCCGGTCGCTGGTCGCCGCCGACAGCTCGGCCGAGCGTTCCGCCCAGCCCTGCTGGAACACCGGATCGTTGCGCAGCTTGCGTGCGATCTCCAAACGTGTTGCCAACCAATCGAATTGATCGGGTGCGGCCAGCATGTCCCGCATCACCTGAACCAGGCCCTGGCTTGAGGCGACCTCGGCCATCCGTTCGGCATCCTCGCGCGCCAAGGCGAAGAACAGCGTGTCCTTGTCGCGGAAATGGTGAAAGATCGCGCCACGCGACATGCCGATGGTCTGCTCCAGGCGGCGCACGGTTGCCTTGTCGTAGCCGTACTCGGCAAAGCAGCGCCGTGCGCCGTCGAGGATCTGACGACGGCGGGCCGCCAGATGGTCCTCGCTGACCCGGGGCACGTCCGGCTAGCCGGCCCGCAGCATGTTGCGCAGCACGTACTGCAGGATGCCACCGTTGCGGTAGTAGTCGGCCTCGCCGGGGGTGTCGATACGCACCACCGCGTCGAATTGAACCGTCGACCCATCCTCTTTAGTGGCAGTGACGCTAACGGTCTTCGGCGTCTTACCGCTGTTGAGGTCCTCGATCCCGGTGATGTCGTATACCTCGGTGCCGTCCAGCTTCAGCGACGCCGCCGATTCGCCCGCGGGGAACTGCAGCGGGATCACGCCCATGCCGATCAGGTTGGACCGGTGGATACGCTCGAAGGACTCGGTGATCACCGCGCGCACGCCCAACAGGCTGGTGCCCTTGGCCGCCCAGTCTCGCGACGAGCCGGAGCCGTATTCCTTGCCGCCCAACACAACCAGGGGGATGCCAGCCGCCTGGTAGTTCTGCGAGGCGTCGTAGATGAAGGCCTGTGGTGAACCGTCCTGAGTGAAGTCGCGGGTGTAGCCACCGGAGACGTCGTCGAGCAGTTGATTCTTCAGCCGGATGTTCGCGAACGTGCCGCGGATCATCACCTCGTGGTTGCCGCGGCGCGATCCCAGCGAGTTGAAGTCCTTGGGCTCGACGCCGTTGGCCTCCAGGTACTGCGCGGCCGGGGTGCCCTTCTTGATGGCGCCGGCCGGGCTGATGTGGTCGGTGGTGACCGAATCGCCAAGCAGGGCAAGCACCCTGGCCCCGGTGATGTCCTTCACCGGCTGCGGATCGGCGGGCATACCGTCGAAGTACGGAGCCTTGCGGACGTAGGTCGAGGCCTCGTCCCACTCGAAGGTGTTGCCCTCGGGGGTGGGCAGCGAGCGCCAGCGGTCGTCGCCCTTGAAGACGTCGGCGTAGCTGGCGGTGAACATCTCCCGGTTGATCGAGGACGCGATGGTCTCTTCGATCTCCGCGGTCGTCGGCCAGATGTCTTTCAGGAACACGTCGTTGCCATCGGTGTCCTGTCCGAGCGGATCAACCTCGAAGTCGAAGTCCATCGTGCCCGCGATGCCGTACGCGATCACCAGCGGCGGCGACGCCAGGTAGTTCATCTTGACGTCGGGGGAGATGCGGCCCTCGAAGTTGCGGTTGCCGGACAGCACCGCGGTCACCGATAGGTCGTTGTCATTGATGGCGGCCGAGATCTCGTCGGGCAGCGGGCCGGTGTTGCCGATGCACGTCGTGCAGCCGTACCCGCCCAGGTAGTAGCCGAGCTTCTCCAGGTAGGGCCACAGGCCGGCTTTGTTGTAGTAGTCGGTGACGACCTGCGAGCCGGGAGCCATGTTGGTCTTCACCCACGGCTTGGAGGTCAGGCCCTTCTCGACGGCCTTCTTGGCCAGCAGCGCGGCACCCAGCATCACCGACGGGTTGGAGGTGTTGGTGCACGAGGTGATGCCGGCAACCACGACGGCGCCGTGGTCGAGTACGAATTCGCCGCGCTCGGCCGACTTCACGGTGACCGGCTTGCTCGGCCGGCCGTGGGATCCGTTGGCCGCCGACGGGCGGGCGTCGACCGCGCCGTCGTCGGCGAAGGACAGCGACACCGAGTCGCTGGCCGGGAACGACTCGTCGACCGCCTCGTCGAGCTTGGTCTCGGGAGCGGGGTGGTTTTCCTCGACGTAGTTGTGAATGTCCTTGCGGAACGCGTTCTTGGCGTCCGTCAGCTCGATCCGGTCCTGCGGGCGCTTGGGTCCGGCGATCGACGGCACCACCGTGGAGAGGTCGAGTTCGAGGTACTCGGAGAACACGGGCTCCTTGTCGGCGTTGTGCCACATGCCCTGTTCCTTGGCGTAGGCCTCGACCAGCGCCAGCTGCTCGTCGGTCCGCCCGGTCAGCCGCAGGTATTTGATGGTCTCGTCGTCGATCGGGAAAATCGCTGCGGTGGAACCGAATTCGGGGCTCATATTGCCCAGCGTGGCGCGGTTGGCCAGCGGCACCTCGGCAACACCGTTGCCGTAGAACTCGACGAACTTGCCGACCACACCGTGCTTGCGCAGCATGTCGGTGACGGTCAGCACCACGTCGGTGGCGGTGACGCCGGGCTTGATCTCGCCGGTCAGCTTGAAGCCGACGACGCGGGGGATGAGCATCGAGACGGGCTGGCCGAGCATGGCAGCCTCGGCCTCGATGCCGCCGACGCCCCAGCCGAGCACGCCTAGGCCGTTTTCCATCGTGGTGTGGCTGTCGGTGCCGACGCAGGTGTCGGGGTAGGCGACACCGTCGCGCTCAAAGACCACCCGGGCCAGGTACTCGATGTTGACCTGGTGCACGATGCCGGTGCCCGGCGGGACCACCTTGAAGTCGTCGAAGGCGCCCTGGCCCCAGCGCAGGAACTGGTAGCGCTCGCCGTTGCGCTCGTATTCCAGCGCGACGTTGCGTTCGAAGGCATCAGCGGTGCCGAACACGTCCAGGATCACCGAGTGGTCGATCACCATCTCGGCGGGGGATAGCGGGTTGACCTTGTCCGGGTCGCCGCCCAGCGCGGAGACCGCTTCGCGCATGGTGGCCAGGTCGACGATGCAGGGCACACCGGTGAAGTCCTGCATCAGCACCCGGGCGGGGGTGAACTGGATCTCGATGCTCGGCTCGGCCGAGGGATCCCAGTTGGCGATCGCTTCGATGTGGTCTTTGGTGATGTTGGCACCGTCCTCGGTGCGCAACAGGTTCTCAGCAAGGACCTTGAGGCTGTACGGCAGCTTCTCGGTGCCGGGTACCGCGTCGAGGCGGTAGATCTGGTAGCTGTTGTCGCCGACCTCGAGGGTGTCGCGCGCTCCAAACGAATTCAGTGAATCATTGCTGCTCACATCAACTCCCGGCGTTGTCATCGATGCCGACGGGCTGTGTCGGCATGCGTCTTCAAATACTAACAGTACGGTTGTCCTGCTAAGCGGGTGGATCGGTGTTGGTGGGCTGCCAACGGTCCTGACGTCAGTCTTGTCTTCCTCGGCGCGTGGTGCCACCCCTGGGTTGGCCCGCGAGGTACCGTTTTCGATCGTGACGATTCTGCATGCGCCGACCTTCATCCCGGTGGAGTTGTGCAGCAGCGTGGGCCTGGCCCCGTCGACCCCCGTCGACCAGTGCTTGGCGGCCGTCAAGGCCGACGTGGCCAAGGATGGGGTCGCCGCGCCGGCCGCCGATGCGGCCGCTCTGCAGAAGGTGGTGGCCGCGGCCGCCGAACGCGGCGTCGACCTCAAGGTCGTCGTGATGGACACGAGCCCGCCGATCGACACCCCGCTTCGCGATATGGCCACCGAGGTCGGTCACGCCAACCCCGGTGCCACGGTGTTGGTGCTCAGCCCGGGGTGGGCGGGGACCTACAGCACGACTTATGACCGCGTCACCCTCGAAGCGGGCCAGGATGTGGCCAAGACGGCGCCCAATCCGGTGGTCGGCACGCAGGCATTTGTCGACCAGTTGCAAACACCGGACTTTCCCTGGTTCGGATTAACGTTCGCGCTCGTGATTGGGGTAGCTGCGGCGGCTGTTTTGACCCGAGTTCTGCAGGTTCGAGCGCGGCGCTCGCAAAATGCCAATACCCCCGTTGAGCAGGCAAAATAGCTCTATCTGGCAAATCGATAAGATTACTTTTCGGCAACATCCCGTAAATGACAAACATGTAATTCTTGCCGGAAGTTTCCTCTGCGACAAATGTGACGTACGGTGCAGTTGTCGCCATTGTTATAGATGTGACTGATGTGACATCTGTTACTGGCGTGACTGCACGTGGAGCAGAGGAGACCAGGGTCAGATGAGACGTTCCCATCGCGCCTCGCTTGTCCGGCCGGCCATCCGCATCGTCAAGCCGATCGGCCCGTTGGCACTCAGCGTCGCCATGACACTGAGCATGCCCGGACTGGCTCACGCCGAGCCGGGGGCCGGCCCCAACACGATCGCGGGCCTGATCGCCGACGTCGCCGACGCCAACCAGCGGTTGCAGGACATCGGCGCCAAGGTGCAAGCCGAGCAGGAAAGCGTCAACAAGGCACTGGTCGACGTGCAGGACGCGCGGGATGCGGCGACTGCCGCGAGTGCGCAGGTCGACGCCAGCGCCGCGGCCGTCAACGACGCCAACGCCGCAATTGCCGACGCCCAGAAGCGATTCGACGAGTTCGCGGTGGCGGCCTATATGAACGGACCGTCGGCGTCGCTGTTGATGGCGTCGACCCCCGAGGACATCATCTCCACCGCGTCGGCCAACCAGTCGCTGGCGCTGAGCTCCGAACAGGTGATGACCGATCTGCAGCGGGCTCGCACCGAGCAGGTCAACAAGCAGTCCGCGGCCCGGCTGGCCAAAGAGAAGGCCGACCAGGCTGTCATCGACGCCGAAGCCAGCCAGCAGTCTGCGGTCTCGGCGCTGACCCAGGCACAGAAGACGTTCGGCGATCAGCAGGCCGAGATCAACCGGTTGGCCGCTGAGCGAAAAACGGCGCAGGACAAGCTCGACGCGGCCCGGCAGTGGTCGGCGCCGGCGAATTCGCCTGCCGCCGTGCCGCAGTCGGCGGCGACCGGCCCGGCGACCCCGGGGGATCGCTGGGATCCGGCCGCGCCGGGCTCATCCAGGGCGCCCGATGCGGGGGGCAAGGTCCCGCCATTCGGTAGTGCCTCGGAGTGGGACGTCACGCTGCCGATGGTGCCCAGCGCCTTCGTCTCCGGCGACCCGATCCAGATCATCAACGCGGTGCTGCAGATCTCGGGCTCCTCGCTCAACGCGACCAAGCAGATGGGCAAAAGCTTCCTGCAGAAGCTGGGCATCCTGAAGCCCGATGACACCGGAATCAACAACGGCGCGATTCCCTACGTGCACGGCGCGCAGGCTGCCGAATACGTGATCCAGCGCGCCATGACGCAGAGGGGTGTGCCGTATTCCTGGGGTGGTGGCACCGCCACCGGTCCCTCCAACGGCATCGACAGCGGCGCAGGCACAGTCGGGTTCGACTGCTCCGGGCTGATCCTCTACGCGTTCGCGGGCGTCGGCATCAAGCTGCCGCACTACTCGGGTTCGCAGTACAAGATGGGCCGCCAGATCCCGTCGTCCCAGATGCGCCGCGGTGACGTGATCTTCTACGGCCCCGGCGGCAGCCAACACGTGACCCTCTATCTGGGCCAGGGTCAGATGCTCGAGGCCCCCTACACCGGGTCGGATGTCCATGTCTCACCGGTGCGCACCAGCGGCATGACGCCCTACGTCGTGCGGTACATCGAATACTGACGTCAGTTGTACAGGAGTTTTTCCTATGTCTCGCAATAGTTCTCGACGGCGCTTCGTCGGGACGGTCCTGACGACACTGACACTGGCGGTTGGCCTTGCCAGTCCCGCGAATGCCGATCCAGGGGAGTGGGATCCGACGCTGCCCAAGCTCTTGAGCGCGGGCGCCCCCGGCGACCCGCTTTCGATGGCCAACGCCTCGCTGCAGGTCACCGCGCAGGCCACCCAGGCGACCATGGACCTGGGCCGCAAGTTCCTGGCCGGCCTCGGCTTCGGTGGGTCACCGTCCGCGCTGCCCGGTGGCCGGGTCCGCGGACCGCAGGCCATCGAGTATGTGATCGCCCGCGGCGCCTCGCAGCGCGGCGTGCCCTACTCGTGGGGTGGCGGCGCGATCAACGGCCCCAGTGCCGGTGTGGAAGAAGACGCGGGCAAGGTCGGCTATGACTGCTCGGGCTTCACCCGCTACGCCTTCGCGGGGGTGGGCGTGCTGATTCCCAAGTACTCCGGCGACCAGTACAACGCCGGCCGCCACATCCCGCCGTCGCAGGCCAAGCGCGGCGATCTGATCTTCTACGGACCGGGCGGAACCCAGCACGTCACCATCTACCTGGGCAACGGGCAGATGTTGGAGGAGTCGTCGGCGGCCGGTCAGGTGACCGTCAGCCCGGTCCGTACCGCGGGCATGACGCCCTATCTGACGCGCATCATCGAGACCTAGGCGAGACCAGTCCTCGACGCGCCAGCGAACGGGGCACGTCGACGGATCCCAGAACGCCTGGAATAGTTGTGTGCGGGTGCCGAGGTGCCCGATTCAACCAACAGCTGTGGAGGAAGTCGATGACGTCACCAGGTGGGTCGACCACGGGGTCTGTAGGCCCCGGGGGCTACGCCGGACCGGCCGGAGCCCCGGCCGCCCCGCCGTCCGGCGGTAACGGTCTGGCCGGCGAGGTGAGCACCCTGGAACGGGCGGTCTTCGAGGTCAAGCGCATCATCGTCGGTCAGGACCTGCTCGTCGAGCGCATCCTGGTCGGGCTGCTGGCCAAGGGCCACGTGCTGCTCGAAGGTGTCCCCGGCGTCGCCAAGACGCTGGCAGTGGAGACCTTCGCCAAGGTCGTCGGCGGCACCTTCGCCCGTATTCAGTTCACCCCTGACCTGGTGCCGACCGACATCATCGGTACCCGCATCTACCGCCAAGGCCGGGAGGAGTTCGATATCGAACTCGGGCCCGTCGTGGTGAACTTCCTGCTCGCCGACGAGATCAACCGCGCGCCGGCAAAGGTGCAGTCGGCACTGCTGGAGGTCATGGCCGAGCGCAAGATCTCCATCGGCGGCAAGACCTACGAGCTGCCCAAGCCCTTCCTGGTGATGGCGACCCAGAACCCGATCGAGAACGAGGGCGTCTACCCGCTGCCGGAAGCCCAGCGCGACCGCTTCCTCTTCAAGATCAACGTGGACTACCCGTCGCCCGAGGAAGAGCGCGAGATCATCTACCGGATGGGTGTCACCCCGCCGGAGCCCAAGCAGATCCTCGAGACCGGCGACCTGCTGCGGCTGCAGAACGTTGCCGCCAACAACTTCGTCCACCACGCACTCGTGGACTACGTGGTCCGGGTCGTCACGGCGACCCGCCGGCCCGAGCAGTTCGGCCTCAACGACGTCAAGGCCTGGGTGGCGTTCGGCGCCTCCCCGCGCGCATCGCTCGGCATCATCGCCGCCGCCCGCGCCCTGGCGCTGGTGCGTGGCCGCGACTACGTCATCCCGCAGGACGTCATCGACGTGATCCCCGACGTGCTGCGGCACCGCCTGGTGCTGACCTACGACGCGCTCGCCGATGACATCAAGGCCGAGACGGTGATCAACCGGATCCTGCAGACGGTTGCACTGCCTCAGGTCAATGCCGTTCCGCAGCAAGGACATTCCGTGCCGCCGGTGGTTCCCGCCGGGGCGGGTGCCAACGGTCGGTGAGCGACTCGGGAACCATCCACCCGCCGTCGTTCCAGCGCGGTGAGATCGGTGACGCCAAGCTCTCGGCGGCGCTGCGCACCCTCGAGCTGACGATCAAGCGCAAACTCGACGGGGTTCTGCACGGTGACCATCTGGGCCTGATTCCCGGGCCCGGGTCCGAACCCGGGGATTCGCGCATCTACCAACCGGGCGACGACGTCCGCCGGATGGACTGGTCCGTCACTGCGCGCACGCAGGTGCCGCACGTCCGGCAGATGATCGCCGATCGCGAACTGGAGACTTGGCTGGTGGTCGACATGTCGGCCAGCCTCGACTTCGGCACCACCGGCTGCGAGAAGCGGGACCTGGCGGTGGCCGCCGCGGCGGCGATCACCTACCTCAACAGCGGCGGCGGCAACCGCCTCGGCGCGATCATCGCCAACGGCGACCAGATCACCCGCGTCCCGGCGCTGTCCGGCCGCAACCACGAGCAGACGATGCTGCGGACGATTGCCACCATGCCGAAGGCGCCGCCCGGTGTGCGCGGAGATCTGGCCGCCGCCATCGATGCGCTGCGCCGGCCCGAGCGCCGCCGCGGCATGGCGGTGGTGATCAGTGACTTCCTCGGCCCGATCACCTGGATGCGTCCGCTGCGCGCGATCGCCGCGCGCCACGAAGTCCTCGGCATCGAGGTGCTCGACCCGCGCGACGTCGAACTGCCCCCGGTCGGCGATGTGATCCTTCAGGACACCGAATCCGGGGCCACCCGCGAGTTCACCATCGACGAGCAGCTGCGCGACGACTTCGCCCGCGCCGCCACGGTGCACCGCGATGAGGTGGCGCGCACCTTCCGCCGCTGCGGCGCGCCGATGATGACCCTGCGCACCGACCGCGACTGGATCGCCGACATCGTGCGGTTCGTCGCGTCCCGTCGCCGCGGCGCCATGGCGGGCCGCCAATGACATTGCCGTTGCTCGGGCCGATGACGCTGTCCGGCTTCGAACACCCGTGGTTCTTCCTTTTCCTGCTCGTCATCGCCGGACTGGTCGGGCTCTACGTCATCGTGCAGTACGCCCGGCAGAAGCGCGTCCTGCGGTTCGCCAACATGGAACTGCTGGAAACCGTTGCGCCCAAACGGCCTAACCGATGGCGGCACCTGTCGGCCTTCCTGCTGATCGCCTCGCTGGTGCTGCTGACGATCGCGATGGCAGGGCCGACCCACGATGTGCGGATCCCGCGCAACCGTGCCGTGGTGATGCTGACCATCGACGTCTCGCAGTCGATGCGCGCCACCGATGTCGAGCCCAGCCGGCTGGCCGCCGCGCAAGAGGCCGCCAAGCAGTTCGCCGACCAGCTCACCCCCGGCATCAACCTGGGTCTGATCGCCTACGCCGGCACGGCCACCGTGCTGGTCTCGCCGACCACCAACCGCGAGGCCACCAAGAACGCGATCGACAAGCTCCAACTGGCCGACCGCACGGCCACCGGTGAGGCGATCTTCACCTCGCTGCAGGCCATCGCGACCGTCGGTGCCGTCATCGGTGGCGGTGACACCCCGCCGCCGGCCCGCATCGTGCTGATGTCCGATGGCAAGGAGACCGTGCCGTCGAACCCGGACAACCCGAAGGGCGCGTTCACCGCGGCCCGGACGGCCAAGGACCAGGGTGTGCCGATCTCCACGGTGTCGTTCGGCACCCCGTACGGCTATGTCGAGATCAACGACCAGCGCCAGCCGGTCCCGGTCGACGACGAGATGCTCAAGAAGATCGCGGAGCTCTCCGGCGGCAACGCGTACACCGCATCGAGCCTGCAGCAGCTCAAGGAGGTTTTCACCTCGCTGCAGGACCAGATCGGCTACGAGACCATCAAGGGTGAGGCCAGCACCGGCTGGCTGCGCCTGGGCGCGCTGGTGCTGGCCGTCGCCGCACTGACCGCGCTGCTGATCAACCGGCGCCTGCCGGGCTGACGCCGCTGCGTTCCATTGCGCCGGGGCGGTGTCGATTTCGGCGCGAGGAACCGCAGGCACTAAGTTGGCTCCAATGAGCGAAGCTGCCACTGAGAACCCAGCCGGGAAGCCGGCGTTTGTCTCCCGTTCTGTGCTCGTCACCGGTGGAAACCGGGGGATCGGGCTGGCGATCGCGCAACGGCTGGCCGCTGATGGCCACAAGGTCGCCGTCACCCACCGTGGCTCCGGTGCACCCGAGGGATTGTTCGGTGTCGTGTGTGATGTCACCGACAGTGCGGCCGTCGACCGCGCCTTCACGGAGGTCGAGGAGCACCAGGGTCCGGTCGAGGTGCTGGTGTCCAACGCCGGCATCTCCCAGGACGCGTTCATGATCCGGATGACCGAAGAGCGCTTCGAGAGCGTCATCAACGCCAACCTGACCGGTGCGTTCCGGGTGGCTCAGCGGGCCTCGCGGAGCATGCAGCGCAAACGCTTCGGCCGGATCATCTTCATCGGATCGGTCTCCGGTATGTGGGGTATCGGCAATCAGTCGAACTACGCGGCCGCCAAGGCCGGCCTGATCGGGATGGCCCGCTCCATCTCCCGTGAGATGTCCAAGGCCGGCGTCACCGCCAACGTCGTCGCGCCCGGCTACATCGACACCGAGATGACGCGCGCGCTCGACGAGCGGATCCAGGAGGGTGCGCTGGACTTCATCCCGGCCAAGCGGGTCGGGACGGCCGAGGAGGTCGCCGGGGCGGTCAGCTTCCTGGCGTCCGAGGACGCCAGTTACATCGCCGGCGCGGTTATCCCCGTCGACGGCGGCATGGGCATGGGCCACTAGGTAAAGGACTGATATGACAGGCATTCTCGAAGGCAAGCGCATCCTCGTCACGGGGATCATCACCGACTCGTCGATCGCGTTCCACATCGCCAAAGTGGCCCAGGAGGCCGGCGCCGAACTGGTGCTGACCGGGTTCGACCGGATGAAGCTGATCCAGCGCATCGCCGACCGGTTGCCGAAACCGGCGCCACTGCTCGAGCTCGACGTGCAGAACGAAGAGCACCTGTCGACGCTGGCCGACCGGATCACCGCAGAGATTGGTGAGGGCAACGGCATCGACGGCGTTGTGCACTCCATCGGTTTCATGCCGCAGACCGGGATGGGCATCAACCCGTTCTTCGACGCGCCGTACGAGGATGTCGCCAAGGGCATCCACATCTCGGCGTACTCCTACGCCTCGCTGGCCAAGGCCGTGTTGCCCGTCATGAACCCCGGCGGCGGCATCGTCGGCATGGACTTCGACCCCACCCGGGCGATGCCGGCCTACAACTGGATGACGGTCGCCAAGAGCGCGCTGGAGTCGGTCAACCGGTTCGTCGCCCGCGAGGCGGGCAAGGTGGGGGTGCGGTCCAATCTCGTTGCCGCGGGCCCGATCCGGACCCTGGCGATGAGCGCCATCGTCGGTGGCGCGCTCGGCGAAGAGGCCGGCGCCCAGATGAAGCTGCTCGAAGAGGGCTGGGATCAGCGTGCCCCGCTGGGCTGGAACATGAAGGACCCGACCCCGGTCGCCAAGACGGTGTGCGCCCTGCTCTCGGACTGGCTGCCGGCCACCACCGGCACGATCATCTTCGCCGACGGTGGCGCCAGCACGCAGCTGCTGTAGTGGAGTTCGATGCACTTCTAATTCTCTCGTTCGGCGGACCGGAGGGCCCCGAACAGGTGATGCCGTTCCTGGAGAACGTCACTCGCGGGCGGGGGATACCGCCCGAGCGCCTGACCGCGGTCGCCGACCACTACCTGCATTTCGGCGGGGTATCCCCGATCAACGGCATCAACCGCGCCCTGATCGACGAGATCCGCGCCGAACTCGCCGAGCGCGGTGAGCAACTGCCGGTGTACTTCGGCAACCGCAATTGGCATCCGCTCGTCGAGGACACCCTTGCCACAATGACTTCCGACGGCGTGCGCCGCGCCGCGGTGTTCGCCACCTCGGCCTGGGGCGGCTATTCCGGCTGTGCGCAGTACCAGGAGGACATCGTCCGCGCTCGCGCCGCCGTCGGCGACGGCGCCCCCGAATTGGTGAAGCTGCGCCAGTTCTTCGACCACCCGCTGCTGGTGGCGATGTTCGCCGACGCCATTGCCGACGCCGCCGCGTCGCTGCCGGACTCGCTGCGCGCCGATGCCCGGTTGGTGTTCACCGCCCATTCGATACCGCTGCGCGCCGCCGACCGGTGCGGGCCGGATCTGTATGCCCGCCAGGTCCAGTACGCCGCGGCCCTGGTGGCGGCTGCCGCCGGCTACCGGGATTACGACGTGGTTTGGCAGTCCCGGTCCGGACCGCCGCAGGTTCCCTGGCTGGAACCCGATGTCGCAGAACGCCTCTCGGCGCTCGCCGCATCGGGTACCAAAGCCGTACTGGTCTGCCCGGTGGGGTTCGTCTCCGACCACATCGAGGTGGTGTGGGACTTGGACAACGAATTGCGCCAGCAGGCTGACGAACTCGGGATCGCCTTGGCGCGCGCGTCGACGCCCAATGCACAGCGCCGTTTCGCGAGGCTGGTGCTCGACCTCGTCGACGAGGTGCGCGACGGCCGGGAACCAGCCAGAGTGGTTGGCGCCGAGCCGGTTCCGGGCTATGGATCCAGCGTCGACGGTCGGTTCTGCACCGACGCGTGCGAGGCTAGTGCCAGGCCGAGTGCAGGATCGCGGTGACCGCGGCGATCCGCGCCGCGCGCACGATCGATGCCAGCGGCCGCAGCGCCTCGTTGGCGATCTGAGCTTCCGACGCGCTCTGCGTGCCGATCGGCATCAATCCCGAACTGACGGTGATGATCGCGTCGACGTGCGCGGCGTTCTCCAGCACCCGAAGCGCCCGCGTCGGAGCGTGATCCGGGGCGCGGTGGTGCCTGCCGGTCTCCAGCACCTGCTCGACGAGCCCGCGCGGATCGTCGACGCCGCCGGCGGCGCCGAGCTCCAGGGCGCCGAGCGCGTCGGCGGCCGATCGCACGGCCGAACGCAGTTCGTACTCCGCCTCGCCGAGGTCGAGGTGGTCGACCACCG
>JAHFVD010000065.1 GCA_023264735.1 Mycobacterium sp. | reverse complement strand
GCACCACGATTGTTCAGTCGATGGACGGCCTCGACGTAGAGCCGGACGTCAGGGACTTCGTCGAACGTGGCCTGCACATATGCCGACATATCGTAAGTAGCGAATGCTATCGGCTTTCGGTGATCGACATTCATCCAGTCCTGCGATTTTTCAGGCAATTCGTGTCTGTTGACGGCGGCATAAGCCCGCATCTGGCGTGACCACATCTTCGCGAACGGCGCCGCTTCTCCTGCAAGGTAACGGGTTTCGAGTTCTTCGATAGCGGCGGCGAAATCGTCGAGATCGAACAGAACAGCAGCCAAGGACTTCTCGTCAGCATCGACTTCGTAGACGGTCAGAACGTCGATCCCGAACGCGTCGTCGCGCGGGCCGCCGGAAACGCGGGCGCGGATCAACGCGAGACGGTCGCCACGGATCGCGACGACGGCGGCATCCACGTACTTGACCCCGACGTCGGCAGCCGCCCGCATGCTAGCCGTCTGGGCGGCTCGACCACGTAGGACTTCGCCGCTGACGACACGGCGACGATCATAGGTGCAGATGTCGTCGGCGATCATGTCGGCCATGGCATCCCAGTCGCGGGCGACAAAGTAGGCGTTGTAACGCGCGTAGCTCTGGCTCGCCGCGTTCTCCAGACACGTTGCCGGACTGCGGAGTTCGTCGAACCTGGCGAGCGCCGCGTCGCGGTCGGCCTCGTCAAAAGCCTCGTAGTGCTTGACTCGACCGCCGTCGACCGTCAAGAGGCCGATTCCGCGCCACTCGGCGTCGAAGCCATCTTGCGAGGTCCCGGTTGCCGCGTAGGTGACGACCGCACCAAGGTCGTTCAATCGTTCTACAGCCTCGATGTACCAGCGCACATTCGGCACCTGGTCCCAGGTGGCACGGATATCTGCGGTCAAGTCACCGGGCGCCAAGGTGGTCACGTGCTGGTGGTCGACCACAGTCAAACCCTCAGTTGGCGTGGGAAGTTCGCGACGGTTCATGGCGGCGAATGCGGCTGCGACGGCCGACCACGTCTGGGCAAAAGCGGCCGCCTCGCTGGCACCGAATCGAGCGTCAAGCTCTGACAAGGCGTCTTCGATATCGTCGGCGTCGTATGCGACGCCACCCACGAAGCGGCTGTCGGCGTCGACTTCGACGACGGTCAAGACCTCAATGCCGAACGCGTCGGGACGCTCGTCGCCCGATACCCGTTGGCGACCGAGCGCGAGGCGATCGCCGCGGGTCGCGATGACCGAGAACTCAATATTGTTCACACCGATGTCGGCGATGGCCAACATGTTGGCGACCACGGCGTCTCGACCGTATTGCACGCCGCCATTGGCCGCCCGACGGCGATCGTCCTGCACGATGTCGTCCGCCATCGTTTCCGCCATGGCTTCCCAGTCGCGTGCACGGTAGGAAGCCAGCCAACGCTCGTACGTTCTGCTTGCCGCGTTCTGCAGCCGCGGTGCCGGACGGCTCAATTCGTCGAACCTCGCGAGCGCAGCGTCACGGTCATCCACGTCGAACATCTCGCTGACGCTGATCAATTCGCCGTCGACGGCCAAGAGATTGATCACCCGCCACTCGGCATCGAAACCGTCGTGCGAGATCGCATGACCCGCGTGGGTAACGACGGCTCCAAAATTGCTCAGTCGGTGCACGGCCTCGACGTAGATGGTGACCTGAGGCGCGAGATCCCAGGCGGCACGCAGGTACGCGGCCAGGTTGCCCGGCGCGAAAGACGTTGTGCGACGGTGATCGACGTTCACCCAATCCGGCGTAGCCGCAGGAAGTTCGCGCCGGTTGAACGCGTCAGTGTTCCGCTTGATGATGGACCATATGTCGGCATAGTCGGCCGCTTCACCCGCGAGGTATCGAGCATCGAGTTCGGCGAAAGCGGCGTCGAGAGCGTCGCCGTCGAAGAGCACGCCTGCCGCGATGCGACCGTCGGAATCCGTTTCGATGACGACGAGCATGTCGCTGTCGAACTCGCCGTTCCCTAGGTCGCTGTTCGAGGTTATCTCGCGGCTCAGGAGGAGGCGTTCCCCGCGCGTGGCGAGGACTGTCGGCGACACGGCTGCTCTGATGCTGGCGAGGTGCCGCAGGTTCGCCAGCTGATTATCGCGGCCACGTTCCATTCCGGCGTTCACGACCCTGCGACGATCATCGTTCGAGATGTCAGCGCTCAAGAGCTCCGCGACGACGTCCCAGGCGCCGGCCTGGAAGCGATTCCAAAAGCGTTCGTAGACAAGACTTGCCGCGTTCACAATTCTGGGCGCAGGGCGGCCTAGCTCATCGAATCTCGCGAGCGCGCTGTCCAGATCCGAGACATCGTAGACCTCGCAACGGTTGATCCGATCGCCTTCGACAGTCAGAACTTGAACCATGTGCCACTCGGCATCGAAGCCCTCGGCTGAGGTCCCCTGTGATGATTGCGTGATCACCGCTCCTGAGTCCCCCAGTCGGTGCACGTTTTCCACGTAGAAGCGAATGCCCGGCGTGAGATCCGCTACGGCATCTACCACAGCGGCGAAGGTTTCGGCAGTAAACAATGTGCCGCGACGATGATCGAGGAGAGTCCAATCCCTCGGACCTTGTTCGTTTCGGTTGAACGAGTCATACGTCGAAGCGACCACAGACCACGTGTGTGCGTGTGGCGCAGCTTCGCCTGCGACATAACGGGCGTCGAGCTCGGCGACGGCCGCTTCGAGGTCATCGAGGTCGAATATGACCCTGGCTCGCATGACGCCACTGGGATCCAATTCAGCGAGTTCGAGGGTTTCCACTAGGAAGCCGTCGAGGTCTGTTTCACGCCGTTCAAACACGATGTGGCTGAGACAGAGAAGATCACCGCGCAATGCAAGGGGCGTATTCGTGACCCCGGCCCCCAAGCTTGCGATCGCGCGAATGTTGGCAATGGCGGCAGATCGATCATTGGTCTCGCGGTGGAGCCCGTGTCGGCGGTCCTCAGTGCGATGGTCGTCGGCTAGCAGCGCACCGATGTCGTCCACGCGGCCTTCCGCGAAGAACGCGTAGCAGCGAGCGTCGAGCCGGCTCGCGGAGTTCTCGAGCTGCGGTCGGCGGCCCTCGGCCTCGAACCGTGTGTGCAGAGCGTCGAGCTCGGCGAGTGCGGCGTCGAGGTCTTCGACGTCGAACCACACTTGCAGAGAGATTCTGCCCGCGCCATCAAGACCTGCCAGTTGGAGGAACTCGTCCTGTGGAGCGCCAAGGCTGGCATCGTCGGTTCTCGTCGACATCCGGACGAGGACGAGTCGTTCGCCCCGTGTGGTGACGAGTGTCTGCTGGTAGCGGGTGATCCCGAGACCGACATAGCGACTCATCGCTTGCCGCCATTGGTCAACCGAGAGTTTGATGGACGGGACGCCGACGATCAGCCGGCGACTTTCGAAAGCGATCTCAGGTGCGAGAAGTTGCTTTACCTCGTCCCAGGCTCGGCGGTCAACGGCATCGACCATCCGCGTTCCCGCCTGAAAGCACATGTTCTCGGGCATCGGGGTCGCCACCTCGGCCGGCGCCGGCCCGGTCGGCACAGGTCGCTCACCAAGCTGGCGGCGCGCCTTTTCCACAAGCGCCGCAGCGCCTTTGAGTTCATACAGTTCAATGGCACGCCCCGCTGCGGCTTGAGCCCCTGCCGTATCCCCCGCTGCGTCAAATACCGTAGCCAGCGCGAGGCACGCATCGCCGTGGTCGACCAAGGCGTCCGTGCGCTCCGCGATGGCGACCGCCTCCTCGGCAACCCGCCGAGCCTCGTCATGGTCGCCGCTGCGAGCCAACAGTTGCGCCCGGACCGACCGCCAGGCGATCGCGGCCTTGAATGCGTGACCGGCGAGCCGCTCACTCTCCCTGCAGAATTCGTCAGCTTCGGTATCGCGGTCGAGCGCGAGGCAGGCGCGCGCCAACAACGCGGCGGTCTCGGCTGTATCGGCATCCAGTCCCATCCGACGAAAGCCGTTGTAGGCCTTGCGCAGATGTTGCTCAGCGGCGGTCGCATCGTCTGCGACCAACTCGACGACACCGGCGAACTGCTCGACTTCGAGCACTGCATGCCGCATTCCGAGCTCATTGAGTGTGCGTCTGGCCGAGTCGATCAGCTGGCGGCCCGCCGCAGCGCGCCCGCGCAACGCATCCAACACTCCTTGGCAACGAGTCGATGTCGCCTCGACGACCGGGGACCCAGTGGTTATCCGCAGTAGTCGCACGACATCGAGGCATCGCCCGCCAGCTCGTGGAACCGGATTCGGACCCCACAGTGCTGCCAGCGGCGCGCCCGCCAGCACGGCGTTGACCCGTCGGTGTTCGCCCGCACGGCGCGCCGCGGTCAGTGCCTGATCGAGCGCGTTCTCGCAATCGCCGATTCGTCCCAGGCGTGCCAGGCACCCGGCGCGTACGGTATGCGCCTTGGCCTCCCCCGCCGCGTCCTCCAGCCGGGCCAGCGTCGCGGCTGCGGCGCCCACCGCAGTTTCGATCTCGTCCAAGCGCTCGGGATCGGTCAGCATCGACAGTTGCCCGTCGAAACACATGCCCCAGGCCGCGATCCGGGCGGAATCACCTGCCGCCGCGCGCAACTGTTCGACAGCGCCGGCCGCAGACACCACGTCACCGGCCGCCAGCAGCGCTTCGCAACGGGCGACGAGCAGCTCGGCCTGCTGGTCCTCCCGGTCGGGCAACTCCTCATCAAGTTCTTCGAGTGCGTGCAGAGCCTTGTCGTACAGGTCGGCCGCGCCTTCGTAGCCGAGGCGCGCCATCGCCTGATCCGCGGCGCGCCGGCAGTACTGGACAGCCTTGCGCGCGTTACCCGCCCACGCACATTCGAAGTAGTGGTACGCCAGTTCCGCCAAGTGCTCCTCGTCGACGCCCGGTTCGGTCTCCAGAGCCACGGCGATCTTCTGATGCAGCCGCATCCGCCGGACGGAGGGCAGCTCGGCGAGCAGTGACTGCCGCACGAGCGCATGGTTGAACCGGTATCGACCTCCGGGTTCCTCGATGACGATCCCCGCCTTATCGGCTTCGTCGAATGCATCGACGAGGTCCTTTTCGACCACCCGCTCAACGACGTCGATGGCGAATCGACTGCCGACCACGGCAGCCGCGGCCAGTGCCTTGTTGGTCTCGGTCGATAGCCGGGAAAGCCTGCGGCTCACCGCTTCCCGAACACCCTGCGGCAAGCTGTCCGGGTCCCAACGACCATTGCTTTCCTCGACGTGACGCAGGGCCTCGATGAGGAAGAAGGGATTGCCGCCGGTGACTGACGCCAGTGCACGGGCCAGCTCTTCATCGACGTAGCCGGCTTCGGCGACGTAGGCAGTGACGTCACCCTCGTCGAGGCCGCCGAGCGCAAGGCGAGTAGCGGAGCCGTCGCGGTGTAGATCAGCAAGCATCGCCGCCAGCGGATGCGTGCGGTCGAGGTCGGTGCTGCGGTACGTACCAACAATCTGGACCCGGGCCTGCTCTCCGAAGCGGAGCAGATGCCGCAATAAGAGCAACGTGGGCTTGGCCGCCCAATGCAGGTCGTCGAGAACCAAGACAACGGGGGCACTCGCGGATGCGATCCCCAACAATGCGACGACGGCATCGAACAATGCGTAACGCTCTGTGTCGTGGGCGGCGCGAGGCGCCGCGGCCAGGTCGGGTAGCAGGTCGGTCAGTCCCGGCACCAGTGGAAGCAGCGACTCGACACCGCGCAACCCGCGGAGCCGGTTGATACCCACGCAAGGCACCAGGCTTCGCAGTGCCTCGGCGAAGGGCTGATACGGAGCCCCCAGATCCTCGTCGCAGCGGCCGTACAGGATGACGGCACCTTGTTGGTGGACTCGACGGGACCATTCGCCGGCCAGCCGGGTCTTGCCGACACCAGGTTCGCCGGCGATCAGCACAGCGTGAGTCCCTGCCGTCAGCGTGGCCTCCCACGCCGCGAGCAGCCCCTCGAGTTCGCTGCCGCGGCCGACGAACGGACCCGGCCCGGTCAACACGGCCGGCAGGGCCGGTCGGTCCATCGGCGCGTCATCGACGTGAGGATGAGCATCGTCCGCGCACTCCAGGCGCAGTTCGAACACGTGCTCCGGGCGGGTCAGGTTCTTCAGCTGACGCATCCCCAGGTCGGTCAGAACGACGTCGTCGGCCAGTGAATCGATGACGAGTTCGGCGGTCGCCCCCGAGCACAGGGTTTGGCCGCCGTTCGCCAGCGACCGTAGCCGCGCGGCCCGATTCACCGCGCGCCCGAAGTAGTCGCCATCGCGAAACTCGACCTCACCGGTGTGCAGAGCGATCCGGATTCGCATCGGCCCGGCAAGCGTCCACGGTTCGCGGCGGATTGATTCTTGTAACTCGACGGCGGCGGCCGCGGCGGCCGACGGACGGTCGAAGACCGAGAACGTCGCGTCGCCTTCACCGCGCGTCTTGATGAGTCGGCCACCGCCGAACGTCACCACCTGCTCGACGATCTCGTCGTGGCGGGCAAGTGCCTCGCCCATCGCGGTGGCGTCGACCTCCCAGGCCGCGGTCGAGCCCACGATGTCGGTCAGCAGAAAGGTCACGGCACGCATGACGGATGAAAATTGTTGGTTGACAGGAAGTTCCAGTGAGGCATCTTGCGCGACGATTTTCGAATCCAGCCTGCGAAGTTCGGGCCCCGGCTCCACCCCCAACTCCTCGGCCAGCAACGAACGGACCCGCTGATACGCCGCAAGGGCTTCACCTTGCCTACCGGCGCGGTACAGGGCGAGCATCAGCTGGGCCCAACGGCGCTCGCGCAACGGCGCGTCGGCGATCGCAACTTCGAGCTGGCCGATGAGCTCCGCGGCCCGACCGGTGGCGAGCAGCGCATCGGCCCGGTCCTCGACCAGCGCGGCGTGTCCCTCCACCCAGCGGGTCCGCTCCGTTGCCCCGCGCCTGCTGTCGGGTAATTCGGGCGCGCCACGCCACAGCTTCAGCGCTTCGTCGAAGTGGGCCACCGCCTGCGGCCCATTGCCGGCGGCCATGGCCTCACGGCCCTGTCCAGCGACCGTTGTGTAGCGGATTGCGTCGATCTCGGCCGTACCCAGGGTCCAGCCTGCACCCTGGGTCAGCACAAAGCCGTCGCCGAGGGCGCGACGCAAGGCCGAGATGTGGGTCTGCAGCGCCTTGGCGGCGGTGCGCGGTGGATCCATCCCCCAGAGCAATTCGACGAGCGTGTCCCCCGGGACCACAGCACCACCGTACAAACCCAGCATCGTCAGGATGGCGCGTGGCTTGGCGCCCGGGATCGCGACCGGAAGACCGAACTGCCGGATCTGAAGAGGACCCAGAACCCCCAGCTCCACCGGAGAAAGCGTACTCACAGATGCGATTGTCGGCGGGTGGATTCACCACACGGTCAAGGTCCGGTAAAGGGTGTCGCGAGCAGCTAACGACTTGCCGTATCCACCACCGCGGCTGAGGTGACCTTCTGCGCGGCGAAGGTGGCCGCCTGAGCGGTCATCCCGTTGTCCGCGTAGGCCTGGTGTGCGCCGTTGTCGCTACCGGTCGGTGAGCAGATCGGGTCGTCGGGCACGCACTGGTCGATGGTCTTCGCCGCATAGAGGCTGCCGACGGTGATCGGCGGCGCGCTGCGGTCGATGCTGTTCAGAAAGCCATTCGACGGCTTCCCGAACAGGGCGACGGCGGCGACGTGGTTGGCGATATCCGGTGCCATGGGCCCGGTGATTCCGTTCGGTGCGACGTAGCCGTCCGGAATCTTGTCGGCGGTGACGTAACCGGCGACCGCAGCTCCCTGCGAGTAGCCACCGAGCACGATCTTGGCGTTCGGGCATCTGCCCGCCATGTCTCGAACCCTGTTGCTGGCGTCGGTCACGCCGTCGGCGGCGGTGGAGAAGTTCAGCGAGGCGGGGTAATTCACCGGGTAAACGTCGACCGACTTGCCGCCGAGCTGGGGCTGCGCTTTCAACTGGTCAACGAACGCCTGTCCGATGCCGCCGACGCCGGGAGGTTCGAATGTGCCGCGGGCGAATATCACTTCGACGTCGGGACATCCTTCCGCGCCCGCAGTGGGAACGCCCGGCGGCGCCAACACCAGCGCCGTGACGGACAGCATCGCGGCAAAGAACAGTTTGCGGATGTGATGAGCCTGACCGGACCCTATGACACTCATGTCGCCCCAAAGAACGTCGTGATGGTGATGAACTGTCTCGGCTAGCTGCATCGCTTGAACCGAGGTGGGTTCGTGATTCCCGAAAGTGGCACAGCCCAAACACAACCGACGCCAAAGCTGGTTAAGGCGGCAGGACTTAGGCCAGAACCGGCTTCGACGGAGTGAACACCACCGGCATCGCATCAAGACCACTGACGAAGTTCGCCGGGCGCAGCGGCAGGGCGTTCTCGTCGGCCAGCCGCAGGTCCGGCAGCCGCTCGAGAACCTTGCGCACCATGGTGCTCAGCTCGAGCCGCGCCAGCTGATTGCCAAGACAGAAGTGGGTTCCGAAGCCGAAGGCCAAGTGGCTGTTCGGGTTCCGGTCGATGCGGAAGTCGTGCGGGTCGCCGAACACCGACTCGTCGAAGTTCGCCGCCTCGAACATCAACAACATCTTCTCGCCCTGGCGCAGCTGCGTTCCGTGGAACTCCACGTCGCGCATGGCCGTTCGTGCCATGTTCTTCACCGGGGAGGTCCAGCGCAGCATCTCCTCGATGGCACTGGGCAGCAGGCTCGGGTCCGCCACCAGGCGGTCCCACTGATCCTTATGGCGCACAAGCTGTTCAGTGCCACCCGATAGCGTGTGCCGGGTGGTCTCGTCCCCGCCGATGAGGATCAGCAGGGTCTCCATGATGATTTCCTGGTCGTCCATCCGCTGGCCTTCGACCTCGGAGTTCACCAGAATCGAGAACAGGTCGTCGGTGGGCTCGGACCGGCGCTTGCCGATAGTCTCGGTGGCGTACGCCGAATACCCGGCGAACGCGTCCATGACGGCCTGCAGGGTCTCGGCGTCGGCGGCCGAGTTCAAGCCGGTCACCAGGTCATCGGACCACTTCAGCAGCGTCGAGCGTTCCTCGGGTGCCACGCCGAGCATGTCGCCGATGACGGCCATCGGCAGCGGGGCGGCGATATCGCGGACGAAGTCGCACTCCCCTCGCTCGCAGACCGCATCGATCAACGTGTCGCACAGCTCGTCGATCCCGGCGACCTTGTCCATCACTCGCTTACGGGTGAAGCCGGCGTTGACGAGCTTGCGGCGCAAAAGATGTCCGGGGTCGTCCATATCGATCATGTACGGCATGCCCGGGTTGTCCGGCCGAATGCCACCGGTATTGGAGAACGTCTCCGGGTCGCGCTCGGCGTCGATGACCGCCTGATAGCTCGCCGCGGCCGCCAAGCCGTTGCGATCGCGGAACACCGGCTCGTTGGCCCGCATCCATCGATACGCCTCGCGTGCGCCACCGTCGGCGTAGAAACTGCCCTCGGTCAGATCAACATTCGGCTTGGCTGGAGCCAGAGTGCCTGTCATCTAATTCCCTCCATACTTCTGTCCACGCAAGGTCTCGGGGCGGATTACAGTGTCCGAATGTCTGATTCGCAGCACACAATTGCCGGCACCGTGCTCACGATGCCGGTGCGAATTCGCAAGGCCGACGTCCACACGGCGATGTTCTCGGTTCCGGCCGACGCCGCGCAGCGACTTGTCGACTACAGCGGATTGCAGGTCTGCGAGTTCCGGCCGGGCCGTGCGGTGGTGAATCTGATGCTGGCCCGCTACATCGACGGCGACCTCGGCAAGTACCACGAGTTCGGTACGTGCGTGATGGTCAATCCCCCTGGCTCGGATGCCCGCGGCCTCAAGGCCCTCGGGGATGCCGCGGCGTTCATCCACCACCTGCCGGTCGACCAGTCGTTCACCCTCGAGGCCGGCCGCACCATCTGGGGCTTCCCCAAAATCATGGCCGACTTCAAGGTGCGCGACGCGAACCCGTTCACCTTCGATGTCAGCGAGGGCGGATCGCTGATCGCCGGGATCGAATTCCACCGTGGTTTGCCGATTCCGTCGCTGCGCCCGCGCAGCCAGGTTCTCAAGACCTACACCTTCTCCGAAGGCACCACCCGCGAGGTGCCCTGGGAGATGAGGAATTCCGGTGTCCGGTTCCGGCCGGGCGGCGCCACCCTGCGGCTCGGCGACCATCCGTACGCCAAGGAGCTGGCCTCGCTGGGGCTGCCCAAGCGCGCGATGGTGTCGGGATCGGTCGCCAACGTCGAGATGACGTTCGGCGACGCCCACATCCTGCGCTAAGCCGAACGTCATCCGGTCAATCTAGAGCCCGGGCTAGACAACTCGCAAGAAGTGTCTACAAGAGGGCGGCGGCCTCGGTGATCTGTTCGGGGGTGCGGGCGCCGATGACCATCATGGTGACGCCGGCGGCTTCCCAGGCGACGATCTGTTTGCGCACGTAGTCGATGTCGCCGACGATCGCGGAGTCGTCGACGAGTTCGTCGGGAACGGCCTTGGCCGCTAGTTCTTTTCTGTTCTTATGGTCGCCGCGGAACAGTCGGGTGACCTCGTCGACGACGTCGGAGTAGCCCATCCGGCGGTAGACATCGGCGTGGAAGTTGGTGTCTTCAGCGCCCATTCCGCCCATGTAGAGCGCCAGGTGCGGCTTGATCAGATCCAGGATCGAGGCCCGGTCATCGGTGACCACCACCTGGGCGGTCGCGCAGATCTCGAAATCCTCGCGGGACCGCCGCGCGCCGGGGCGGGCGAAGCCTTCATCGAGCCATTCGTTGTACATCGGGGCCAGCCGGGGTGAGTAGAAGATCGGCAGCCAGCCATCGCAGATCTCGGCGGCCAGCGCGACGTTCTTGGGGCCCTCGGCGCCGAGCATGATCGGGATGTCGGCGCGCAACGGGTGCACGATCGGCTTGAGCGGCTTGCCCAACCCGGTGGTGCCCTCCCCGGACAGGGGCAGCGGGTAGTGCGGGCCGGCGCTGGTGACCGGGGCTTCCCGCGCCCAGACCTGCCGGATGATGTCGATGTACTCGCGAGTGCGCGCCAACGGTTTGGGGAAGCGCTGGCCGTACCAGCCCTCCACCACCTGCGGGCCGGACACACCCAGTCCGAGGATGTGGCGGCCACCGGACAGATGGTCCAGGGTCAGCGAGGCCATCGCGCACGCGGTCGGGGTCCGCGCCGAGAGCTGAACCACCGAGGTACCCAACCGCATCCGGCTGGTTTCACGGCCCCACCACGCCAGCGGAGTGAAGGCATCCGAGCCCCACGCCTCAGCGGTGAACACCGTGTCGTACCCGGCCTCCTCCGCCGTCGCCACCAACTCCGCATGGTTCGTCGGGGGTTGTGCGCTCCAATATCCGAGTTGCAGACCCAGCTTCATCGGTGCCGCCTTTCTGTCCGGGACACGGTCCTTGCCACGATTCTTAGAACCTGTTCTACTCGATGCTGTGACCACCAGCCAAAGCAGCCCGGTGCAGATCGACACGCATCAGAAGCCCCTTTCGGCACCGCTGAAGCTGTCATTCGACTACACCCGTTCAGTCGGACCACTCCTCGGCCAGTTCTTCACCGCCCTGCGCGGGCGACGCATTCTCGGCGTCCGCGGCTCGGACGGCCGAGTGCTCGTCCCGCCCGCTGAGTATGACCCCGTGACCTACGCGCCACTGACGGAGGTGGTACCGGTCGCCAGCGTCGGGACAGTGCTGTCCTGGACGTGGCAGTCCGAGCCGCTGGAGGGTCAGCCGCTCGACAAGCCGTTCGCGTGGGCGCTGATCAAGCTCGACGGTGCGGACACCGGTCTTCTGCATGCGGTGGCCGCCGATTCCTCCGACGCGATCAGCACCGGCGCGCGTGTTCATGCGCACTGGGTCGACGAGCCGGTCGGCGCGATCACCGATATCGCGTACTTCGAGCTCGGTGACCAAGCAGAGCCGGTCTCCGATGACGTCGACGACCGCGAGCCGGTGACCATCCTGGTGTCGCCCAGCAGCATCGAGATCCAGCACACCGCATCGCTTCCGGAGAGCGCGTTCCTGCGCGGGCTGGAAGACGGCAAGCTGCTCGGCGCCCGCACCGGCGCCGACGGCAAGGTGTACTTCCCGCCGAAGGAGGCCGATCCGGCCACCGGCCTCGAGTTGGACACCTTCCTCGAGCTGCCGGACGTCGGAACGGTGACGACGTTCGCCATCATCAACATCCCGTTCGCGGGCCAGCGCATCAAGCCGCCGTACGTCGCGGCTTACGTGCTGCTGGACGGCGCCGATATCCCGTTCCTGCATCTGATTCAGGAAATCGATATCGCCGATGTGCGGATGGGTATGCGAGTGCAGGCCGTGTGGAAGCCCCGCGAGGAATGGGGGCTCGGCATCGACAACATCGAGTACTTCAAGCCCACCGGCGAACCCGACGCCGACTACAACACCTACAAGCACCACCTCTAAAGGGACTCGCCACATGACTTTTCGCGATGTAGCGGTCGTCGGCTTCGCCCATGCGCCACATGTCCGACGCACCAACGGCACCACCAACGGTGTCGAGATGCTGATGCCGTGTTTCCATCGGCTCTACGAAGAGCTCGGCCTGAAGCAGACCGACATCGGCTTCTGGTGCTCGGGCTCCTCGGACTACCTTGCCGGGCGCGCTTTTTCGTTCATCTCGGCCATCGACTCCATCGGAGCGATTCCCCCGATCAACGAGTCACACGTCGAGATGGACGCGGCGTGGGCCCTGTATGAGGCCTACATCAAGATCCTGACCGGCCAGGTCGACACCGCACTGGTATACGGCTTCGGCAAGCCGTCGGCGGGCACGCTTCGCCGGGTGCTGGCGCTGCAGACCGACCCGTATACGGTCGCTCCGCTGTGGCCCGACTCGGTGTCGATGGCCGGCCTGCAGGCCCGGCTCGGCCTCGACTCGGGCAAGTGGACCGCCGAGCAGATGGCGCAGGTGGCGCTGGACTCCTTCGCGGCGGCCGGGCGCACCGACTCCGAGAAGCCCGCCAAGAGCATCGACGAGCTACTGGCCCGACCGTACTTCGCGGATCCGTTGCGGCGCCACGACATTGCGCCGATCACCGATGGCGCATCGGCGATCGTTCTCGCCGCCGGTGACAAGGCCCGCGAGCTGCGGGAGAACCCCGCCTGGATCACCGGTTTCGAGCACCGCATCGAGACGCCGGTGCTGGGCGCTCGCGACCTGACCACGTCGCCGTCCACCGCGGCATCGGCCAAGGTGGCGACCGGCGGCGACACAGGCTCGATCGAGGTCGCCGAGCTCTACGCACCGTTCAGCCATCAGCAGCTGATCCTGGCCGAGGCGATCGGCCTGCCTGCGTCGACCAAGATCAACCCGTCAGGTGGCGCGCTGGCGGCCAACCCCATGTTCTCGGCCGGCTTGGAGCGGATCGGTTTCGCCGCCCAGCACATCTTCTCTCGTTCGGCCGGCCGCGTGCTGGCGCATGCCACCAGCGGCCCTGCGCTGCAACAGAATTTGGTCGCGGTCCTGGAGGGCAAGAACTGATGCCTAAAAAACTCGCAGCCGTTCTGGGCACCGGACAGACGAAGTACGTGGCCAAGCGCAAGGACGTCTCGATGAACGGCCTCGTGCGCGAGGCGATCGACCGGGCGCTCGCGGACTCGGGGTCGACGTTCGACGACATCGACGCCGTCGTCGTCGGCAAGGCACCCGACTTCTTCGAGGGCGTGATGATGCCCGAGCTGTTCATGGCCGACGCCGTCGGCGCGACCGGCAAGCCGCTGATCCGCGTGCACACCGCGGGCTCGGTCGGCGGGTCGACCGCGATCGTCGCCGCCAGCCTGGTGCAGTCGGGCAAGTACAAGCGCGTCCTGACCATGGCGTGGGAGAAGCAGTCCGAATCGAATGCCATGTGGGCGTTGAGCATTCCGGTGCCGTTCACCAAGCCGGTCGGCGCAGGAGCTGGTGGGTACTTCGCACCCCACGTGCGCGCGTACATCCGCCGTTCCGGCGCACCGAACCACATCGGCGCGATCGTGGCCGTCAAGGACCGGCTCAACGGTGCCAAGAACCCGCTGGCCCATCTGCATCAGCCCGACATCACCGTCGAGAAGGTGATGGAATCCCCGATGTTGTGGGATCCCATCCGCTACGACGAGACATGTCCGTCGTCGGACGGCGCAGCGGCCATGGTGATCGGCGACGAAGAGGCGGCCGACGCCCATCTCGCCGCAGGGCATCCCGTCGCCTGGATCCACGCGACCGCCCTGCGCACCGAACCGCTGGCCTACGCCGGACGCGACCAGGTCAACCCGCAAGCAAGCCGGGATGCGGCTGCCGCCTTGTGGAGGGACGCCGGAATCAAGAGCCCGATCGACGAGATCGACGTGGCCGAGGTGTACGTCCCGTTCTCCTGGTACGAGCCGATGTGGTTGGAAAGCCTGGGCTTCGCGGCCGAAGGCGATGGCTGGAAGCTCACCGAGGCGGGCGAGACGGCGATCGGCGGGCGGATCCCGTTCAACCCCTCCGGCGGCGTGCTGAGCAGCAATCCCATTGGCGCATCGGGCATGATCCGATTCGCCGAATCGGCGATCCAGGTGATGGGCAAGGCCGGCGACCACCAAGTCGAGGGTGCGCGCAAGGCTTTGGGCCACGCGTACGGCGGCGGCGCCCAGTACTTCTCGATGTGGGTGGTCAGCTCAGACAAGCCAGCTGCCAAATGACTCGCATGCAGTACACCGTCAGTGTGGCGATGAGCCCGATCGACCAGCTCATCGAAATCGCCAAGGCCGCCGAGGAGCTCGGGTTCGACAACATCGCGCTGCCTGACTCGATCTTCTATATGGAGAAGCAGTCGACCGACTACCCGTACACCGCCGACGGTTCGCGGATGTGGAACCAGGACACCCCGTGGGTCGATCCGTTGATCCTCGCCGGTGCGCTGGGTGCGGTGACGTCGAAGCTGCGCTTCTACACCAACGTGATGAAGCTCGGTTCCCGCAATCCGCTGCTGCTGGCCCGCCAGGTCGGTTCGGTGGCGAACCTGACCAACAACCGGTTCGGCTTCGGCGTCGGGATCGGCTGGGCTCCTGAGGAATTCGAGTGGTGCGGGGTGCCCTACGCGAAGCGGGGCAAGCGCGTCGACGAGATGATCGACGTGATCAAACTGGTGCTCGCCGGCGGTATGGTCGAATTCCACGGTGAGTTCTACGATTTCGAGCGGCTGCAGATGAGCCCGGCGCCGTCCACGCCGGTGCCGTTCTATGTCGGCGGGCACACCGAGGTGGCGCTCAAGCGCGCCGTCCGGGTCAGCGACGGCTGGACCAGCGCCATGATGACGTGCGACCAACTCGCCGAGACCATCAGACGGCTCAAGAAGCTGCTCGCCGAAAATGGCCGCGGCGGCGACTCATTCGAATACCAGGCGGTCTGCATCGACAAGTTCGGCATCGACGGTCACCGTGACCTGGCCGAGGCGGGCGTCACCGACTACATCGGCATGCCGTGGATGTTCAAGGGTATCGGCTTCGACGCTCCGGTGGACAAGAAGATCGACGCGATGAAACGGTTCGCCGACACTTACATCCACTCGGGCTGGCAGGACTGATGGCGGGAGACCGATGAGCACGCCTGCGCACGAGGCGGGACGGCGCTCACGCGAGGCCGCGATGGCTCGCGACAAAGACTCCTGGTTGGCGGTGTTCGCCGACGACGCGATCGTGGAAGACCCGATCGGCCCATCGCATTTCGACCCCGAGGGCAAGGGCCACCGCGGCAAGGAAGCGATCGCCAAGTTCTACGACATGGCGATCGCACCGAGCAAGCTCACCTTCAATTTCGAGAAGACCTACCAGTGCGGTGACGAGGAAGCCAACGTCGGGCACATCGTGATCGAATCCAGCGGCTACCGGGTGGTCGCCGAGGGCGTGTTCACCTACCGGGTGAACGCCGAGGGCAAGATCGTCGCGCTGCGCGCCTACTGGGAGCTCGACAAGGCCGCTGCGAGCGCCCAGAAGATCTAGCCCCTCTAGATCTATTCGCCGAGGCTGTCGTTGTCGACAAGAAGTGCGAGTAGCGATGTCGATAGTTACAGGCTCGCGGTTGCCTTCGTCAGTTCAGGCCGCGGGCGCCGACGCCTCTTCGTACAGCGCGGGCCAATCAAGCGGCGCTGCAGGGGTTAGCGAGCAGGCAGCGCACATGGTCGCGCCGATGGTGGGATAGCCACACGCCGGGCAGATGTCCAGTGCCATCGTCATTCCTCCACACGCCACGCCTTGTCGGGTAGCGGGGATTTACCCTGCGCCCAGACGAGCCAAACGCGCGTCAGATCTCCTGGATCTCGTGGAAGCCCGTCTGGTAGCGCTTGGCGAGATCCTGGTACGCCTTCGGGTTGAGGTTCACCCACACCTCGGCGCCGGTTCCAGCGATCGGTCCCTTGACCTTCGCCGGTGACCCGGTGACCAGAACCTCGTCGGGGATATGGGTGCCGCCGACCACCAGCGAGTGCGCGGCGATCATGCTGCGCGCCCCGATCACCACCCCGTCGAGCACCGTGCAGTGGTTGGCGATCAGTGCTTCGGCACCGACGTGGACGCCGTGGATCGTGCACATGTGCGCGATCGTGGCTCCAGGCCCGATATCGACCGGGATGCCCGGCGGCGCGTGCAGCACCGAGCCGTCCTGCACGTTCGCCCCCTCCCGGATCACGATCGGCGCGTAATCCCCGCGCAGGACCGCGTTGAACCACACCGACGCACCGGCCTCGACGGTGACGTCACCGATGAGCACGGCGGTCGGTGCGACGAACGCGGTGGGATCCACCCGTGGTGACCGGCCCTCGAACGAATACATCGGCATCGTTCACATATACCGCAATTCAGGTGGGTAATCCCCAGGTAAAGCCGCTGAAGATTGCGCGATCAGACGCTAAAACTGTAACGTGTTCTAGTTAGAACCTATGAGTGGAGGCATAAGGGTGACTACCGGCATTCGCGAGATCGACACCGGGACCCTGCCAGACCGGTACGCCCGGGGCTGGCACTGCCTGGGTCCGGTCACTGACTACCTGGACGGCAAGCCGCACCCGATCAATGCTTTCGGGACGAAACTAGTGGTCTTCGCCGACTCCAACAACGATGTCCACGTCCTGGACGCCTACTGCCGCCACCTGGGCGGAGACCTGTCGCAGGGCACCGTCAAGGACGACGCACTGGCCTGCCCGTTCCACGACTGGCGATGGGGCGGCGACGGCCGCTGCCGTCTGGTGCCCTACGCCAAGCGCACCCCGCGGTTGGCCCGCACCCGGTCCTGGGAGACCGACGTGCGCAGCGGGCTGCTGTTCGTCTGGCACGACGTCGAGGGCAACCCGCCGCAGCCCGAGGTGCGGATTCCGGAGATCCCGGAGTACACCAGCGGTGAGTGGACCGAGTGGAAGTGGAACTCGATGCTGATCGAGGGCTCCAACTGCCGCGAGATCGTCGACAACGTCACCGACATGGCGCACTTCTTCTACATCCACTTCGGCCTGCCGACGTACTTCAAGAACGTCTTCGAGGGCCACATCGCCTCGCAGTATCTGCACAACGTCGGCCGGCCCGACGTCACGCTGGGCGGCTCGGCCTACACCGAATCCCATCTGGATTCGGAGGCCTCGTACTTCGGGCCGTCGTTCATGATCAACTGGCTGCACAACAACTACGGCGGCTTCAAGGCCGAGTCGATCCTGATCAACTGCCACTACCCGGTGACGCAGGATTCGTTCATGCTGCAGTGGGGTGTGATCGTCGAAAAACCGCAGGGCATGGACGATTCCATGAGCGAGAAGCTCTCGGATGCGATGACCGTCGGCGTCAGCAAGGGCTTCCTGCAGGACGTCGAGATCTGGAAGCACAAGACCCGCATCGACAATCCGCTGCTCGTTGAAGAAGACGGCGCGGTCTACCAGATGCGCCGGTGGTATCAGCAGTTCTACGTGGACGTCGCCGACATCTCCCCTGACATGACCGACCGGTTCGAGCTCGAGGTCGACACCGCACCGGCCAATGAGAAGTGGCACGTGGAGGTCCAGGAGAACCTCAAGAAGCAGGCTAATTCTGAAGGACAGCCAACCCAGGTGTGAATATGAGCCCCGAGGAAACGCCTGACGTAGATGATCTGGCGCGGTCCATGCTTCAGCTGCTCGGCGTGCACGAGCACGACGAACCGCACGAGCACGACGACGGCGCACCCGGATCGTGGTCCAAGGCACCGGATTTCGCCTCGGACCCGCAGCGTGCCGCCGCCATGCACGAGGCCACTCGCCAGGACCGGGAGCGCTACCTGTCGTCCGGCCTGGCCGACGTCGACTGCCGGTACTGCCATATCGCGGTGAAGGTCAAGAAGCTCGGCGCCGCACACACCGCCGTGCAGTGGAGCAGCGAGGCCCAGCAGCGCTGCGCCTACTTCACCGAGATTCGCGAGGCCGGTGGGTCCAGTGCCCGCACCCGGTCCTGCCCAAAGCTGTCGGACAGCATCAAGCATGCCGTGGCGGAGGGCTGCCTGGAGGAGTACTCCAGCGCCCCCGCCCCCGGCGACGGCTAGGCCGCTTTTCGCCACTTGCGCCCAAACCGACGTTTGGCCGCGAAAGTTCGAGTAAAAACCAGCATTTCGTCGATCTCGGCGCGGCTCACAGCCCCTTGAAGCGCTCCTTGACCTGCTCCTCGGTCAACCCGTAGTCACCCAGCGAGTACGTGTGCTTGGGTGCTCGCGGGCCCTGCTTGCTCTCCTCGTCGGTGCGCTGGATCGCCGCGCGCGCCTCATCGGTCATTTCGATACCGAAGTGCGCGTAGACGTTCTCCACGGTGCGGATCGGTTCCTTGATGAGCTGGAAGTAGTCCACATCGTAGAACTGCGCCGGGTTCTGCTTTGCGCGTGCGGTATTGAACCGCTCCAGCCCTCGCGACCAGGTCTCCAGCGAATCGGCGCCGATGACCTCGTCCTTGAACGTGTTCGACCAGCCCTCGGTGGTGTGCTGAGCTAGCGAGCACATCGACGCCATGATCGTCTCGGCCGGGCGATGGCACTGCAGGATCAGTGCATCGGGGTAGACGGCGAACACCGCATCCAAGGCGAATAGGTGACTCGGATTCTTGAGTACCCACCGCTTCTCCGGCTCGTTGAGCCCGATCAGTTGCAGATTCTTGCGGTGCCGCGCATAGGACTTCGTCCAGTCCTGGTTGGACAGCCACTGCGCGTAGGTCGGCACATGCGCGAGCGTCTCGTACGACACCGAGTGCAGCGACTGCCGCAGCAGCTGCCAGCACTCCTCCACCTCGTCGGCGGTCATGTAGTGCAAGCCCGTGTAATCCGGGTTCTCTTCATGGGCCTTGGTGAACTGCGCATCGATCTGCTGGAAGACGGGGTTGTCCTTCCAGGTCTCCCGGGGCGGCCGGGGCTGCGGGAACTCGGCGAGCCACAGCTCCAAACCCTGATGGCGGGGGTCCCCGCACAACAGCCGGTGCAGCGCGGTGGTTCCGGTGCGCGGCAGCCCGGTGACGAAGATCGGTCGTTCGATCGGCACGTCCACATGCTGCGGATATTGTTTGAAGGCGGCCTCGGAAACCAGCCTGGCCACCAAGGCATTTCGTACGAAGAACCGTTGCATCTTGCTGCCGAGCTCGGTCAGGTCCGCGTCATTGCGAAACGCTTCGAGCAACACATTCAGCGCTTCTTGGTAGTTGTCGTCATCGACGCCGAAGTCGTCCATGCCCGTGGCCTTGACGGCTGACGCGAGCAGGCTCTCGACGCTGAGGAAGTCGCCCATTAGTTGTGATACTCCCCGCAGTTCACGTCCAGGGTCTGGCCGGTGATGCCGTTGGACAGGTCGCTGGCCATGAACAGGATGGCCGAGGCCACCTCATCCTCGGTGGGCAACCGCTTGAGATCGCTGTTGACGGCGGCGGCGTTGTAGATCTCGTCGACGCTGGTGCCGTACTTACTGGCCTGGTGCTCGAAATACCCCTGCAGGGTGCCGCCCCAGATGTAGCCCGGCAGAACCGAATTCACCCGGATGCCCTGTGGCCCCAGTTCACTGGCCAGCGACTGCGACATCGACAGCAGCGCCGCCTTGGCCAACTTGTAGGCACCCTGCTTGGGGTCGGAATGCCGCAGCACCATCGAGTTCACATTCACCACAGAGCCTTTGGCCTCGACCAGTGCCGGCGTGAAGCCCTGGATCAGTCGCAGCGCACCGAGCACTGTGAGCTCCACCGTCTCGCGGATGTGGTCGAACGAGGTGTTGGCGAAGGGCTTCATCGACGGCACTTTGAACGCGTTGTTGATCAGCACGTCAACCTTGCCGTACGCGGCGAGGGTCTGCTTGACCAGATTGTCGACCTGACCCTCGTCGGTGATGTCCGTGCCCACCGACACCGCGCGGCGGCCAAGGTCGGTGACGGTCTTGGCCACATCGTCCAGGCGCCCGACGGTCCGCGCCGCCAGCACCAGGTCGGCGCCTTCTTCGGCACATCGGCGCGCCAGCGTGGTTCCCAGCGCCGGACCAACGCCACTGATCACGACGACCTTGTTCTCGAGCAAGCCGGCCATGTGTTATCCCACCATCCTGTTGCCAATTAGTTTTTGACGCAGCGCGATTCGCTGGCACCAGTCGTCGTCGGAGATCTTGTTGTGCTCGTAGTAGGGCAGCTTGCCCGCCACCGCGTCGAGGTCGACCAGCTCCAGGGTGGGGCCGTCAGCCTCGGTCAGCTCACGCGAGACCCGCTGCCAGCGGAACTGCAGGTACCCCTTAGCATGCCCGAGCGTCTCGACCCAGTTGGTCACCCCGGGGTTCTGGTCGGCGACGACGATGCGGATCTTGCCGTCCGGATCAGCCTGTGCCTGAGTGCCATTCAACGAGGTCTGATGGTTGATGTAGTCCAGCGAGATGTACCACAGGCTGCCGAGCTGGAACCCGAGGTACGGGGCGTCGGTGACCGGCAGCGTCAAGATCAGTGCTTGCTCGGGCGTGATCTCGTAATGCCCCACGGACGAGTACTGGGTGGCTAGTCCGCCAGGGGTGAGTCGCGGGGCGGTCAGCGTGTTGACCGGCAGGTTGTCGTAGAACCACTTGGGGAACTGCAGCCAGGTCTTGACGCGCTGCACCAGCTGCTTAGCCGCAGTCGCCCAACGCCTTTCGATCAGGTCGACGGTGAGGGCCGGCGGGGCGGTGCCTGCGGTGTCGGTGCGGGCGATCGCAAAGCTGCCGCGCTGGGCGGACCAGTCGTTGTAGACCTCGCGAATCACCAGCTGCGCGTTGGTGTTCGGGGTGAACCGCCACTCGAAGGTTCCGTCAGCGGCGATGTCGAGCTTACGGTCGTCGAACGCCGTCTCACTATCGGGAACCACTGAGTCGGTGTACTCACCGCCGAGCAGCTGGAAGCTGACATCGGTGGTGGTCCCGCGCTTGCCGGTGACAACGTACTCGTTGCCGGCCACCACCCTGGTGCCGAAGTACATTGTGTCCGGGTTGTCCAGACCCATCTTGGTGAACGGTCCGGTGCCCGAATGCAGGAACGGATGGTCACGGTCGTAGTCGAAGGCGACGTGCGTACATGCGGCGATACAGCCCGCCAGGTACTGCAGGCCCTCCAGCAGATCGGCCTCGGATTCGATGAACGGAGCCTCGGAGACCAGACGTTCGGACTCGGCAATGGCGTCCACTAGTGGCTGGGTGTACATCGACCGCCTCGCGTTTCAATATTGGACCGCTCTGGTACGTTCTCCGACTGAGACTAGAACGCGTTCTAATTCCAGTCAACCAAGTTGACGGTCCATATCTGGAACGTAGAGGTAGGATTTTGCAATGCCGGACCCGCCCACGCCAGGTCGATCATCTCCCCCAACCCAGCGCGTGGTGGCGGTTCTGGACTTTCTGGCCAAGCACCCGCAGGAGAGGTTCGGGCTCTCGGAGCTGGCCCGCCGGCTGCAGCTGGCGAAGCCGACCTGCCTGGGCATCGTCACGACGCTGACCGAGTCCGGCTACCTCGTGCGCGACGCCGCCGACAAGACCTACCGGCTGGGCCCCAGCCTGATCGCGCTGGGCCACCTGGCGCAGGAATCATTGCGAGTCAACCCGGCCGCGCGTGCCGAGCTGGCCCGGCTGTCGAAGTCCTTCGACACCACCGCGGCGCTGGCCGCCGTCGTCGACGACCGGATCACGCTGCTGGAGCTGGTCGAACCGCCCGGCTCCGATGTCGGGGTGCAGGTCGGGCAGAGCTATCCCTTCGCCCCGCCGGTGGGCCTGATGTTCGTGCTGTGGGACGACGATGCCCTGCGCAGCTGGCTGGACCGGGCCCCGACCATCCCGCTGCGCACCGAAACGCAGCGCCTCGACCGCGTGATCGCCGAATGCCGGACGGCGGGATATCTCGTCGAGCGCCTCACCCCCGGCGGCCGGCGGCTGTACGCGATGATGGCGGGCATGTCGAGCACGCTGCCCGACGAGCTGCGTGCGCTGCTGGGTGAGCTGATCTCCGATATCGGCGAGCGGGTGTACCTGAGCAGTGAAGCCGAGGGGGCTCGCCAGCGCCACGACGTCAGCGTCATCTCCGCACCCGTCTACGACCACCATCACCGGCAGGTGATGGTGGTCTCGCTTCAGATCGGCCGCGCACTCACCGACTCCGAGATCGCCAAGCACGCACGCGGATTGGTCGCCGCAGGCGATGCGCTCACCGCGCAGCTGGGCGGCACCAAGCCGGCGTGGTGATCACAGCTCGCCGATGACGATCAGCGCCTCGGCCGGCTCGACCTGCAGGCCGCACTGGTTCTGGAAGTAGACCAGCGGCGCCTTGATGGCCCGGATGTCGTTGGCCTGGTCCGGATGGTCGTTGAAGTAGGTGTTGAACGCGCCGATCGCGGAGAACGCCTATTGCCGGGTGGCGTCGATCAGGGCCTGATTGGCGTCGGGGTGCACGGCGAAGTAGTCCGAGAGATTCCTGGTGACCGAGCTGATCGTGGACGACAGGCCGGCGGCCGTGCAGTCGGGGGCGGCCGCGGGAGCGGGCGTGGGTTCGGCGCTGACGGACGGAATCGGCACGGCACAAAGGGAACGTCGTCCTGTCTGAGCCGGTGTTACCCGTCAGCTGGTGGCCGCAAGCACCAAAGGCAGCACAGCCGGTGCGCCGGCCTCCGTCACCACCCGGGCGGCCATCGTCAGTGTCCACCCGGTGTCGATCAGATCGTCGACGAGTAGCACCGGTCCACCCACCGCTGCAATCGCCGCCGGATCCGGCGGCGACCACGCTCCATCCAGGGCGGCGACCCGGTAGGCGGAGTTGGCCGCGCCGACCGGCCGGTGCCCGACGGCGTAATGCAACACACCGAGGTCGGTCAGTCTGCCGAGCCGGGCCAGTTCGCGAGTCAGGGACGTGATCAGGACGGGATGGGTCGCCGAGTCCAGGGCCAGCACCGCGGTCGGACGGGTCGCCCAGTCCCACGCGGCCAGTACCTTGACCGCCGCCTGCACCACATCCGGCGGCACATCGGCGTCGGGTTCGTCGAGCAAGCGCCGCAGGCGCGGACCCCAGCCCAGGTCGGTCAGTCGGCCGATCGCCCGGCCCGGCTCCGGACCGTCGCCGATGCGGCCGCTGAGGGTGACACCCAGCTTCCCTAGCCCCGACGGCCACTGCTTGCGCGGGGTGATCTCCACGCCCGGCCGCATCAGCCGCTCCTGGACGAGCGCCGCCGCGTCGTCGTTCACCTCGGCACCGAAGTGGGCGCCCGCGCAGTTGTCGCAGCGGCCGCACCGTTCACCGTCGGTGAGATCGGGATCGTCGAGTTGCCTGCGCAGGAACGTCATTCGGCATTCGTCGGTGCTCTGATAGTCGAGCATCGCCTGCTGCTCGCGGCGGCGGGCCTCGTCGAGTTGGCGGTAGCGGGCTTCGTCGTAGTCCCACGATTGGCCGGTGGCCAGCCAGCCGCCTTTGACCCGCCGCACCGCACCGTCGACGTCGAGCACCTTCAGCACCATCTCCAGCCGGGTGCGGCCGAGATCCACCAACGGCTCCAAGGCCGGCGTCGACTGCGGACGGTCGGGTTCCAGTGCATGAATCACATTGCGCACCATGGCTTCCGATGGAAACGCCACCGAAGCGAAATACCGCCAGACGTCCTGATCCTCACGTCCGGGCAACAGCACCACCTCGGCGCTGTCCGTCGAGCGGCCCGCACGACCGACTTGCTGGTAGTACGCGATCGGCGACGAGGGCGCTCCGAGATGCACGACGAATCCGAGATCCGGCTTGTCGAATCCCATTCCCAGCGCCGAGGTGGCGATCAGCGCCTTGACGCGGTTGGCCAACAGATCCGCCTCGAGTTGTTCTCGCTCAGCGGTTTCCGTCGACCCGGTGTACGCGGCCACCTCGTACCCACGCTCGCGGAGCAGCGCGGCCACATCGTGCGCCTGGGCGACGGTCAGCGTGTAGACGATTCCCGAACCGGGCAGCGAATCCAGGTTCTCGGCCAGCCACGCCGTGCGCTGCGCACCACCGCCTGCCTGGACGACCGACAACCGCAACGACTCGCGATCGAGCCCACCCCGCAGCACCAGCGTGTCCCGGCCACCAACCCCAAGCTGAGCCGCGACATCGTTGACGACACGATCGTTGGCGGTGGCGGTGGTCGCCAAAACCGGTACATCCGAACCAAGTTCGGCGATCAACGTGCGGATGCGCCGATAGTCGGGCCGGAAGTCGTGGCCCCAGTCCGAGACGCAGTGCGCCTCGTCGACCACCACCAGGCCGGCATCGGCGGCCAGCGCCGGTAACACGGTGTCGCGAAACTCCGGGTTGTTCAACCGTTCCGGGCTGACCAACAGGACATCGAGGTCACCGTTGTTGACCCGCTGGTGAATCTCGTCCCACTCGGTGACATTGCCGGAGTTGATGGTGGCCGCCCGGACGCCTGCCCGCCCCGCGGCGGCGACCTGGTTGCGCATCAGCGCCAGCAAGGGCGACACGATGACCGTCGCACCGTGGCCCCGCTCGCGCAGCAGCTTGGCGGCGATGAAATACACCGCCGACTTGCCCCAGCCAGTGCGTTGCACGACCAGTGCCTGGCGGCGCTGCACCACCAGCGCCTCGATGGCCGTCCACTGGTCGTCGCGCAGAACCGCGGAGGGCCCAGCCAACTGTTCCAGGATGGCCTGGGCCTCGTCGCGTGTCAGGAAGTCTCCTACTTGGCGGAAGCCGCTTCTTGTTCGCGCTTGATCTCCAGCGCGATGTCGATCAGCTGATCCTCCTGGCCGCCGATCAGCTTGCGCTGCCCGGCCCGGTGCAGCAGCTGGTGTGCAGGCACACCGTAGCGCTCGGACTGGCGGATGGCGTGCTTGAGGAAGCTCGAGTACACCCCGGAGTAGCCCATGATCAACGCATTGCGATCGAGCAGGCACTCAGCCGGCATCGCGGGCGCGACCACCTCTTCTGCGGCATCGGCGATATCGAAGAAGTCGATGCCCGTCTTCACGCCGATCTTGTCGAAGACCCCAATCAGCGCCTCGACCGGCGCGTTGCCCGCCCCGGCGCCGAACCGGCGGCACGACCCGTCGATCTGCTTGGCGCCGGCACGGACGGCCTCGATCGAGTTGGCCACGCCGAGCCCCAGGTTCTCGTGGCCATGAAAACCGACTTGAGCGTCGTCACCGAGTTCGGCGACCAGCGCCGCCACCCGGTCGGCCACGCCCTCGAGCACCAGCGCACCGGCGGAGTCGACGACATAGACGCACTGGCAGCCCGCGTCGGCCATGATCCTGGCCTGCGCGGCCAGCTTCTCCGGCGAGATGGTGTGGCTCATCATCAGGAACCCGACGGTCTCCAGGCCCAGTTCCCGGGCCAGGCCGAAGTGCTGGATCGAGACGTCGGCCTCGGTGCAGTGGGTGGCGATCCGGCAGATCGAGCCGCCGTTGTTCTGCGCTTCCTTGATGTCTTCCTTGGTGCCGACGCCGGGCAGCATCAGGAAGGCGATCTTGGATTCCTTGGCCGTCTCGGCGGCCAGCTTGATCAGCTCCTGCTCGGGGGTCTTGGAGAACCCGTAGTTGAAGCTCGAGCCACCCAGCCCGTCACCGTGGGTCACCTCGATGACCGGCACACCCGCGGTGTCCAGGGCGGCGACGATGGCACCGACCTCGGCGAGAGTGAACTGATGGCGCTTGTGGTGGCTGCCGTCGCGCAGGGACGTGTCCGTCATCCGGACATCCCAGCTCGGGTCGAACCAAACTTCTGCACTCATGCTTGCGCACCTCCTGAGACCGACGCGCGCTCTTTCGCGATTTCCTCGCCGACCTTGGTGGCCGCGGCGGTCATGATGTCCAGATTTCCAGCGTAGGGCGGCAGGTAGTCACCCGCACCCTCCACTTCCACGAACGTGGTGACGAGGTGGTGGCCGCCGTTGTAGACGGTCGGCTCGTCGAACTGCGGCTCATTGAGCAACCGGTAACCCGGCACGTAGGTCTGCACCTCGGCGACGACGTCCTTGATCGACTGCGTGATCGCTTCGTGGTCGGCGTCTTCGGGGATCGCGCAGAAGATGGTGTCGCGCATGATCATTGGCGGATCGGCCGGGTTCAGGATGATGATCGCCTTGCCCCGCTTGGCACCACCGATCACCTCAACGCCCGCGCTGGTGGTCTTGGTGAACTCGTCGATATTGGCCCGGGTTCCCGGACCGGCCGACGCTGAGGACACCGACGCGACGATCTCCGCGTAGGGCACGTCCACGACGCGGGAGACGGCGTAGACCATCGGGATCGTGGCCTGGCCACCGCAGGTGACCATGTTGACGTTGGGCGCATCGAGGTGCGCGCGCAGGTTGGCCGGCGGGATGACGCCGGGGCCGACGGCGGCCGGGGTCAGGTCGATGGCCCGGATGCCGGCTTCCTCGTAGCGCGGTGCGGCGGCCTTGTGCACGTAGGCGCTGGTGGCCTCGAACACCAGATCCGGCTTCTCCGACTGGGCCAACAGCCAGTCGACGCCCTCGTGGCTGGTCTCCAGCCCCAGCTTGCGGGCGCGGGCGAGGCCTTCGCTCTCCGGGTCGATGCCGATCATCCAGCGCGGCTCGAGCCACTCCGACCGCAGCAGTTTGTACAGCAGGTCGGTGCTGATGTTGCCCGACCCGACGATCGCAACCGAGCTCTTCTGGCCCATATGGGTGCTCCTCTTACTCGAATGACAGCCGGACTGAACCCAGCCCAGCGAAGTCTGCGATGAACTGGTCGCCAGGGCGGCAGTCGATGGCCCTGGTGCACGACCCCGGCAGCACGATGTCGCCCGCCTTCAGACGCACCCCGAAGCTCTCGACCTTGCGGGCCAGCCACGCGACCGCGGTGACCGGATTGCCCAGCACGGCGTCGCTGCGGCCTTCGGCCACCACTTCCCCGTTGCGGGTCAGCACCGCGTCAATCGCCCTGATATCAACGTCTTTGGGTGATACCCGCTCCTTGCCGAGCACGTAGCCCGCCGACGAGGCGTTGTCGGCGATCGTGTCGCACAGCGCGATCTTCCAGTCCTTGATCCTGGTGTCGATGAGCTCGATCGCCGGGGCGAAGGCGGCGGTGGCGGCCAGCACGTCGTCCTCGGTGCACCCCGCGCCCGGCAGATCGTCGGCGAGGATGAACCCGACCTCGACCTCGACGCGCGGGAACAGGTAGCGCCCCGCGGGCACCGGCTGGTCCTCGAACACCTCCATGTCGGCGAGCAGGTGGCCGTAATCGGGCTCGTCGACGCCCATCATCTTCTGCATGGCCTCCGACGACAGGCCGACCTTGTGGCCGATCACCCGGGCACCTTCGGCGACCCGCTGCCGGATGTTGATCAGCTGGATCTCGTAGGCGTCGACCACGTCGATATCGGGGTGATTGGACGTCAACGGAGCCATGGGGACGCGGCTGCGCTCCGCCTCGGCAAGGTCGGCGGCAAGCTCGTCGCGCGTCGAAACGCTCAGCATTCCCGGGAGTCCCATCGTCGGTGTGACCGGGGCGAACGGCGCCCGGTGCGGGCAATTCTAGTGCGGTCCGAGGGCCCTTGGGGTAAGCGTTCCGCTGATCGGAAAGGAGGGGTCAGTAGCGCCCGGACGGGGCAATTCTATAACGTGTTCTAGTATGACAGTTCAGGAGTTCGACGTCGTCGTCGTCGGAAGCGGTGCTGCCGGCATGGTCGCCGCACTCACCGCCGCTCACCAGGGACTATCGGCGGTCGTCGTCGAGAAGGCCCCGCACTACGGCGGCTCGACCGCACGGTCCGGTGGTGGCGTGTGGATCCCCAACAACGAGATCCTCAAGCGTGACGGGGTCACCGACACCAAAGAAGCCGCGCGGACCTATCTGCACGAGATCATCGGCGACGTGGTGGAGCCGGAACGCATCGATACCTATCTCGAGCGCGGTCCGGAGATGCTGTCGTTCGTACTCAAGCACTCGCCGCTGAAGATGTGCTGGGTGCCCAACTATTCCGACTACTACCCGGAAACCCCCGGCGGACGCCCCGGGGGACGGTCGATCGAGCCGAAGCCCTTCAATGCCAAGAAACTCGGCCCCGACGAGAAGTTCCTGGAGCCGCCGTACGGCAAGGTGCCGCTCAATGTGGTTGTGATGCAGCAGGACTACGTGCGCCTCAACCAGCTCAAGCGCCATCCCCGCGGCGTGCTGCGCAGCCTGAAGGTCGGCGCACGCACGATGTGGGCCGGTGCCCGCGGCAAGAACCTGGTGGGCATGGGGCGCGCGTTGATCGCACCCCTGCGGATCGGCCTGCAAAAGGCCGGAGTTCCCGTGCTGCTCAACACCGCACTGACCGATCTGTACGTCGAGGACGGCGTCGTGCGCGGTATCTACGTACGAGACACCACCGGCCCGGAATCGGCTGACCCGCAACTGATCCGCGCCCGGCGCGGCGTCATCCTCGGCAGCGGTGGCTTCGAGCGCAACGAGCAGATGCGCGTCAAGTACCAGCGCGCGCCGATCACCGCTGACTGGACGGTGGGGGCCGAGGCCAACACCGGCGACGGCATCGTGGCGGCCGAGAAGCTCGGTGCAGCACTGGAATTGATGGAGGACGCCTGGTGGGGTCCGACGGTTCCGCTAGTCGGCGCGCCGTGGTTCGCGCTGTCGGAACGCAACTCCCCCGGGTCGATCATCGTCAACCTGGCCGGCAAGCGCTTCATGAACGAGTCGATGCCCTACGTCGAGGCCTGCCACCACATGTACGGCGGCGAATACGGCCAGGGCGCCGGCCCTGGTGAGAACGTCCCGGCGTGGCTGGTCTTCGACCAGCAGTACCGCGACCGGTACATCTTCGCGGGATTGCAGCCCGGACAACGGATTCCGAAGAAGTGGATGGAGTCCGGCGTCATCGTCAAGGCCGACACCCTCGAGGAGCTGGCCAAGGTGACCGACCTTCCGGCCGACGCCTTCCTGGCGACCGTCGAGCGGTTCAACGGGTTCGCCCGCTCGGGCAAGGACCAGGACTTCAATCGCGGTGAAAGCGCCTACGACCGCTACTACGGTGATCCGACCAACAAGCCGAACCCCAACCTCGGCGAGATCAAGAACGGCCCGTTCTATGCCGCCAAGATGGTGCCAGGCGACCTGGGAACCAAGGGCGGTATCCGCACCGATGTGCACGGACGGGCGCTGCGCGACGACGGTTCGATCATCGAGGGTCTGTATGCGGCCGGTAATGTCAGCTCGCCGGTGATGGGTCACACCTATCCCGGCCCCGGCGGCACCATCGGCCCTGCGATGGCGTTCGGGTACCTGGCGGCATTGCACATTGCAGGAAAGGGCTGACATGCCGATCGATGTGGCCGTCGCACTCGCCGCTGAACTGGAACCTATCGAGTTCTCGTGGACGAGTAGCGATGTGCAGCTCTACCAGCTGGGCCTCGGCGCCGGCTCGGATCCCATGGATCCCAAGGAATTGCGCTACCTCACCGACGGCACCCCGCAGGTGCTGCCCAGCTTCGGCAACGTGGCGGCCAGCTTCCACATGACCGAGCCGCCCGAGGTGAAGTTCCCCGGCATCGACATCGAGCTGAGCAAGGTGCTGCACGCCAGCGAGGCGGTGACCGTGCCGGCGCCGCTGCCACCGAGTGGCACCGCGACCTCGGTGCAGCGGTTCACCGAGATCTGGGACAAGGGCAAGGCGGCCGTCATCGTCAGCGAGACGACGGTGACCGATCCCGACGGCAAGCTGCTGTGGACCACCAAGCGGTCGATCTTCGCCCGCGGTGAAGGCGGTTTCGGTGGCGAGCGCGGCCCGTCGACGTCGGTGGCCGCGCCGGATCGTGCGCCGGATTACGAGATCTCGGTGCCGGTGTCGCCCCAGCAGGCGCTGCTGTACCGGCTGTGCGGTGACCGCAATCCGCTGCACTCCGATCCCGAATTCGCCGCGGCGGCAGGCTTTCCCAAGCCGATCCTGCACGGCCTGTGCACCTACGGGATGACCTGCAAGGCGCTGGTGGACACCCTGCTGGATTCCGATGTGTCGCAGGTGAAGACCTACGGCGCGCGGTTCGCGGGCGTGGTCTACCCCGGCGAGACCATCAAGGTCAGCGCGTGGAAGGAAGACGGCCGCTACGTCGGCGTCGTGACCGCACCGAGTCGCGACGACGCCGTCGTGCTCTCCGACGTGGAGTTCATTTCAGTCTGACGCTCAGTCGGTCGGCACCGGGTGGAAGCGGATCATCGCGTCCTCGCCCCCTCGAGGCGCGTCGTTCTCGGCCAACTTGCCGTAGGGCTCGCCGAGGTCGACGCGGCTGACCTGATCCAGACGCTCGTAGGTCGGTGTGTCGATCTCGATGCTCAGCGCGGCCAGGTAGTCGTCGAGTTGCTCCACCGATCGCGGGCCGATGACAGGGACGACACCGGTGGACGAGCGTCGCGCCCGCTCGACCAGCCAGGCCACCGCAAGCTGAGCCGGGCTCACGCCGAGATCGTCGGACACCGCCAGCACGGCGTCGACGGTTGCCGACTTGCGGCCGCCATCTTCGTTGTGCACCAGCCGATTCCATGCGGTCTTGCGGCCATCTTCGCCGCGGCGGTACTTACCGGTCAATAGGCCGCCGCCCAGCGGGGACCACAGTGCCGCCCCGATACCGAGGGCCTCGGCCATCGGGAGTATCTCGCGGTCGCCGGTGCGCTCGACGAGGCTGTATTCGAACTGCACGCCGGCCAGCGGAGTGAACCCGCGCAATTCGGCGATCGTCACAGCGCGACTGGTGAGCCAGGCCGGGAAGTTGGAGAACCCGGTGTAGAGGATCTTGCCGGCGCGGGCCAAGTCGTCCAGGGCGCCGATGGTTTCCTCCACGGGCGTGATCGCGTCCGGGAAGTGCACCCAGAACAGATCGATGTAGTCGGTGCCGAGGCGGCGCAGACTGCCCTCGACGGCCCGGAACACCGACCGTCGGCCGGCCCCGGTCTGCAGGACTCCGGTGCCGTCCGGCCCACCGACGGCGAACTTGGTGGCCAGGGTGAATTCGTCACGTCTGCCGGCCAGCAGTGTGCCCAGCATCTGTTCGGATTCGCCCCGCTGATAGCTGGCCGCGGTGTCGATAAACGTGCCGCCGGCTTCGGCGAAGCGATTGAAAACGGCTGTGGCGGTGTCCAAATCGGCGCCGTAACCCCATCCGGTGCCGAAGTTGCCGGTCCCGAGGCTGAGCTGCGAAACGCGGAGGCCATTGCGGCGACCGAAGGTGAAGTGTTCCATCACCGTTCAACCGTACGCGAGTCTGAGTCTAGCTTGCAATACTCAGATAGGGACCGCGGTGCGGACGGTGTCGCTGCACTAAGTTAGGCAGGGCAAACATCGGTGCGGCAACGGAAGGAATCGGGATGAAGATTGGGCAGGCGTCGACTGTGGGCTTGATCGGCGTGGCATTGCTGGTGGGCACGACAGCGGTCGGCTGCGGCAGTGACAAGAAGGACTCCTCCTCGTCCTCGTCCTCGTCCTCGTCGAGCTCGGCGGCAGCAACCACCTCGGCGGCCGCTCCGGAGACCACGAGCGCTGCTGCCAGCCCGTCCGCATCGGGTGCCGACTACAGCAAGCTGCTGCTGAATGCGTCCGACATCGACCCGAGCTTCACCGCCAGCGAGCCCGTCGTGAATCCCAATGGTCTGAAGGGCATCGTCCAGACGATGACCAACCCCCAGAACCAGACCATCGTCTTCGCGATCGTCGTCGACGAGGATGCCGCGGGAGCGCTCAAGGCTCTGGACTCTGCCAAGGCCGAGCTGCCCAAGGAGGTCGACGCGGCACCGCAGCCCGCGGATGTCGGCGACGGCGGCAACGGCCTCATCGCCAGCGGCAAGTCGCCTGACGGCTCGAAGGCGATCACCGAGGTGTACTTCACCGAGGGCAAGGCGCTCGTCAACATCGAGTTCTCCAGCGCGCCGAACGATCCCGTGCTGCCGGAGACGGCGCTGGCCGTCGCCAAGATGCAGGACACTCAGGTCAAGAACAACCTGACCTAAGCCTCGAACGCAATGCCACGGCGGGGAATCAGCTGATTCCCCGCCGTGGCGTTCGCTTTTTCGCCGAGCGTGTCTCCAGAGTCACGCTGAACGCCGAACGTGACTCTGGAGGGACGCTCGGCGCGCGATGGCGGCTCGAACGTGGCGGATGATGTCGGCCTGACGATCGCCCGCCACGACGCGAACGACGACCCATCCGAGCTCTTCCAACATGTCGCGCCGCCGCAGGTCGCGGGTGTACTGCCAGCGGTCCGTGCGGTGCTGCTCCCCGTCGTACTCGACCGCCACCATGATGTCCTCCCAGCCCATGTCGAGATAGGCGATCTCGTCACCGAACTCGTTGAGTATCGGGATCTGGGTCTGCGGGCGGGGGAATCCGGCGTCGATCAACAGCAGCCGCAACCAGGTTTCCTTCGGGGACTGGGCCCCTGAGTCGACCAGCTTGAGATTCTCGCGCGCCGCACGGATGCCGCGCCGGCCTGGGTATCGCTCCGCCAGGACCAGGGCGTCGAGGGGGTCGATCGAGGTGGCTCGCGCGAGAGCATCCAATGTCTTCATTGCGGTGCCGCGCGGATACCAGCAGGCGAGATCAAGCGCAGTGCGTAGCGGCGTCGTGACCGGCATTCCGTCGAACAGTTGAATCTCGTCAGCTTCGAGTCGATCTCCTCGAACGGTGATGCCGGACGGCCGATTCCGGTTGTCGTGGATCAGATCGACGGGCACGGTGTCGTCGATCCACGCCGTGCCAAGGAGCGCGGCCGCCGAACGTCCGGCGACCACCGCTTTGCGGCCGGACCACAGCCAGCCGCCACGGGCCAAGTCCTGCGCCGTCGGTTCGGCACCGGCTACGACATACACATCCGGGAACAGGCGGATGTACCGCCGCCGCAGGGAACTCTTGGTGATGTCCCCGGCCGCGATGGCCTCACTCCCGATGAACGGCTCACTCATGGCGGCAGTGTGCCGCTACCCACCGACAACCGCCGCCAGCGTTACCCCAGAGTCACGTTGGACGCCGAGCGTGACTCTGGTGAAACACTCGGCGCAAAAGGGAACAGCCCTAGCCCAGGATCAGGCCGGAGGTCGGCACGCCGGTGCCGGCGGTGACGAGCACGTGCTCGACGTTGGGCACCGGGTTGACCGACGTTCCGCGCAGCTGACGCACACCCTCGGCGATGCCGTTCATGCCGTGGATGTAGGCCTCACCGAGTTGGCCGCCATGGGTGTTGATCGGCAGCCGTCCGCCGAGCTCCAGTGCGCCGTCCTTGATGTAGTCCTTCGCATCGCCCTGCGCGCAGAACCCCAACTCCTCCAACTGAATCAGCGTGAAGGGGGTGAAGTGGTCGTAGAGGATCGCTGTCTGGATATCGGCCGGGGACAGCCCCGACTGCTCCCACAGCTGCCTGCCGACCAGACCCATCTCGGGCAAGCCGAGTTCGGGCCGGTAGTAGCTCGTCATCGAGTACTGATTCGGGCTCGACCCCTGCGCCGCCGCCTCGATGATCGCTGGCCGGTGCTTAAGGTCTTTGGCCCGCTCCGGTGAGGTGATCACCAGCGCGACACCGCCGTCGGTCTCCTGGCAGCAGTCCAGCAGCCGCAGCGGCTCGGCGATCCACCGCGAGGCCTGATGATCCTCGATGGTGATCGGCTTCTCGTAGAAGTACGCCTTCGGGTTGTTGGCGGCGTGCTTGCGGTCCGCGACCGACACCGCACCGAAGTCACGGCTCGTCGCGCCCGACAGGTGCATGTAGCGCTGAGCGATCATCGCCACCTGCGCCGCAGGCGTCGACAGCCCGTGCGGGTAGGAGAACGAGTTGTCCACACCGGTCGAGTCCGCATTCTCGACCAGACGCATCTGCACCTGGCCGAATCGCATCCCGGAGCGCTCGTTGAAAGCGCGGTATGCCACAACGCAATCCGCGACACCGGTGGCCACCGCGATGGCTGCCTGCTGAACAGTGGCGCAGGCCGCGCCGCCGCCATGGTGGATCTTGGAGAAGAACTTGAGGTCCCCGATCCCGGTGGCCCGCGCGATGGCGACCTCGGTGTTCGAGTCCATCGTGAATGTCGTCATGCCGTCGACGTCGGCGGGCGTCAGGCCCGCATCCGCCAGCGCGTCCAGCACGGCCTCCGAGGCCAGCCGCAGCTCGCTGCGACCGGAGTTCTTGGAGAAATCGGTGGCGCCGATACCGACGATCGCGGCTTTGCCTGACAGCGCACCGGGCATCAGGCGGCCCCCACCGTGAGCGTGGCGTTGGCGATCACGTGATCACCAAGACTGTTGCTGCCCACAATCTTCAAGGTGATCAAACCGTCCTCCACTGCGGTGACCTCACCGGTGAACGTCACCGTGTCGTAGGCGTACCAGGGCACGCCCAGGCGCAAACCGATCGACTTGATGACGGCGGTCGGCCCAGCCCAGTCGGTGATAAACCGCTGTACCAGACCGGTGTCGGTGAGGATGTTGACGAAGATGTCCTTGGAACCCTTGGCTTGCGCCTTGTCCCGGTCGTGATGCACGTCCTGGTAGTCCCGGGTGGCGATCGCCGTCGAGACGATGAAGGTCGGGTCGCCGTAGAACTTGAGCTCGGGCAGCTTGGTGCCGACCTGGATCGCCGGAGCCGCTCCGGCGGCGACATCAGACCCACGGGCGCTCATTTGGCCGGCTCCCACGCGTAGTTGGTCCAGGCCGGGCCGACATCGTTGGCCGGGAAGTCGATATACATTGCGCGGACGGGCATTCCGATCTCCACAGTCGAGGGGTCGACGTTGCGCAGCTCACCGAGCATCTTCACGCCTTCGGAGAGTTCAACGAGGGCGATGACGAACGGCAGCGTGCGACCCGGCACCTTGGGCGCGTGGTGCACCACGAAGCTGAAGACGGTGCCGTTGCCGCTGGCGACGACGTAATCGGTCTCTTTTTCCTTGGCCAACCACAGCGCGGGAACCGGCGGGTGGACCAGTGTGCCGTCATCCCGCTTCTGGATGCGCAGTTCGTGCGCGTTGACGCCGTCCCAGAAGAACTTGGTGTCCCGCGACGACGCCGGCCGCATGGCGGAATCCGCGTCGAGGTCATCCGGTACCGAAGAAAGAGCGGTCTCCTTAGCCCCAGCCTTTTCTGATGGAATGAATTTCATGATGCGCCACATCATTTCGGCGACATCCTCGTCACCGACGGACCAGGTGATGGTCTGCGTAACGAAGAACGCCTCACCCAGCGCGGTGCGCTTGGGGCCGACGACGTCGGTCAGTTCGGCAGCGACGCTGACCTCTTCCCCTGGCCGCAGGTAGCGGTGATACGTCTGCTCGCAGTTGGTCGCGACGACGCCGATATAGCCTGCCTCATCGAACAATTCGAGCATCTTGCCCAGCGGATCGTCGTCGGGACGAACCCCGCCGAGACCCATCATCGTCCAGACCTGGATCATCGCCGGCGGCGCGACCAAGCCGGGATGACCGGCCGCTTTTGCGGCGTCCTCGTCGACGTAGATCGGATTCTTGTCACCGATGGCGTCAAGCCAGTGATGGACCATCGGCTGGTTGACCGGATGCCGGGCGACCCGCGGCTTGCTCTTGCCCTCGGCCTTGACCCGCTCGGCCGCGGCCTTGATGTCGTCGACGGCGCTCATCGAGGCACCCTCGGAACCTTCAGACCTGCAGCCGCGATCATCTCCCGCATCACCTCGTTCACTCCACCACCGAATGTGATCACCAAGTTGCGCTTGGTCTGGCTGTCCAGCCACTTCAGCAGCTCAGCGGTATCCGGATCCGCGGGATTGCCGTGTGTACCAACGATTTCCTCGGCCAGCCGGCCTGCGTACTGGATGCGCTCGGTGCCGAAAACCTTGGTGGCGGCCGCATCCGCGACGTCGATGGTCTCCCCCGACGCAGCGACCTGCCAGTTGAGCAGCTCGTTGATCCGCCACATCGCCTTGAGCTCACCGAGCGAACGCTTGACGTCGTCGTGGTCGAGCGGGGTGTCGCCGTTACTGCCCGGCTTGGACGCCCACGCGTGCACCCGGTCGTAGAGCGCCGCGAACCGTCCGGCGGGTCCGAGCATCACTCGCTCGTTGTTGAGCTGGGTGGTGATCAGCCGCCAGCCACCGTTCTCCTCGCCGACCAGCATGTCGGCGGGCACCCGCACGTCGCTGTAGTACGTCGCGTTTGTGTGGTGAGCTCCGTCGGACAGGATCATCGGCGTCCAGGAGTAGCCGGGATCCTTGGTGTCGACGATCAGGATCGAAATGCCCTTGTGCTTCACGGCTTCCGGATCGGTGCGGCACGCCAGCCAGATGTAGTCGGCGTCGTGTCCACCGGTGGTGAAGACCTTCTGGCCGTTGACAATGTATTCGTCGCCTGTCCTCACCGCCGTGGTGCGCAGCGATGCCAGGTCGGTGCCGGCCTCCGGCTCGGTGTAGCCGATGGCGAAGTGAACCTCGCCGGCGAGGATCGCGGGCAGGAACTTCTTCTTCTGCGCCTCGGTCCCGTATTGCTGGAGCGTCGGCCCGACGGTCTGCAACGTCACCGCGGGCAGCGGCACGTCGGCACGCTGCGCTTCGTTGACGAAGATCGACTGCTCGATAGGCCCGTAGCCGAGCCCGCCGTACTCCTTGGGCCAGCCGGCGCCCAGCTTGCCGTCGGAGCCCATCCGCTTGATGATCGCCCGGTAGGCCTCGTTATGCCGGTCGGACTCCATCGCCTGGTGTTCCTCAGGCGAGATGAGATTCGAAAAGTATTCGCGCAGTTCAGCTTGCAGCTGCTTCTGCTCCGGCGTCAGTTCGATAAACATTACGCTCCCACCAGTTCCAGGCGGTGTTGCTTGCCACCCAACAGCCGAGTCAGATCTTTGATCGACGAGTAGTAGCGGTCCATCGGGTAGTCGATGTCCATACCCATACCACCGTGCAGGTGGTGACACAGCTGCATCACCGGTGGCGCCTGCGACGTCACCCAATAACCAAGGACGTCAAGGTCAGTCGAGGCATCCCGGCCCTCGGACAGCAACCAGGACACCGACGTCGACGCCAGCGTGATCGTCCGCGACGCGATGTAGATCTCGGCGAGCTGCGCAGCGACGGTCTGGAACGTCGACAACGGCTTGCCGAACTGTTCACGGGTGGCGACGTAGTCGGCGGTGAGCCGCAACGCACCCGCCACCAAACCGGCCGCGTACGCGCCGACGGCGGCCAGGACCAGCTGGTTGACCCGGTGCACGGAATCACTGCCGCCCAACACATCTGCGTTGGCGACCGGAGTGTCGGCGAACGTGACGACGTACTCGTCGGAGTGATTCGCCGTCGGGGTCTTCGTCAGGCTCACACCAGCAGCCTTGGGCGACACCACGACAGCGCCACTGTCGGTGCTGACGACGATCCACTCGGCCTGCTCCGCATAGGGAACGGCGACCTTGGTGCCGTTGAGCTTGCCGTCCGTCAGCCGAGTCGCGGGCCGCTCGGGCAGCGCGCGCCCGGGCTCGTTGAGCGCCGCGGTCAGCACCGCACCCTTGGCCACCCCGGCCAGGTAGCGATCCTGTTGTTCGTCGGAAGCCAAGTCCAGCAAGGGAAGCAGACCCAGCCCGAGGGTCGCGAACGCTGGGCTGACGTTGCCGAACCTGCCGATTTGAGTCAGCGCCGACGTGATCTCGGCGAGTCCGAGTCCGTCACCGCCGAGCCGCTCCGGGACGCCGAACGCCACGATGCCGCCCGCAACCAGCGCGTCCCAGCTGTTGTCCCGCTCGAGCGCGGACGTCACCACATCGGTGACAGCCTGCTGCCCTTCGTCCGGACTGAAGTCCACGAAGAATCCTCCTTGATTCGCAAAGCTTTAACGCTTAGGCCGAGGCCCCGGTGTAGTCGACCTGCCAGTGCTTGATTGCGTTGAGCCACCCCGAACGTAGCCGTTCGGGGGTACCCGCCGACGTGAGATCGGGCATGTGGTCGGCCACTGCGTTGAAGATCAGGTTGATCGTCATCTTGGCCAGGTTCGCCCCGACGCAGTAGTGCACCCCGGTGCCGCCGAAGCCCACGTGCGGGTTCGGGTTGCGCAAGACGTTGAAGGTGTACGGGTCCTCGAAGACCTCTTCGTCGAAGTTGGCCGACCGGTAGAACATCACCACCCGCTGGTCCTTCTTGATCTGCACGCCGGACAGCTCGACGTCCTCGGCGGCGGTGCGCTGGAACGCGGTGACCGGGGTGGCCCAGCGGACGATCTCGTCGGCCGCAGTCTCCGGCCGCTCCTTCTTGTAGAGCTCCCACTGGTCAGGGTTGTTGGCGAAGGCGATCATGCCGTGGGTGATCGAGTTGCGGGTGGTCTCGTTGCCGGCCACTGCCAGCATCATCACGAAGAAGCCGAACTCGTCATCGGAGAGCTTCTCGCCGTCGATGTCAGCGTTGATCAGCGCGGTGACGATGTCGTTGCCGGGGTTCTTACCCTTCACCTCGGCCATGTGCATGGCGTAGGCCAGCACCTCCATCGACGACTGCTTGGGGTCGACGTCGAACTCCTCGTCACCGTTGCCGGTCATCTCGTTCGACCAGCGGAACAGCTTGGCACGATCCTCCTGGGGCACCCCCAGCAAATCGGCGATCGCCTGCAGCGGCAGCTCGCACGCCACCTGCTCGACGAAGTCACCGTTGCCATGCGCGGCGGCCTCCTTGGCGATGATCTGGGCACGCCGGTCGAGCTCGTCACGCAGTGCGCCGATAGCGCGCGGGGTGAACCCCTTGGAGATGATCCGGCGCAACCGATCGTGGTATTCGCCGTCCATGTTGAGCATCACGACCTTTTGCAGGTCGATGTCCTCGCGCGCCATCTCGTCGGGGAACTGCGGGATCGCGGTGTTCGGCGAGCTGAGGAAGACGTCGTTGCGGCGCGAGACCTCTTTGACGTCCTTGTGCTTGGTGACGACCCAGTAGCCACCGTCGTTGAAGCCGCCCTTGCCGATAGCCTGTTCGCACCACCAGATCGGAGCGACCCGGCGCAGCTCGGCGAGCTCCTCGACCGGCAGCCGCTGCACATGCAGGTCCGGATCCAGGAAGTCGAAACCGACCGGGATGTTGGGGGTTGGCATGATCATGCGCTCCTCAATATGACGTGTTCTAGTGCCAGTAAAACATGCCTTCACCGCAGACAAAAGGCGCAAAAGCATCCTCGCTTGTCAGACTAATGAAACGTGTTCTAGCCTGACCTCATGGGTAATCCTGTCATCGTCGAAGCCACCCGCAGCCCGATCGGTAAGAGGGGCGGTTGGCTGTCCGGTCTGCATGCGACCGAATTGTTGGGCGCCGTTCAGAAGGCCGTGATCGACAAGGCCGGTATCGACGCCAACGAGGTCGAGCAGGTCATCGGTGGTTGCGTCACTCAATACGGCGAACAGTCCAACAACATCACCCGGGTGGCGTGGCTGACCGCGGGATTGCCCGAGCAGATCGGTGCGACGACCGTCGACTGTCAGTGCGGTAGCGCGCAGCAGGCCAATCACCTGATCGCCGGCCTGATTGCCACCGGTGCCATCGACGTCGGCATCGCCTGCGGTATCGAGGCGATGAGCCGGGTCGGTCTTGGCGCCAACGCCGGGCCGGACCGGTCGCTGATCCGCGCCGCGTCGTGGGATATCGACATGCCCGATCAGTTCACCGCCGCCGAGCGGATCGCCAAGCGCCGCGGCATCACCCGCCAGGACCTCGACCACCTCGGCTTCCTCTCGCAGCAACGAGCCAAGCGCGCCTGGGACGAGCACCGCTTCGACCGCGAGATCTCCCCGATCGATGCGCCGGTGATCGACGAGAACAAGCAGCCCACCGCGGAGCGCAACATCGTCAGCCGCGATCAGGGACTGCGCGACACCACGATGGAGGGGCTGGCCACGCTCAGGCCGGTGATGGAAGGTGCCAGCCACACCGCGGGTACCTCGTCACAGATATCCGACGGCGCCGCGGCGGTGCTGTGGATGGACGAAGACAAGGCTCGGGCGCTGGGCCTGAAGCCGCGGGCGCGCATCATCAGCCAGGCCCTCGTCGGCTCCGAGACCTACTACCACCTCGACGGCCCCGTGCAGTCCACCGCTCGGGTCCTGGAGAAGGCCGGCATGAAGCTGGGCGATATCGACCTGGTCGAGATCAACGAAGCGTTCGCGTCGGTGGTGCTGAGCTGGGCCCAGGTGCACGAAGCCGATATGGACAAGGTCAACGTCAACGGCGGCGCCATTGCGCTGGGCCACCCCGTCGGCAGCACCGGCAGCCGGTTGATCACCACCGCGCTGCACGAGTTGGAGCGCACCGACCAGAGCACCGCCCTGATCACCATGTGTGCCGGCGGCGCGCTGTCGACCGGCACCATCATCGAGCGGATCTAATGGCCGGCGGGCAGGAGCGCAGCGACTCGGGGAATGGCGGAGCAACGGACGAAGAGCGGATCGCGGCGGCGCGGGCCTACATCGAGGCGCTCGCCAGCCACCGGGCCGACGACGTCCCGTTCGCCCCGGGTTGCACGCGCATCGAGTTCGGGATCAAGACCGGATTCTCCGGAGATCAACTGCGCCGCAGCCTGAATCGCGGGCCGCAGTACCGCGTCATCAAGTCGGTCAGCGAGCCGGAGTTCAGCGTGAACGGCGACGAGGTCCGCGCCCAGTTCGAACTCATCACCAAACCGACGCTCGCGGGACGACGGGTCGCCGCGCGCATCGACGAGACGTTCCTGATCCCGGCCGCTGATGGCACGATCCATCACATCCAGGCACACGTCCGCCCGTTCATCACGCGCTAGCACGCACGAGGAGTGCCGACATGTCCGCCAAGCCTGCCCCTAAGTCACTGAACTCGCCGCAGACCAAATTCATCATCAAGTGGATGTCGCGGGCACAGACCTTCTTGTACAAGCGCAGCGGCGGCAAGGTCGCCGGGAGTTTCCTCCAGGGCGCTCCCGTCGCCTTGTTGACCACCACCGGCCGCAAGACCGGTGAGCCGCGAGTGAGCCCGCTGCTATTCCTGCGCGAGGGCGACCGCGTCGTGCTGGTGGCCTCGCAGGGCGGTGCCGCCAAGCACCCGATGTGGTACCTCAACCTCAAGGCCGACCCGAAGATCACCGTCCAGATCAAGGACGAGGTCCTGTACCTGACCGCCCGGGATGCGACCGAGCAGGAGCGCGACGAGTACTGGCCGAAACTGGTCGAGATGTACTCCAGCTTCGAGGACTACAAGGCGTGGACCGACAGGGTCATCCCCATCGTGATTTGCGATCCGTAAAGCGGGGCACTTAGGGGTGTGAGCGAACGGTCGCACCCCATCCGCAACTCGGGCCTGCTGGCTTGGCTGATGAAGCACTTCGCTCGGCGTCCTTCGGCGGCCGCAGCAGGAATCCCGCGTGGTACCTCAATCTGAAGGCCGACCCGAAGGTTCGGGTTCAGGTTCGCGCTCACGTGCGGGAGATGGCCGCGCGGGACGCCACCGACGACGAACGCCGGCTCTACTGGCGCCAGCTCACGCGAATCTACCCGCCGTACAAGGGTTATCAAGAAGCGGCGAATCGTCGCATCCCGCTGGTGGTGTGCGAACCGCTGTGAGTCAGGCGCCGAAGACCGGCAGCGGGGTGCGCGACTTGGTCAGCAGATCGCTGACGACCGGGCCGAGCTCGGCCGGATCCCAGCGGGCACCCTTGTCGATCGTCCCGCCCCGATTCCAGCCTTCCGCGACCCGGATGATGCCGCCCTCGACCTCGAACACCTGGCCGGTGATGTCCTTGGACTCGACACTGCCGAGCCACACCACCAGCGGCGAGACATTCTCCGGCGCCATCGCGTCGAAATCGCTGTCCTGCGTGGCCATCATGTCGGCAAAGACGGTCTCGGTCATCCGAGTCCGG
>JAHFVD010000136.1 GCA_023264735.1 Mycobacterium sp. | reverse complement strand
TGCGGTTTCAAACGAGTGAGCGTTAGGGCCGCACGCCGATCGTCTTCATATTGAGGTACTCGCGGTAGCCCTCGTCACCGTTGCGGTGACCCAATCCGCTCTGCTTGGTGCCGCCGAACGGACTGGTGATACCGAAGAACGAATGCCCGTTGGTGGTCACGCTGCCGGTGCGCAGGCGCAGCGCGATGTTCAGCGCGCGTTCGTCGTCACCGCTGGTGACATCGCCGGACAGCCCGTAGATGGTGTTGTTGGAGATCTCGACAGCCTCGTCGTCGGTGTCGTACGGGGTCACGGTGATCACCGGTCCGAAGATCTCGGTCTGGGCGATCGTGGACGTGGGGTCGACATCGGCGAGCAGCGTCGGCTGCACGTAGTAGCCGGTGGGCAGATTCTCCGGGATGCCGCCACCGGTGATCAGCCTGGCGCCGTCGGCGATACCGGACTGGATCAGGCTCAGCGTCTTCTCGCGCTGCATCGCACTGATCTGCGGGCCCTGCAGGTTGCCGGGAGTCCACGGGTCGCCGACCGGGAAGTTCGCCATCATGGTCTTGAGGATCTCCAGGCCCTCGTCATAGCGGCTGCGCGGCAACAGGACTCGGCTGCTCAAGATGCAGCTCTGGCCGGACATGACGCAGGCGAACATCGCCGCCATCGGCAGGCAGGCGTTGAAATCCGCGTCATCGCAGACGATGTGCGTCGACTTGCCACCGAGCTCGAGCAGGGTCTTCTTGACGGTGGACGCGCCTGCGGCCAGGATCGCCCGGCCGGTGGCGGTGGAGCCGGTGAACGTGATCATGTCCACCAGTGGATCGGCCGACAGGGCCGCGCCGACCTCGTTGGCGTTGGAGGTGACGACGTTGAACACGCCAGCCGGGATGTCGGTCTTCTCGGCGATGATCCGGCCGAGCTCGGTGCCCGACCACGGGGTCAGCTGTGCGGGCTTGAGCACCACGGTGTTGCCCGCCATCAGTGCCGGGACGGTTTCGGCGATGTTCAGGTAGAAGGGGACGTTCCACGGGGTGATCGCGCCGACGACACCGACCGGCTCGTAGTGGATCTTGCGCCGCGCCGGGCCGAGCTGGGTTTCGTGGGTGCCGGTATCGACCAGGTAATCGAAGTTGCGGCCGTGCTCGGCCCAGTGCCGCACCTCGGCGATCGGGCTCTCGATCTGCGACCCGCTGACCGAGACCGGACAACCGACTTCGGTGATCACGATGCGCCGCAGCCGTTCCTGCTCCGCGGTCAGCGCCTCGTGGAGTTGATTGAGGCAGTGGTAGCGGAATTCCAGATCGCGCGACCAGTCAGTCGTGTCGAATGCCCGGCGCGCGGCGGCGGTCGCCCGTTCGATGTCGGTGACGGTCCCGTCGGTGGCCTGGCCGACGACCTCCTCGGACGCCGGGTGGACGACGTCGAACGTCGCCCCGGAATCAGTGAGGTGAAGCTCTCCGTCGATGAGCATGCGCTGCTCGCCGGCCAGCACACCCGTGTCAGCGTCGACATTGGTCATTGCGTTTACCCCTAATGGCGTGGAAACCTGTCACTCGAAATGCGAGAACCTGATTCTCACACGAGAGGAACGGCATGGCCAAGGGTTACGTCATCTTGACCGAGGAAATCAAAGACCCCGAGGGGATGAAGGCCTACGGCAAGGCCGCCGGTGCCGCGATGGGCGGTGTCAAGGTGCTGGCCGTGGACGCCAAACCGCAAGTGCTCGAAGGCAACTGGCACGGACATCAGACGGTGGTGCTGGAGTTCGAGTCGGTCGAAGCCGCGCAGGCGTGGTACGACTCGGACGCCTACAAGGCCGCCCGTGGGCTGCGGCAGGCCGCCGCCGACACCAACGCGGTGATCCTCTCGGGGTTCTAGCCCCAACTGTGTCTGGCGCCCTGATCGCGGTACCAGTCGATGAGATCAGGGTTGTCGATCGAGCGCGGGTCCAGTGACACGTCGGCGTGGCCGGCCATGATCGCCGTCACCGGCACCTCGAGCTTCTTGCCGGTGCGGGTGTGCGGAATTCCTGGCGCGCAGATGATCTCGTCGGGCACATGCCGGGGTGAGAGCTTGGTCCGAACGGCCGAGCGAATGGCGTTCACGAGTTCGTCGTCGAGCACCCGCCCCGGCGCAAGCGTGACGAACAGCGGCATCCAGTAGGCGCCGTCGGGGCCGTCGATGCCGAGCACGAAACCTTCGGTCACCGCGTCGATCGCCTCGACCACCTCGTAGATGTCGGCCGAGCCCATCCGGATCCCATGCCGATTGAGGGTGGCGTCGCTGCGCCCGTGGATGATGAGTGACCCACGGTCGGTGACGGTCACCCAGTCGCCGTGCCGCCAGATATGAGGTGCCGGCCCGTCAGCCCATTCGTGGTCGAAATAGGCCGCGCGGTAACGGGATCCGTCGTCGTCGTTCCAGAAGCCCACCGGCATGGATGGCATCGGCGTGGTGATGACCATTTCACCCACCTCGCCGACGAGTGGCTGGCGTTGTGGCGACCAGCTGTAGAGGGCAACTCCGAGGTAACGCGTGGTGAGCTCCCCCGGGATAACCGGCTCGCCCGCCGTGCCGCCGGCGAACGCGGTCACCACGTCCGTGCCGCCGCTGATCGACGAGACGGCGACGTTCTCACCGACTTCCTCGCGCACCCAGTCGAAGAGATCGGCAGGCAGCGGGGAGCCAGTGCTGCCGATCGTTTTCAGCCGGCGTAGATCGTGGTCGGCGCCCGGATGCAACCCGGCCTTGCGTGAAGCCAGCAGATGACCGGGACTGGTGCCGAAGTAGGTCACCTGCTCGTCTTCCAGTAGCTGCCAGAGCCGGTCGGCGTCCGGGTTGAGTGGATGACCGCTGTAGCAGACCACCGTCGAGCCGCACATCAAACCGGCGATCCGGAAGTTCCACATCATCCAGCTCAACGCGGTCTGCCAGAAGAACACGTCGTCGGCGCCCAGATCTCCGTGCAGCGCAGTCGCTTTCAGGTGCTCCAGGATGACACCGCCGTGTCCGTGCACGATGCCTTTAGGTTTGCCGGTGGTGCCGGAGCTGAACAGCACCCACAGGGGATGGTCGAAGGCGACGGCGGTGACCTCCGTTGTGGCGGGCTGGGCGATCAGCTCGCGGTAGTCGTCGCTGTCCAGCACCAGCAGGTGCGGCTGACCCGGTAGCAGATCGAGCAATTCCACGGTGTCTGAGCGCTTGTCGAACCACTTTCCGCCAAAGCGGTAACCGTCGGCGCTGAACAACACCTTGGGTTCGAGCTGAGCCAGCCGGGCGGCAGCACCCTGGGGTGCGTAGTCCTGTCCGCAGGCCGACCACACCGCCCCGATCGCGGCCGTTGCCAGGAACGCGACCATCGCCTCGGCGACATCGGGCAGATAGCCGGCGACGCAGTCGCCGGTCTGCACGCCGAGCCGCCGCAGCTCGGCGGCTACCGCCCCAACCCGGCCGTCCAGGTCTGCCCAGCCGATCTCGGTGCGGGTGCCGTCCTCGTCGATACCGACGATGGCCGCGCCGCTGTGCTCGGTGTGCCGCAGGATCTGGTCGACGTAGTTCAGCCGGACGGCGGGGAACCACACAGCGCCCGGCATCGACCCGTCGGCGAGCACCCCGGCATCGCCCTGGTCGGGGCCGACCTCGGCGCGTATGTCGAAGTGCTCCCACAACGCACGCCAGAAGCGCGCTGGGTGATCGACCGACCACTGCCACAGTTCGGCGTAGCCGCCCGAGGGCGCTCCGTGCTGCGCGGCCGTGGTGGCAGCGAATTGTTTCCACTGGGGTTCAGGGCCCGGCACTGTGATCCTCGCGTCCACTGGGTAAACGACATCAGTTATCGGGCCCCTACTCAACAACTAGCGCCATGAGCAGTCAACCGTTCGCCGAAAACCCCGTGAAGATGTTCGCAGGGCGGCAATCGATCACCCCTAGCGTTCACTAAATGAACGCTAGGATCGTCGTCCGTGCCGGACAGAAATGTGGTCGCGCGGGCAGCGGCATTGCTGGGTGCGGTCAGTGCCGCCGAACCCGAGGGCGCGTCCACCACCGAGCTGGGGAAAAGCGCCGGCCTCGCCCGCCCGACGGCTCACCGCTTACTGACCTCGTTGGCCGACGTCGGGCTGATCGATCGCGACGCCAAAACGGGGCGATGGTTGTTGGGGCCGGAGATGTATCTGCTGGGCGCCGTTGCCGCACATCGCTATGACGTCACCGACCAAGCCCGCGAAGTGGTTGCCCGGCTGGCCGCAGAGACCGGTGAGAGCGCGTTCCTGTCGGCACGTCGGGGTGACGAGACGGTCTGCCTGCTCAGTGTGGAAGGCAGCTTTCCGCTGCGCTCCCACGTGCTGCACGAGGGCATCCGCTTCCCGCTCGGCGTGGCCTCGGCCGGGCTGGCGATCCTGAGCCACCTGCCGGCCGGTGAGGTGGACGACTACTTCTCCCGGGCCCGCCCGGTGGCGGACTGGGGGCCTGGCCACAGCGAGGAATCGATCCGGGCCAGGATCGAGGCCACCCGCATCACCGGCTACGCCGTGAATCCCGCCCTGATCGTGGAGGGGAGCTGGGGCATCGGTGCGGCGGTGTTCGACCAGCACGGCCGGCCGTCCTGGGCGCTGAGCCTCACCGGCGTCGAGACCCGCTTCAAGCCCGACCGCCGCCACGAACTGGGGACACTGCTTCTTGAGCAGGCACACCTGTTGTCCGGCCGACTCCGCTCCTAGGGCCCGGTCGCCTCACCAGCGTCTTCCGCCGAAACTGCACACGACTTGCCCAAAGCGGTATTGGCATTCTCCTAAACTGCAAGTACGGTATCCACCGATGGAACACCAATCCCAAACGTCGTCGGGAATCCCACTGGAGCCGGTGTATGGACCGGCCGACCGCAGTGGCGATCCTCCCGCGCCGGGTGCATTCCCGTTCACCCGGGGCAACTTCTCAAGCGGTTACCGCGGACGGCTCTGGACCTTCCGCCAGTATTCCGGCTTCGGCACCGCCGAGGAGTCGAACAGCCGCTACCGCTATCTGCTCGAACAGGGTGGCACCGGACTGTCGGTGGCGCTGGATCTGCCGACGCAGTGTGGCTACGACTCCGACGATCCTGAGTACGGCGAAGAGGTCGGCCGGGTCGGCGTTGCGGTGGACACCCTGGCCGATGCCGAGATCCTGTTCGACAGCATTCCGCTGGACAAGATCAGCACGAGCTTCACCATTAACGGCACCGCGGCGATCCTGCTGGCGTTCTATGTTGCGGCCGCGGAGAAGAAGGGGGTGCCTCGCGAGAAGCTGACCGGCACCATCCAGAACGACATCCTCAAGGAATACGCGTCGCGTGGCACCTGGATCTGGCCGCCGACGCCGTCGCTGCGTTTGATCGCCGACACCATCGAGTTCTGTGCGGCTGAGGTGCCGCGCTTCAACGCGATTTCGGTGGCGGGCGCGCACTTCCGTGATGCCGGTGCCAATGCCGTCCAGGAGATGGCGTTCACCCTGGCCGACGGCGTCACGTACTGCGACACCGTGGTCGAACGCGGCCGGATGACGATCGACAAGTTCGCCCCGCAGATCTCGTTCTTCTTCTACACCCACGGCGACTTCTTCGAGGAGATCGCCAAATACCGTGCCGGACGCCGTCGTTGGGCCACGATCGTGCGGGAGCGCTACGGCGCGCAGACCGACAAGGCCTCGATGTTCCGCTTCGGTTGCGTGTCCGGTGGTGCGTCGCTGTATGCCCCGCAGGCGCAGAACAACCTGGTCCGGGTGGCCTACGAGGCGCTGGCCTCGGTGCTCGGTGGTGTGCAGTCGATGTTCACCGCCGCGTGGGACGAACCGTTCGCGCTCCCCAGCGAGGAGTCCGCGACGCTGGCGCTGCGCACCCAGCAGATCCTGGCTTATGAGACCGGTGTTGCGCGGGTGGCTGATCCGCTGGGTGGCTCGTATTTCGTCGAGGCGCTCACCGATGCGACCGAAGAACGCATCATCGAGATCATGGCCGACCTCGAAGCCCATGGTGGCATGGTGCAATCCATCGAGGACGGCTACCTACAGGGTCTGATCGCCGACGAGGCGTACAAGATCCACCAGGAGGTCGAGTCCGGTGAGCGCCCGGTGGTCGGCGTCAACAAGTTCGTCGTCGACGAGCCCGCCCCGGATCTCGCCACCTACGAACTCGACGCCGACGGCCGCGACAAACAGCTCAAGCGGCTCGCGAAGGTCAAGGCCGAGCGTGATGGCGTCGCCGTGAAGGAAGCGCTTGCCGCACTGGCCCGTTCGGCGGAAGGCGACGACAACCTCATGCACAAGCTGATCGACTGCGCCAACGCCTACTGCACGGTGGGGGAGATGGTGTCCACGTTGAAGTCGGTCTGGGGCGAATTCCAGCAGCCGGTGGTCTTCTGATGAGCGCTTGCGCGAAGAAGAACAGAGGGCCTGAGTGATGAGCGCCCGCATCCTGGTCGCCAAACCCGGCCTCGACGGTCATGACCGTGGCGCCAAGATCGTCGCCCGCGCGCTGCGCGACGCCGGCTTCGAGGTGATCTTCACCGGCATCCGGCAGCGCATCGAGGACATCGTGTCGATCGCCCTGCAGGAAGACGTTGCCGTCGTTGGGCTTTCGATCCTCTCCGGTGCGCACCTGGCCCTGACCCAGCGCACCGTCGATGCTCTGCGCGCCGCCGACGCGGGCGATATCGCGGTCATCGTCGGTGGCACGATTCCGTTGAGCGACGTACCCAAGCTGCTGGAAGCCGGTGCGGCCGCGGTATTCCCCACCGGAACGTCGTTGGACACCCTGGTCCGCGACGTCCGCGCACTGACTTCAGAACAGGTGGCCGAGTAATGCGTCTTGGTGTGATGATCGGTGCCGAGCGTGGCGACATGGCCCGCAAGGTGAAGAAGCTCATCGCCGATATCGAATGGGCCGACACGGCGGGGCTGTCGACCGCGTGGATGCCGCAGGTGCCCGACGATTTCGACTTGCTGAGCATGGTCGCGTTGATGGCGTCGCACAGCACGCGCATCGAACTCGGAACCGCCGTGGTCCCGCTGCAGGCGCAGCATCCCATCGCACTTGCCCGCCAAGCGCTTTCGGTGCATGCCATCTCGAACGGGCGGCTGGCACTCGGCGTTGGCCCCTCGCATCACTGGATCATTCGGGACATGCTCGGCCTGCCGTACGAAAAACCGGCCGCGTACACCCGCGACTACCTGCAGGTGTTCAATGCGGCGATCTCCGGGCCCGGCCCTGTCGACGTCGAGAACGACACGTTCACCGTTCATAACCCGACTGCACTCGGAGCCGAGACGAAGATGCCGGTACTCGTGGCGGCGCTCGGCCCGGTGATGCTGCAGATCGCCGGTGAGCATGCGGACGGCACGACGCTGTGGATGGCCGACGAGAAGGCCATCGGCGAACACATTGCTCCCAAGATCAACAAGGCCGCCGCCGACGCCGGTAAGCCCGCACCACGGATCGTCGCCGGTATCCCCGTCACCCTCTGCGCGAACTCGGAGATCGACGCGGCCAAGGACCGGGCCAACCGCATCCTGGCCGAGGCCGAGACGTCGCCCAACTATCAGCGCTTGCTCGACCGGGGGGACGCCCGAGACGTCGGCGATCTCTGTGCCGCGGGGGATGAAGAGTCAATCCTGAAGCGGTTCCGTGCGTTCGCCGACGCCGGCGTGACCGACCTGTCGGTCCGGCTATTGCCGATCGGCGAGAACCGCGACGAGCTGGTGGCATCGAAATACCGCACCCGTGAGGTGATTTCACAGCTCGCCGCTGAAATTCGATGAACGGGCCTTTGGCCTCCGGACCGCTGTCCGGCGTTCGGATCCTCGAGGTCGGCACCATGCTCGCCGGCCCGTACGCCACCATGTTGCTCGCCGACCTCGGCGCGCAGGTCATCAAGATCGAACCGCCGGGTGGCGAGATTTCTCGCCAGGTGGGGGACAGTTACTTCGCCAGCCTCAATCGCAACAAGCGCAGCGTGTGCCTAGACCTGGCTTCGGCGGCCGGACAACAGCGGCTGGGTGAGCTGGCTGCGGAATCCGATGCGCTGCTGGTCAATATGAAACCCTCGGTGATCCGGCGCTTCGGCCTCACCTATGACGCCCTGCGGGTGCACAACGAGAAGATCGTGTGCGTCGCGCTGACCGGCTATGGACTCGGCGGTGGCGACGATCCGGCCTTCGACTACGTCATCCAGGCGGCGACCGGGGTGGCCGCGATGACCGGCGACCCCGACGCCGCACCGACCTTGCCGGGCTACTCGTCGGCCGATAACTCCACCGGATTGACCGCTGCGCTGGGACTTCTCGCGATGATCGTCTCCGGCGAGGGTGGGCAGGTGGACGTCTCGCTGCGCGACGTGATGTTCTCGCAGCTGAACTACCGGGCCGCGGCGTACCTCAACGACGGCGTACACCCACGCAGGCATCCGTTCGGTGCGCATTCGTTCTACGTTCCCGCCCAACTGTTTCCGACCGCGGACGGCTATCTGGCGCTGTTCGTCACCCACGACGGTTTCTGGAAAGCCTTCGCCGCCGAGGCGGGTATCGAGGGCTTCCCGACGATGGCCGAACGGGCGGCGAACCGCGACGAGGTGCTCGCGGTCGTGACGAATGCACTGGCCACCGACTCCGCAGTGGGATGGGAGGCCCGGCTGCGCCCGCTCGGTATTCCGGCTGCTGCGGTGCGATCGCTGCCCGACGCGCTCGAGGCGACGCCCGAAGTCACCGTGACGGCAGGGGAGTACCGCCTGGTCGGCAGTCCGGTGCGGGTGGTGGGGTACCAGCCCGACTATCGGCCGCCGCCGGCGCTCGACGAATTTCAGTCGTCGTAGGTCAGGGTCACATCGGTCTGGGGCACGCCCTGGCAGGTGAGCACGAGCCCGTCGTCGACCTCGCTGTCGTCGAGCACCTCGTTGACGCGCATCGTGACCGTGCCGTCGGTGACGGTGGCGATGCAGGTGCCGCAGTTACCGGCCTCGCAGCTGTAGGGCGGGGTCAGGCCGGCCCGACGGGCCGTCTCGAGCAGCGTGTCACCGTTATTGACCGGCACGGTCACGGTTGTACCGTCCAATGTGATGGTGGCCGTGGCCATGCACTTCTCTCCTCGGGTTTAGAGCACTATCATTCTACCTAGATGAGAATTCAATTCTCTACTGGCGATAGTATGTTCTCGGCTTAACGACCTGTCGATGGGATTACCACTGACCATGTGCGAGCGGACCGCGCGGTGAGCGACGTGAGAGTGCTTGCCTTCGAGGACCGCATTTACACACGATCCCAGGTCGATGCGCTGTCCGCCGGGCTGGCCGACACGTTGGCGCGTCGCGGGGTACAGGCCGGCCAGCGGGTCGCACTGATGTCGTCGAACCGCCCCGAGTTCATCTTCGCGGTGCAGGCGATCTGGCGTCTTGGCGCCTCGGCGGTGTTGATCAGTGCCAGCTGGAAGACCGCCGACGTCGGTCATGCCCTGGATGTGGCCGGAGCCGATCACGCCGTCGGTGACAGCCCGGTGCTGGCCGACGCGATGCCGATGCTGAGCCTCGACGAACCGATCACCCCCGCGGACCCGACCCCGTGGGAGCCGATCGCCGATTCCGATGCCGTGCTGGTCTTCAGCTCGGGCACCACGGGAATGCCCAAGGCTGTGCGGCACACTCACGGCTCGCTGGCAGCGGGGGTGCGGCACTGGCGCCAGGCGCTCGGCCTGACGGCTGCCGACCGCATGCAGATCGTCACGCCGCCTTCGCACATCCTCGGTCTGCTCAACATCGCGACCGTGCTCGACGCAGGTGCCTGGATGCGCCTGCACCGCAGATTCGACATCGACACGATGCTGCAACACATCCAGGACGACCGCATCACCGTCGAAATGGCCGTCGCCCCAATCGCACTGGCGATCGCGTCGCATCCGAAGCTGGAGACGTTCGACCTGTCCTCGCTCCGCTACATCATGTGGTGCGCTACCCCGGTCACCGCCAGCGTGGCCGACGAGGTGACAAAGCGCACCGGTGTCGGCTGGATCTCGGCCTACGGCACCAGCGAGGTGCCCGTCATCGCGTGCTGTCCCCGGGATCAAGCCCGGCTCGACACCGTGGGCCGGCCGATTCCGGCGGTGCGCATCGTGTCAACGGAAACCGGTGAGCCGGTCGAGGCGGGCGCGACCGGGGAGATCCAGGTGCGCTCGGAGTCAGCGATGGCGGGTTATCTTCCCGAGGACGCTACCGCCGGTGCGTTCAGCGAAGGCTGGTACCGCACCGGCGATATCGGCTACCTCGACGACGGCTGGCTGCGAATCACCGACCGGCTCAAGGAAATGATCAAGGTGCGCGGATTCCAGGTCGCCCCGGTCGAGATCGAGTCGGTTCTGCACGGGCATCCGGCCGTGCGGGACTGTGCGGTGTTCGGAGTACCCGACGCGCAAGACGGCGAGGCCGTCATCGCCGCGGTGGCCGCCACCGAGGAGGTCAGCGCCGACGAGCTGGGTGCGCTGATCGCCGGGCGGCTGGCCTCCTACAAACGCCCACGTGACATTGTGTTCGTCCCCGAAATCCCGCGCCTGTCATCGGGTAAGGCGCTGCGGCGAGTTCTCAAGGAGCAGTATGGACGTACGTCTGACGAGTGAGCAGCAGCAGCTGCGCGACGCCGCGGCCAAGCTGGCCGATGACTTCGGCCCCGGGTCGGTTGCGGACTTGGACGACGAGTCCCGGCGGGCACGGCTGGCCAAGACCGTCGACGCGACCGGCTGGCGGTCGCTTCGTTCCGACGGCGCCAGTGGCGTCGAAGTTGCGTTGGTCGCCGAGGAATTCGCCCGCGGTCTGGTCGACGTGCCCTTCCTCGGCCCGGTGCTCGCCGACGACCTGTACCGCCTGCTGGGCACCGATCCGCTCCCGGCGAGCATCGCTGTCGGCGAGGCGGTCATCGACGCCGACGGTGTCGGTGCGGCGTTGCGACTGGCAGGCACCACCGTGGAGTCGGTCGGCGTCGGCGGCGCCCGCGACGCCGCCGATCTGACCCGGATCACCGCCGCGGTCTCCGGTATCCCAGAAGTTGTGGGGGAGTTGACCGCCGAACAGGTACAGCGCTGGTACGCCCTTGCGTTGGTGGTCACGACGGCCGACCTGCTCGGCGCCGCCCGCGGTACCCACACGCTGGCAACCGAGTACGCCAAGGTTCGCGAGCAGTACGGTGCGGCCATCGGCTCGTATCAGGCCGTGGCGCACATGCTCGCTGAGGGTCTCGCGCTGATCGAAGGATCGGTCAGCGTCCTGCGCCATGCCGCCTGGGCGGTCGACGAACTGCCCGTCGAGCAGGCCGTGGAGGCTGCTCGGGTGGCCAAGATCTACTGTGCGCGAGCTGCATTCACGGTCGCCGAGATGTCGATTCAGGTGCACGGCGGTATCGGCAACACCTGGGAGTGCCTGGCCCACATCTATCTGCGCCGGGTGCTGGCAGCCACGGAGGCTTGGCCAGTCAAGTTGGAGGAGTTGACCATTGGACTTTCGTGATTCGCCGGACGAGGCCGCCTTCCGGGAGCGGCTGCGCGGTTGGCTGAAAGAGCAGAAGGGCAAGTTCCCGACCTCCGGCGACGCCTACTGGGCCAAAGCGGGGGAGTGGCATCAGGCCCTGTATGAGGCCGGCTTCTTCGGCACGTCGTGGCCGCAAGAGTATGGCGGGCAGGGTCTGCCGACCGTCTTCGACGTGATCGTCGACGAAGAGATCGCCAAGGCCGGCGCACCGGCACGTCCCAGCCTGGGTTACCTCGTGGTGGGCCTGCGACATCACGGCGGCGAGGAACTGGCTCAGCGCTTCCTGCCCGGCATGATCAACGGCACCGAGCGCTGGTGCCAAGGCTTTTCGGAGCCCGGCGCCGGCTCGGACCTGGCCTCGCTGACCACGACCGCCACCCGCGATGGGGACGAGTACGTCATCAACGGCCACAAGATCTGGACCAGCTACTCCGATTGCGCAGACTGGTGCCTGGTGCTGGCGCGCACCGACAAGGATGTGCCCAAGCACAAGGGCATCTCGGCGTTCATCGTGACGATGCATCAGCCGGGGATCGTGCAGCGGCCGCTGAAGATGATCAGCGGTGTCACCAAGGAGTTCGGTCAGGTCGAATTCGACGGCGCCCGCGTTCCTGCCGCGAATATGGTCGGCGCGCCGGGCGACGGCTGGAAGCTGGCGATGACCGTCGTCAGCCACGAGCGCGAGCCATCGACGCTGGGCTTCTCGGCGCGGTACGGAAAACTGGTGCGCCAGATGGCCTCCCGGGTGGACGGCCCGGCTCCCGACGAACTGTCGTGGGCCTGGGTGCAGACCGAGATGTTGCGCCTGCACGTGCGGCGGCGGCTTTCCGAGCAGCTCGACGGCATCAAGCACGGCCCGGACGGGTCGCTGGACAAGCTGCTGATGACCTGGACCGAGCAGTCGGTCGGACACGCCGCGCTGGCCACCGTCGGCACCGATGACGAGGAGTTGTTCGGCGCCTACCTGTATAGCCGTGCCCAGAGTGTCATGGGCGGGACGTCGCAGATTCAGAAGAACATCATCGCTGGACGCATTCTCGGATTGGGAGTCTAAATATGTACGACATGCCTGACGAAATCGATGTCACGGCCGACGGCCCGCTGCGCATCATCACGCTGAACCGCCCCGACGAGCTGAACGCCGTCAACGACAACCTGCATGTCGGGCTGGCCAAGATCTGGGAGGCGCTCAACGAGGATGCCTCCGCGCGGGCGGCCGTCATCACCGGCGCGGGCCGGGCATTCTCGGCGGGCGGCGACTTCAACTACCTCGACGAGCTGCGCAACGATGAAGCGTTGCGGCAGAAGACGATCAAACATGGGCGTGATCTGGTGATCGGCATGGTCCGCTGCCGGATTCCGGTGATCGCGGCCGTCAACGGGCCGGCTGTCGGCCTGGGCTGCAGCCTGGCCGCGCTCTCCGATGTCGTCTACATCGCCGAGAACGCGTTCTTCGCCGACCCGCACGTGTCCATCGGCCTGGTCGCCGCCGACGGTGGCCCGCTGGTGTGGGGATCGCAGATCTCGCTCCTGCAGGCCAAGGAGTTCGCCCTGACCGGTGTGCGCATCAAGGCCCAGCGTGCCGTCGAGCTCGGGCTGGCGAATCATGTTGTCGCCGACCCCTTATCCGAGGCGATCGCATGCGCCAAGAAGATCATCGAACTGCCCCAGCAGGCGGTCGAGGCCACCAAGCGGCTGATGAACCTGCAGCTGGAGAAGTCGGTGATGGCCTCGCTGGACTACGCCAACCTCGCCGAGTACGTGTCGTTCGGCACCGCCGACTTCAAC
>JAHFVD010000002.1 GCA_023264735.1 Mycobacterium sp. | reverse complement strand
AACGACGAAGTCAGCAAGATGCTGAAGGACAGCAGCGGTAAGGATCCGACGAATCTAGAGATCGCCGCGACCAGGACCTCGGTCACGATCTATTGCCAGACGCTCGGCAAGGAGGACACGAAGATCTCAGAGGCGCCGCACGGCTAAGCGACCTACCACGTGCACGAGAACGGCCCCCGGAGAAATCTCCGGGGGCCGTTCCCATTTAGTAGCGGGGACAGGATTCGAACCTGCGACCTCTGGGTTATGAGCCCAGCGAGCTACCGAGCTGCTCCACCCCGCGTTGGTGAACGCAACGTTACCGGGCGCTGAGCATCCGAACCAAATCGGGTGCTCAGAGGCCCAATCGTGCTTCGCGTTCGTCACAAGTAGGGGGTATTCACTTGCTTCTCGCCGCAGAAGTCGACAGGCTCGGTGGAGATGAACCGACAACACGCCACCCGCTATGCCGCGATCGCGCTGATCGCCGCCGTCGCCTTCGGGGTCACCAGTTGTGACAACGAATCCGGCGTCACCACAAGCAAACCCGCAGCGTCGATCCCGGCGCTGCCTGGCGTGTCCACGTCCACCACGACGACCAGCACCAAGCCCGCAGCGGCCCCCGTCGACTACGCCCGGCTGCTACTGCAGGCCCGCGACATCTCCGTGACGGGCGACGCCTACATCGCCCAACCAGCGACGCCGAACCCCGACAGCCGGCCCGGCGCCGAGGTCCTGATCGTCAACCAGGAGCAGACCAAGGCCGTCAGCATCCTGCTTGTGGCACTGGACAGCCCCGCAGCGGGGCCGTCCGCGCTCGCCGAGGCCCAGGCCAGCCTGACCAAATCGGTGAATCCCGGCCCGCCGCAGCCCTCCATCGTCGGCACCGGCGGCACCGTCGTCTCGGGTAACTCCCCCGACGGTGCGAAATCGGTGACGGTGCTGCTGTTCACCGAGGGATCCGCACTGGCCCGGGTGGAGTTCGACGGCCTGCCCGGCCGGCCCGCCGACGCCGACTTCGTCACCAACGTCGGGCAGAAGCAGGCCATCGCCTTGCGTGTGGGGTTGCCCGCCCCGCAGGGGACTCCCTAGCGGCGCGCGGGAACCGGCACCCGCATCAGGTCCTCGGCCACCACGATGTCGCCGGCGAACACCGCGGCGGCCTCGTCGATGTAGCGGCCCGCCGCGTCCTGGTAGCGCTGTGAGAAGTGCGTCAACACCAGCGTGCGCACCCCACACTCGGCCGCAACCTGAGCCGCCTGCCGAGCCGTCAGGTGCCCGTACTGCACTGCCAGGTCTTCGTCCTGCGCCAAGAACGTCGCCTCGATCACCAACATGTCGGCGCCGTCGGCCAGCTCGTACACCCCATCGCACAGCCGGGTGTCCATCACGAACGCGAACCGCTGGCCTCGCCGTAACTCACTGACCTCGGCCACGTCCACCATCCGGTCCCCCAGCCTGATGGCTCCGGTCCGATCCAGCTCACCGACATCGGGCCCGCTGATCCCGAAGCGGGACAACAACTCCGGGATGAACCGCCGTCCGTCGGGCTCGACGAGCCGATAGCCGAACACATCGGTCGAATGCTCCAGCGCCCGCGCCTCCAGCACACCGAACGCGCCAACAGCGGCTACCCCAGAGGCCTCGATCGGCTCCTCCCGGACGTCGACGGTGTCGTAGAAGATCGAGGCGTGCCGCAGCCGCGCGAAGTATTCAGCGCCCGACGCCGGAAAGTGCGCGGTGATCGGATGGGCCACCCGGTCCAGTGACGCGCGCTGGATGATGCCGGGCACGCCGAGGCAATGGTCACCGTGAAAGTGCGTGAGACACAGCCGGTTTACCGCACTAGCCGGCACACCGGCCAGCACCATCTGGCGCTGGGTTCCCTCACCCGGGTCGAAGAGCAGCCCTTCGTCGTCCCAGCGCAGCAGGTAGCCGTTGTGGTTGCGGTAGCGCGTGGGCACCTGACTGGCAGTGCCGAGCACAACCAACTCACGCATGGCTAGAACTACTTAGTCGACTCGTACTTCTTGAAGGCATCGTCGAGACGCTGCAGCGCATCGCCGTATTCGGCGAAGTTGCCGTTCTTTTGGGCTTCCTGCACGGCACCGAGTGCGGTCTCGACATCCTGCAGTGCGGCCGCCTTGGGCCCCGACAGGCTCGTCGGCGCGCCTGGTGTGGCGGGCGGCACCGCCGCGATCGGTGTGGGGACCTCAGGCGCGCTCCCCGGCACCGGCGGGGGTGCCACCGGCGGCCGACTGCCCGGCGGCTGGCCGCCCGGCGGGGTCGCGGGTGCCGGACCGGTGGCCGTCGCGCCAGCGCCGGCACCGAAAATGCCGTCCAGCGCGGTACTTACCGTCGGGCCGTAGCCGACCTTGTCGTTGTACATCATCGCCACGCGGATCAACCGTGGATAGGACGACGCGGCGTCACTACTGCCCGGCGAGGCGTACACCGGCGACACGTAGATCAGACCGCCCTGCCCGACCGGCAGGGTCAGCAGATTGCCCCACCGTATTCGGTTCTGGTTGTCCCGGCCGATCACACCGAGATCCTGGCTGACCGCGGTGTCGGTACTGATCGCGTTGAACGCCAGCTTCGGACCGTTGACCTGACCGGGGATCGTCAACACCGTGATCCTGCCGTAGGTGTCGGGATCGGAGCTCGCGCTGATATAGGCAGCCAGGAAGTCGCGCCGGAACCGGTTCATCGCGCTCGTCAGCTGGAACGACGCCGAATTGTCATTGCGGGCAAGGTCTTTGGCGACGATGTAGTACGGCGGTTGGTAGCTGCTGGCGGTCGGGTTGGGATCCAGCGGCACGTCCCAGAAATCCGAGGTGGAGAAGAACGTCACCGGATCGTCGACGTGGTACTTGGCCAGCAGCATGCGCTGCACCTTGAACAGGTCTTCTGGATAGCGCAGGTGCGCAGCAAGATCCGGCGAGATGTCAGTCTTCGGCTTGACCGTGCCCGGGAAGACCGACATCCACGCCTTCAACACCGGGTCGCTCTCGTCCTGCGCGTACAGCGTCACCGTGCCGTCGTAGGCATCGACGGTTGCCTTGACCGAGTTACGGATGTAGGACACCTGCTGGTCGGGCGCCAGCCGGTTGACCGCCACCTCGGTGGAGTCCGCGGTGGCCGACGACAACGACGTCAACTCCGAGTACGGATAGTTGTCCAGCGTGGTGTAGCCGTCGATGACCCACACCATCTTCTTGTTGACGATGGCCGGATACACGGTGCTGTCGGTGGTCAGCCACGGGGCCACCGACTTCACCCGCTGGGCGGGATCGCGGTTGAACAGGATCTTGCTGTTGGAGCCGATCACGTTGGAGAACAAGAAGTTCCGCTCGGCGAACTTGGCGGCGAACACCGTGCGCGCCAGCCAGTTGCCGATCGGAACACCACCGCTGCCGGTGTAGGTGTAGTTCTTGGTCTCGGTGTTGGTCTCGTAGTCGTATTCGCGATCGTTGCCGTTCTTGCCGACGATCGCGTAGTCGGCCGTGGTGTTGGAGATGACCGGGCCGAAGTAGACGCGCGGCTGATCCAGCGGTGCGGGCCCGGGCGAGACGACACTGCCGTTGGCGCCGACGACGCTGGCCAGGAACTCCGGATAGCCGCCGCTCGCGTTGGGGTCGTTGGCGATTCCGCGCACCGTGTTGGCCGGCGACGCGATGAAACCGTTGCCGTGGGTGTACACCGTGTGCCGGTTGATCCAGTCCCGCTGGTTGTCGATCAGGCGGTCCGGGTTGAGTTCGCGTGCGGCGACGACGTAGTCACGCAGGTCGCCGTCGGGGCCCTGGTAGCGGTCGATCGACAGCTGGTCGGGGAAGTAGTAGAAGTTCTTGCCCTGTTGGAACTGGGTGAACGCCGGGCTGATGATCGTCGGATCGAGCACCCGGATGTTCGACGTAGTCGCCCGGTCGGAGGCCACCTGCTGCGCGGTCGCCGGCGCGTTGCCGGTGTAGTCGCGGTAGGTGACGTGGTCGTTGGTCAGGCCATAGGCCTGCCTGGTCGCCGCGATACTGCGACTGATGTATTCGCTTTCCTTCTGCGCCGCATTGGGTTTGACGCTGATCTGCTCAACGACCAGCGGCCAGCCCGCCCCCACGATCAGCGAGCTCAGCAGCAACAGCACCAGGCCGATCGCAGGAATACGCAAGTCGCGCAGCACAAGCGCGGAGAACACCGCCGCCGCACAGATGATCGCGATCGCCATCAGGATCAGCTTGGCCGGCAGCACCGCGTTGATATCGGTGTAGCCGGCGCCGGTGAACGGCTTGCCGCCACGGGTGTGGCTGAGCAGTTCGTAGCGATCGAACCAATAGGCGACCGCCTTGAGGACCACCAGAGTCCCGATCAGGGCCACCAACTGGATGCGGGCCGGGCGGCTCAGCACACCGCTGCGACCGGTCAACCGGATACCACCGAAGATGTAGTGGCTGATCAGATTCGCCAGGAACGCCAGGAACACCGCAATGAACAGATAGGTCAGCACCATCCGGTAGAACGGCAGATCGAATGCGTAGAAGCCGAGGTCCTTGCCGAACTGCGGGTCGGTGACCCCGAAGTCGCCGCCGTGCAGGAACAGCTGCACCTTCGCCCACACGCTCTGCATGACGGCGCCGGTAAAGAAGCCGATCACCGCGGGCACCCCGATGCCGATCAGCTTGAGCCGTGCCATCACCGCGGTGCGATAGCGCGCCACCGGATCGTTGGGACCGGCGGTCGGCACGAACACCGGCCGGGTGCGGTAGGCCAGAGCCAGCCCGGCGAAGACGATCGCCCCCATCAGCACGCCGGACACCAGGAAGAGGACGATGCGGGTGAGCAGCTTGGTGGTGAACACCGAGCGGTAGCCCAGCTCACCGAACCACAGCCACTCCACATAGGTGTCGATCAGCCGTGGGCCGCCCAACAACAACAGCACAACCACGAGCGCTACAACGATAAGAATCCGGCTGCGCCGAGTCAGCTTCGGCATCCGGGCGCCGGGCCGCATACTCACCTGTCAGGCTCCTGGGTCTTGTCGGGCGGCTGTGCCGCGCCGAGGCAGCAGTACGGCCACAACTCTACGCATCACGACAGCGGTGCTGTCCTGCGGCGACGCACTAACAGCTCGGCGGACGACCGCCGGAGGTCAATGTGTGCAACGCGTCGACGGCCCCGGCCAAGGTGTCCACCTTCACCAGTTCCATGTTGTCGTCGCGCATCGACGTGGCCTCGTCACAGTTGTCGGCGGGCACCAGGAAGACCGATGCCCCGGCTTCCTGGGCGGCCAGCATCTTGTGGGTGATGCCCCCGATCGGGCCCACCTTGCCGTCCGCGTCGATGGTTCCGGTGCCCGCGATGAACTTCGATCCATTGAGGTCACCGGTGGTCAGCTTGTCGATGACGGCCAGGCTGAACATCAGTCCGGCCGACGGCCCGCCGATGTTGGCGAGGTTGAAATCGATGCTGAACGGCGCCCACGGCGCGTCCAGCACAGCCACCCCCAGATAGCCGTAGTCGCGGTCGGGGTTGGTGCCCAAAGTGATCCGCGCAGTGCCGGGCGGCGCGTTCTCGCGGCGGTAATCGATGACGATCTCCTGGCCCGGCTTGGTGGCCTTCAGCAGTCCGGTGAACTCCGCGATGTTCGCCACCGGCTTACCGTCGACCGCGTCGATGGCGTCGCCGTCCTTGAGCTTGCCCGCCGACGGACCGGTGTCGTTGACCTTGGCCGCCACCACCGCCTTGGGGTACTTCAGATATCCCAGCGCGGCGTACGCGGCGCTGTCCTCGGAGTTCTTGAAGTCGGCGTCCTGATCCTTCTCGACGTCCTCGCGCGACTTGTTCGGGGGAAACACCAGATCCCGGGGAACCAGCTGCTCGCGACCCGACACCCACAGCGTCAGCGCCTGCCCCAAGGTCAGGCCGTCGCGCTGAGCGACGGTCGTCATGTTCAGGTGCCCCGCGGTGGGATGAGTCTCGATGCCGTCGATGGCCACCACCTGCTTGCCGTCGACCTCGCCGAGCGTGTCGAAGGTCGGTCCGGGACCCAGTGAGACAAAGGGCACCGTCACGACCGCCAGCAGCACGCCGAAAACGACGATCGGCACGAGCGCCGTCATCAGCGTCAGAATCCGCCTGTTCACGTCGCCAAGACTAGATCCGGCGGGCAGGAGCGAAGCGACCCGGGGAATAGATCCGGCGGGCAGGAGCGAAGCGACCCGGGGAATAGATCCGGCGGGCAGGAGCGCAGCGACCCGGGGAATAGATCCGGCGGGCAGGAGCGCAGCGACCCGGGGAATAGATCCGGCGGGCAGGAGCGCAGCGACCCGGGGAATCGACGGAGCCCGACGGAGGCCCGGTTCACTGACAGCGTGATCGCCAGTTACGCGTCTGCGTCGCAGGGTGAGTACGGTTGAGACATGTCTGACCTGCCCTTCGGCTTCTCCGCGGGAGACGACCCCGACCGCGACAAGTCGAAAAAGGACCCCAACTCGGGCCCCGGCGACCCATTCGGGTTCGGCGGCGGCGACTTCAACATGGCCGACCTCGGCCAGATCTTCACCAAACTCGGCCAGATGTTCAGCGGCGCAGGCAATCCGCTGGCAGGCGGCTCGTCCGGGCCGGTCAACTACGACCTGGCCCGTCAGCTGGCGTCGAGCTCCATCGGCTTCGTCGCGCCGATCCCGGCGGCCACCAGTTCCGCCATCGCCGACGCCGTACACCTGGCCGACACCTGGCTCGACGGCGCCACCGCGCTGCCCGCCGGAGCCACCAAGGCCGTCGCCTGGACACCCAACGAATGGGTGGACGGCACCCTGGACACCTGGAAGCGACTGTGCGACCCGATGGCCGAGCAGATCGGATCGGTGTGGGCGTCGTCGCTGCCCGAGGAAGCCAAGGCGATGGCAGGCCCGCTGCTGGCAATGATGACGCAGATGGGCGGCATGGCGTTCGGCTCGCAGCTGGGTCAGGCGCTGGGCAAGCTGTCCCGTGAGGTGCTCACATCGACCGATATCGGACTGCCGCTGGGCCCCAAGGGCGTTGCGGCGTTGCTGCCCGAGGCCATCGAAGCTCTCTCCGAGGGGCTCGAGCAGCCGCGCAGCGAGATCCTGACCTTCCTGGCCGCCCGCGAGGCGGCTCATCACCGGTTGTTCAGCCATGTCCCGTGGCTGTCCACCCAACTTCTCAATGCGGTCGAGGCCTACGCCAAGGGCATGAAGATCGACATGAGCGGTATCGAGGAGCTGGCGCAGGGGTTCAACCCTGCCGCGCTCGCCGACCCCGCCGCCATGGAGCAGCTGCTGAGCCAGGGCATGTTCGAGCCCAAGGCCACGCCCGAGCAGACCGCGGCGCTGGAACGCCTGGAAACCCTGCTGGCGCTGGTCGAAGGGTGGGTGCAAACCGTGGTCACCGCCGCGCTCGGCGACCGCATTCCCGGCACCGCCGCGCTCTCAGAGATGTTGCGACGCCGGCGGGCCACCGCCGGACCGGCCGAGCAGACCTTCGCGACGCTGGTCGGCCTGGAGCTGCGGCCCCGCAAGATGCGCGAAGCCGCCGTGCTGTGGGAGCGACTGACCGACGCCGTCGGCATCGACGCCCGCGACGCCGTCTGGCAACACCCCGACCTGCTGCCCAACTCCGCGGACCTCGACGAGCCGGCTGGCTTCATCGACCGGATCATCGGCGGCGACAACAGCGCACTGGACATCGACGCCGCGATCGAGGAATTCCAGAAATCCCAAGACGAAGGCGACGGCCCCGACAAGCCTGTGGATAGCTGAGCCGCGCGACACCCCTGCGGTGTCACAGTCGGCGGGTGCTCTACGCACTCGACCCGGCAATGCCGGTACTGCTGCGACCCGACGGCGCGGTGCAGGTGGGCTGGGATCCCCGGCGCGCGGTCCTGGTCCGTCCGCCTGACGGCGCCACCCCTGCGGCGCTGGCCGCGCTGCTGCGCGGCATGCAGGTTCCGCTCGGCATGACCGACCTGCACCGGCTGGCCGCCACCCACGGACTGACCGGGAACGTCGTCGAACAAATCCTGGAAGCCCTGATGAACAGCGGGGTGGCCCGCGGCCGCGCTCGGCAGCCGGTCGCGCGAGCGCTGTCGATCCGGGTGCACGGCCGCGGCCCACTCTCGGATCTGCTGGTCGAGGCGCTGCGGTGCTCCGGGGCACGGATCGCACAGACCAGCCACAGAGGCGCATCGGTGTCGGCGGCGAGCGCGGACATCGTGGTGCTGAGCGACTATCTGGTCGCCGACCCGCGGCTGGTCCGGGATTTGCACACCGCCGGGGTACCGCACCTGCCGGTCCGGGTGCGTGACGGCGCCGGACTGGTCGGCCCCCTGGTGATCCCCGGCGTGACGAGTTGCCTGGCATGCGCCGACCTGCACCGCACCGACCGCGACGGGGCCTGGCCAGCGGTGGCCGCACAGCTACGTGACGTGATCGGCAGCGCCGACCGCCCGACCGTGCTGGCTACCGTCGCTGTCGCGCTGGGCCAGCTGCAGCGCATCATCACCGCAGTTCGCGGGCAGGAAGCCGCCGGCGCGCCGCCCGCGACGCTGAACACCACCCTGCAGGTCGATGTCACCAGCAACACGATCTCGGCTCGTCGCTGGTCACGGCATCCGAACTGCCAATGCTGACCATCCATGGTTGCCAGCAGGGCATCGTCAGGGATGATGGGGGCGTGGCAGACATCAAGCGTGGCCGGACGGCCCGCAACGTCAAGCTGGCGAGCATCCCGGTGGGGTTTGCCGGCCGGGCGGCGCTGGGCCTCGGCAAACGACTGACCGGCAAGTCGAAAGACGAGGTCCAGGCCGAGCTGTTGGAGAAGGCCGCCAACCAGTTGTTCACCGTGCTCGGTGAGCTCAAAGGCGGCGCCATGAAGGTCGGCCAGGCGCTGTCGGTGATGGAAGCCGCAATCCCCGCGGAGTTTGGTGAGCCCTACCGTGAAGCCCTGACCAAGCTGCAGAAGGATGCCCCGCCGCTGCCCGCAGCAAAGGTGCACCGAGTGCTCGACGGCCAGCTCGGCACCAAATGGCGCGAGCGGTTCACCTCGTTCGACGACACCCCGGTGGCCTCGGCCAGCATCGGCCAGGTGCACAAGGGAGTGTGGTCGGACGGCCGCGAGGTCGCGGTCAAGATCCAGTACCCCGGCGCCGACGAGGCGCTGCGCGCCGATCTGAAGACCATGCAGCGCTTGATCAGTGTCTTCAAGCAGCTCGCGCCCGGCGCCGACGTGCAGGGCGTGGTCGACGAGCTCATCGAGCGCACCGAGATGGAGCTGGATTATCGGCTGGAAGCCGACAATCAACGCGCCTTCGCCAAGGCCTACGAGGGCCATCCGCATTTCGTCGTTCCGCATGTGGTGGCCAGCGCACCGAAGGTGATGATCACCGAGTGGATCGACGGCAAGCCGATGGCGCAGATCATCCGCGACGGCACGCCCGAGGAGCGGGACCTTTGCGGCACAAGGCTTATCGAGCTCACCTTCGACGCACCGTCGCGGCTGGGCATGATGCACGGCGACGCGCATCCGGGGAACTTCATGATGCTGCCCGACGGCCGGATGGGCGTCATCGACTTCGGCGCCGTGGGTCCCCTGCCCGACGGGTTGCCCATCGAGATCGGCCAGATCATCTGCCTGGCCCGCGACAAGAACTACGACGAGTTGCTGCCCACGATGGAACGAGTCGGCTTCATCCAGAAGGGTGAGCGGGTCTCGGCGAGCGAAATCGACGACATGCTGCGCCAGTACGTCGAACCGATCGAGGTCGACGTGTTCCACTACACCCGCCGGTGGCTGCAGAAGATGGCCGCGGCGAATATGAACGTGTCCGCCGAGCAGATCAGGACCGCACGGTCGATGGATCTGCCGGCCAAGCTGGCGATTCCGTTGCGGGTCATCGCGTCGACCGTGGCGATCTCGTGCCAGCTCGACGCCCATGTGCCGACGCGCGCGCTGGCGGCCCGGTTGGTTCCGGGATTCGTCGAACCCGAACCCGCGCACTAGCGGGTCCGGGGCCGACAAACCTCAGGCGGCAATCACGTCCTTGCGCGGACGCCCGCGCGGACGCTTGCGCTCCACGATGCTGCCCCGCTCGACGATCTCGCCGCCCCAGACACCCCACGGCTCACCGCGGTCCAACGCGGCGGCAAGGCATTGCCGCCGGATCGGACATTCCCCGCAGAGGACCTTGGCGCGCTCCAGGTCGACGGGACTCTCGGCGAACCACAAGTCGGGATTCTCGACGTGGCACGGCAACACCGGCAGCTTCTCCTGGCGGACTGTCGATGCCGACATGTCTCGCTCACCTGCTTCCTGGTCGAAATGGCATTGGGTATCTCTTTTCAGAGCGATCCGGGGCCAGGAATCTGGTGAAACACAAAGGCCACGGATCCTTTGACTTCGGGTCCGTGGCCAGTTGGCTGTGTCTGGGAGCTTTCCTAGATGAAGCTCCTGTCCACGGACGCGATGGTCGGGGCGGCGTTGGCGCGGCGCTTACGCTGCGCCGGAATAGCGGCGTGAGCGTGATGCGCGGGGGTCGACAGGACGACCGGGGAGGACCACGCGCGATACGCCATGCCAGCTACGCCGAATTCAGCAGTAGTGGTGATCATCGTCAGGCCCCTCCTTTCGTCACGCCGCCTGCAGCCATCGATCGGCACAGGATTGATGAATTGAGGCTAAACCTTACCACCGTTTCGCCACAAGCGATTTTCTGACCTGCGCTTTTGCGATTTCACAAGCCCGCCCAGCGGCGGTCGCACCGGCCCTGACAAACTTGTTCCCATGGCACAGATAACCCTGCGTGGAAACCCGATCAACACCGTTGGAGACCTGCCCGCCGTCGGCGCCCAGGCTCCAGCTTTCGACCTGACCGGCACCGACCTCGGCTCCGTGGACAGCGGCCAGTTCGGTGGAAAAGGTCTGGTGCTCAACATCTTTCCGTCGGTCGACACCCCTGTGTGTGCAACCAGCGTGCGAACCTTCAACGAGCGCGCCGCAGCCACGGGTGTACCGGTGGTGAACGTGTCGAAGGATCTACCGTTCGCCCAGAAGCGGTTCTGCGGCGCCGAGGGCATCGAGAACGTCGTGACCGCCTCGGCCTTCCGCAGCAGTTTCGGTGAGGATTTCGGCATCACCATCGTTGACGGTCCGATGGCGGGCCTGCTCGGCCGTGCCATCGTCGTGGTCGGTGCTGACGGCAAGGTCGTCTACACCGAGCTGGTGCCCGAGATCGGCACCGAGCCCAACTACGACGCGGCGCTGGCCGCGGTAAACGGCTAGACCACAGCCATGACCTCGGGTTTCGGCGGTTCCCCGGCCACCTCGGCCGGGGAACCGCCGACCCCCGAACAAGTCAGGGCCATCGCCACAGAGGCCTACATCTACGGCTCCCCGATGGTCGACAGCTACCGCGTCCAGTACTCGTACTTCGTCGACACGGACAACCCGGAATTCAAGGGCGCCTGGAACCAGGTGCACAGCTCGGCACGCGTGTTCACGCCGGCCGACACCGCGATTCAAACCCCCAACTCCGATACCCCGTATTCGATGCTGGGCGCCGACCTGCGGGCCGAGCCGCTGGTGCTGAGCGTCCCGCCGATCGGACAAGGTCGCTACTACTCGCTGCAGTTCGTCGACGGCTACACCTACAACTTCGCCTACGTGGGCAGCCGCGCCACCGGCAACGGCGGCGGCAACTACCTGCTGGCCGGGCCGGGCTGGGATGGCGAGAAGCCCGCGGGCATCACCGACGTGATCCGGTCGGACACCGAAATCGTGCTGGTGATCTATCGCACCCAGCTGTTCGGCCCCGACGATCTCGACGATGTCGAGGCCATTCAGGCGGAATACACCGCGCAGCCACTGTCGGCGTTCCTCGGCCAGCCCGCGCCAGCACCGGCACCGGCCATCGACTTCCCCCGCGCGTTGAGTCCCGACGAACAGAGAACGTCGCCGACGTTCTTCGAGCTGATGGACTTCGTGCTGCGCTTCACCCCCACGCTGGCCTCCGAACACGACGTGCGGGCCCGCTTCGCCAGCATCGGCATCGGGGCGGGCTTCAGTGTCGAGGCCCTGACGCCGGAGACGCGGACGGCTGTCGAGGCCGGAATCGCCGATGCCTGGGCCGAATTCAGCACCCTGAAACGCCACGTCGACACCGGCCACGTGACAGCGGGCCAACTGTTCGGAACCAAGGAATATCTCAACGGCAACTACCTCTACCGGATGGCCGCCGCGGTCCTCGGTATCTACGGCAACTCCGAGCAGGAGGCCATGTACCCCGTTCTGGCCACCGACGCCGACGGCCAATCGCTTTCCGGGGCCAACAACTACACCCTGACATTTCCGGCCGGACAGCTGCCGCCCGTCGACGCGTTCTGGTCGGTGACGATGTACAAGACGCCGGAAAGCCTGTTGGTGGACAATCCGATTGACCGCTACTTGATCAACTCGCCGATGCTGCCCGACCTGGTCAAGGATCCCGACGGCGGGGTGACGATCTATGTGCAGAATTCGTCCCCAGGCGTGGACAAGGAAGCCAACTGGCTGCCGGCGCCGCCAGGACCGTTCGTGGCGGCGCTGCGGCTGTACTGGCCCACCGCCGAGGCTCTCGACGGGACGTGGAAGCCGCCAAAGATGGTGAAAGCCTGAGCTATTGGCGGCTCGCACCCGGTCATATTTGTTTTCACTATGAGTCGCGTGACCCGGGCGGATTTCGCATCCATCCTTGAGGCATGGATCAAGTACCCCGCAAACTGGCCATCACGGCTGCCGCATTCGCGGTGATCGCATTGAGCGGCTCCCCCATCGCCGCGGCGACCCCCACCGCCGGCGTCGGAGACGTCAACAGCTACACCGGCCAGGGCACCTCAGGAACCGCGCAAAACGGCACCAATGCGACCACCAGGACGGGCAACTTCGGCCCCGGCCACTGAGTTATCGGCGTCCGCGCACCAGGTCCAGCACGTCCGGGCCGAACTGCTCGAGCTTGCGCGCGCCGATGCCGGGGATCGCCACCAGTGCCGCGTCGTCGGCGGGTAGCGATTCGGCGATCGCGATCAGCGTGTTGTCGGTGAAGACCACGTAGGCAGGCACTTTCAGCTCCTTGGCGGTGCGCAGCCGCCAGTCCTTGAGCTGGGACAACAGTTCGTCGTCGATGTCGACGGAGCAGGTTTCGCAGCGGCGCAACATGATTGACGGTGCCGTGTTGAGCACCGCATTGCACACCCGGCAGCGCGGGGTGGCACCCTTCTGTCTGCGCGGCTTGTTCGGCGACGGCTCGGCCTGGGTCTGCGGGGCAATGCCGTTGAGGAATCGTGACGGACGTCGACCCTGGCGGCCACCCGGCGTGCGGGCCAGCGCCCAGCTGAGTTCCAAATGTATTCGGGCCCGGGTGATTCCGACGTAGAGCAGGCGCCGCTCTTCCTCCACCGCTTCACTGTCGGGTCCGTGGG
>JAHFVD010000064.1 GCA_023264735.1 Mycobacterium sp. | reverse complement strand
CCACTGGTGGTGAACGTGTAGCTCACCCCGGTGGTGCCGCTGGCGCACACGGGAACGGTGTCGATCTGGTTGGTGGCCAGCTGCGGCAGCTTGGACGACAGGTCGTCGCTCGGGCACACGCTGGAGGCCAGGGTCTGGGCGGTGTTCAGCGACACGTTCTGGATGGTGCCGACCTGCTGGCCATCGACGGTGAGGCCCACGTTGAGGCTCTCACCGGTCACCGGCGCAGGCGCCTGGGGTTGCGGCACCGCCGGAGCGTCCGGGGTCGCGTTCGCGAGACCAAAACCACCCGCGACGAGCATCGATCCACCGAGAACCGCACCAGCGGCCATCTTCGTCATCGTGTTCATGTTCGCTCCTTTTTCTTCCCGTTATCGGCAGGGAGTCACAGAGCTGCGGGAACCTCGCCACACAGCCCCGAAGGAAGGCACCGACCCCCCGAAGGGTCCCTCTCCTACCTCGGGCAGCCGACGTTGCCGCCGGCTCCATGGAGCGTTGCCGAACGGCCAGGTACTCAAACCGAAACGTAACAATCGGTCGTCACAGTGGCTCTGAGCTGGGCATTCGCGACGTGACTCAGGCCACTAAAACGAATCGCCGGGCGCCTCCAGTCGAAACTGGACGACGCCCGGCGAGCCGTTGCGTAGGTAAACGCGGCAGATCAGCGCTTGCTGTACTGCGGCGCCTTGCGGGCCTTCTTGAGGCCGTACTTCTTGCGCTCGATGGCACGCGGGTCACGCGTGAGGAAGCCGGCCTTCTTGAGTGCCGGACGATCCTCGGGCTGCACCAGGATCAGCGCACGGGCGATCGCGAGGCGAAGCGCGCCGGCCTGACCCGAAGGGCCGCCACCGTCGAGGTGGGCGAAGATGTCGAAGGCGTCCACCCGGTCGACGGTCACCAGCGGGGCCTTGATCAGCTGCTGGTGCACCTTGTTCGGGAAGTACGCCTCCAGGGTGCGGCCGTCCAGGTTGAACTGGCCGGTGCCCGGCACCAGCCGGACCCGCACGACTGCCTCCTTGCGGCGGCCGACGGTCTGGATGGGACGGTCGATGATGATCGGCGCACGCGGGGCAGCCTCGACGGCGACCTCTACTTCGGCGACCTCGACGACCTCGGGGGTCTCGATCACCTCGACGACCTCGGTCGCCTCGACCTCAGTCGTGTTTTCTGTCGTCTCGCTCACTGAGCCACCTGCTTGATCTCGAACGGAATCGGCTGCTGCGCGGCATGCGGATGATCCGGGCCTGCGTAGACCTTGAGCTTCTTCTGCACCTGACGGCTCAGCTTGTTATGCGGCAGCATCCCGACGATCGCGTTCTCGACGACACGATCGGCATGCTTGGCCAGCTCGTTGCCGAGCGCGCGGGCACGCAGACCACCGGGGAAACCCGAGTGGCGGTAGAGGAACTTCTTGTTGAGCTTGTCGCCGCTGATGGCGACCTTGTCGGCGTTGATGACGATGACGAAATCGCCGCCGTCGACATTCGGCGTGAATGTCGGCTTGTGCTTGCCGCGCAGCAACTTCGCTGCTTCAACGGCGAGCCGGCCGAGCACCACGTCGGTGGCGTCGATGACGTACCACGAACGTGTGGTGTCACCCGCCTTCGGCGTGTACGTAGACACAGCGCTACCTTCTTCTCTTCTCGGGTTGTTCCCGGTCTGACCCGGGTGCCGGTCGGGACGCGTCGGCGGGGTTTGCTTCTCGGCGACCAACACTGACCCGAGAACCCGGCTTACTCCGCGGTGCGAAACCGCGGCGTACCGCACGCCAACGTGGCAGCTTACCTGCGACGATCCGGGCAGGTCAAAACGCCGTCGCCCGCTCGTAGGCGATGTTGGCGACGGCACGGACATAGCTGGTGCCGTCGGCGTCGGCCATGGTCGCTGCGACCGTCCCCATCCGGCGGCCGACACGTTCGGTGGTGGTGGCCAGTTCCAGCGTCCGCCCGTCGACCGGAGGCGACCGGAAGTAGTAAACGGACAGGTCAGCCAGGGTGTAGCGGTCGCCGGGGCCAGTGTGGGCCTGGCCGGCCAGTGAGCAGGCCTGGCCGATGAGCGAGGCGATGACCCCGCCCTGCATGGCGCCCAGCGGGTTGGCCATCCACGGCTGCGGCTCGACCGTCATGACGGGCTCGTCCTCGATCTCGACGGTCATGGCCAGCAGTTCGCACAACGGCCCGCGGGCGATATCACCGCTGCTGATCGCGGCCAGGATGCGCCCGCCGTCCCAATCCGGGTCGATGGCCGACACGGTGGTGTCGACGTCGGGCGATGCGGGCAGTGTCTCGACGGGTGTCGCAATGGCGTCCTTGTCCAGGGCCCGCAACGCTTCGGTGCTGCGGCCGACGCGGACGGCGCGAGCCACCCCCGAGCAGACGACCTCGTGAGTTCCGGTGGTGACGGTCATGGTGGCGGTGCCGTGGGCATCGTCGCGGTGCGCCATTGCCGACACCCCGTGCAGTCGGTCCCCCACCTTGGGCCGGGCTCCGGCGGTGCGGGCAAGCCAGGACTGCACGATGGCGACCGGCTCGGCGAACGTGTACCAGTAGGCGCCGCTGGTGACCGATTCCGCCATCACCGCATAGGCCGGCATCTCGATCAGGCCGCGGTGGTCGACCAGGGTCTGGTGCACCTGCTGGTCCAGCGAGATACCGGCCTCGCTGACCCGGGTGAAGCCGACGCTGAAGACCGACTGGGGTCCGTTAGATGTGCTCATCACCTGGCATCTTGCCGTAAATCACTTTTGGGCGCGGTATGGGCTGTGGTCCTCTTGGGACATGGCCCATGACATCTGGCCGCTATTCGATCTGCAGGTCGTGACGCCGCGGGTCGTGCTGCGCTATGTCAGCGACGAGCTGGGCGCACAGCTGGCCACCCTGGCGGCCAAGGGGATTCACGATCCGGCGACCATGCCGTTCAGCGAGCCGTGGACGGATGTGCCCTCGCGTGAGTTGGAACGCAACAGCCTGCAGTACTACTGGCGCAACCGAGCCGAGACGACGCCTCAGCGGTGGAACCTCGACCTGGCTGTCCTGGTCGACGGGGCGGTGGTCGGCATGTGTTCGGTTCACGCAGAACACTTTCCGCAGAACCGGAGTTTGACCACCGGCTCGTGGCTGGGGCTGGCGCATCAGGGTCGGGGCATCGGCAAGGAGCTCCGCCAGGCGGCACTGCATCTGATCTTCGCCGGCTTCGACGCCGACCTGGCCGTCACCCGGGCCTGGCACGACAACGCTGCCTCGCTGGGGGTGACGCGTTCGCTGCCCTACGTCCAGACGGGCACCACGGTGGAGAACCGACGCGACCGCCCCGACACCATGGTGGGATTCGCCATGACGCCGGGGCGGTGGGCCACGATCCGACGCGACGACATCCGTCTTGTCGGCATCGAAGCCGTTCGCGAGGTGCTGGGGACTCAGCGGTAGTCGATGACCACGCGGCCGTCGATCTGGCCGCGCTCCATCCGTCCGAACACCTCGTTGATGTCGTCGAGCTTGGCCGCCTCCACGGTGGGATGGATCAGGCCGCGAGCGTAGAAGTCCAGCGCCTCGGCCATATCCTGACGAGTGCCAACGATCGATCCGCGAATCGTCAAGCCCTTCAAGACGATATCGAAGATCGGAGCCGGGAAGTCACCGGGCGGAAGGCCGTTGAAGACGATGGTGCCACCGCGCCGGGCCAGCCCGATCGCCTGGCCGAAGGCCTGCGGATGGACGGCGGTGACGAGGACCCCGTGCACGCCGCCGGTGGCCTTCTGGACCTCCGCGACGACATCGGCGGTCTTGGCGTTGACAGTGACCTCCGCGCCGAGCCGCGCGGCGAGAGCCAGTTTGGCATCGTCGATGTCGACGGCCACCACGCGCAGGCCCATCGCGCGGGCATACTGCACGGCGATGTGGCCGAGCCCGCCGATTCCGGAGATGGCCACCCATTGGCCCGGCCGGGTGTCGGTGACCTTCAGTCCCTTGTAGACGGTGACGCCCGCGCACAGGATCGGCGCCACCTCGAGCGGGTCGATGCCGTCGGGAATCCGCGCGGCATAGGCCGCATTCACCAGCATGTAGGTGCCGAAGCTGCCGTTGACGCTGTAGCCGCCGTTCTGCTGGCTCTCGCACAGCGTCTCCCAGCCGGTGCGGCAGTACTCGCAGCTCCCGCATGCCGACCACAGCCAGGCATTGCCGACTTTGTCGCCGAGCTTCAGGTCTGTGACGCCTTCGCCTAGGGCGATGACGGTGCCGTAGCCCTCGTGGCCCGGGATGAATGGCGGTTGCGGCTTGACGGGCCAATCACCATGGGCGGCATGGAGATCGGTGTGGCACACGCCCGAGGTCTCCAGCTTGACCAGGACTTCGCCGTGGCCGGGGGTGGGCAGGTCGACGTCTTCGACCTGCAGGGGCGCGCCGAATTCGGTGACGACGGCAGCACGCATGGTGCCGGTGGTCTCGGATGTGGCAGGGGCGCCAAGTGTCTGAGTCATGATTGTGTTCCTTCGTGAAACTGGTTGTGGTGGAGGCTTTTTAAACTCAGAAGAATCCCTGAGCTTTGTTGGAGTACGAGACGAGCAGGTTCTTGGTCTGCTGGTAGTGATCCAGCATCATCAGGTGGTTCTCCCGGCCGATGCCGGACTGCTTGTAACCACCGAACGCCGCATGCGCCGGGTACTGGTGGTAGCAATTCGTCCACACCCGACCGGCTTTGATATCGCGGCCGGCGCGGTAGGCGGTGTTGCCGTCGCGACTCCACACTCCGGCGCCCAGGCCGTAGAGGGTGTCGTTGGCGATATCGATGGCGTCGTCGTAATCCTTGAAGGACGTGACCGCGACGACAGGTCCGAAGATCTCTTCCTGGAAGATCCGCATGGCGTTGTGGCCGGTGAAGATCGTCGGCTGCATGTAGTAGCCGCCGTTAAGGTCGCCACCGAGGTCGGCGCGTTCGCCGCCGGTGATGATGTGGGCGCCTTCGCTTTTGCCGATCTCGATATAGGACAGGATCTTTTCCAGCTGATCGTTGGAGGCCTGCGCCCCGATCATGGTCTCCGTGTCCAGCGGATCACCCTGGCGCACGGCCTTGGTCCGGATCGCGGCCATCGCGAGGAATTCGTCGTAGATGTCGGCCTGGATCAGGCTGCGCGACGGGCAGGTGCAGACTTCGCCCTGATTGAGGGCGAACATCGTGAACCCCTCCAACGCTTTGTCCTGGTAGTCGTCGTTCGCTGCGAGGACGTCGGAGAAGAAAATGTTGGGGCTCTTGCCGCCGAGCTCCAGGGTCACCGGGATGAGGTTCTGGCTGGCGTACTGCATGATCAGCCGGCCGGTGGTGGTTTCGCCGGTGAACGCGATCTTGGCGATCCGGTTCGAGGATGCCAGCGGTTTGCCGGCTTCGACCCCAAACCCGTTGACCACGTTGAGAACACCAGCCGGCAGCAGATCAGCAATCAACGAGATCAGGTAGAGCACTGAGACTGGGGTTTGCTCGGCGGGCTTGAGCACCACGGCGTTGCCGGCCGCCAGCGCGGGTGCCAGCTTCCAGACCGCCATCAGGATCGGGAAATTCCACGGAATGATCTGCCCCACCACCCCCAATGGCTCGTGGAAGTGATAGGCGACGGTGTCCTCGTCGATCTGCGAGAGGGAGCCTTCTTGGGCGCGGATCGCCCCGGCGAAGTAGCGGAAGTGGTCGACTGCCAATGGAATATCGGCGTTGAGGGTTTCACGCACCGGTTTGCCGTTATCCCAGGATTCGGCGACGGCGATCTTCTCGAGATTGGCTTCGATGCGATCGGCGATCTTGTTGAGGATCAGCGCGCGTTCGGCGGCCGAGGTCCTGCCCCAGGCCGGTGCCGCGGCGTGCGCGGCATCGAGGGCGAGCTCGATATCGGCGTCGGTCGAACGGGCCACCTCACAGAACACCTCGCCGGTCACCGGCGTGCGGTTCTCGAAGTACTGGCCCCCCACCGGTGCGACCCAGTCGCCGCCGATGAAGTTCTCGTACCGGGCCGCGAACGACATCACGGAGCCTTCCGCCCCGGGCCTCGCATATACAGTCATGGCATTCTCCTGCCTGTTCAAGACGACGAAGTGTGTCGGTCGTCACTGAAACTAGGCAGTGCGGGGTTGCAGCACGGTTGCACGCAATCGTGCAACGTTCACGCCAGGTCGATGTCCAGTCCGGCGAGCTTGCCGTGGGCTTGGGCCTGCTGCACCGAGCCGGGCAGCGTGCCGTCGTGCAGCGCTCGCCAACCATCCCGGTCGTCGCGTCCGTCGGGGCTGTTCAGCCAGCGGCGCAACACCGCGGGATCGCCGGTGGCCAGCACCGCAGCCCGCAGCGTCATCGTCAGCTCGATGCGCAGCCGCCCGACTGCCGGTGAGATCGATTGCGGCAGAAGCGGTCCCGGATAGCGGTCGAGGGCGGCCGTCACATCGCCGGCGTCGAGTGCCTCGTCCACCTCGCCGATGTCGGTGGTGATCGGGATCAGCAACCGGTAGGGCCGTGAGTCGATCACCTCCGCGCCGACGACCTTGCGCAGGCGTGACATCTCGGCGCGCACCGTCACGACGTCGAGATCCTTGTCGTCGAGCAGCATCGCGAGGTGATCGGCGCTGAGCCCCTCGGGGTGACGGCTCAGCAGCACCAGAATATCGGCGTGCCTGCCGGTCAACGGGGTCGCGCGCAGGTGCCCGAACTCGTCGGTGACCAGCCAGCGCGGCCGTTCGGAGCCGAGCACCGCCAGCCGCGGGCGCCGCGGCGCCGCCTCCACCGCAGCGCCGGTCAACCGCATCAGGGCCAAGTGGCTTTCGACGGCGACGACGGTGGCGCGGACCAGGGCCAGCGCCTGCGGGGTTGCCACCCGCGATCCGCCGGTCAGGTCGAGGGCGCCGAGCAGCGCGCCGGTGGTCGGGTCGTGGACGGGCACCGCCGTGCAGCTCCACGGCTGCACCATGCGGGAGAAGTGTTCGGACCCGTGAATCTGCAGCTCAGCGTCCACAGCCAGGGCGGTTCCTGGCGCGTTGGTACCCGCACCACGTTCGCTCCAATCCGCGCCGGGCACGAAGTTCATCGCCTCCGCGCGGCGGCGGGCGTTGCGGTCGCCCTCCACCCAGAGCAGGGTGCCGTCGGCGCCGGTCACCGCGACCACCACCCCGGAACCGGCCGCGTCATCGACAAGCAGTCGCCGGATGACCGGCAGTGCGGGTGCCAGCGGATGCGCCTCACGCAGCCGGGCCAGTTCCTCACCGACCGGCGACGGCTGCGCCGCACCATCGGGGTCGACGCCCTTGGCCAGGCTGCGCTGCCAGCTCTTGGCCACGATCGGCCGCAGCGAGCTGGATTCCAGGTAGGACCCATCGACCTCGCCGGCGACGAAGAGCTCGTGGACCGCGCGCAGCAGCGCCGACGGCCGCGGGCCACCGGCCCCGGCTCGCGGTGTTCTGGATGTGCCCATCGGCGATCACACTCCTCGCGCGATCAACCCGACCGGCGCGTGTGCGGCCACGTTACGCCACATCGGGCGTAGTGATGCGCTCGTTGCCCGACACGAACGCGACCGCCCCGACGTCATGGTGGGGGTTGCCATGACGCCGGGACGGCGCGTGGACTGTGCGACCCCACGGCTCTCCTCCGCAGGGGCCGCACAGAGTTCGGTGGGCGGTCAGCCCCACATTCCCGCGGCACGGCGATCGGCATCGGCGACGTCGGCCGCCCCGTCGCGCACCGCGGCGCCCAGGCGCACGAGGATGTCGTGCAACGCGGATGCGGCCTGCTGCCAACTCGCCTGCTCGGCCTGGTAGGCAGCTGCGGCGTCGGCCGTCCACACCTCCCGCAGCGGTGCGATCTGTCGGCTCAGGTCATCGAGCGCAGCGCCGAGCCGGGCCGACGTGCCCTGGATGTCCGCGAGCACCGCCGCGTCGATCTCGGCAAAATTGTAGGAAAGCACTGGGTCCACGGTCACGCTCCTTCGCTAGAGATCGGCAGTCACATCGGCGATGCGCTGCGCATGTAGCTGCGCCGCCTCACGCAGTTCGTGTTCGTTGTTCCGGATCGTGTCGGCGATCCCCGCCAGGGCATTGGATAGCCTGGTTGACTCGTTGTTCCAGTGCGCGACAACGGTCTTGAACCGCGCCGCGGCCAGCCCACCCCACACTGTCGGCGGCACCGACTCCATTCGGGTGATGAAGCCCTGCAACAGAACCCGGATCTCGTCGTTGCGAGTGTCGGCAGCAGCGGCGGCGGTGCGCATGAGATCGAAGTCCGCACTCAGAGTCGTCACGGTCCGTCCTTACGTTTGAGTTGTACACGCTGACAATGGATTCGACGTTGGCTAGCCACCTTTGGTTCCCACCAATTCGCGGGCCGACTCGATCGCGCTGTCGCAGGCCTGCTCGACCGTATCCTCACGGCCCGCAGCGCTCTGGCATCCCACACTGATCCGGGTCGACCCGTCGAGCACCACCGTCCAACGAATGTCCCGGCCGACCCGGACCTCGCGGTAGGTGACGGCGGGGCGTCCAGCGCGGCGGTCGGTGGGATTGAAGTCGACGAACACGCCGGCGGGCTGCTCGGCGACAGCCTGCCGCAGCACGTCCGCGGTTCGGTCCAATGTTTCACCGGGAGCGAATGATTGAGTGACGTGCAGAGCGATATTCGGTTCGGTCGGCGAGCTGGCCTGGATACGTCGCGATCCCGGCCCCGCGGTGATTCGGGTGAGCGCCCAATGGGGCGGGATGCGCACAGTGACACGACCTTCGACGACATCGACGGCGTCGAGGGCGGGCGCCGGAGCGTGGGTCCTGGCCGTGGTGACTCCAATTGCGCAGAGCGTCAAGGCCAACGAGGCCATCGCGAATACCGGAGCCCGCCGAGGTCGCGGCACTGGCACCGCCAGATGATCGGCCACCGACGCCGGCGGCGCGATATCGCCTATCCCAGCTGCGCGGGCGACCACGCCCCGCTGACGCAGAGCCGCCGATACGTCGCGGGCATACTCGGCCGCGCCGGGCACTCCCGGCGGAGCATCGATGAGCACCCGTGTACCGGCTTCGCTCCCGATTGCCAGAGCGATGTCACCCGGGTCGTCGGTGCGGGCCATGATCACTGGCGGCTCGGCTGGCGCACTGATCGCCACAACGTCGTCGGCGATCTCGACGACGGTGGCCGGATCGCTGCCCGCGATCACCGCCGACCGCGACAGTGTGCGGATGTCGGTGACGACCGTCGCGACCGCGTCCACGACGCGCGCCACCCGATGCTCTGGCCACCACGAGGGGTGCACGACAGTGAGTGATTCACAGTCCGTTTCGACGGCCATCTCGACGACTCGCCGCAACAGCTCAGCGACGGCAACGGGCCGCTCCCGCAACAAGACCGTCGTGTCGTCGATCCCGGCAAGTGCCGCGGCGGCCAGCTCCGCCGAGATCGCCCCGCGAGCAGGCAACACCGCCGCTGGGCCGATCTCCAGCACCGCGCTGATCACGGTGGGCACCAACCGACCTGGACCAGTTGCGCCGCCGAACGGGTCACCAGCATGCCGCGCCCCGGCGGTTGCACAACCGCCCGGTGGTGGCCGATCAAGCCGCCTTCCTCGGGGCTTCCGCTCATCAACAGGCCGGCGCAGCCGCTGTCGCGCAGGTGCGCGAGAAGCGGCTCGAACATCGCCCGCGCGGATCCGGCGCACCGGCGCGCCAGGATCAGGTGCAGCCCGATATCGGTGGCGTGCGGCAGGAGCGCGAGCAGCGAACACAGTGCGTCCGGTGATGTCGCGGAGACGACGTCGTAGTCGTCGACGACGACAAAGACCTCCGGCCCGGTCCACCACGATCTGGTCTTGAGCTGCTCGATCGGCGTATCTGCGGCGGGTAATCTGCTCTGCAACAACGCAATCAGCTCTGGCAATCGATCGGCGAGGCTGTTGGGAGAGAATGCGTAGCCGAGCAGGTGCTGCGATTCGGCGATACCGAGCAGACCGCGACGGTAGTCGACGACGAACAGCGAAGCCGGGCGACCTATTGCCGTGCGCACGATCTCACCGCACAGTGCTCGCAGCGCCGCGGTCTTCCCGCACTCGGGGTCGCCGAGGATCAACAGGTGCTGCTGCCGGCTGAAGTCGAGAGCAACCGGTTCGAGGCGGTCTTCGCCGAGGCCGAGCAGGACCCGTTCCGTGTCGGCGCCGGCTTGGTCGACCACTGCCGAGTGCTCGACCAGCACGGGCAGCAAGCGAACGGGTGGGGCACGCCACGAACCCGCATGAACCCCTTCGACATCGTCCGGTATCGCGATCAGGAAGTGCTGACCCTCGCGGGTGATACCCCGCCCAGGCCTATCGATCGGGACCGCCGCAGCCTGCTTGCGGTCCACGTCGGAATCGATCGGATCACCCAGTCGCAGTTCGACTCTGGTGCCGATCTGATCCTTGAGCGCGGGCCGGACATCGGCCCACCTTCCCGCGGTGAGGATCACGTGGACACCGAACGATAAGCCCCGGGCAGCGAGCCCGGTGATCGTCGCCTCGAGGTCGGGGAACTCCTCACGCAGGGTCGACCACCCGTCCACGACCAGAAACACATCGCCGTATGTGTCTGCGTCACAAAGCGATTCGCGAGCACACAGAATCGCACCGACATGGCTGACACTGCGTTGCACCAATTCCCGTTCCCGGCGGGTCGCCACCGATCCCACGTGGGGCAGACGCCGTAGCCGCTCGAGCGCGCCGCCGCCGAAGTCCAGGCAGTAGAATTGGATCCGGTGTGGGTCATGGCTCGTGGCCAGCGCGGTGATCATGGTGCACAGCGCGGTGGACTTGCCGCTCTGGGGCGCACCCACCACCGCGACATTGCCGCCCGCACCACCGAGCTCGACGACCATCGGGGCACGCCGCTGTTCGAACGGCAGATCGACCAGGCCGATCACCGCACTGAGCTCTCCCCCGGCGACACTGTCCAGTTCAGAAAGGTGTGGCGACCGTGTCAGCGGTGGCAACCACACCTGATGAGCCGAGGTGCCCTGGCCACGAAACCGATCGACGATCATGTCCAGTGCGGTCGGGCCGGCTCCGGCACCGGTCTCCGGAGGCGCGGCGGGCACCGAGGTGAACAGTCGCACAGCCGGATTCGACGGTGTGGCGGCACGCGCCGGACCGCTGAGATAGCTGGCCTGGAAGCGGGTGAGGCGGCCGTCGCCGGTGCGAAGGATCGCCGCGCCCGGGGTGGCGGGGAGCTCGGCGGCGTCCGCCACGCCCAGCACGGCTCGGGATTCCGCCACCGTCGAGGTTTTCAGGCAGATGCGGTAGGACAGGTGCGACTCGAGACCGCGCAGCCGTCCCTCATCCAGTCGCTGGCTGGCCAGCAGCAGATGCACCCCGAGCGACCGGCCGACGCGCCCGATCATGGTGAACAACTCGGCGAAATCCGGCTGCTGAGTGAGCAGTTCGGCGAACTCGTCGATGACGATGAACAGTGTCGGCAAGTCCGGAAGTGTGGGGTCGATACCCCGATTACGTCGATAGGACATGAGATTGACGGCATTGCCCGCGCGCCGCAACAACGCTTGACGGCGGTGGATTTCACCGCTGAGCGCTTCTTTCGCGCGCGCCACCAAGTGCGCCTCGTCGGCGAGATTAGTGATGACGGCGGCGACGTGCGGCACGCCCTCCAGACCAAGGAACGTTGCCCCGCCTTTGAAATCGATGAGCACCAGGTTGAGGTCGTCGGGCGAGTGGCGGGCGATCATCCCCGCGACGATGGTGCGCAAGAGTTCCGATTTCCCCGACCCGGTCGCGCCGATGCACAGTCCGTGCGGGCCGTGCCCACCGTCGGCCGCCTCCTTGATGTCGAGGTGGACGAGATCACCGTCCGCCGAGGTGCCGAGTGCAACCCGCAACGGGGCAGAATCCTTCATGGCCAGCGCGCTCACCCAGCGCTGCAGGTCATCGGGCACCGCGTCGGTTGTTCGATGGCGGGCCAGGCGGCGGGCGCAGGACCGCGCCTGCGCCATCGTCACACCGTCGACGGTGGCGAATTCTTCGATCTGCTCACCACTGCCCACGGCGAGCCGGTCACCGGCGACGTGCAGCCGAAGTGCGCTGCTGTCATCGGCGTCGTTCCCGACGACAACGACAGTCACTCCCGACCTCGTGAGATTTCGGTGGTCGGCGCCGTCGACGACCACAACGACGTGGTGCCGTTGCGCCTGCACGTCTGCGGCCTCGTCGTACACCATCGATTCACCCCGATGCGGACATACATTGTGCGGCAGCCATTTCAGCCAATCCCAGAACTGCCGGCGGCCTGGACCGACCACCGCTGCGATCGCGCAGATGTCGGGGCCGTGCAGCACAGCCAGCTGGCAGACCATCGCGCGCACCAGAGCGCGGCCGCGCGCAACGTCGCCACCGACCAGGAGCAACCGCAGCGCACCGAGGGCGACCGCGATGGGTGCATCGTCGAGGGTGGTGTGGCAGTGGACGAAGCGGCGCAACGCGTCAGCGGTCACCGGGTCCAGCTCGTCGACCGGGCCCACGGGCGGAACCACGATGCGCCGGGCCAGCTTCTGCCGGCCGACGCCGACGCGGACGTGGCAGAAGTCCGAGTCCCCCTGGCCACGCTCCCACATGCGCGGCCCGCCGATCAGCATCCACAACGACGACGGCACCGGATGAACTAACAGCAGCGACGCCCGCTGACGCTGCGCGGTCTCCCACAGTTGCTCACTGAGCCGACCGAGGCCGGCCAGATAGCGCTTGCGTTGGTGGTCGAGGCCGACCCCGGACCGCCGGGTGCCTGCGTGCATCGCCATCCCCACCGCCGATACCAGCATCATCGCCGGAAAGACCACCGAGGACGGGCCACGCGCGACCATCCCCGACCCCCACACCAGCGCACCGACGCCCATCAGGGCGCCGAGACCCAGCAGCGGCACGAATCGCGATATCCCGCCGGTCGACGGGGTGTCCGGCAGCGCTTCGACGACCAGATCGTTGACCGGAAACTGCGGTGCCAGCCGGGCGGGCCGATTCATGCAGGGACGGTAGACAACCCCGACCGCGGTGGGCAATTCACCTGTGGACAACGGAGTTCGGCGACTCCCCAGGCTGGCTAGCGTCCGCTGTCATGGCTGCCACCGACGAGATGTGCCGGGTGTCGATCCGCACCGCCGATCACGAGGCGGACGTCACGCTGCCCGCTCATGTTCCGATCGCGGAACTGATACCCGCCGTAGTAGACCTCATCGGCAGGGACGACTTCGCCGACACCGGCCCGCACCTGACCCGGGTGTCCGGAGAGGTCCTCGACACGACGGCGACGCTCGCCCAATGTGCGATTCCCGACGGCGAGCTGCTGATGCTCACCTCGGTGGCGGCTCGACCGGCACGGGTGGTCACGTTCGACGTGAGTACCGCGGTCGTCGACACGGTGACAAGCTTGACGCGTCCCTCGTGGCCCGCCGCCAACCGCCGGGCGGGTTCGATCGTGCTGTGCTGGACAACGGCAGTGCTTCTGGTCCTCCTCGTGCGGGGCCACCCCGGTCTTCCGGGCTTCCTGCTGGCGATGTCGGCGACATCCGCGACGTCACTGTTCGCCTGGCGGCTGTTGGACTGTGCCCCTTTGGTTTTCCTTCCGCTGGCGGCAGTGGCGATGGCGGCGGCAGCAGCGACAGTTGGTGCGGTCGCGAGCTGGTGGCCCACGACGGCCTGCGGTCCGATGCTCGCGACGGCGTCCCTGGCCACATTGGCGGTGTCTGCGCGGCTGTCGGTCGGCAGTGCCGGGCTGTCGGCGTCCGGTATTGAGCTCGACCGCAAAACGAGAACCGCGCATCATCGACTGACCGTGTTCACCGTGACGGCAGCAGCTGCGGCGGCCCTGGGCGCCGGCGTCACCGCGGTGACCGCGGTCCGGCCCTTTGTCGCGGCGGGCTTCATCGCGGTCGTCGGTACAGCGCTATTGTTGCGGGCCTGCCGCCAGATTGATCCGTATCACGTTGTCATGCTGTTCATTTCGTCCGGCGTCGCGGCCACCGCACTTGTCCTCCTGTGTGCCATCAGGGTGCCGGCGAGCACCCCCTGGTTGTGCGCTGGCCTCGTTGTCGTGGGGATCGGTGCGGTGTGGTGCAGGCACGGGGGACGGTGGCGGCTGGCGCCGGCGGCGCGGCGCACGATCGCCGTGCTCGACATGGCGGTCAGTGCGGCAGTCGTCCCGTCGGCGGCGGCTGCGGCTGGGGTGTTCGCGGCGCTACCCGGGGTCGGTCAGCGATGACGAACCGCGGCCCCCGACTGTCCGCGGCGGCAACTGCGGTGGTGGTGCTCGCCTTGCCGCACTGTGCGCCGCCGGCGTTCGCGGTCATCCCGCCCGCGATCGACAACTCACTCCTGCCGCCGCCGGCACCTCCTGCGCCGTCCCAGCCGACCGAACAGCGCGAGGCCTGCGCGGTGCCGTTGCCCGTCGATGCTGCCGACGTATCGGCAACCCAATTGGCGGGTTTCGATATGCCCGCGATCTGGCGGCTCACTCGCGGCGCGGGACAGCGGGTCGCGGTGATCGACACCGGGATTGCCGCGCACCGTCGGCTGTCCGGTGTCATCGCCGGCGGCGACTACGTCTCGAGCGGTGACGGCAGGCAAGACTGCGACGGACACGGAACCATAGTCGCCGGGATCATCGCGGCAGCACCCGATCGGACCGACCCGACCGGATTCGGTGGCATCGCCCCCGAGGCCGCATTGATCGCGATCCGCCAGTCCAGCAACAAGTTCGGTCCGCTGGCAGATCTATCGAGCCGTGGGTTCGGCGACGTCACCACCCTGGCCATGGCCGTCCGTACCGCTGCCGACATGGGCGCTTCGGTGATCAACATCTCCTCGGTGGCCTGTGCCCAGTCGATGCTCGACGACCGGGCGCTCGGCGCCGCACTGTCGTACGCGGTCGACGTCAAGGACGCCGTCGTGGTGGCCGCGGCGGGCAATGTCGGCGGGGACGGTCAGTGCCCGAGTCAGAACACCACCGCACAACCCTCCGTGATCGCCAGCCCGGCCTGGTACGACGATTACGTCCTGACCGTCGCCTCGGTGGACTCGAGTGGCACGCCATCGGAGTTCAGCCTCAACGGTCCGTGGGTCGACACCGCAGCCCCCGGCGAACACGTCATCTCCCTGGATCCCGATGGCGCCGGCGTGATCGCCACCATGCCGACACCGACGGGCACGGCGCCGATATCGGGAACCAGCTACGCCGCACCCCTGGTGAGCGGCCTGGCGGCCCTGGTACGGGCCCGATTCCCCCGACTGTCGGCGCGGCAGGTCATGACCCGCATCAAGACCACCGCACACCACCCTGCCGGTGGATGGAATGCCGCCGTCGGCAACGGTGTCGTCGATCCGGTGGCCGCATTGAGTGATCAGACGGCGTCACCCTCGCCGGCCGGATCACGTCCACCGGCCCCGCCCGCGCCAACAGATCACCAACCGCAGCGCCCCTATGCGGTCGCGGCGACCGGCGCTGCGCTGTGCCTGGCTGGTCTGATCGCAGCGGCGTCTGTCCGGCTACGGCGCCGACCCGAGGACGTCTCGGCGGACTAGCGCAGCCTCGCGCGCGAGTTCCGGACCACTGGGCAACGCACCCACGATCGCCCACGGCGCCACCACCGGCGTCCCAGTCAACCCCAACGCCGCTGCTGCCGAATCACGCACGGGGAAGCGCACTCCCGCATCCGTGATGAGATAGCGGTCGCCCGCACCCGCATCGGTGACGTCCAAGCTGCGCCCAGGGGTCATCCGCACGATGTCGATGCCGGGCCCGTCGCCGTCGGATCCGGCCAGCGTGACGGACTCACGCCCGCCTGCGGTCGGCGAACCGATGGCGATACCGCTGCGCCCGGACTGCCATGTCGCGCAAAGCTCTTCGCCGGCGTTGAGCAGCGAGGGTGGTTCGTCGGGATACGTGGCCACCGGCAGGGTATCGACGAGCGGGCTACGTGCGACCAGCTCGGGTGGCACTTCGCGGATGTCGCCGCCGGCAGCAGGGTCGGCGAACCGGAGCAGGTCCACGGTCAGCCGGCCGACCCGCTGAAGCCCTCCCACGAGCACGACGTAGTACTCGGGCGATTCGGTTCGCAGGACCCGCAGGACGGTACCGACCGGGAAGCCGGTAATCCCCGACGGTTGCCCTGCCCCAGCAATCCGCGGCGGGCCAATCGCCGGAACCTCGGGAATCGCATTGAGAACTGTCGCAGACACCTTCCGAACTACCGTGTCGCCGTCCAGGTGCAACGCGCGTGCGGTGACTGGATCACCGGGGTCGATCATCGCGCGCTTGCCGTCATAGAGCAGAAAGACCGACCCGTCGCCGCGAGTCACGGTGACAACGACGGCCGCATGCGGGTCGAGCGCCGGCGGGACCCAGTCATCGCCGGCAGCCACGGTCGTGCGCCCATCGGCATCGTCGCAGACCGTCCAGAGCAGGTCCGAGGATGCGATCACCTTCCCCAGCGTCCGCGGCGCCCCGGCAATGCCCAACATCGGCCCGTCGGCCACGTTTACCAGAGCGGCCTCGTCGATCATGTGCGGCGTCGCCGGCGATCCAAGAATCAGGCGGGCCGATGTCAGGTTCGCCACCGGGCGCAGCCGATCATCGACGCGAACGAATAGCGCACCCGACTGCCGCGACATCACCAAAGGGGCGTCGCCGGGAATCACGTCGGATCGGGATGCCCCCAGGAACCCGTCCAACACCAGCATCAGGACCGCGACGGCGCAGCCGGCCAGCAGCGAGAACTTCTGCGTGCGAAGGGGGTCGTGCCGCTGCGGCATCGGCCGGCCCAGGATCGCATACTCGAGGCGGCGCAACAGGAAACGCTGCGCACTCACCTCAGCGCGAAGCGATGGGCGGCCAGCCATTCCGTGACGCTAGAACAGTTGCCTACGCGGCGATTCCGTTCATCAACAGGCTAGTGCTTGTCGGCTGGTAGCCGGCAGCCCGTGCTACCGGTGACGAGCGCTGCCCGTTGCGATCCCAGACGGAGCACCGTTCCGGTATCGCTTGAGAACTGGACATCGTGATCGTTGAGCGCGTCCTTGAAGACGGTGACCGTCGAGGCATTCAGGGTCTTGGCGGCCTGTAACGCGATGTCGTAGGCCTGCCTCCAGTTCTGTTCTGGGATAGGCACATCGGAGACGTAGCTGGGCATCAATATCTCCTTGCCGTCGGATTGCTCGTAGGGTGGGCTGCAGCCTGCCCGGCTCTCCTCGTGACGCCATGTGAATGTGACCACCGGGGCGATCGCTGAGATCTGTTGACCGACTTGCTCGATCACTGCGGTCATCTGAGCCTTGGTGTCTTCCAGTGTCGGCAGCGACGTCAGCGCCGCGGCGGCTTGGCCGGCGCGGGTGGGATCGGTCGGTTGGTAGGGGTTGCCCACGTGGCATCCCGTTGCAGCCAGCGCGATCGCCGCGGCGCAGGTGGATACAGTAAGTCGGCGTCTCACTGTCCGCCTGAACTGACAACCACCGGAAACCGAAGATCATCGCGCGCCAGGTTCCCCGCAAAGCAGGGAGATATCGCGGTCAGCGTCGGCGGATAGCTTGGCGGGTTGGACATTTCGATCTGCAGCCGATAGCCATCGGGACCGTAGCCGAACTGGTTGGGCTTGTTGAAACCGTCCCGCTCGAACACATACCATCCCCAACTGCGCCACGCGTCCCCGACTTTGGTGATCAGCGCCTTCGGATCCATATCACCGGGCACCTTGATGTCGCCGATCGTCTGTAAATGCACTGGAGCATTCTTCGGGTCCGTGGGCTCGTCGTCACACCACGCGGTCTGTCCCGTACCGGGGTGACCATTGCCGTCGACCACTGTTCCGGGCGGCAAGACTGCCAGCGTGCGCTTGAGGTAGCCCATGACCGTGTCCTGAGCCTCCTGCTCGCTCTTCGGCACAACCTCTTTCAGAGACCACCCGGCCGGTGGCGATGGTGCAGATGTCACTGGAGTACCTCCTAATTCGGTTGCGCCAGTCGGGACGGGCGGGCCAAGCGAACCACCACATCCCACGGCGTTCACACCTACGAAGCACAGCGCGGCGATCGACCGCCCCACAAGGAGGAGTCGCGATGTCATGGGCTGCACGGCTTTCCTATCCATTTGGCACAATCTGTGGCGGCGGTTGGCCGGCGATGATGGCTCCCATATTGCGCAGCGCCGGGTTCCCGAGATCCCAGTAACTGCTGTGAGCCGCAACGGAAGGCAGGTTGAGGATCTCCGGGCCGGTAGCGGGGCCGGGGGCCGCCGCAATCTCGATCGCCCCAAAGCCGTCCCAGGTGGGATTGGGGCCCAGGGCGGCGCCGGACACCAAGTGGATGATGTCGTGCTGGGCGCGCGCGGCGTAGACGTGACCACCCGGGTCGAGGCTGAGATCAGATGCATTACCTACCAGCATGCCCGGACTGCCGACCGCGATCACGCTCTCGGCTGCAAGATGATGCCCGTCAGCGCCGGCCGCACCCACGAGGGTCGACCCGTAGCTATGTCCAACCACCGTATCGAGTGACGGAGCCCCCACATGGGACGCCTGGTTGCCTGCCATGAAGCTATCGAGCGCCCCGGCACCGCCACGCGCGTAAACGTCATCAGCGGCTTGGCCAAGGTCCATCGGCCGGTCGTAGCCCATCCATGTCGTGACAGCCAGGTGGCCGTTCAGCGACCTATCTGACGCGAGCGCGGATTCATACATCGCCGCCGACTTGTTGGTGGCTCCTTGGAACGCGGCGAGATCCTGGCCGGTCCCGGGCACCAGCGTCGCGGTGTGGGTCGCCGTATCGGGATTACCGATCGACATCGCCGCATGCCCCTGGTCGTCGATCAAGCCCAAATAGCGGGGAATACCGTCATTCGATGACAGTGTGGAGCTGACGGATTTATAGCCATCGAGGGTGTGATTGGCGCTGTCCCACTTGCCCTTCCAGTCCTGCCACTGGCGATAGACACCCAAATTGCCCTTGGGATTGGGAACCTGGCCCGCCGCCCAGCCCGGGTGGTCGCGCGCGAGCTGATCGACCTGGGCCTGCACGTTCTGCTGCAATTCGGGCAGATGTAGTCGGTTGTAGTAGTCCTTGCCGGGATTCGAATGATCCCCGGCCCAAGGCATCCCCGGATGGTTACCGATGTTGCGATCCCGGCTGTACAGCCAGTCCTTCTCCTCAGGGGTCAGCTTGGTCCACAGGTCGTTGAATGCTTTCGGATCATCCGGGAGCGGCTTGTTCAGCGCCTCCCGAATTTCCGGTCGATTGTCATGGGGCGTCGCCGGGATGGGGGCCTTGCCGCCGGCCATGTTGATGGCATTTGCCAATGCCATATCGACGGTATTCGCCTCGGCCACGATCTTGTCCAGCCGCGGTTGCAGCTGCATCTGCTTGAGCTCAGCTTCCATCGGGTTGCGGATCTTCGGCCCCGGCAGCACTGTTCCCGATACCGGATCGATCTCCATGCCGAGCGCTGACGCGTCTGCCTTCAGACTGGCCAGTTCGGACTTGATGCGTTCGATTTCGTCCGCCGCGCTGCGGGCCGCATTCGCTACCGCGAGTGCCTCGTTGCCTGCCGCGTCCAGATCCCTGCGCGTCTGGCCGATCGCCTCCTTAGCGGCCTCGGCAGCCTGCCCGCCCCACGTCTCGAACGCCGGGAGCGTGGCCAATCCGTCGGCAGCATCCCTGGCCGCCTGGGCGCGGCTGCTGGCGGCATGAAAAACCTCACGCACATCACCTGCATTCCAGCGCTCAATGTCCAGGACAGTCAGGGTCATGGCTGTTCAATGACCAGTCTGGGCAGCTTCGGTCCGCTCGGCGGCCAACGATTCAATATTGACCCGAAGCGACATCACGTCCCCCTTCAGACCTGCTGGATCATGAATACCAGCAAAGAGCAACGAATCGCTAGTGACTAGCGCGACCGTTCCCAGACATACGGCACCAGCGAGCGCAGGAAGTCCAAATCCGGGCCCTGCTGGGCATCACAGAAGGCCTGCTCGAAATACTCCTCGGCAACCAGCAGAATGCCCTCGGCATACTCGCTGGTGAAGTCGATGCTGCCGTAGTCGTCCATCAGCCTGCGGATGGTCCGGACCAGCTCCTCGGAACGCTCGGCACGACTACGGCGCAGATAATCTCGAACCACATCACGGTCAGCGCCTTGGGCACTGGCCATCAGGTGCACCAGGGTCAGCGTGCGCTTGCCCTCGAAGATGTCGCCGAGGATTTCCTTGCCGTAGTCCCGCTCGTCACCCACCAGGTTCAGCAGATCGTCGCGGATCTGAAAGGCCGCGCCGAAGTGGAAGCCGAACCGGATCATCTGCGACAGATCCGCCGTGCCGTTCGAGCCCACAATCGCGCCCACACGTAGCGGATAAATCGTGGTGTACCAACAGGTTTTGTGCATGATGAGGTCGAGGTAGTCCGCGGGCCGCAGATCCTCCACACAGTCGAGTTGCCAGCCGAGCTCGGTGGCTTGGCCCTCCAGGGTCCGCATCGCCATGATGTCGAACTCCTCCATCACCAGATCGGCGATGTCCCGGTCGAGCCGGCGGGTCGCGCGGCGCAACACCTGGCTGGCGACGATGGCCAGACCGTCACCGGCATTGAGTGCGGCGGCCATCCCGTGCCGTGCGGTCAGCGTGGGACGACCACGCCGCATCTCGCTACCGTCTGCGATGTCGTCATGAACGAGAAATGCGTTGTGCAGCAATTCGATTGCGACGGCGATGCCGATCAGGTCCTCCTGGGCCGCCCCGAACGCGCGGCCGGCCGACAGGCACAACGCAGGGCGTAGCGCCTTGCCGACGCGCGACGGGTACTCCCGCATCGGGCCGTACAACCATTGCACCGGTTCTCCGTCGGGCATCGCGTCCAGCATCGCGCGGCGCACCGCCTTGCCGACCTCACGAAGCTTGGTCTCGACGGCCTCGGTCAGGTCCGAGCGGTCGGCGATACTCGTCATGACGCCGGACGCACGGTCAACGCCACCGGCAACCACAAGTCCGGGCGGCCTTCGACCAACACCGTGCCGCGATACAGGCCGGGCTTGACCTTATTGGTGACTTTGACCGTGATGCCGACACCGCGGCTGGAGCGCCCGGGGACCGGAACCGCCTTGGGATGTATCCGGCATGCCTCGGCCTCGATGACCGATCCGTCGGCGGCCATCAACTCGCTGCACCGCAGGCGAATCCGGCCCAAATCACCATCAGCTGAGTTATGGAGCCACACCTCTGCCGTTGCTGTATCGCCCGCATCGGTTTCGAATGCCAATCTGCCCGTCGCCGCGGTGCCGGTGAAGTCCAGCGTGGGCGAGATCGCTGCAGTGGGCGGCGGAGTTTGCGGTGCGCCACCCATGAGGAACTGTCCGGCCATTGCCCACCACGATCTGATCAGCGGTTCCACATCGGTGGCACCCAACAGATCTGCGCGTTGCTCATTAGATAGCGGGGAGGCTTGGCGCACCGTCGCCGCGCCACCGTCGGGGCGCGTCGCGACCATCCGCACGAAACGGTCGACAAGTTCGCTGGCAGCTCGAAAGCCTTCTGCCTGAACGGCAGTCAGTGCCCGTACGTTGGCCGCTGGATCGAAGATCGACGCCCATGGCACATCATGGATATCGCCGTTGTTCCCGCCGTCCACCGGAGACCCCCCGTCAGAATTGTCTCGCAAATTGAGGTGCAACCACGCTATGCTAGCTGCGCAAACATGGTTGGGGGCGGCCAATGGAATCAGCAGAATCAGTTCGCGACGCGAATCCAGCTCGCGATATTCTCGAAGTCTTCGGCGCGATCGATCGCGCCGTTCTCGAATCACACGACGACCCTGACGTGTTGGCCGCGGCCAACCAGGTCCTGCCTGGTTCGGCGGCCAGCGCAGGCTGGTACGCGGAATTGGTGAACAAGTACTTTCCCGGTGACGATCCGAAGGCAAACCTCGTCACCGCATTGACGAACGTCGCCACCTACGACGCCGACGAATCGACACCGAGACTCACCAGGCCCCAGAAAGCTCGCCTGCTCTATGGCATCTCGGCCTTGGCGCGGCTCCAGCGGGTCGCTCCGCGATCCGGACTGGGGTCATTCGATGCCCCCGACGACAGCGCCCTCGGTGCGGCGCTCATCGGATCGCTCGCGGCGGTGGTACCCACAGAAGTCACTTCGGCCGACGATCGCAAGGCTAGGGCGGCGCAGGTGCGAAGCTCATTCCTCACCAACGTCGCGAGCAACTTCACCCAGCCCAAGGACTTCGACACGATTGTGCGGAAGACGGCAGTCGCCGAGATCCGGGACAACAAGCCGCTGCAGGCGCCGTTGTGCCAGACCGCTGTGGTTGTGGTCGATGGATACGAATCGGTGATCGTCGACACCAAGTTCATCGACAACGAGGTCACGCTCGATCGGCTGAAAGCCATTGTCAATCCATTCAACTGGTCGAAAGACTACTCTGCGTTGTTCGCCAGCATGACGCAGGAGGAGCCTGATTTCCTGCCCGACGGCTGGCGCCGGGTACTCGAGACCGTCAACCTGCTCGGGCCGATCACGGCCAGGACGCCGCTGAAGTTCTTCCCCTATCAGGACCCAGGGAATCCGCTCGAAGCCGAGATGAACTACGACCTCGACACATCGGATTTCGGCTCCGGCGACGGACAGGTACGGGTGGATCGTGGGTTCATCAACATGAAGTCGACGGCCAACAAGGCCAAAGACCGCGGCGTGCTCGTGAGGACCCGGAAAGTCGTTCATATCGAGGGTATTTCGGCCTTCGCTCAGGCCAGGCTGGTATGCATCGGTGGATACGGCACCGGGTCGGTGGACTTTCTGGTGGGCGCGGCAAAGAAGGACATAGAAGGTCTGGTGCCGTTCTATTACCCCACGAACGAGGACGAAGCCGACACCGATCCACGCCTGACTACCGCTACTACCGCTCGTGCAACCGCGACGACCCACTTCGTGCCTGCGGCTGTCGACGCGTGGACCGAGTGTGCGCAGGATCTGACCAACGGCTATTTCGATGTCGCCCAGAAGTGGCTGTCCGGAAGCCTCACGCTTACCGACCTGGCCGACTACACAACACGGGTCAGTGGCGAACTGGCCAGCTCACCGTGGAAGTACTTGCAGGCGATGACGACTCCCCGGAGCCCCGGGAAGCCAGGGGGCGGAAAATGACTGTGCCACGACCCGACCTGCAGCGACCGGCCGGTGTCGCCCGGGGCTACCTCAATCAGATCAACGCGATCGCCCAGGACGCGGCCAGACGGGACGACGACGGCCAGTGGGGAATCGACGGCTGGGTCCGCCTGATCCACAATCTCCTCGATCTGAATATGCGGACATATGCCGGCGCTGTCCAGGTTGCCCTCGCAGGCCCCTCGTGGTGGCTGCAACCGGCCTCAACCAAGCCGATACCACCCGACCCCGTCGACGTGCCAAGCCGGCCCTATGTGCGTTCGGTGTCGATTGCGGAACCCTTCACCCGCGTCGGCCGCCCAGATATTCGAATTCCCCTGCAAGCATTGTCCTTCCAGCCGCCAATATTGGGCCCCGGCCAAACGACGATTCAGCTTGTGCTGACCGACGCCCGGTTCACCGGCGCCAATTACAGGGGTACCCTTCGTCTTCGCCGGGCGGACGGTGCTGGCCAAGACTCCCAAGCGGTGGCGGTCACCGTCGGTTTGTAGGTTCGCGTGACTGACAATGCGGCCATCGACGATCTCCTCGAACGCGCAGTCCGGGCGATGAACGAAGGCGACCGCGCCACCGCCGACGCACTCGCGGGCCAGGTGCTGGCCGTCGACCGCACCAACCCCGACGCCGAGGAGCTACTCGCCGCGCCGGTCGGAAGCGGTGAGATACGGCGGCTCACCGTGCTATTCGCCGACCTGGTCGACTCGACCGCACTGTCGATGCGGATCGAGCCCGAGGTGTACCGCACGGTCGTAGGACGCTACCGCGACCAGGTCCGCAACATCGTCGCCCGCTACGAAGGCCACATCGGCTCGATCAAGGGCGACGGGCTGCTCGCCGTGTTCGGGCATCCGGCGGCGCACGAGGACGACACCCACCGATCGGTGCTGGCAGGCTTGGACATCGTCCGCGAGGTCGCCGATCTGAGCGAACGCGCCGAACGGCGCTTCGGCTTCGAAGTCGATGTCCGGGTCGGCATCCACCGCGGTGTGGTGTTCCTGGACATCGACCAGGACGACGTCTACGGCCTGGGCGCCAATCTCGCCGCCCGGATCTGCAGCCTGGCCCAGCCCGGCACAGTATCGGTGTCGGCCGCCGTCGAGCAGATGGTGCAGGGCAACTTCGACATGGAGGAGTGCCCGGCTCAGCGCGTCAAGGGCATGGATAGCGCCCTCGTCCACTACCGGGTGATCGCCGAGCGCGATCTCGACGGCAAGACGTACGGTCCGATTGTCGGGCGGGAGCGCGAACTTGCCGCGCTGCAGGATATGTGGGGTCGCGCCAGCGCTGGAATGCTGACCACTCGGGGCGTACTTCTCCGTGGCGAGGGCGGGATCGGCAAAAGCCGATTGGCCAGCGCCGCGGCAGACATGGCCCGCTCCTCGGGAGCACCGGTGCTCGAGCTGTTCGGGTCTCCGTTCCACACCGACGTCGGGTTGCGCCCGGTACGTCGGCTGATCGAACGACACTGCCAGATTCAGCGAGACTCCGAAGCGGCAGACAGCCTGCACCGGCTGGAGACGGAAGTTCAGAATCGCTCGATGGACCCCGAGACCGTCGTGCCACTGCTGGCACCGGTGCTCGGCATCACTCCCGACGCCGGATACCAACCCGCGACCGCCAATGCCGGCGCACGGTTCGACCAGATCACCGCGGCCGTCAAGGACTACCTGTTGGCATGTGTCAGCGACGGCCCAGCTCTCATCCTGGCCGAGGACATCCACTGGTACGACGAGGACACCATCAGCATTGTCAATTCCCTACTGCGGGTGGATGACAACCGTCTGCTGGTGATTGTCACCGGGCGCAGTGTTCCACCGCTTCGCGGATTCGTCGAGGAGCTTGAGCTCAAGCCGCTTCCCGCCGAACACTCCGACGCGCTCATTCAGGCACTGCACCCCGACATGGCACCCGATGATCGAAAGGTCGTGCAGGAGCGCTGCGATGGCGTTCCCTTGTTCATCGAAGAAGTCGTGGCCAAACTCAAATCCCACGACGAAGGCCTCGAGGAGCGGGCCCAGGTTCCCGACACGCTGTACGAGACGCTGGTAGCCCGACTGAGATCGAGCACCGACTCACTGCTGATCGTCGAGACCGCCGCATTGATCGGCAGCCGCTTCGACCGCGACCTGCTGTCTGCGGTCACCGGGGTCAGCTGGCGCAAGGTCGATTCCCTGCTCGATGATCTGACCCGATCCCGGGTGCTTCGGCCGGCGGGCAAGCGGAGCTGGGCATTCCAGCACGAGCTGCTCCGCGAGGTGGCGGCCGAATTGTCACCACCCAGCGTCCGCCGGCGACTGCATGGCCGAATCGCCGACGTCATGGCCGACCAAACGGCCGGAGGAACACCGGAATGGCCGTTGGTGGCACATCATTTCGAAAAGGCTGAGCGCTATGAGGACGCCGCTTCGGCTTACCAGCGGGCATCGTCGCAGGCGCGAGAACGCGGAGCTCTGATCGAGGCGCAGACCCACCTCACGCGCGCGCTGGACAATATCGAGCTCATGCCGGCAAGTAGCAGTCGTGCACACCTCGAAGTCAACGTTCGACTGGAACGCGGCTTCCTGGCGACGGTATCCACCGGCTACACCAGCCCGGAGGCTGCCGACGAGTTCGAACGCTGCCTTCAGTTGGTTAGTGAAGAGCCGAGTCTCGAGATGTACGGAATCTTCAGCGCGCTGTGGGCCCACTACACCGCACGTGGCCAACTTGATCGTGTCGGGAGGGTAGCCGAGGCGATGCGGCAGCTCGAAGGCACATCGGAATGGACTACAGCTTCCTATAACGTGTTGGCAGGCTTCTTTGCAATGTTCCGAGGACAATTCAACGTAGCGCGGGGTTCCCTTGAGGAGGCCGTGGCTGGAATCGACCGGGCGGGGATACCGCCGATCGAACAGAAGTGGTACACACCCGCCGATCGAATCGCCGGCCTCTACAGCGAACTTGGGCTCATCCGCTTTCTACAGGGTGACCTTGCCGGGGCGGAACAGTCGTTTGCCCGAATCCGCAGCAGGTGCGAGACTCTCCCTTTCCCTGCCAATGCCGTCAGCCTCATCTACGGTCAGCTTCGGGAGGTGACCGTGCGGGTAGAGGCCGGAGATTTCGACCGGGCCGGCGACCTCATCAACGCGGTGGCGGCATACGCCGAAGAACTCTCCCTCACCGAGTGGGTGATGGTGGCGGGAACCAACCAGCTAGCTATCGCCGCGCGCCGAGCACTGGCCGACAATCTCGATCCCGTGGCTCTGCAGCCCCATATCCAGAATATGACCGCCGTGGTCGACAGTTGGCGGGCCGCAGAACTGAAAGCGTATCTGGCCATATTCGAGGGCCAGCTCATCCGACTTCACACCGCGGCGGGTGACCTTCCCGCTGCCCGCGAGTGCGCCACCCGCGCCCTGGAGATGGTCGAAGACACCGGCGTCGCCACACACAAGGTCGACCTACTCAGTGCCCTCGCACACACCTTCGACGACCGTGACGCGCAGTACGCGGGCCTGCAGAAGGCCATCGAGGTGGCTCGCGATCAGGGCGCTGTGGTATTCGAATTACGTTGTGCTGCCGATGCGTTCGAGCTTGTCGGCGAGCCGGCGCGCCCCGACCTGGAGGGGGCGTTGAACAAGATCGCCCCCGATCAGGACTGGCCCGACCTGGCGCGCGCCCGAGCGTTGCTGGGGTGATGCGCCGACGGAGCCGGATCGCCATTCTGGGCGGGGGCATGGCGGGGCTCAGTGCCGCGTGGCGGCTCAGCGAAGGCCAGTGGCAGGACCGCTTCGAAACGATCACCGTGTACCAGCGCGGCTGGCGCCTCGGCGGCAAGGGCGCATCCAGCCGCGGCGAGCACAACCGGATCGAGGAGCACGGCCTGCACATCTGGCTGGGTTCCTACGAGAACGCCTTCGCGCTGCTGCGCGAGTGTTATGCCGAACTGGACAGGGAGAACACCGATCCCGGCTGCCCGATCCGAACCTGGGATCAGGCACTGATCCCCGCCGAAGAGCTCGGGATGGCCGACCGCTTCGGCGACGACTGGCTGATCTGGTCCGGCAAGTTCAGCCGCACCCCCGAACTGCCCGGTGAACCGGGTGCGACGGGGCGCGAGCTGACGGTGCTCGATTTTGCCGCCCGGGCCTTGCGATTGCTGTTGGATTTCGCCGAATCACTCAGTGCGGCCAGCGGTAAGGATCTCACCCTGTCGGCCAGCCCACAGCCCGAGTCGGCCGATTGGATCGCCGCGGTTCGGCGCGCCACAACGGCCACGCTGGCCGCCCTCATCGAACCCCGCACCGCCGAAGGCTCGGCCGCAGGCTTTCTGGCCGAGGCACTCGACGCGGTGCGCGAAGCGCTGGACTACGAGCGCCGACCCGAGCACAAGCGCATGTGGCTGTTGATGTCACTGCTGGCCGCCACCACGCGAGGCTTGATCGCCGACCGGCTGATCACCGACCCCCTCGGCTTTCGTGCCATCAACGACGAGGAATACAGCGACTGGCTGCTGCGGCATGGCGCAGACCCCGATGTCCTCGATTTCCCGCTGATTCGCGGCATGTACGACATGGTGTTCGGCTACGAGGAAGGCGATTTCACCCGCCCGACCTTCGCCGCCGGGGTGGCCGTCTTACTCACCGGCATCGCGCTTTTCCAGTACAAGGGCGCATTCTTCTGGAAGATGACCGCGGGCATGGGCGACGTCATCATCGCGCCGATCTACCAGGCGCTGCGCAGGCGCGGAGTCCGATTCGAGTTCTTTCACCGCCTCGATGCGCTACACCTTCACGATCACCGGCACCGCATCGAGGCGATCACCATGGGCAGGCAGGTCGAACTCGTCGACGGGCTCGACACCTACGAGCCACTGATCGCTGCCGACGGTCTACCGGTGTTCCCCGCCCTCCCCCGTTACGAACAGCTCAAAGCCACAACGGATTTAGCGGGTCTGGAATCCCACTTCGGCGAGCGGGCAGACGTCGAGACCCGCATCCTGCGTCACGGTGTCGACTTCGACCACGTGGTACTGGCGGCGTCACTCGGTATGGTCGAACTGGTGGCAGGCGAACTCATCGCCGACCGCCCGGAGTGGCATGAGATGACCACCCACGTCCGCACGGTGGCCACCCAGTCGTTCCAACTCTGGTTGCGGCCAACCGAAGCCGCGCTGGGCTGGCACCGCCCGGGAGTGACCACCAGCGGCTACGTCTCACCGTTCGACACCTGGGCGTCGATGGGTCAGACCTTGTGGGCCGAACGGTGGCCGGCCTCCGATGAGCCCCAGACCGTGGCATACTTCTGCGGCGCGCTCGATGCCCACTGGCCGACCACCGAGGACCCCGCCACGTACGTCGCCACCCACCGAAAGCGGGTGCTGACCAGCGCCGTTGACTACCTGAACCGCCATGTCGGGATGTATCTGCCAGGAGCAGTGACCGAAGGCGGGTTCACCTGGGGCCTACTCGCCGGTGCCGGCGACCGAAAGGGCGCGGCCGCACTGGAATCCCAGCACGTCAGCGTCAACATCGACCCCTCCGACCGCTACGTGCTCTCAGTCCCGGGGTCGGACAAATACCGGCTGCGTCCCGATGAAAGTGGCTACGATAATCTCGTGCTCGCCGGCGACTGGACCGACTGCGGCATCAACGCGGGCTGCATCGAAGCCGCCGTGGTCTCGGGGCTCGAAGCCGCCAACGCCCTGCTGGGATACGGCCGCTACCACCACATCCGGGGCTTCTACATGCCGTGACCGCTCAGGGCAGGCCGACCGTCTCGAACGTGACCCCGGCGGCAGGCAGCCGATCCAGCATGACATCACCCATCGCGGAGGCCGGTGTCAGCACCCCGTGCCGGTCCGGCAAGCGGTCTCGGTCCAGGACGAGGGCCAGCGCACTCTCGCCGGCCAGCACCGCGGTGGCCGAGTAGCCGGGGTCGGCGGGTTGCGCGATCGTCGCCCGATACCGGCGGCCGGTCGTCGTGGTCGCGTACGTCTCGACCCGGTAGTGCCCGCGCGAGCCCATATCGTTGCCCGTTCCCGCCGCCGGTGTCATCCGGTCGACCAAACCCGTTGGGAGCATTCGCAAGTAGTGGCCGCCGAAGCGGGATGCGGTGGCGATGCCGGCGTTGAACATCGCGCCCGCCAGAGCTGCACCGGGGAACGACCCCATGATGAGCGTTTCGGTATAGCGGAAGCTACGCCCGTAGGCCCATTTCATCAGGGCATTGGAGCGGCGCACACAGCGCGTGTTGTACAGCGCCATGACGTAGCCACTGGTCCACAACCCCGCCAGTTCGGGGGCGACCTCGTGGCCCGGCAGCAACGGAAGGTCGATCTGTTGTCCCAGATCGGGTTCGGCGCCGCGGTCGGGACTGAGACTGTACGGATCGTCGAGCATGTGGCGCACCTCGGGATCCGATGCGGTCAGGCGCATCAGGTCGACCATCGTCGCCACCGAACCGCCAGCGTAACCACCCGAGTAGTCCCGCAGCACGAGCGTCGTGTCGGCGAGTTCACCGGCCCGGTCGTCGGCGACCCGGCGACTCAGCGCGTACACGGTGAGATCCGAAGGGATCGAGTCGAATCCGCACGAATGCACGATCCGCGCGCCGCTGCTCTTCGCCCGACGGTGGCTCTGGTCGATGCTGCGCCGGACGAACGGGACCTCGCCGGTGAGATCGATGTAATCGGTTCCCGCATCGGCGCAGGCCGCGACGACCGGCAGGCCGTACCGGGTGTAGGGGCCAACCGCGTTGAGCACCAACCGGCTTCGGGATGCCATGTCCTTCAGCGAACCGGGCTTGTCCACATCGGCGACGATCAGCGGCCAGTCCTTCGTCCGCCCGCCGAGGCCACTGCGGACGGCCTCGAGGCGACTCTTCGACCTGCCGGCAAGCGCGATCCGAAGTCCCGAGCGGGATCTGGCGAGATATCCCGCGGTGAGTTTGCCCACGTAGCCAGTGGCTCCGAAGACCATGATGTCGATGTCACGCCCCCGTGCGCGCATGGGCGTGACGCTACCCCTCTTTCGAGCGGCGCTCCCGATAAGCGGCCACGTGCTGGCGATTACCGCAATTTCCGGTATCGCAGAACATGCGCGACCGGTTGCGCGACAGATCGATCAGCACCGCATCGCAGTCCGGCGCCGCACAGACCTTCAGCCTGCGCAGCTCGCCGGCGCGCACCAGGTCGGCCAGCGACATCGCCATCTCGGCGCCCATCCGCTGGGCCAACGGATCGTGGATGGACGCCAGGTGCAGGTGCCACTCGGGCATCTCGGGGTGGCGGGTCAGCCACGGCGATGCGCGGGTGTCGGACAGCAGCGCGTTGATCTGCCCAACGGCGCGGACCTCGTCGTTGGCGGCGGCCCAGATCCGGCCCAGCCGCCCGCGCAACGTGTGCACGGCCGCCAGCTCGGCGTCGTCGTGATCGCGCCGCCCGGTCCAGCCGTAGCTGTTCAGGTAGGCGTCCAGGGCAGGCTGGTCCGCCAGCTGTTCGCCGTCGACGCGATCGCTGTTGACCAGTGCACACGCAGCCCGCAGTGTGAGCTCCGTGTCATGAACGAAAAGCATTTGACTCATGACTCCCTCGGGACATATTGTCATGACCAACGGTCATTTTACTCATTACACACCCGGGGTGCTTCATGTCGACGACGGTTCGTGGCCAAGACCACTTTCGGCTTGGCCTGCTGTTCGCCATCGGATCGGCATTCACCTTCGGCATGTCCGGCCCGTTCGCCAAGTCGCTGATGGAGGCCGGCTGGTCCCCGACCGCCGCCGTCACCGCCCGGCTGGCCGGCGGCGCACTGGTCATGGCGGTATTCGCCACCATCGTCAAGCCCGACTGGGTTCGAGAAGCCCGCGCCCATGCCCGCACGGTGGTGGCCTACGGGCTCGTCCCGATCGCAGGCGCCCAGCTCTGCTACTACAACGCCGTCTCGCACCTGTCGGTCGGCGTGGCGCTGCTGCTCGAATACACCGCCCCGATCCTGGTTGTCGGCTGGATCTGGGGAACCACCCGGCGCCGTCCGCGCACCATGACGCTGGCTGGCGTTGCACTCGCGGTGGCCGGAATCATGTTGGTGCTCAACGTCTTCAGTGGGAATGCCCACATCAATGCGACGGGTATCGCCTGGGGTCTGGCGGCGGCGATCTGTGCGGCCTGCTACTTCATGATGTCCGACGAGGTGAGCGCTGACGGCAGCGGTCTGAACTCGATCACCCTGGCCGCCGGCGGCCTGGTGGTCGGTGCGATCGCCGTCGGGCTGCTGGGCCTGACCGGCGTGATGCCACTGACCTTCACCGCCAACAACGCCGACGTCGCCGGACTGACCGTGCCGTGGTGGGTTCCGGTGCTCATGCTGGCTGTGGTGGCCACCGCGATCGCTTACACACTGGGCATCAGCGGTGTGGCGCGGCTGCGGCCGAGCTTCGCGTCCCTGGTCGGCCTCGGCGAGGTGCTCTTCGCGGTACTGTCGGCGTGGGTGCTGCTCGGCGAAGCGGTCACCGTCACGCAAGCCGTCGGCGGTGTAGTGGTCCTGCTCGGCCTGGCCCTGGCCCGCCAGGGCGATCGCAGCGCCGCGGTCACCGCGGCGACGTGGCCCGATGCCGGACCGATCGAGGAAACCACCAGCCCGGCGCGGGCGTGACGCGCCACACGAGAGCAAACGGCGGGAATGAAACACGCCTCCCATCGGTAACATCCAGATGTGACTTCCACCTCTGCGTCGAAGCGTTTCCTGTTCGCCCTCACCGCCGTCGTTCTGGTTGCGATGGCCTCGCTCGTCAGCCCAGCCACGCTGCCGACTGCAGCGGCCGATTGCAATGACGTCCAGGTGGTGTTCGCCCGGGGCACCGATGAGGCGCCCGGTATCGGCCGGGTCGGTCAGGCGTTCGTCAACGCCCTGCGCCCCAAGATCGGCAACCGCTCGATGGGCGTGTACGCCGTGAACTACCCGGCCAGCTATGACTTCCTGGCCGCCGCCAACGGCGCCAATGACGCCAGTGCGTTCATCCAGGGCGTGGTCAACGACTGCCCCAACACCAGGCTGGTACTCGGCGGATACTCGCAGGGTGCGGCGGTCATCGACGTCATCACCGCGGTTCCCTTCCCCGCCATCGGGTTCAACAACCCGCTGCCGCCCAATGTCCCCGACCACGTCGCAGCCATCGCGGCCTTCGGCAACCCGACCGCCAAGGTCGGCCTGCCGCTGACCACCAGCCCGGTCTACGGCGGCAGGTCCATCGATCTGTGCAACGCCGGTGACCCGATCTGCACCAGCGGCGACGACGTGGCCGCCCACCGGGCCTACGGCAGTGACGGCTCTGGCAACCAGGCCGCTTCGTTCGTCGCCGGTCTGCTCTGATCACGACGGTTTGGGCCCTCTCAGCACGTTGTGTGAGTATTAGCCCAGTGCTCGCGACCAAGGGGGTCTCATCACCATGGCCAGGCCGACCATGACACCAGCCCGCGTCTTCGGGGTTGCCTCGACCGCTGTCGTCACCGCGGCGCTCACGCTGCTGATGCCGACGACCGTCGCTCCGGCGGCGCACGCCGAGCCATGCCCCGACGTCGAGGTCGTGTTCGCCCGCGGTACCAGCGAGCCGGCCGGCATCGGCCGCGTCGGGCAAGCCCTGGTTGACAACCTGCAGGCCCAGCTCGGTGGCCGCACAGTGAGCAGCTACGCGGTGAACTACCCCGCCACCTATGACTTCCTCGGTGCCGCCGACGGCGCCACCGACGCGACCAATCACATCGCGGCCACCGCCGCCGCGTGCCCGTCGACACGGATCGTCCTCGGCGGCTACTCGCAGGGTGCCGCGGTGGTCGACATGCTGGTCGGGATACCGCCGCTGGGCAACAAGGTCGGCGACGTCGGCTCCGCGCCGCCGCTGCCGGGCAACCTCGCCAACAAGGTGGCCGGGCTGGCGGTCTTCGGCAACCCGTCCACCAAGTTCAGCATCCCGATCACCTCGGCCGGCGGGTCGTTCGCCGGTAAGGGCATCGACCTCTGCAACGACGGTGATCCGATCTGCTCGCGCGGCCGCAACCCGTTCGCGCACACCGATTACGAAGCCGGCCCCGGGCCTGCGCAAGCCGCCGGGTTCCTCGCGGGCCTGCTGTAGCCCGGCAAATCTATTTGCTGCCAGCACTGCTCACACCTCGGCTACGATGGCTGGCATGCGCGTCACAGCGGTGCTGAGCAGTGCCGCAGCGATAATGTCCGTTGCCGCATCGCTATTGCCCACTGCCGTGGCGACGGCCGCGGATTGTCCCGATGCCGAGGTGATCTTCGCCCGCGGCCGCTTCGAACCGCCTGGCATCGGGCGGATCGGCGACGCGTTCGTCGATGCGTTGCGCGGTAAAACCCGAAGAGCGAGGGTGCGTACGCCGTCAACTACATCGCCGACTGGGACATCGTGCCCGGCGCGAACGATATGAGCAGGCATATGCAGTACATGGCGACCAACTGCCCCAACACCCGCCAGGTGCCGGCATCGATCCCAACACCCTCGTCGGCAACTGGTCCTCGCATCTGCAGGACGCCTACATCGGTTCCGGCCTGGTCGATCAGGCCGCCCAATTCGCTGCGGACAGGCTCTGAATGATGCGTATCCGAACGACCGCCGCCAGCGCGGTCGCCACATTCGTTGCAGCACTTGCGATGGTCATGGCTCCCGCCGCGCTGCCCGACTCAGTACCGACAGCGAGCGCCGCATCGTGTCCGCCGATCGAAGTCATCTTCGCGCGCGGTCGCCTTGAATCGCCCGGCACCGGGGTCATCGGCCAAGCCTTCGTCAGCGCACTGCGATCGCGGGTTCACCAGAACATCGGCGTCTATGCCGTGAACTATCCCGCCGACAATCAGGTGGACATCGGCGCCAACGACATCAGCAACCGCATCGCCTACAACGTGAACAACTGCCCGAATACCCGCTTGGTGCTCGGCGGCTACTCGCTGGGTGCGGCGGCCACCGATATGGTGCTGGCCGTTCCCATCTCGATCATGGGCTTCAAGAATCCCATGCCTGCCGGCGCCGACAGCCATATCGCGGCTGTCGCCCTGTTCGGCAACGGGACTCAGTGGTTGGGCCCGATCACGAACTTCAGCCCCGCATATCAAGACCGGACCATCGAGCTGTGCCACGGCGCCGATCCGATCTGCAACCCGGCCGACCCGGACACCTGGGAGGCCAACTGGCCCGATCACCTCGCCGCCGCCTACCAGAAGGCCGGGATGATCAATCAGGCCGCCGATTTCGTGGCCGCCAAGCTCTAGGGTTTCGGCAACGTTCGCAGGTCGCGAGTGATGCTGATGCGCGCGGCCAACTGATCGTCGGGCGGATAGTCGACCCCGGTCAGAGTCAGGCCACGGGCCGGTGCAGCGGCGAAATCACTGGAGCGCGCCTGCGCACTCAACAACGTTGCGCACCACACTGGTTCGCGGCGACCCTCCCCCACGGCCAGCAGTGCGCCGACCAGTGAGCGCACCATCGACCAGCAGAACGCATCCGCACTCACGTAGGCGGTCACCAGATCGCCGGTAGCGACCCAGTCCAGGCGCTGAAGGTCGCGGATCGTCGTCGCACCGGGCCGGTGCCGGCAGAATGCGGCAAAGTCGTTCAGCCCCAACAGATGCCGGGATGCCGTGGCCATGGCTTCGACATCCAGCGGCTTGGTCCATGGCGTCACGTAGCGCGCGAGCTGCGGCTCCACCCCATAGGGCGCCAACGAGAGCCGGTAGGCGTAGTGGCGGCGCAGCGCCGAGAAGCGTGCATCGAATCCAGCTGGCGCACGGACGATCTCACGTACCCGGACATCCTCGGGCAGGAAGCGGGCCAATCGGCGCACCAGCGGTTGAAATTCGGGATCGTCGGGCCGGGCATGCCGTGGGTAGGCATGGGCGAGCGCGTCGGCGGGCACGTCGAGGTGGGCGACCTGGCCGGTCGCGTGCACACCGGTGTCGGTGCGTCCGGCCCCGAATACCCGCAGCCGCGTGCGGAACACCGTCGAGAGGGATTCCTCGAGAACACCTGCGACGGTGCGAAACCCGTCATGCGCCGCCCAGCCGGTGAATTCGGTGCCGTCGTAGGCGATGTCGAGCCGAAGACGAACCTGCCCGCCACCGGACTCGGTGACGGGCAGATTCGAATTCACAGCCTCAGGACTTGTCAGCGTCCGAATCCTCGGCGGATTCCTCAGCCTGCTCCTCGGCGACCTCTTCGGAAGCCTCGGCGGTCTGGGCGTCGGCGATACCGGCATCCTCGGCCTCAACCTCGGCGATCGGCTCTTCAGCCGGGATCTCTTCAGCCGGAGCCTCTTCGACCGCGGCGGGCGCGGGCGCAGCGGCCTTGGCGGCCGCACTCTTGCGAGCCCGATTCGCCTCGGAGGTCACGGTCTTCTCCCGCACCAGCTCGATGACCGCCATCGGGGCGTTGTCGCCCTTGCGCGGCTCGACCTTGATGATGCGGGTGTAGCCGCCGGCACGATCGGCGAAGAACGGCCCGATCTCGGCGAACAGGGCATGCACGATGTCCTTGTCGCGGATCTTCTTCATCACCTCACGCCGGTTGTGCAGTTCGCCCTTCTTGGCATGGGTGATGAGCTTCTCGGCGTACGGCCGCAACGCCCGCGCCTTCGGCTCGGTCGTCTTGATCCGGCCGTGTTCGAAGAGCGACGTGGCCAGGTTGGCCAGGATCGCCTTCTGGTGCGAGGACGAACCGCCGAGGCGGGCACCCTTAGTTGGCTTGGGCATTGCGACTATCTCCTAAATGGGGCCGACCCCCGTATGAGGTAGGGCCGGGACGGTTTCTTGTTAGAGCTCTTCGGTTTCGGTGAAGTCCTGGTCGGCGTCCAGGTCGTAACCCGCATCGCTGTTCCAGGTACCGGTGGCGACGTCGTAGCCGGCGACCTCTGACGGATCGAAGGTGGCCGGGCTGTCCTTGAGCGACAGACCCAGCTGGTGCAGCTTGATCTTGACCTCGTCGATGGACTTCTGGCCGAAGTTACGGATGTCCAGCAGATCGGACTCCGTGCGGGCGACCAGCTCGCCGACGGTGTGCACACCTTCGCGCTTGAGGCAGTTGTACGAACGGACCGTCAGATCCAGATCGTCGATCGGCAGCGCGAACGCCGCGATGTGATCGGCCTCGGCCGGTGACGGGCCGATCTCGATGCCCTCGGCCTCGACATTGAGTTCCCGTGCCAGACCGAACAATTCGACCAGCGTCTTGCCGGCCGACGCCAGGGCGTCGCGCGGGCTGATCGAGTTCTTGGTCTCGACGTCCAGGATCAGCTTGTCGAAGTCGGTGCGCTGCTCGACGCGGGTGGCCTCCACCTTGTAGGTGACCTTCAGCACCGGCGAGTAGATGGAATCGACCGGGATACGGCCGATTTCGGCACCCGACGCCTTGTTCTGCACGGCAGGCACGTAGCCGCGGCCGCGCTCGACGACGAGCTCGACCTCCAGCTTGCCCTTGTCGTTGAGTGTCGCGATGTGCATGTCGGGGTTGTGCACCGTCACGCCGGCGGGCGGAACGATGTCACCGGCGGTCACCTCACCCGGACCCTGCTTGCGCAGGTACATGGTGACCGGCTCGTCCTCCTCAGAGGAGACGACCAGGCCCTTGAGGTTCAGGATGATGTCGGTGACGTCTTCCTTCACACCGGGCACGGTGGTGAACTCGTGCAGCACACCGTCGATGCGGATGCTCGTCACGGCCGCGCCGGGGATCGACGACAGCAGCGTACGACGCAGCGAATTGCCAAGGGTGTAACCGAATCCCGGCTCCAGCGGCTCGATGACGAACTGGGAGCGGTTCTCGGCGATGACCTCTTCGCTGAGTGTGGGGCGCTGAGAAATCAGCATGGTATTTCGTATCTCCTTCTCGGCACCCGCTATTTGATGCCGTTAAGTGATCCGCGGAACGGTTGCCCCGCGGACGTCTTCTTACTTCGAGTAGAACTCGACGATGAGCTGCTCGGCCAGCGGCACCTGAATCTGCGCACGCTCGGGCAGCTGGTGCACAAGGATCCGCTGACGCTCGCCGACGACCTGCAGCCAGGACGGGATCGGGCGCTCCCCGGCCGTCTGCCGCGACAGCTCGAACGGGAAGGTGTTCAGCGACTTTTCCTTGACGTCGATGATGTCGTATTGCGACACCCGGTAGCTCGGGATGTTCACCTTGACACCGTTGACGGTGAAGTGGCCGTGGCTGACGAGCTGGCGAGCCGCCCGGCGGGTACGCGCCAGGCCGGCGCGGTACACCACGTTGTCCAGGCGGGTCTCCAGGATGCGCAGCAGGTTCTCGCCGGTCTTACCCGAGAGGCGGTTGGCCTCTTCGTAGTAACGACGGAACTGCTTCTCCATCACGCCGTAGGTGAAGCGGGCCTTCTGCTTCTCCTGCAGCTGCTGGCGGTATTCGCTCTCCTTGATCCGCGCGCGGCCGTGCTGGCCGGGCGGGTAGGGGCGCTTCTCGAACGACTGATCGCCGCCGACCAGGTCGACGCCGAGGCGGCGCGACTTGCGGGTTGCGGGTCCGGTATAACGAGCCATTTTTCTAGTCCTCCCTAGACCCGGCGCCGCTTGGGCGGACGGCAGCCGTTGTGCGGCTGCGGTGTGACATCGGAAATCGCGCCGACCTCAAGGCCAGCGGCCTGAAGCGAGCGGATGGCGGTCTCACGGCCCGAGCCCGGGCCCTTGACGAACACGTCGACCTTCTTGACGCCGTGCTCCTGAGCCTTGCGAGCCGCGTTCTCGGCAGCCAGCTGCGCGGCGAACGGGGTCGACTTACGCGAACCCTTGAAGCCGACGTGACCCGACGACGCCCAGGCGATGACATTGCCCTGCGGATCGGTGATGGAGACGATCGTGTTGTTGAACGTGCTCTTGATGTGCGCAGCGCCGTGCGGGACGTTCTTCTTTTCCCGGCGACGGGTCTTCTGCCCCTTCTTGGGTGCAGCGCCGCCCTTCTTTGCTTGTGCCATCCGGGGTTACCTGGCCTTCTTCTTGCCGGCGATGGTGCGCTTCGGGCCCTTGCGGGTACGCGCATTGGTCTTGGTTCGCTGGCCACGCACCGGCAGGCCGCGGCGGTGCCGCAGGCCCTGGTAGCAGCCGATCTCGATCTTGCGACGGATGTCGGCCTGCACCTCACGGCGCAGGTCACCCTCCACCTTGAGCGAGGCTTCGATGTACTCACGCAACTGCGTGAGCTGATCGTCGGTCAGGTCCTTGCTGCGCAGATCCCGGTCGATGCCGGTCGCTGCAAGGATTTCCTGAGAACGGGTACGGCCGATGCCGTAGATGTAGGTCAGCGCGATCTCCATGCGCTTATCGCGCGGGAGATCCACGCCCACTAGACGTGCCACAGGGCTTTGATTCCTTCTTCTATGCGGAGGTCTGTTCCCAGTTCGTTCCCGACTGTGTCGGGGCCCGGCCTCCGTTCCGGGCGTGGCTGCGCAGCCAATCTGCGCTGTGATACTGGGAGGTCATCATTTAGTTGTATGTGGTGCTCGCCGACGCGAGCGGTCGAGCTGCTAGCCCTGCCGCTGCTTGTGGCGCGGATCAGAGCAGATCACCATGACCCGCCCATGCCGGCGGATCACCCTGCACTTGTCGCAGATCGGCTTGACGCTCGGGTTCACCTTCACGGCTGTTCGATCCTTCTAGTTCTCGTCGTTGTCAGTTGTGGTGCTGGTTCGCGGTCGGTTCAGGCTTACTTGTACCGGTACACAATGCGACCCCGGGTCAGGTCGTAGGGAGACAACTCCACTACCACCCGGTCCTCGGGAAGGATGCGGATGTAGTGCTGCCGCATCTTGCCGCTGATGTGAGCGAGCACCTTGTGTCCGTTCTCCAGCTCAATGCGAAACATCGCATTGGGCAGGGGCTCGACCACGCGGCCCTCGACCTCGATGGCACCGTCTTTCTTGGCCATAACCTCTCAGATCCTGCTTTCTGGGTTCGGCGCAGCAATCGCCCCGACTTCAAAACGTGAGCCGGGATCAGGAAATTCCAGAAAATTCCAGGACGAGGCACGCAAGAGTCGGCGCGGATACCGCACCGCCGGTCAACGATACCCGCTCCGGCGCGCTACTCCAAAACGGTCGCGCAGCCGTGCTGACCTCACCTTAGCCCACGGCGAACAGGGCAAGCCTGACCTAATAAGCACTGGACACACGGCGCATACTGGACGGCGATGACTGGACCCGCCCCCCAGCCCCGCAAACCCGTCATTCTCACTGTTGACGACGACCCGGCCGTATCGCGCGCTGTCGCTCGCGACCTCCGCCGCCATTACGGCGAGCGGTACCGGATCGTCCGTGCAGAATCCGGGCCGGACGCGCTGGAAACGATCAATGAACTCAAGCTGCGCGGCGAGACGGTCGCGGTGTTCGTCGCCGACTACCGAATGCCCCAGATGAGCGGCATCCAGTTCCTCGAAGAAGCGATGGACGTCTACCCGATGGCGCGGCGCGTTCTGCTGACCGCGTATGCCGACACCCACGCGGCGATCGACGCCATCAACGTCGTCGACCTCGACCACTACCTGCTCAAGCCGTGGGATCCGCCGGAGGAGAAGCTCTACCCGGTGATCGACGCCTTGTTGGAGGCCTGGCACGCCACCGGCGACCGGGCCATCCCCCACACGAAGGTGATCGGGCACCGGTGGAGCGAGCGGTCCTGGGAGGTCCGCCAGTTCCTGGCCCGCAACCAGCACACGTTCCGCGCATTCAACGCCGACGAGCCCAAGGGCAAGCAACTGCTCGACGCCGCCAGCCTGGACGGGCTGGAGCTACCGGTCGTCATCAGCGAGAAGGGCGAGATCCTGGTCGACCCGACCAACGCCGCGCTCGCCGAAATGCTCGGGCTCTCAACCAACCCGTCGCTGGAGATGTACGACCTCGCCGTCATCGGCGGCGGACCTGCTGGGCTGGCGGCCGCGGTCTACGGCGCATCCGAAGGGCTCAGGACGGTCCTGATCGAGGAGACGACGACCGGCGGCCAGGCCGGGCGCAGTTCCCGCATCGAGAACTACCTCGGCTTCCCCACCGGCGTCTCCGGTGCCGAACTGACGACATCTGCACGCAGACAGGCCGAGCGGTTCGGCGCGGAGGTCATCACCACCCGCAAGGCGGTCCGGCTGCAGGCCGGGGAGGCGGGAACCGCCCGGACCATCAATTTCGAGGACGGCGGCAGCATCGCCGCGCGGGCGGTCATCCTGGCCACCGGTGTGGCCTACCGGCAGCTGCAGGTCACCGGCTGCTGGGACAACCCCGACGATCCGGCCTGTAATTACGTCGGGCGCGGCGTCTACTACGGCGCCTCGGTGTCGGACGCCTCCGAATGCAAGGGCGAAGACGTCTACATCGTCGGCGGGGCCAACTCGGCCGGGCAGGCGGCGATGTTCATGTCCCGCGAGGCGAACTCGGTGACCATGCTGGTGCGCGGCCCGTCGCTGGAAGCGTCAATGTCGCACTACCTGATCCAGCAGATCGAGAAGAATCCGAACATCACCGTGCGGACCTGCACCGAAGTGGTGGACACCATCGGCGATGACGATCACCTGACCGGCCTGATCCTGGAGAACCGGCAGAGCGGTCAGCGGGAAACCGTGGAGTCCACCCGGATGTGCTGCTTCATCGGCGCCGAGCCACGTACCGACTGGCTCAAAGAGGTCGTCGCCGTCGACGACCACGGTTTCGTCCTCGCCGGACCCGACCTGTTCAACGTGGCCGGGTGGGGTCTGGACCGGCCGCCCCACCACCTGGAAACAAGTGTGCCGGGTGTGTTTGTTGCAGGGGACGTGCGCGCCGAGTCCGCCAAACGGGTGGCGGCCGCCGTCGGCGAAGGGTCGATGGCGGTGATGTTGGTGCACCGCTACCTGGCCGAGGCGTAACCAGCAAGGAGAAGACGATGGGTGAGAAATGTCTGCCCAGTGAACTGCGGACTCTGTTCCTGTTCGAGGCACTGACCGATGAACAGCTGCAGACGCTGTGCGCGAACGGGCATATCCGCGTCTTCGAGACCGGCCCGGTCGTCGTCGAGGGTGAACCGGCCACCTGCTTCTACGTTCTGCTCGACGGTGAGTTGGTGATGTCCAAACGCTCGGGCGGCGTCGACATCGAGACCAGTCGCACCTCGCAGCGCGGCGTGTATTGCGGTGCCTGGTCGGCCTACATCCCCGACGAGGAACAGCTCTACCAAGCGTCGGTGCGCGTCACGCGCCCGTCGCGGTTCTTCGTGCTCGACGCCAGCGCATTCGCGCGGTTCATGCAGACCGAGTTCCCGATGGCCGTACATCTGCTCGAGGGCCATATGGTCGGCGGCCGGCGGCAGAGCCAGATCATCGGCCAGCGCCAAAAGCTGCTGGCGCTCGGAACGATCACCGCGGGGCTGACCCACCAACTCAACAACCCCGCCGCCGCCACCGCCCGCGCGGTAGCCGATCTGCGCGAGGGCGTGGGCAAGATGCGCTACAAGCTGTCGATGCTGGCCGACGGCAAGTTCACCCCCGAGGCGCTGCGCATGCTGGTCCGCATTCAGGACGAGGTCGCCGAGATGGTCGCCAAGTCCAAGGCACAGGAATTGACCGCGCTGGAGACCTCGGACCGCGAGGACCAGGTCGGCGATTGGCTGGAAGACCACGGCATCGCCGGTGCCTGGGACTACGCACCGACGTTCGTGGAAGCCGGCCTGGACGTCGATTGGCTGGAACGTGTCGAGGCCTCCATCGATTCGGTCGACTGCTCGGCGACATTGCAGAGCGCCATCGGCTGGCTGAAGTACACCATCGACACCGAGCTGCGGATGAACGAGATCGCCGACGCCAGCGAGCGCATCTCGGGCCTGCTCGCCGGGGCCAAGAAGTACTCCCAGATGGATCGGGCCGAATATCAGGTCGCCAACGTCCACGAGTTGTTGCACAGCACGCTCAAGACGCTCTTCGGTGACAAGGTCGGCCCGGAGAAACCCATCAAGCTGGTCAAGGACTGGGACAAGACACTCCCCGAAATCGGCTGCTACCCAGGCGGTTTGAACGAGGTATGGGACGTCATCATCAACAACGCCATCCAGGCGATGAAGGGCCGCGGCACGCTGACAATCCGCACCGCCCGTCAGGGTGAGGACATGATCCGGGTCGAGATCGGTGACGACGGCCCCGGCATCCCCGACGAAATCATCGATCGGATCTTCACCGCGTTTTTCACCACGAAACCGTTCGGTGAGGGTGACGGCCTCGGCCTGGATCTCGCGCGCCGCATCATCGTCGAAAAGCACCAGGGCGACATCCGGGTCGAATCCGAACCCGGCAATACCCGCTTCGTCATCCTGTTGCCGTTGGTCGCGGCCGCGCCGCTCTCAGATACGCCGACCGAACTTCCCGCCGCCGCGGAATAGGCGACCACCGGCCGCGGGTTGTAGCCCCCATGAGTGCCAAGCCCGATCTCGGCAGGTTCGCATCGTTCGGCATGGGGGTCACCCCCGACGACGCCACGGCGATCGAAGCGCTCGGCTACGGCGCCGTGTGGGTCGCCGGGTCGCCGCCCGCGGCGCTGGACTGGGTCGACCCGGCCCTCGCGCAGACCAGCACACTGAAACTGGCCACCGGCATAGTCAACATCTGGACCGCCCGGCCCGAGGCCGTCGCCGAGTCGTTCCATCGCATCGAAAACGCCTATCCCGGGCGGTTTCTGCTGGGACTGGGCGTCGGCCACCCCGAGGCCGACGCGCAGTTCGAACGGCCGCTGGCCGCACTCAACACCTATCTGGACGTGCTGGATCAGCACAACGTCCCGCGGGAACGGCGGGTGCTGGCCGCGCTCGGCCCGCAAGTCTTGCAGCTGTCGGCGCAGCGCAGCGCCGGCGCGCACCCGGTGCTCATCACTCCCGAACACACCGCGAAGGCTCGCCGGTTGATCGGCCCGGACGCCTTCCTGGCGCCCGCGGTCCCCGTCGTGCCGACCACCGATGTCGAGCAGGCCAGGGCCGTCGGCCGCAAGACCCTCGAGCT
>JAHFVD010000168.1 GCA_023264735.1 Mycobacterium sp. | reverse complement strand
TCTCGATCGTGGCCTTGTTGGCCCACAGTTTGCCCGAGCCGAGCGGGGCGCCTTTCCCGATCCCGGCGTTGACGATGATCCGGTCGAGACCGCCGAGCTGGTCGGCGAGTTCGGCGAACACCGCAGGCACCTGGTCGTGGTCATTGACGTCCAGCGCGGCGACAGCGATCGTGATGTTCGGATGACACTGGCTCAGTTCGGCCTTCAGCTCGTCGAGGCGGTCGACGCGCCGCGCGCACAACGCAAGGTCGCGGCCCTTGGCGGCGAAGGCGCGGGCCATACCCGCGCCCAGTCCGGAGCTCGCACCGGTGATGAGGATCTTCTGCCGAGTCACCGACTCAGCCTAACGATCACTTGAGCAGCTTGGACATCCGCCGGTCGGCCAGTACCTTGCCCCCGGTCTGGCAGGTCGGGCAGTACTGAAACGACTTGTCGGCGAAGGACACCTCACGCACGGTGTCCCCGCACACCGGGCACGGCAACCCGGTGCGGGCGTGCACCCGCAGCCCAGATCGCTTCTCCCCCTTCAGGGTTGCCGCCCCTTGGCCGACCGAGCGTTGCACGGCGTCGGTGAGCACCGAGATCATCGCGTCGTGCAGCGCGCCCAGCTGCGCGGCGGTGAGCTTGTTGGCCGTCGCGAATGGCGACAGCTTCGCGACATGCAGGATCTCGTCGCTATAGGCGTTGCCGATCCCGGCGATCACTTTCTGGTCGGTGATCACCGTCTTGATCCGGCCGCCATGGGGTTTGAGGATCTCGGCCAGCTGCTCGGGGCCGATCTCCAGCGCGTCGGGGCCCAGTGTGGCGATACCGGGGACCTTGGCGGGGTCGTCGACGATCCACACCGCCAGCCGCTTCTGGGTGCCGGCCTCGGTCAGGTCGAATCCCTCGCTGCCATCGAGGTGCACCCGCAGGGCGATCGGACCCTTGCCCGGCTTGAGCGGCGCGGGGGCGAGTTTGTCGCTCCACTTCAGCCAGCCGGCCCGCGACAGATGGGTGATCAGCCACAGGTCACCGGCCTGCATGCCGAGGTACTTGGCCCAACGGCTGGCACCGGTAACGGTCCGCCCGTGCAGGGCCGTCGGCGGCGGGTCGAACGTCTTCAGCACCGACAACGCCGCGACGTCGATGCGCCCTATCGTTTTGCCGACGGCATGCCGGCGCAGGTGGTCGGCCAGCGCCTCCACTTCCGGCAGTTCAGGCATGAATCCAGGCTAGCCGTCGCAAGCTCAGGCGTCGTCGGGTGTGCTGGCCACCAACAGCCACACCAGGGTTGCCAAGCCGACGAAAATGCCCTGAACGCTGATGACGAAGGCCAGGAACTCATGCCAGTCGGTGAGAACGTCGAAGCAGCCCTCGCCGTCGTACGGCAGCGTGGACATCGCGAACACCAGGGCCGCCGACATCAGAGCCACGGTCGCCGCGGTGGTCACCCGATGGGCTGGATCCCGCAGATTCCTTCGGAAGTAGTTGAATTCGAGCCCGAGCGTGAGTAACAGCAGCGGAATCACTTCGACAACATGCTGGAAATACACCTGACTGATCGCGTTCTCGCACACTTGCTGCAGCACCGAGAGACGTTCTGCCAGCGGAAGGGCCGCGGCCTGTTCAGCGATGTCGGCGGGCAGGGTGCGAACGGTATCGGTGTCGATGAGCCTGGTGTAGGCGATCGCCGCGACGTAGGACGCGAACGTTCCCACCACCAGCGGCACCACCGCCCTGGTGCGCCGCCAGTCGGTCGGGTGCGCCGCCCGGCGTTCCGCGCTCAGCAATGTCCGCGGGTCGGCGTTCAGCGAAGTGGCCATCAGCACACCCATGCTGGCGGCGATGACGATCGCCGCAGCGACCAAGACCCAGACCGACGGCATGAATGGCAGTTCCGATAGCACGGCGTCCAACAGGATCAGGACCGCAAATCCGCCCCACCACATCCGCCACAGCCGCGGCCCGTCACCGTCGGCGCGTTCGATGCTGCGCTTCTTCAGGCCGACGACGGCCAGCGCCGCGACTTCGATCGCAAGGAGCCCGAGGCGCCAGCCGAGGTGTGACCGCCAGTCGTTGTGCTTTCCGAAGCCCGCCAGATCGAACAGCAGACCGATGATCTCCTCGCTGTAGGAGAACACGAACATCAGAACGAAGACGACCCACAGCATTCCGCGGGACGTCGCGTTGGCCGTGGCGACCTGTCCGTCGTCGACCTCAGCGCTTGGCACTAGTGCCGGTCGGCGTCTTTGAACGGCAACGAGAACAGCCAGCTGACGAGCGATAGCACGATCGCGGCCCAGATGGCGGTCCACCAGAACTGGTCGATCTGCAAGCCCCAGTGGGTGGTGTGCTCGGTGATCCACGCGGTGATCCACAACATCAGCGCGTTGATGACGACGTGAATCAAACCGAGCGTCAGAATGTACAGCGGTATCGACACGAGCTGCACGAGCGGTTTGACGATCGCGTTCACCAGGCCGAAGATCACCGCGACCACCAAAACGATGCCGATCCGCTGTAGTGCCGTATCGCCGCCGACGAAATAGATGCCGGGCACGATCAGTGTGACGACCCACAGCGCCAGTCCGGTGACTGCGGCGCGAAGCAGAAACGGTCCCATGGGGTGATCTTCGCAGAACTAGGTGCGCAGCAGATAGATGTCCATGATCCAGCCGTGTCGCTCACGGGCTTGCGCCCGCAGGGCCGCGACGTCTGCACCGATCTCACCGACGGTGCCCGACAGCAGCAGCTCCTCGGGCGTCCCGAGGTAGGCCCCCCACCAAATCCGGGTCTGCGGTGGGCAACTCAGAAACGAGCAGTCGCCGTCGAGCATCACCACCGCCGAGCCGGTCAGACCGGTGGCGCGCAGCTGCCGCCCGGTGGTGATCAGCACGGGTTCGCCGACGTCGTTGAGCGGGATGCGGTGGCGGGCGGTCAGGGCCTGCACCGCGGTGATCCCGGGGATGACGTCGTAGTCGAATTCGACGTGGCAGGCGACCTCGTCGAGGATCCGCAGCGTGCTGTCGTACAGCGACGGATCACCCCATGCCAGGAAGGCCCCGACGCCGTCGGGTCCGAGCTCGGTCTCGATGGCTTTGGCCCACAGCCGGGCGCGAGCCAGGTGCCAGTCGGCGACGGCCTGGGTGTACTCGCCGTCGGCCGCACGCTTCGGATCCGGCAGTTCGACGAAGCGGTAGCGCGGGTCGGTGATGAACCGCTGGCAGATCTCCCGGCGCAGCGCGACGAGGTCGCTCTTGGCCTCGCCCTTGTCCATCGCGAAGAACACGTCGGTGTCGTTGAGCGCACGGACCGCCTGCGATGTCACGTAGTCGGGGTCGCCGGCTCCGATGCCGATGACGTGGATGGTGCGCACCCTCGAGAGCCTAGCGAGGCGCCGCGCGGCCGCGGGGGACCTGGGCCACCAGGAGCGCCGCCGCGAAGCAGGCTCCGACCACTCCGGAGATCAGCAGCGGGAGCCGGCCATCACTGCCCCACAGCAGTCCGGCCCACACGCCCGCGGCCAACACCGCGAAACCACTGGCGCCCTGGAACACTCCCTGCGCGCTTGCCTGCTGGTCGGCGCCGGCGAGCGTGGAGATCCATGCTTTCCCGACACCGTCGGTGCAGGCGGTGAACATCCCGTACGCCGCGATCAACACCCACGCCGCTACCGGATCGGTGGTCGACCCGAGTCCGATGTAGCCGACCGCGAAGAAGACCAGCCCGACGCCGAAAACCGCTGAGCGGGGCAACTTGTCGGCCAGTACGCCGGCCGGGAAGCTGGCCAGTGCGTACACCAGGTTGTAACCGACATAGGCGAGGATCACTTCGACGACGCCGAAGCCGATCTCATTGAGCCGCAACAGCAGTAGCGCGTCAGGAAAGTTGACGACACCGAAGGCGACCAGCAACGTCGTCACTCGCCAGTACCGTCGCGGCAGTTGCCGCAGACCGCGAAAGATCGGCTGACGTGCTGTGTCACCCCCCGAGTCGCTGCGCTCCTGCCCCGCCGGACCCCGCGGCCCGGCCCGCCGTGGCTCACGCACCAGCACGACGAGAAACACGGACAGCACCGCGGGGACGATCGCGATGTACAGCAGCGGGGGTATCTGGTGATCGAGCAGCTCGTAGCCGGCAAGCCCGAGTAGCGGACCGACCACCGCGCCGAGGGTGTCCATCGCGCGGTGGAAGCCGAACACCTTGCCGCGCAACGAGTTGTCGATACCGTCGACAAGCAGGGCGTCCCGTGGTGCGCCCCGGATGCCCTTACCGAGCCGGTCGACCACTCGCCCCGCGAGCACACCCGGCCAGGCCGCGGCAACGGCCACGATGACCTTGCCCAGCGCGGCCATCCCGTATCCCGTTGCAATCAAAGGGCGTTTGGCGAATCGGTCGCCCAGTGGACCGACCGCGACCTTGGTCAGCGATGCCGCTCCCTCCGCGGCGCCTTCGATGGCACCCACCACCGCGGGCGGCGCCCCCAACACGGCGGTGAGATAGATCGGCAACAGCGGGTACAGCAGCTCGCTGGCAACGTCCTGGAGGAACGACACCACAGCGAGCACCCGGACGTTGCGGGTCAGCCAAGAAACCATTTGTGTCCATTATCTTTTACTCACCTGGGTAGCATTCG
>JAHFVD010000167.1 GCA_023264735.1 Mycobacterium sp. | reverse complement strand
GTATTACGACCCTGCCGATTTCGCGATCATGGCCAACTGCGCGAACACCGCAATCGGCGTCTGGTCGGTGAACAGCCTTGACCGCTCAGTTCTGGTGGCGGTCTACGGCCAGCCGGCCTGATAACGATCGATTACCCGACGGCCGGGATCCCGGCCGTATCATGTTGCGATGGCCAGGCGGACGTCTCCCTCACAGCACGCCGCCGATAACGTCAGCTCCGACTCGAAATCGGCGCTGACGCGGGCCCGGATATTGGACTCCGCCGCGCATGTCTTGTCCACCAAGGGATACGCCGGACTCCGTCTCACCGACGTCGCCGCCAGCGCGGAACTGCAGGCGCCGGCGATCTACTACTACTACTCGTCACGCGACGAACTCATCGAAGAAGTCATGTGGGCGGGTATTGCCAACATGCGAGAGCACGTCATCTCCGCACTCGATGCGCTGCCCGACGGGACCGCACCACTGGATCGCCTCCTCGCTGCGGCCGAAGCCCATTTGCGCCATGAGCTGGAGATCTCCGACTACACCACCGCCGCGATCCGCAACGCGGGCCAGGTTCCGTTGGCAATCCGCAAGCGCCAGATCCGCGAGGAGGAACGCTACGGCGAGGTGTGGCGGGGTCTGCTCAACGACCTGTCGCGCGAAGGCGGTCTGCGTCGGGAATTCGATCCCTACATCGCCCAGATGTTGGTCCTCGGCGCGTTGAATTGGGCGGTGGAATGGTGGGATCCTCGCCGGGGATCCATCGAGGCTGTTGTGGCCAACGCTCAATGCCTAATCCGACATGGCCTTTCCACTGCCGCGCAGCCCTGACCAATATCATTGAATGATGGCTAGAAAATCCGCGGCGAGTGGCTCCCCCGACTCCGAGGGCGAGTCGAAGTCCCAGCGCACGCGCCAGCGCATCCTCGACGCCGCCGCACACGTGCTCAGCGTGAAGGGATTCGCCGGGACGCGGCTCTCCGATGTCGCGGAGTACGCCCAGCTGCAGGCGCCGGCGATCTACTACTACTTCCCCTCCCGCGAGGACCTCATCGAAGAGGTGATGTTCTGCGGCATCAGTGACATGCGACGGTATCTTCAGGAGACCCTCGACGCCCTGCCCACCGGCACGCCTCCGTTGGACCGCATCATGATCGCGGTGGAGGCGCATCTTCGCCATGAGCTGGAGCTTTCCGACTACGCGACGGCATCGATCCGTAACTCCGGCCAGATTCCCGAGCATCTCCGTGCCCGAGAGCGCAAGGAGGGCGCGGCCTACAACCGACTCTGGCAGCGATTGCTCGACGACGCCACAGCCGACGGCGAGATGCGCTCCGACCTCGACCCGCGGTTCGTGCAGGGCCTGGTGCTGGGCGCGCTGAACTGGGCGGCGGAATGGTGGGATCCGCGGCGGGGATCGCTCGATAGCTTGGTCGCCAACGCACAGGGCCTCGTGCGCAGCGGGATCAGCCCGGCCGCCGGGGACACCACCAAGCGCAAGCGATCCCCCCGCGCAACTGGCTAGCCACCGCGGAGGGACAAGACGCGATTTCCCGCTATTTTTGATTCTATGTTAAATTAATCGGGTGACCGAGGCATACATTATTGACGCTGTGCGAACCCCCGTTGGTAAGCGCAAGGGCGGGCTGGCCGGTGTGCACCCCGCAGACATGGCAGCACATGTGATCAAGACGCTCGTGGGGCGCCACGACGTCGATCCGGCGGCCATCGACGACGTGATCCTCGGCTGCTTGGACAACATCGGCTCCCAGGCCGGCGACATCGCCCGCACTGCCGCCCTGGCTGCGGGTCTCCCGGAATCCGTCCCCGGTGTGACGATCGACCGGCAGTGCGGATCCGCACAGCAGGCAGTGCATTTCGCCGCTCAAGGTGTGATGAGTGGCACCGCCGACCTCATCGTGGCCGGCGGCGTGCAGAAGATGAGCCAGTACCCGATTCTCAGCGCATTCGGCGCCGGCGAACCGTTCGGATCGGTGGATCCATGGACGGGATGCCAAGGCTGGCTGGATCGCTACGGCGACCAGGAGATCTCGCAGTTCCGCGGCGCTGAACTGATTGCACAGAACTGGAACCTGTCGCGCGAGGATAACGAGCGTTTCGCCTTCGCCAGCCATCAGCGCGCGCTCGCCGCGATCGCCGAAGGCCGTTTCGAACGCGAGATCACCCCCTACGCCGGCATCAGCGTCGACGAGGGCCCCCGCGCCGATACGTCGCTGGAGAAGATGGCCGGGCTGCCGACACTCGTCGAAGGTGGCGTGCTGACTGCCGCTGTGGCCAGCCAGATCTCCGACGGCGCAGCGGCGCTGTTGATCGCCTCCCAGGCTGCCGTCGACCGGTTCGATCTGAAGCCCCGCGCCCGGATCCATCACATGTCGGTGCGCGGCGCCGATCCGGTGATGATGCTGACCGCACCCATCCCCGCGACCCAGCACGCGCTCAAGCGAACCGGACTGTCGATCGCCGATATCGACTCCGTCGAGATCAACGAGGCCTTCGCCCCGGTCGTGCTGGCGTGGTTGGCCGAACTCGAAGCCGACCCCGAGACCGTCAACCCCAACGGTGGGGCCATCGCGCTGGGCCACCCGATCGGCTGCACCGGAGCACGGCTGATGACCTCCCTGCTGCACGAGCTGGAGCGCACCGGCGGTCGCTACGGCTTGCAGACGATGTGTGAAGGCGGCGGACAGGCCAACGTCACCATCATCGAACGGCTCTGAGATGCAGCGTTCGCTCTACGGCCCCGACCACGAAGCCTATCGAGAGACGGTGCGGGAGTTCCTGGCTCGCGAAGTCGTTCCGCATCAACATGACTGGGATGTAGACCGCTGGATCGACCGTACGGTGTTCGCGCGCGCGGCCAAGGCCGGCATCTACGCGTTGCAGATCGGTGAGCAGTACGGCGGCGCAGGCGAACCCGACTACCGCTACCGCATGGTGGTGTGCGAAGAGATCGCCAAGGTCAACGCCCTGTCCTTCGGCGTGACGATCAGCCTGCAGGACGATCTGGTGTTGCACTACCTTCTCGACCTCACCAACGACGAGCAGAAGCAGCGGTGGCTGCCCGGGTTCGTCGCCGGCGAGATCATCGGCGCACTGGCGATGACCGAGCCCGGCGCGGGCAGCGACCTGCGCGGCATTCGCACCACGGCCCACCGCGACGGCGACCACTGGATCCTCAACGGCCAGAAGACGTTCATCTCGAGCGGAATCATGGCTGACGTCGTGGTGGTGGCCGCCCGCACCGACTCCACCGGTGGCTCAGGCGATTTCAGCCTCTTCGTGGTGGAACGCGACACGCCCGGCTTTGAACGCGGACGCAAACTCGACAAGATCGGCCTGCCCGGACAGGATACTTCGGAGCTGTTCTTCCACGACGCGGTGGTTCCGGACGCCAACCTGCTCGGCGAGGCCGGCCGAGGCCTGCAGTACCTGATGAGTCACCTGCCGCGCGAGCGCCTCGGGGTGACCGCGGAGGCGATCGCCACCATGCGCGCGATTTTCGACCTCACCGTGGACTACTGCCAAACCCGCCAGGCGTTCGGCGGCCCGCTGACCGACAAACAGCATGTACGCTTCGAACTGGCTGAGATGGGCACCGAGATCGATATCGTCCAGGCCTACGTGGACTCCTCGGTACAGGCCTACAACGCAGGCGAATTGACACCGGTGGATGCCGCCAAGGGCAAGTGGTATGTCAGCGAGCTGCAGAAGCGGGTGATCGACCGCTGCCTGCAGCTGCACGGCGGATACGGTTACATGACCGAATATCCAGTGGCGCGAGCGTATCTGGACACCCGGATCAAGACGATCTACGGCGGAACCACCGAGATCATGAAGGAAATCATCGGTCGCGAGATCGCGGCCTCCTAGACCCCGGCTTTCACAGCCTTACGCATCACGACGAACATGATGCCGAACCAGGCCACGAAGACCGCCACCGGAATCCAGAACGCCAGCAGCCCATTCCACGCCATCAGTCCCGTCTTAAAGAACGGGATGGCGCACGCCGGGACCAAGAGCAGGCCCACCCACAGGTTGGCGTAGCCCACCCAGCGCGCGAACAGCGGTCGCTCGGAGGTGTCCTGCAGGATGGCCAGACCGATGGCGAAGTATTGGAAGGTGAACGGCGCAACCGGCGAGAAGGTCATGAAGAAGCCGAGATCGTGCAGGGGCTGCAACACCTGAGGCGGCAGGTCGGGGCGATAGGCGACCGCAGCCAAGACCAGGAAGTTCAGCGTGAAGAACACCGTCCCGAAGATGCCCAAGGCGGTCTGTGCCGCGGCGAGCACCGCGTGTTCAGCTTGGCTGCGGCGCAGCAGGATTCCGACCGCGACGGTGAAGGGGACATAGAGGCTGCCGCCCCAGACGCACAACACCATGCCCGCGCGCTTGAGGTCGCTGTGGTGTGACCACAAGTCGGTGAGTGCGCTGCCCGTGATCGTCGGCGACGGTGGCGGCAGGAAGCCGGCGAACACCATCCAGCCCAGCAGAACCAGCACGATGCCGATCGGGCCTGTCCAGACCAGCAGCATGAGGTTGCGGGTGTGTGTCATGGTTACGTCGTGGCTGCCGCAACCAATTCGACTGCGTTGGAATACTTCACCCGCGGACGGCGGCCA
>JAHFVD010000013.1 GCA_023264735.1 Mycobacterium sp. | reverse complement strand
GTGGGGCAGCAACGGGGAAGCCGGCCAGATCATCGATCACGGGAATGATTATTGGTGTTGGCCGCGAAGATAGGTCGCCCGAATCGGCAGATCGGGCAGTTCGAGCGCCGGAACGGCGCGCGGATCGTGCTGAAGCCAAACGAAGTCGGCGCTGGCGCCGGGAGTGATTCGTCCCCAGTTATGTTCGGCGAATGCCTGGTAGGCGACGGCGTTGGTGTAGGCCGAAAGCGCACGTTCGATCGGCACGATCTCATGCGGTGTCCAGCCGCCCTCGGGCTGTCCTTCGGCGGTGCGGCGCGATGTCGCGACCGCGATACCGTCCAGCGGGGCGCCAGAGGACACCGGCCAGTCCGAGCCGAAGGCCAGTGCCGCACCGGAGCGATTCAGTGTTTGCATCTGGTACTGGCGGTCGGAGCGTTCGGCGCCGAGGCGGGGAGTGGTCAGCACGGTCATCAGTGGGTCCATCTGGGCCCACAACGGTTGCATGTTCGGGATGACGCCGAGTGCGGCGAACCGCCCGATATCGGTGTCGTCCATCAATTGCACATGGGCGATCACCGGCCTTCGGTCCCGAGGTCCGTTGCGGGACAACACATATTCGATAGCGTCGAGGGCCTGGCGGACGGCGGCGTCACCGATGGCGTGGATGTGTATCTGCAGACCGAGCTCGTCGACGCTGCGAGCGGCCTCAGCCAGCGAGTCCCCCTCCCAGTTGCGCATGCCGTGAGAGTGCAACCCTGAGCAGTACGGCGCCAGCAACGCGCCGGTCTCGTTCTCGACGACTCCGTCGGCGAAGAACTTCACCGTCTGTGCGGTCAGCAGGGGTGAATCGGCTTCCTCGACCAAGCGCCGCGATTTCACGAAATGTTCGATCTGCGTATCGAAGTAGCGCGGATCGGCGTACAAAGCCAGGTTAAACCGCAGCCGCAGCGCACCCTGCCGAGCGGCGGTGACATAGGTGGCGACGTCACCCGGCTCGACCCAGGCGTCCTGAACCCACGTGACACCCCGAGCCAGGTAGTAGTCGGCGGCGGTGCCGAGCGCGGCGATGCGCTGGCTCTCGTCACGGGGTGGCACCACATTCATCACCAGATCGGTGGCGCCCCACTCTCGTAGCGTGCCGAGCACGGAGCCGTCGGGCCGGTGCGGGATCTCGCCGAGCGCCGGGTCCGGGGTGTCCGGGGTGATGCCGGCGCGTTGGATGGCCGCGGTGTTGCACCACAACGTGTGGTAGTCCCAGGCGCGCAGGACCACGGGCCGATCGGGCACCGCAGCGTCCAGCCACCGGGCGTCGAACAGGCCGCCGGGCGCCAGGCTGCCGTCGTAGGAGGCGCCGACAATCCACTCATCGTCAGGATGTTCCTCGGCGTAACTCTTGACTGCAGTGACGATTTCGTCGACCGTGCCGCACCCGCGGACCGGCGGCCCGACGGCTTCGAGTCCGCCGTAGAGCGGATGGGCGTGGCCGTCCCCGAAGGACGGCATCAGGAACCCGCCGTCGAGGTCGACGTACTCAACGTCGCCGGCGGCCAGTTCTCGCGCTTCTGCACCTAATGCGCGCACCACCCCGTCGATAACCAGAACCGCATCGGCGTCGCCGCCGTCGCCGGTCCAGATGACGCCGCCGGTGAACAAGGTCGAACTCGGGGTGGTCATGCGACTCCTAGAACGTATGCGTGTCGTTCTAGTGTGAACCAGCTGGTCCTTGTTCGCCCGACTGCGCGGCCTCAGATGAGGTAGATCACCAACACCGACGCCACCAGCACACCCAGCCAGGCATCCGTCGCCAGCTTGAGCCAACCCGGCGCACTCCGAACCTCCATGAAGTTGCGAATGATCAAGCGGGACTTGATTACTGCCAGCCCCAGCACCACGCAGGTCACCGCGACGCTGGCTGAGGCAACGCCGCGGGAATGCGCAGGCGCCAGCCACCACGACCCTATCGTGATGGCCACCAGAACCAGCCAGGTCCAGGTGATCGTCCGCTCGTTGGTCATCCTCACCTCATGACATAGAGAAGGGCGAAGATAATCACCCACAGTAGATCGACCATGTGCCAGTACGTCGCGCCCGACTCGACCACCCAAGCCCTGCCGCGTCCGGGTGTACGCAGTTCGCGGACGAGCACACCCAGCACGATGAGTCCGATCATGACGTGAATCAGGTGTACGCCGGTTATGACGTAATAGAACGAATAGAACATGTCCGAATTCGTCTGCCCGGCAACGATTTCACGGAACCATTCGTAACACTTCAACACCATGAAGGCGGCTCCGCTGAGGGCTCCGGCCCACAAGAGCCGCACCGCCCGGCGGGGATCGCCGCCCCGTACGCACAGCACCGCCTGCGCCACGAACCACGAACTGGTCAGCAAGATCACAGTGTTGACCACACCGATGGTGATGTTGAGGTGCTGCTGCGCGGCCAGGAACGCGGTGTGGTTCATCGACCGGTAGATCATGAACACGATGAAGTAGCCGGTGAAGATGACAAGGTCGCCGAGGACCATCACCCACATGTGCCCATCACCGGGCAGATGTGCGTCCCGCTGTCTGCGCGGGGTCTGCTCAGACACTGTCACACCCACTCCTAGTCCAGGGCCGGTTCGTCGGCGGACTCACTCGAGGCCGCGTTGCGAAGCAGCATGATCAACGCGACCAGCCACACCGAGAACACCACGACGGCCCACCAGAAGGCGATCGAGCCGTTCCACGCGAACGGGCCGGAGGGGAAGACAAACATCTGGGTGGCGATCACTTCGGTGACGATCTGCCAGATCGACACGTAGGCAAACCATTTGGGGAAGATGTTGTTGCGGTCGTAGAGGATCGCGATCGCGAGCACCAAGTAGGCTGCCGAGAAACACCCCAAAGATCCATTGTACGAGAGCATTCCGAGGTCGTACAGCAAGCTGATGAGCTCGGGATCGCGGTCGGGCCGGAACGCGGCGGTCAGGAAACACACCGTTACCAACAGGAATCCGGGTAGCGCGCCGACGCTCATCCCGCCGATGTATCCGTAGGCGAACACCGAGCCCACTGACATCCGCTTCATCTGATATGCGACCAGCCCGTTGGTCATCGCGGCTCCGCCGAGCAAGACCAACAGGACCGTGAAACCGATCTGGATGGTGAGGTGGTGCTGGTTGAAGAACGCCACCTTGTCCGCGGCGGTGATGTCCGGTCTCGGTGGTGGCGTGACCCGGGTCAACACGCAGATGATGACGCCGAACACGGCGTACCAGGCCGGGAAGAACCACGTCATCCACCAGACGTCCCGCTTACCGCCGCCGGTGGTGGTCGACGAAAATCGGCCTGGGGTAAGGACACTCACGCTGCCACCACGCCGTCATCGACGGCCTGTCGATACACCGCCTTGCGCAGCACGAAGAACATGACGAGGACGAACGCCACATATGTGCCGTTGCGTACCCAGAACGACCACACCCCGTCCCAGGCCAGCGGGCCGGTCCGGAAGACCGCCGCCCCCGCGGCCGGGACCATCGCCACAGCAACCACCAACGAGAAATGTCCGACCCACCGGGGGAAGACCGGATCGTTGCGGTCGTCGAAATACACCGCCAGCGCCAGGAGGACGAGCTGCGAGACGACCATGCCCACCGGTGCGATAAGCACGATCCAGGCCAGGTCGTTGAGCAGCTGGACGAGCGCGGGGTCGCGCTCGGGCCGAAAAGCCGCGACCAGGAAGAAGACGTTGGAGAGCGCGAAGATGGTGGCGCCGCTGATCACCGCGGTCAGAAAGCAATACGCGAAGACATGACTCTGGCCCTTCATGCGCTTCATTTGCACGACGATCACCATGAGCAGCGGCACGATCATGATGCCGCACAGGTTGAAGGTCACCTGGCTCAGGCGAATCCACGCGGTGTGGTCGGTATAGAAAGTCGCCACCTGTTGCGGGTTCATCTCCGGCGACATCGGCGGCCAGAACCCAGGGAAGGCCAGAGCGGCGGCCAGCAGCACGAAGCCGACCGCAGGGCCGGTCCACAGACTCACCCACTGCGCCTTGATATTGCCGGCTTTGGGTAGGTCGTGCGCATGCTCGAGGATCTGCATCGTCTGTCCTCCAAACTGAGTCGACTCAGATTTCAGCACACGGTAGCATTTTCTGAGTGAAGTCAGTTTTGTTCACCGACAAGCCGCCCCGCAAGGGTGTGCGAACCCGCGAACGGCTATTGACCGCTGCGACGGCGGAGTTCAAACGCGCCGGCATGGCCTCGGCCGACACGTCGGCGATCGCATCGGCGGCCGGGGTGGCGCACGCCACGTTCTTCTTTCACTTCCCCACCAAGGAACATGTCCTGCTGGAGTTGGAGAAGCGCGAAGAGGATCGGATGGCCGCCGAACTCACACGCGCGTTCGGTAAGCCGCATACCCTGCGCGACACGCTTGCCGAATGCTTTCGTGTCCTGGAAAAGCTGGAGAGCCGGCTCGGTGGGCTGTTGTTCAGAGACTTTCTCGCGCTGCACTTTTCGGCGAGCCGGCCACCATCGGACGAATGGCAATACCACCCGGTCATCGTCACCGTCGTCGAGGAACTCGGGCGTGCGCGCGATCGCGGTGAGATCCCCGCCGACGTCGATGTCATGCACAACGGTGTGACGTTCCTCGTGGGCCTCTACGCACTGCTGATGTCCATTCCGGCCTCCCCGAAGCTCCGGCGGCCGTTCATCGACGAATACCTGACCACATACATGTACGGACTGCGTGCCCTGCGGCCCGGCTAGGCCTTACCGGTGCGCTCCCGGTGTTTGCAGCCCGGCCAGCAGCACGGCCGGCGCATGCCTTCCTCCAACTCTTCTTGGGTGCGGCGGATGCGACGCTCTCGCGTCTTGTCCTGCTTGGCGTCTTCGACCCAGCAGATGAACTCGTTGCGCGCCAGGGGAGTGATGTCGCGCCAGGCCGCCAGCGCGGTGTCGTTGCCAAGCAACGCGGTGCGTAAGTCTGCCGGAAGCTTGTGCACCACCCCGCCGGGGACCGTCTGCGTGCTCATTAGGCCAGGTTAGCGAGTCTCGCCGGTCGTACCGCGGCATTGATGCTCAGGCGGCGGCCGCACTGGCGTCGCGGAACTTGCCTCTGGTGGTCCAGGCCGCCTTCAGCATCGCCGCGGTGGTCATCGGTCTCGGTTGGGGCCTGCGGTCCCGAGATGGATGAATTGATCCGGTCGGCCGATGCCGCCATGTACGCGGCCAAACGAGCAGGCGGCAACCAGACGCGAATCTGCCGGCCTGCCCGCGTCGGGGGCTGAGCCAGCATGAATGGCCTATGTTCAAGGCTGTGGCTGGTTCGAGTGGACAGCGGCTATCCCTCCGGACACTGATCTTCTGCTGTGTCGGGATCGTGACTCTGGTCTTCGTCGCCACGATGGCCGCCTCGATCGTCGGGCGGATTTCCGTCGCGCGCGATATTGACACCCTCGGTGATCGCCTCATCCCCGTCAGGTCCCAGCTCGCCGAACTGAGTCGCGCGTACGTCGACCAGGAGACGGGACAGCGGGCGTTTCTGCTGACCGGCAATGTGATTGCGCTCGACCTGTTCGAAGTCGGGGCCGCCACTGCCAATCGCCTTGTGCCCGAGCTTCACCGGCAGCTTGCGGGCATGCCCTCTGCCGATTCACTCCTGTCTCTCTTCGAGGACGAGGTGGCGGCAGCACAGACATGGAAGCGCCAAGCGGCCGATCCTCAGGTCGTTGCGCTGCGTATCGGACCCATTCCGCGCGCCCAGCTCGATCAGATGGTTCTCGACGGCAAGAATCTGTTCGACAAGCTCCGAGAACGGTTCCGCGCGCTCAATGCCCAGATCGACACCCTCATCGCCGAACAGATCGAGCACATCCGCTCGGTGCTGCGGACGGCGAACAACAGCCAGTACGTTGCGGTCGCGATCCTGGTGGTCAGCGTTATCGGCTGCATCATCACGGTGCGGCGCATGCTCACCCAGCCGGTCTCGCGGCTGGTACGCACGGTCCGGGCGGTGGCCGACGGCGATTACGACCAACCCATCGGCCGGGGCGGTCCGCGCGAGATCGCGGAGATTTCGGCGGCGGTCGACGATATGCGCAACCGGCTGAGAGAACTTGCCCGGTTCGACAGTGTCACCGGCTTGGTCAACCGTGCCGAGACGATGGCCCGGCTGAGCGCCGCGCTCAAGAATCCGCGGTCTCCCGGCGCGCGAGTGGGCGTTTTGTATTGCGATATCGATCACTTCAAGCAGATCAACGACACCTGGGGCCATGCCGTCGGCGACGCCGTGCTGTCGACCATCGCGGCCCGGATGCGTGAGTGCGTCCACCTGGAGGACACCGTGGGGCGGATCGGCGGTGACGAGATCCTGATCTTGTTGCAGACCATCGGTCGTACGGACGAAGCCGTCGAGATCGGTGAACGGATCCGTCGCCTATCCGCAGAGCCGATTCATCAATTCGGTTTGACGCTCCACACGACCCTGAGCATCGGAGCCACCTTGTCGTCGGCGGGCGGCGACACCGCTGCCGCGGTCACCGCCCGGGCCGACGCCGCGATGTACCAAGCCAAGCAGGCCGGCCGCAATGTTGTTGTCGGCATCGAGGCATAACCCGACAGAAAAACCCCGGCCAGAAGCCGGGGCTTTTCTCCAATTGTGGGCGAAGGGGGACTTGAACCCCCACGTCCCGAAGGACACTGGCACCTGAAGCCAGCGCGTCTGCCATTCCGCCACTCGCCCGAAACAACCGGGGGAGCGTATCACGGTTGAGGGGGTGAACCTCAACTCGCACCCACGGCTCCGACCAGCCTAGCGGCCCCCGTCACACCCCTGCCGCCGAGCCCCTGACCTGGTGTAACGGGATTCTCAGAATTCTCATGGTGACGGGGCGTCGACCTGGGCCGATACCATCGAAGGAAGGCATGCGCCGACGCGACACGCGTCGGACTCGAGGTAGGCGGTGAGATGAGTAACCAGAGAGGTCTGGTTCAACGCATCGAGCGCAGACTCGAGAACACCGTGGGCGACGCGTTCGCCCGAGTGTTCGGCGGATCAATCGCGCCTGCGGAGGTAGAAGCGGCGCTTCGGCGGGAAGCCTCAGCTGGTGTGCAGACCCTGCCGGGCGAACGCTTTTTGGCCCCCAATGAATACGTCATTACTCTCGGTGCATCTGACTTCGCGAAGGTCAGCGCCGATCGCGATCTCACCACGGTCTCTTTTGCCAGACACTTGAGCGGATACATCCGAGATCAGGGGTGGCAAACGTATGGTGATGTGGTTGTCAGGTTCGAGCAGTCGCCGGGCCTGCACACCGGCCAATATCGTGCGCGCGGCGTCGTCAATCCTGACGCCGACCCCCACCCGTCCTTAGCCAGCACCGCCCCACCACAATCGAACCAGGCGTACACCGCAGAACCAGGAGTACCAGCGATGAGCGACAACCCCACCTACCGCGGCGACCAGGGTCAGGGGCGGCCCGGCGACGACTATTACGACGACCGCTACCCGCGCCCGGAAGAGCCGCGGCCCGGCGCCCCCGAGCAGCGCGGCCCGTATCCGCCCGAGCAGGGTGGCTACGCGCCCCCCGGTGAGCAGGGCTACGGCCAGCGGCAGGGTGGCTACCCCGAGCAAGGCGGCTACCCCGAGCAGGGTGGTTACGGCGGCGGCCAGGGCGGTTACCCCGGCGGGCAGGGCTACGAGCAGCGCCCCCCGGCTGGTGGCGGCTACGGCCAACCTGCCAGTGGCCAGGGTTATGAGCAGGGCTACCGGCAGGGCCCGCCCCCCGGCTACGGCGGTGGATACGGCCCGCCGCAGGGAGGCGGTTACCCGCCCCAGGCTCCGCCGGCCAGTGACTACGACTACGGCCGCGCGCCCGGTCGGCACGAAGACGCCGGCTACGGCCGGCCCGAGCCCCGCCCCGCCTACCCGGATCAGGGTGGCTATGAGCAGGGCGGTTACGGCCAGCCTGCCGGCGGCTACGGCCGTCAGGAGTACGGCCAGCCCGAGTACGGTCGCGGCTACGAACAGAGCGGTTACCCCGAGCAGGGCGGCCGCGACTACGACTACGGTCAGCCCGCAGGCGGTGGCTACGGCGGTTACGCCCAGCCGCCGGCCCCGGGTGGCGACTACCCGTCCACCGGGCACGCGATCACCCTGCAGCTCGACGACGGCAGCGGGCGCACCTACCAGCTGCGCGAAGGCGCCAATGTCATCGGCCGCGGCCAGGACGCCCAGTTCCGGCTGCCCGACACCGGGGTATCCCGCCGGCATCTGGAGATCCGGTGGGACGGCCAGGTCGCACTGCTGTCCGACCTGAATTCCACCAACGGGACCACGGTGAACAACGCGCCCGTGCAGGAGTGGCAGCTGGCCGACGGGGACGTCATCCGGCTCGGACATTCCGAGATCATCGTCCGCGTCCACTGAGGTAGGCGGGCCGCGGCTTGGTTGATGCGGGAGTGGCTTCACCCGCGCACCCACCGGCGTCCAAGTATCGTGACGGTGCCGAAGTCGGCCCGGTGCCTGCTGGTATCGCGGGAACGGCAAGCGGGGCACGAGGACGGAGAGGACGCCGGATGCAGGGACTAGTACTGCAGCTGACGCGGGCCGGCTTCCTGCTGTTGCTGTGGCTGTTCATCTGGTCTGTGCTGCGCATTCTGCGCAACGACATCTACGCCCCCACCGGTGCGGTGATGGTTCGCCGGGGCCTGGCGCTGCGCGGCACGCTGTTGCCGTCGCGCCAGCAGCGCCACGCCGCCCGCTACCTGGTGGTGACCGACGGGGCGCTGGCCGGTACTCGGATCACCCTGGGCAGCCAGCCGGTCTTGATCGGCCGCGCGGATGACTCCACGCTGGTGCTCACCGACGATTACTCCTCCACCCGGCACGCCCGGCTCTCGCAGCGCGGTTCCGACTGGTACGTGGAAGACCTAGGATCGACCAACGGCACATACCTCGACAGGGCGAAGGTGACTACGGCAGTACGCGTTCCGATTGGCACGCCGATTCACATCGGCAAGACGGTAATCGAGTTGCGCCCGTGACCCTTGTCCTTCGCTATGCCGCCCGCAGCGACCGCGGCCTGGTGCGCGCCAACAACGAAGACTCCGTGTACGCCGGTGCGCGCCTGCTGGCGCTTGCCGACGGCATGGGCGGGCACGCAGCCGGTGAGGTGGCCTCCCAGCTGGTGATCGCCGCGCTGGCCCATCTCGACGACGACGAACCCGGCGGCGACTTGCTGAGCAAGCTCGACGAGGCGGTGCACGAAGGCAATTCGGCGATCGCCGCGCACGTCGAGCTGGAGCCCGAGCTCGAGGGCATGGGCACCACTCTGACCGCAATCCTGTTCGCGGGCAACAGACTTGGGCTCGTCCACATCGGCGACTCCCGCGGCTATCTGTTGCGTGACGGGGAGCTGGCGCAGATCACCAAGGACGACACCTTTGTGCAGACCCTCGTCGACGAGGGCCGCATCACCGCCGAAGAGGCGCACAGCCACCCGCAGCGCTCGCTGATCATGCGCGCGCTGACCGGCCACGAGGTGGACCCGACGCTGATCATGCGGGAGGCCAAAGAGGGCGACCGCTATCTGCTGTGCTCCGACGGCCTGTCCGACCCGGTCAGCCAGGAGACCATCCTGGAGGCCCTGCAGATTCCCGACGTCGCCGAAAGCGCCGACCGGTTGATCGAGCTGGCCCTGCGCGGCGGCGGACCGGACAACGTCACCGTCGTGGTCGCCGACGTCGTCGACCACGACTACGGCGGCCAGACCCAGCCGATCCTGGCCGGCGCGGTTTCCGGCAACGACGACGACGTCGCGCCGCCCAACACCGCCGCCGGGCGCGCGTCGGCCATCAACCCTCGGCCCGCGGCCGCCAAGCGGGTCGTGGCCGAGCCCGAGCCACCGGCCAAACCGCGCTCACGCCGCAGGATGATCATCGCCGTCGCGGTGATCCTGCTGCTGGCGCTGGCCGGGCTGGCGGTGGGCCGCCAGATCATTCGCAGTAACTATTACGTCAGCGCGCGCGACGGCACGGTGGCGATCATGCGCGGTATCGAAGGTTCGATACTGACGTTCCCGCTGCAGGAGCCCTACCTGTTGGGCTGCCTCAACGACCGCAACGAGCTGTCCCAGATCAGCTACGGCCAGCCCACCGACTCGCTGGGCTGCCAGCTGATGCGGCTGCAGGACCTGCGCCCCTCCGAGCGCGCGCAGGTGACGGCCGGCCTGCCCGCGGGCAGCCTCGACGATGCCATCGGCCAGCTGCGCGAGCTGGCGCACAGCTCGCTGCTGCCGCCGTGCGCGCCGCCGCCCAGCAGTACACCGACCACCACCCCGGCACCGACGCCCACCCCGACACCGGCTCCGAGCGCACCTCCCGCGCCGGGGCCGTCGCCCACCTCAGCCCTGCCCGCCCCAATATCCGCACCCGCGCCGGCTCCCCCGGCAGCGCCCACGTCGACACCGGCGCCGCCGGCACTGAGCGCGACTCTGGCACCGCCGGCGCCGACTGCCCCGGCACCGAGTGAAAGTGGCACCGCCACAAGCGGTTCCGCCGTTCCCGCGCCGCCGACCAGTCCCGCGCCGACCGTGACGCAATTGCCCGCAGCGCCACAGAAACCGGGCACCGACTGCCGGGCGGCGGCATGAGCACCCAACCGCAGGCACCCGTCACGCTGGCACCGACAACACCGACCCGGCGCAATGCCGAACTGGCGCTGCTGTGCTTCGCCACGCTGATCACCGTCGTGGCGCTGCTGATCGTGGAGGCCAACCAGGAGCAGGGCGTCAGTTGGGATCTGGCCAGCTCCGCGCTCGCCTTCCTCACCCTGTTCGTCTGCGCGCACCTGGCCATCCGGCGCTTCGCGCCCTACGCCGACCCGGTGCTGCTGCCCGTCGTGGCGCTGCTCAACGGCCTTGGCCTGGTGATGATTCACCGTCTCGACCTGATCGGCGGCGCGCTGACCGCGCAGCGCGGTCCCAGCGAAGAGCAACAGATGCTGTGGACCCTGGTCGGGGTCGTCGGCTTCTCGCTCGTCGTCGTGTTCCTCAAGGACCACCGCATCCTGGCCCGCTACGGCTACACCTTCGGACTGGTCGGCCTTGTGCTGCTGGCGATTCCGGCTCTGCTGCCCGCTCACTTCTCCGAGACCAACGGCGCCAAGATCTGGATTCGCTTGCCGGGCTTCAGTATTCAGCCTGCCGAGTTCTCCAAGATCCTGCTGCTGATCTTCTTCGCCGCCGTCCTGGTGGCCAAGCGCGACGTGTTCACCAGCGCAGGCAAGCACTTCCTGGGCACCGACGTGCCTCGGCCGCGTGATCTCGCCCCGCTGCTGGTCGCATGGATCGTCTCCGTCGGCGTCATGGTCTTCGAGAAGGACCTGGGCACCTCGCTGCTGCTGTACGCCTCGTTCCTGGTGATGGTCTACATCGCCACCGAGCGGTTCAGCTGGGTAGTGATCGGCCTGACGCTGTTCGCCGCGGGCAGCGTGGCGGCCTACTACTTGTTCGGCCATGTTCGCGTCCGGGTGCAGACGTGGCTGGATCCGTTCGGCGACCCCGAGGGCGCCGGATACCAGATGGTGCAGTCGCAGTTCAGCTTCGCCACCGGCGGCATCTTCGGCACCGGGCTGGGCAATGGCCAGCCGGGCACCGTTCCCGCCGCCTCGACCGACTTCATCATCGCCGCGGTCGGCGAGGAGCTCGGTCTGGTCGGCCTGGCCGGGGTCCTGATGCTGTACACGATCGTGATCGTGCGCGGACTGCGCACCGCGATCGCCGTACGAGACAGCTTCGGCAAGCTGCTGGCCGCGGGACTGGCCTCGACCCTGGCGATCCAGCTGTTCATCGTCGTCGGCGGGGTCACCGGGCTGATCCCGCTGACCGGCCTGACCACCCCGTGGATGTCCTACGGCGGCTCGTCGCTGGTGGCCAACTATCTGCTGCTGGCGATCCTGGTCAAGATCTCGCACGCCGCCCGGCGGCCGCTCATCACCAACCCGCACGCGTCGATCGCGGCCTCCAGCACTGAGGTGATCGAGCGGGTATGAACACTTCACTACGCCGCATATCGGTGGTGATCATGGCGTTGATCGTGCTGCTGCTGCTCAACGCCACGATCACCCAGGTCTTCAAGGCCGACGGCCTGCGCGCCGATCCGCGTAACCAGCGGGTGCTGCTCGACGAGTACTCCCGCCAGCGCGGCCAGATCACCGCAGGCGGGCAGCTGCTGGCGTATTCGGTGTCCACCAACGGCCACTACCGGTTCCTGCGGGTGTACCCGAATCCCTATGTGTACGCACCGATCACCGGTTTCTACTCGCTGCGCTACTCCAGCACCGGGCTGGAGCGCGCCGAGGACGGCATCCTCAACGGTTCCGATCAGCGGCTGTTCGGACGCCGGCTGGCCGACTTCTTCACCGGCCGCGACCCGCGCGGCGGCAACGTCGACACGACGATCGTGCCGCGGATCCAGCAGGCGGCCTGGGAGGCCTTGCAGCAGGGCTGCACCGGCGGATGCCGCGGCTCGGTGGTGGCGATCGAGCCGTCCACCGGCAAGGTCCTGGCGATGGTGTCCTCGCCGTCGTACGACCCCAATCTGCTGGCCACCCACGACACCGAGGAGCAGGGCACCGCCTGGCAGCAGCTGCGCGACGACCCCGCCTCGCCGCTGACCAACCGGGCCATCGCCGAGACCTTCCCGCCGGGCTCGACGTTCAAGGTGATCACCACCGCCGCCGCGCTGCAGTCGGGTGTGACCGATACCGATCAGCTCACCAGCGCACCGCAGATCCAGCTGCCGAACAGCACGGCGACCTTGGAGAACTACGGCGGCACCCCGTGCGGCAACGGCCCGACGACCTCGCTGCGGGAAGCCTTCGCCCGATCCTGCAATACAGCTTTCGTCGAACTGGGTATCCGAGTGGGTGCCGACGCCCTGCGCAGCGCCGCGCAGGCGTTCGGGCTCGACAGCCCACCAGCGCCGATCCCCCTGGAGGTCGCGGAGTCGACCATCGGCCCGATGTCCGACGCCGCCGCGCTGGGAATGTCGAGCATGGGCCAGAAAGACGTGGCGGTGACACCCCTGCAGAACGCGTTGGTGGCGGCGGCGATCGCCAATTCCGGTGTGATGATGCAGCCGTACCTGGTGGACAGCCTCAAAGGACCGGACTTGTCCAACATCAGTACCGCAGCTCCTCAGGAGCAGCGGCGCGCCGTTTCGCAGCAGGTCGCGGCTAAACTCACAGATTTGATGATCGGCGCCGAGCAGATGACCCAGCAGAAAGGGGCGATTCCCGGCGTGCAGATCGCATCGAAGACGGGCACCGCTGAGCACGGCTCCGACCCGCGCAACACCCCGCCGCACGCCTGGTACATCGCGTTCGCGCCGGCCCAAAGCCCCAAGGTGGCGGTGTCGGTGCTGATCGAGAACGGCGGCGACCGGCTCAACGCGACAGGCGGTGCGCTGGCCGCGCCGGTCGGGCGGGCAACGATCGCAGCAGCACTGCAGGGGGCATCGTGACCCCCCGCAGGCGAGCGAAGCGAGGCAAGCAATGACCCCCCGCGTAGGAGTGACGCTGTCGGGCCGGTATCGCCTGCAGCGGCTGATCGCGACCGGCGGTATGGGCCAGGTGTGGGAGGCCGTCGACAGCCGGCTGGGACGCCGGGTCGCGGTCAAGGTGCTCAAGGCGGAGTTCTCCTCTGACCCCGAGTTCATCGAACGGTTCCGGGCCGAAGCGCGCACGGTCGCGATGCTCAACCACCCGGGCATCGCCGCCGTGCACGACTACGGCGAGACCGATATGGACGGCGAAGGCCGCACCGCCTACCTGGTGATGGAACTCATCAACGGTGAACCGCTGAACTCGGTGATCAAGCGGACCGGCCGGTTGTCGCTGCGGCACGCGTTGGACATGCTCGAGCAAACCGGACGCGCCCTGCAGGTGGCCCACGCCGCCGGCCTGGTGCACCGCGACGTCAAGCCCGGCAACATCCTCATCACGCCGACCGGGCAGGTGAAGCTCACCGACTTCGGTATCGCCAAAGCCGTCGACGCCGCCCCGGTCACCCAGACCGGAATGGTGATGGGCACCGCCCAGTACATCGCGCCCGAGCAGGCACTGGGTCACGACGCGACCGCCGCCAGTGACGTGTATGCCCTGGGAGTTGTTGGCTACGAAGCGGTTTCGGGCAAGCGGCCGTTCATCGGCGACGGCGCGCTGACGGTGGCGATGAAACACATCAAGGAGACGCCCGCGCCGCTGCCGGCCGACCTGCCACCCAACGTGCGCGAGCTGATCGAGATCACCCTGGTGAAGAACCCGGGTATGCGCTACCGCAACGGCGGGCAGTTCGCCGACGCGGTGGCCTCGGTACGAGCCGGCCGGCGCCCACCGCGGCCCAACTCGTCACCGACGATCCGCGCGACACCTGCGGCGATCCCTGGCAGCTCACCTCGGCTGCCGGCCGCCGCCCCCACCACCGGGATGCGCCCTCGTGCGAACACCGGCAGCCACCGCCCGCCACCACCGCGGCGCACTTTCTCTTCGGGTCAGCGGGCCCTGCTCTGGGCCGCTGGGGTGCTGGGCGCGCTGGCGATCATCAGCGCGATCCTGATCGTGCTCGCCGATCGTAAAGACAGCACGCCGGTGCAGCGGACCGAGACCGAAACGGTGCAACCGACCCCCACGCCTCAGTCGGCTCCCACCGGTTGGACGAAAGACCCGCTCACAGGTAAAGGTGGAGGACAGATCGGGGTACTCCGATTCACGGCTGGCAGCGTGGCTATTCCTGAGCTGACCGCGCCCAATCGAAACGACGAGAAACCGCGATGACCACCCCACAGCACCTGTCCGACCGCTACGAGCTGGGAGAGATCCTCGGCTTCGGTGGCATGTCCGAGGTGCACATGGGCCGCGACACCCGGCTGCACCGGGACGTCGCGGTCAAGGTGCTGCGCGCCGACCTCGCCCGTGACCCCAGCTTCTATCTGCGGTTCCGCCGCGAGGCACAGAACGCCGCCGCGCTGAACCACCCCGCGATCGTGGCGGTCTACGACACCGGCGAGGCCGACACCGGCAACGGTCCGCTGCCCTACATCGTGATGGAGTACGTCGACGGGGTCACCCTGCGCGACATCGTCCACACCGACGGTCCGATGCCGTACCGACGGGCCATCGAGGTCATCGCCGACGCCTGCCAGGCACTGAACTTCAGCCATCAGCACGGGATCATCCACCGCGACGTCAAGCCGGCCAACATCATGATCTCCAAAACCGGCGCGGTGAAGGTGATGGACTTCGGCATCGCCCGGGCGCTCGCCGACGCCAACAACGTCACGCAGACCGCAGCGGTGATCGGCACCGCGCAGTACCTCTCTCCTGAACAAGCGCGCGGCGAGAAGGTCGACGCCCGCTCCGACGTCTACTCGCTGGGCTGCGTCCTCTACGAGATGCTCACCGGGGAGCCGCCGTTCGTCGGTGATTCGCCGGTGGCGGTGGCCTACCAGCACGTCCGCGAGGATCCGGTGCCGCCGTCGGCGAAGCACCCGGGCATCTCCCCGGAGCTCGACGCGGTCGTGCTGAAGGCGCTGGCCAAGAACCCGGACAACCGCTACCAGACCGCTGCCGAGATGCGGACCGACCTGGTTCGCGTGCACAACGGCGAAGCTCCCGAGGCGCCCAAGGTGTTCAGCGCCGCCGAGCGGACCTCCATGCTCAACGCGCCGGCGGTGCCGTCCCGCGGCGACGACACCGACGAGATTCCGCGGACGGCCCGCTTCGTCGACAACGACCGAGCCGGCGGGTCGATCGGCCGCTGGCTGATCGTCGTCGCCGTGCTGGCCATCCTCACCGTCGTGGTGACTATCGGAATCAACATGGTCAGCGGCAGCCCACGCGACGTGCAGATCCCCGACGTGCGCGGCCAGTCCAAAGACGACGCCATCGCGACGCTGCAGAACAAGGGCTTCAAGATCCGCACCTCACCAACACCGGACAACACCGTGCCCCCGGAGAAAGCCGTCGGCACCGACCCAGCGGCCAACTCCATGGCCGCTGCCGGTGACGAGGTGACCATCAATTTGTCGAGCGGGCCGCCACAGCGCGAAGTGCCGGATTGCACCGCCGGAATGAGTTACGCCGACTGCGTCAAGAAACTTCAGGACGCCGGCTTCAGCAAGTTCAAACAGGTGCCGGGCACATCGACACCAGAAAATCGCGACAAAGTCGTGCAGACCATCCCGCCGGCCAACCAGACCTCGGCGATCACCAACGAAATCACCGTGGTGATCGGCTCCGGTCCCGAAACGGCGCTGGTGCCCGATGTAAAGGACCAGTCCGTAGACGTCGCCACCAAGATCCTCAGCGAGGCCCGGTTCACGAACGTGTTCGGCGTGGACACCGACAGCCCTGCGCCCAAGGGTCAGGTGATCGGCTCCAATCCGCCCGCCGGGCAGTCCGTCCCGGTTGACACCCTGATCCAGATCCTGGTGTCGCGCGGCAACCAGTTCACAATGCCCAACCTCGTCGGCCAGTTTTGGACCGATGCCGAGCAGCGGCTGGCCGCGCTGGGTTGGACGGGGAGTCTGGACAAGGGTGCCGACGTTCAGAACAGCGGTCAAAAGTCCAATGCCGTCGTCACCCAGAGCCCAGCGGCGGGCACCCCGATCAAGTTCGGCGACCCGATCACCCTCAGCTTTGCGTCGTAGCTAGGGAAGGTTCGCCGCCGCCCCCGCCGGTGCGATCCCCGGGTCGCTGCGCTCCTGCCCGCCGAGGGCATGCCGCACGGTGTCGGCGACCTCTTGCTCGAGGCGATGCACCAGCGTCTCCTCGGGAGCCTGCCCGCAGTAGCCCAGCCAGTTGGCCAGCATCCGGTGGCCGCCCTCGGTCAGGATCGACTCGGGGTGGAATTGCACACCGTGGATCGGCAGCTCGACGTGGCGCACGGCCATGATGACCCCGCCCTTGGTGCGCGCGGTCACCTCCAGCTCGGCAGGCACCGTCTCGGGCAGGATCGTCAGCGAGTGGTAGCGCGTCGCCGTGAAAGGGTTTGGAAGTCCTTCTAGCACACCAGTATTGGTGTGGTAGACGGTGCTGGTCTTGCCGTGCAGCAGCTCGGGCGCACGGTCGACCGTTCCACCGAATGCCACGCCGATCGCCTGATGCCCCAGGCACACGCCCAGCAGCGGGGTGGCGGCCGCGGCGCAGGCGCGCACCAACGGGATCGAGGCGCCCGCTCGCTCCGGCGTGCCCGGCCCCGGGCTCAGCAGCACCCCGTCGAACTCGGCAGCGATCTTGGCCTCGTCGGCCAGCCGTGCGTCGTCGTTGCGCCAGACCTGCGCCTCCACACCCAGCTGGCCCAGATACTGGACCAGGTTGAACACGAAGCTGTCGTAATTGTCGACGACCAAGACCTGCACCCGGTCAGGTTACCTGGGCAGATCCACTCAATATCCGACTGGACCGATCGGCTGGGCGTAGCGCATCCGCACCGGCCCGGTGTACCCGGCGACCGTGATGTCGTCGTGGGTCTGCTCGGTGTAGCCCAGCCCGAACCGCACGACGTACTGCTTGTACAACGTGACCAGGGGAGCCGCGGCCAGGGCCGCCCGCATCGCGGTTGCGTCGCCGACCGCGGTGATCGTGTACGGCGGGCTGTAGGTGCGCCCATTGAGCAGCAGGGTGTTGCCGACGCAGCGTGGCGCCGAGGTTCCGATGATGCGCTGGTCCTGCATCTGGATCGCCTCGGCGCCGGCACTCCACAGCGCGTTCAGCACGGCCTGGATGTCCTGCTGATGGACGACCAGATCGTCGGGGGAGGCGTCGCGCGGGAAGCGCCCGTTGGCGTCGCGCTGGGCGTCGGACAGCGTGACGACCAGCCCCGCGCCGTGCACCGGATCCAGTCCGGCGTCGCCGGCCAGTTCGTCGGCACGCGCGAGCATGGCCGCCAGCGCGGTTCCGGCCGAGGCGCCATGCGTGGAGTCGACCTGTCCGGCCAGTGAGTCCCGTTGAGTGTTGAGCCGGTCGACCGAGTTCTGGGCGTCGTGCACCAGGTCGACCAGGCGTGGCGAGTCGGCGCGGCGGATCTCGGTGCCACCGGAAACGCCGTGGGTGGCAGCCAGCAGCACACCGGCCAGCAGGCACACCACCGGGACACCGAACCGCCACGGCGAGCGCGTTGCGCCCGTCGTCGCTGGTGCCGGAGTTGTGGGGTCGCGGCGCCGCTGCGTTAATCTCATAGTCGATCTGCGCACTATCGTCGCAGAAGATCCCGGCCCGAAGGTACCCATGCCCAAGTCCAAGGTTCGCAAGAAGAACGACTTCACGATCAACCCGGTGAGCCGCACTCCGGTTAAGGTCAAGGCCGGGCCGTCGAGCGTGTGGTTCGTTGTGCTGTTCATCAGCCTGATGCTGATCGGGCTGGCCTGGCTGCTCGTGTTCCAGCTGGCCGCCTCCGGCCTGGACGTGCCCACCGCGCTGCAGTGGATGGCCAAGCTGGGCCCGTGGAACTACGCGATCGCCTTCGCATTCATGATCACCGGTTTGTTGCTGACGATGCGGTGGCGCTGACCGAGGCGAATACGTTAGCGGATCCGCGCTGTGCGTTCACCGTTTTGAGGCTGGCAACCTTCTGGCCACCCAATCACACGCGTGTGATTCATCCCCATTGGGGATAGCGCCTGTGGATAACTACATCACCCACGGTAGACACCCCCGAGGACGCCGTGCAGCAAACTGAATGGGGTCCCAAAATCGGGGCCATCGCAGGTCTTGGCATCGCGGGCATCTTGATGGCAATCGGCTGTGTGACCGTTGTCACAGACCCCCCTGGCCGGATCCTCACCGGGATTGCTGCGGTGGGCCTGCTGGCGTTCGCATTCGGATCATGGCGAGCCAGACCCAAGCTGGCTATCACGGGTGACGGGCTGGTGTACCGCGGGTGGTTCCGGTCGCAGACGCTGCGCCGGCCCGACATCACGCTGATCCGGATCACCGAGTTCCGCCGCATCGGCCGCAAGACCCGATTGTTGGAGATCGAAACGGCCGCCGACCGGCTGATCGTGCTCAGCCGATGGGACCTGGGCGCCGATCCGCTGGGTGTTTTGGACGCGCTGACCGACGCGGGTTACGCCGGGCGTTAGTCGCGCCGAGACTGCACTTGTCGTACGCGTTTCCCGAGGCAGGGCGCGAACAAGTGCAGTCTGGGCGTCAGGAGATGGTGATCGACTCGATCACCACGGCGTCGTTGGGCCGATCATTGCGATCGGTGGCCGTGGTGGCGATCGCGTCGACGACCTTCTGCGACTCCGGATCGACAACCTCACCGAAGATGGTGTGCCGACGATTCAGGTGCGGGGTCTTGCCGACGGTGATGAAGAACTGGGACCCGTTGGTGCCGGGGCCGGCGTTGGCCATCGCCAGCAGGTAGGGCTTGTCGAACTGCAGCTCGGGGTGGAACTCGTCGGCGAACTTGTAGCCGGGGCCGCCGCGGCCGGTGCCGGTCGGATCGCCGCCCTGGATCATGAAGCCGTCGATGACGCGGTGGAAGACCGCGCCGTCGTAGAACGGGCCCGAGGTGCTGCCCGATGCGTTCTGCGTCGAGTACTCCTTGGTGCCCTGGGCCAAGCCGACAAAGTTGCCGACGGTCTTGGGGGCGTGATTACCGAACAGGGCGATCTTGATGTCGCCGCGGTTGGTGTGCAGGGTCGCGGTCGCGGTCGCAATGGGGCTCGTCACGGGAACTCAGTCTGCCATTAGCGTCGAGTGCCCCAACTTTCGGCCACCCCCCACAGCGCTGTGGCACTGTTGATACCACCACCAACCGCAAGTGTCGGGAGGACCAGATGGGCCGCAGGACTGAACCCAAACTCACAGCGCGCGAGCGGCTCAACCGCGGACTGCACTACACCGCAGTGGGTCCGGTGGACATCACCCGGGGCGTGGTCGGCGTCAGCGTGCACGGGGCGGAGTCAGCCGTGAGTGCAATCAAGCGCCGGGCCCGCGAAGCACGCGCCGTGCAACACGAACTCACCAAAGAGGCCGAGGCCGTCAAGCAGGTGGTGGCCGAGCTGCCCCAGATGCTGCAGGAGGCTCGCAAGTCGCAGCATCGCCGTCGGCGGCGGCTGTTCGTCTTCGGCTTTCTGGGGCTGGCCGTGGTGGCCGGTGGCGCGGTCGCGTTTTCGATCTCACGGCGCTCTGCCACACCCGAGCCGTCGGTACTGCCGCCGAGTGTCGACGTCGCGCCCAAAATCTAGGGTGGTGGCCGGCCGACGTGGCCGGCTCCCCAAATACTGGGGTATTGAGTTCAGTTGCCCGTCAACAGCATCGGCCGCCGTTGGACGGCCGGCGTTGGGCGGGCTCGCCACCGAGTTTGTTGATTACGCATATATCCCGTGCCTTCGACCACTGATTTGGCGTTGCGGGAGCCGGGCCGCGGTGCATGATTTTTTGCATGAGCTGGGGGCGTTTATCTCGCCGGAAAGTGAAGTGCGGGATTTGCAATCATGAGCAGACGATCTTCGCTGGCAGGGAAACTTTCACCTGCCGCCGGTGCAAGAAGACGTTGCCTCGACGCCTTGCAGTCCCAGCGAAAAGCTGATGTGGAGCCTAGGAGATTCGAACTCCTGACATCTGCCTTGCAAAGGCAGCGCTCTACCAACTGAGCTAAGGCCCCCTATGTCTCAGTCGTCGAGGGTGTGCCAGACTTCGCCGCGGCGGCTTCGAATGATCGCCGCGCCCACGGCCAGCACCGCCAACAGCAGTGCAATCCGCACGGGCGCCCTTCCCGTCGACCAGGACATCGTGGGCCTAGGAGGACTCGAACCTCCGACCTCTTCGTTATCAGCGAAGCGCTCTAACCACCTGAGCTATAGGCCCGTATTTGCATACGACCGAGCGCCGAGATTACCGCACCCGCAGGGCTGCGCCCAAACCGCGAGCGCTAGTCCCGGTCGGCCAGCGTGACCTCGATACCGCCGACGATGTCGGTGGACAGGTTGTAGATGAACGCCCCGACGGTCGCCATCGCCGTCAGCAGCACGATGTTCACCAGTCCGATCAGCGCCGCGCCGCCGAAGATCGTCCCGCTGGACACCAGCTCACCGCCGCCACCGCTGGTGGCTGTCAGCAGGTCGCCGACGTTGCTGTTGAGCTTGGTCCACACGCCCATGCCACCGAGCACCAGATAGAGCAGCGCAACCGCGACCATCCACACGAAGAACAACGCCACCGACAGCAGCAGCGACACCTTCAGCGCGCTCCACGGATCGATGTGCCGGATCTGCATGTTGGCTCGCACCGGCCCGCGAGAGCGGTTCGCCGCCAACGCAACCCGAGCGACCGCCCCGGCCGGACGCGCCGGTTGCTCCGGTGCCGGCTTGCGCTGCTGGGCCACCGGTTTGGGCGGTGTCGACCCCGACAGATCCGGCAGCTCGCTGCCGTAGCCCTCCGGGCGCACGACCTCAGTGCGCTGCTCGGGCCTTGGCTCGGGACGCGGTTCCGGACGATTCGGCGGAGCGTCGTTCTCGGGCCGGGACGGCGGTGGAGGCGCTGCGCCCGACCCGGACAGATCGGGTGCAGCCGAGCCGGTGATGAACCGGTTCACCCGGGCCTCGATGCTCGACGGAGGACCCGCGGGCGGGGCCGGCGGACGAGGCTGACCCTCGCCGGCCGGTCGCTGCGGTGCACCGCCCTGTCGTGCCCGCGCCGCACCGCGTTGCCAGGGTGGAACCTCGCCGGATCCACCGTTAGCACCCGGTCCGGGTTGGCCCGGCTCGTTCGGTGCGCTCACCGCCACTCCTTACCTGTCCGCCCTACCGCGCTACGACTCGTCGGATGTCTCGTCGGATTCAGCGTCCACCACGGTCTCGTCGTCCGTGCTGTCCTGCTCCTCGGCATTGCGGGCAATGGCTAACAGTGTGTCGCCCTCACCCAGGTTCATCAAGCGAACGCCCTTTGTCTGGCGCCCGGCCTTGCGGACCTGACGAGCAGCGGTGCGGATGACGCCGCCGCTCGAGGTGATGGCATACAACTCACTGTCTTCGTCGACCACCAATGCGCCCACCAGACTGCCACGCCTGCGGTCGTATTGAATGGTCAGGATGCCTTTACCGCCCCGTCCCTGCACGGTGTACTCGTCGATGGCCGTCCGCTTCGCGTAACCACCGGCCGTCGCCACCAGCAGGTATGTGCCTTCGATCACGACGTTCAGCGACAGCAGGCGGTCGTCCTCGTTGAACCGCATGCCCTGCACACCCGAGGTGGCCCGCCCCATCGGGCGCAGTGCATCGTCGGTGGCCGAGAACCGGATCGACTGCCCGTTGGCACTGACCAGCAACAGATCGTCCTCCGCGGAGCACAGCACCGCACCGACCAGTTCGTCGCCGTCGCGCAGATTCACCGCGACGATGCCGCCCGAGCGGTTGGAGTCGAAATCGGTCAGCTTCGACTTCTTCACCAAGCCGTTGCGCGTGGCCAGCACCAGGTAGGGCGCGTCCTCGTAACTCTTGATCTGAATGACCTGAGCGATCCGCTCCTCGGGCTGGAACGCCAGCAGGTTCGCCACGTGCTGGCCGCGCGCGGTCCGCGACGCCTCCGGCAGCTCGTAGGCCTTGGCCCGGTACACCCGGCCCTGCGTGGTGAAGAACAGGATCCAGTCGTGCGTCGACGACACGAAGAAGTGCCGCACGATGTCGTCCTGCTTGAGACCCGCGCCCTGCACACCCTTGCCGCCACGCTTCTGGCTGCGGTACAGGTCGGTCTTGGTCCGCTTGGCGTAACCGGTTTCGGTGATGGTGACGACGACGTCCTCGCGGGCGATCAGGTCCTCATCGGAGACGTCGCCGTCGGAGGCGATGATCCGGGTGCGCCGGTCGTCGCCGTACTTGTCAGCCAGTTCGGCGAGTTCGTCGCGGACGATCGCGCGTTGGCGTTCCGGCTTGGCCAGGATGTCTTCCAAGTCCGCGATCTCGGCCTCGATCTTGGCCAGGTCGTCGACGATGCGCTGACGCTCCAGCGCGGCCAGCCGGCGCAGCTGCATATCGAGGATGGCCTGCGCCTGGATCTCGTCGACATCGAGCAGTTCCATCAAGCCGACCCGGGCGACGTCGGCACTCTCCGAGGCGCGGATCAGGGCGATGACCTCGTCGAGGGCGTCCAGTGCCTTGACCAGACCGCGCAGGATGTGGGCCCGCTCGTTGGCCTTACGCAGCCGGTAGCGGGTGCGCCGGATGATCACATCGAGTTGGTGCTCGACGTAGTAGCGGATCATCTGGTCCAGGCGCAGCGTCCTGGGCACCCCGTCGACGATCGACAGCATGTTGGCGCCGAAGCTGGTCTGCAGCTGGGTGTGCTTGTAGAGGTTGTTCAGCACCACCTTGGCCACGGCGTCGCGCTTGATCTCCACGACGATGCGCAGACCCACCCGGTCACTGGACTGGTCTTCGATATTGGAGATGCCGCCGAGCTTGCCGTCGCGGACCTGCTCGGCGATCGAGGTGATGAAGTTGTCGTGGTTGACCTGGTAGGGCAACTCGGTGATCACGATCGACGTACGACCGCGCGAGTCCTCCTCGATCTCCACGACGCCGCGCATCCGGATCGAGCCGCGGCCCGTCGTGTACGCGTCGTTGATGCCCGACGATCCGACGATCAGACCGTGGGTGGGGAAGTCCGGGCCCTTGACCCGTTCGCGGCACGCTTCCAGCGTCGCCTCTTCGTCGGCCTCATGATTGTCCAGGCACCAGTAGACGGCCTCGGCCAGCTCGCGCAGGTTGTGTGGCGGGATGTTGGTGGCCATGCCGACCGCGATACCGCCCGAGCCGTTGGCCAGCAGGTTCGGGAACCGGCTGGGCAGAACCGTCGGCTCCTGCACGCGTCCGTCGTAGTTCGGGATGAAATCGACTGTCTCCTCGTCGATTTCACGCAGCATCTCCATGGCCAGCGGGGTCAGCCGGGCTTCGGTGTACCGCATGGCGGCCGCCGGATCGTTGCCCGGCGAGCCGAAGTTGCCCTGACCGTCGACCAGCGGGTAGCGCAGCGACCACGGCTGGGCCATGCGCACCAGGGTGTCGTAGATCGACGAGTCACCGTGCGGGTGATAGTTACCCATCGTCTCGGCGACCGAGCGTGCGGACTTCGCGTGGCCACGGTCGGGCCGGAACCCGGAGTCGAACATCGCGTAGAGCACGCGGCGGTGCACCGGCTTCAAGCCGTCACGCACCTCGGGCAACGCGCGCCCGACGATGACGCTCATCGCATAGTCGATGTAGCTGCGCTGCATCTCCTGCTGGATGTCGACCGGCTCGATGCGGTCGCCGGCTTCCTCGTCGGGTGGCAGGGTGGTGTCAGTCATGTGAGTCCTCTTTTGTCCCTACGCGGGGTTAAACGTCAAGAAAGCGAACGTCTTTGGCGTTGCGGGTAATGAAGCTGCGTCGGGCTTCGACATCTTCGCCCATCAGGATGGAGAACAGTTCGTCGGCGGCGGCGGCGTCGTCCAGCGTGATCTGGCGCAGCACCCGGACGGACGGGTCCATCGTGGTCTCCCACAGCTCCTTGGCGTCCATCTCACCCAGACCCTTGTACCGCTGGATGCCGTCATCGACGTTGATCCGCTTACCGGCCGCCTTACCTGCCTCGAGTAGACCGTCGCGCTCCCGGTCGGAGTAGGCGAACTCCGGCTCGCTGCGCTGCCACTTCAGCTTGTACAGCGGCGGCTGCGCCAGGAAGATATGGCCGTTCTCCACCAGCGGCTTCATGAACCGGAACAACAGCGTCAGCAGCAGCGTCGAAATATGTTGTCCGTCAACGTCGGCGTCGGCCATCAGCACGATCTTGTGATAGCGCAGCTTGGCCAGATCGAACTCGTCGTGGATACCGGTACCCAGCGCGGTGATGATCGCCTGGACTTCGGTGTTCTTCAGCACGCGGTCGATGCGGGCCTTCTCGACGTTGATGATCTTGCCGCGCAGCGGCAGGATCGCCTGAAACATCGAGTCGCGGCCACTCTTTGCCGAGCCGCCGGCCGAATCGCCCTCCACCACATACAGTTCCGACTTGCTGGGGTCGGTGGAGCGGCAGTCGGCAAGCTTGCCGGGCAGGCCGCCGATATCGGTTGCGCTCTTGCGCCGCACCAGTTCTCGCGCCTTGCGGGCAGCGATACGCGCCTGTGCCGAGGACACCGCCTTGTTCACGACGGTCTTGGCCTCGGTCGGGTTGGCTTCGAACCAGTGGGTCAGCTGTTCGTTGCAGATCTTCTGCACGAACGACTTCACCTCGGTATTGCCGAGCTTGGTCTTGGTCTGCCCCTCGAACTGCGGCTGGGAGACCTTCACCGAGATCACCGCCGCAAGACCTTCGCGGATGTCGTCACCGGTGAGGTTCGCATCCTTTTCCTTGAGCAGCTTCTTGTCTTTGGCGTACTTGTTGACCACCGTGGTCAGCGCGGCGCGGAAACCCTCTTCGTGGGTACCGCCCTCGTGCGTGTTGATCGTGTTGGCGAAGGTGTGCACCGACTCCGAGTAGCCGGCGTTCCACTGCATCGCGATCTCGACCTCGTGGCCCACGCCCTTGCCGTCGAAGTCGATGACGCTGGGCTGGATCGAGTTCTTGGTGCGGTTGATGTGCTTGACGAAATCGACAAGACCGCCGGGGTAGTGGAACACCCGGTGCTTGACCTTGTGCTGACCGGAGGCGGCTTCGGCGGCCTTCTCTTCTGCGGACTTCGGCGCTTCGGCGGTATCGCTGACGACCTCGTCGACCACCTGTTCAGGGGTCACGCGCTCGTCGGTCAGGTCGATGGTGAGGCCCTTGTTGAGGAAGGCCATCTCCTGCAGGCGCCGGGCGATCGTTTCGAAGTCGTAGGTCGTGGTCTCGAAGATATTGGGATCGGCCCAGAACCGGATCGTGGTGCCGGTCTTGCGGGTCTTCTCACCCTGGCGCAGGGTCCCGGGCACCGAATGGTCATAGGTCTGGAACCACTCGTAGCCATCGGTGCGGACGTCCGCCTCGAGGCGACTCGACAGCGCGTTCACCACCGAGACACCCACGCCGTGCAGACCGCCGGACACCTGGTAGGCGCCCTCTTCGAACTTGCCGCCGGCGTGCAGCACGGTCATGACGACATCGATGGTGGGGATTCCGGTGGCATGCATCGCGACCGGAATGCCGCGGCCGTCGTCGGTGACCTCGACGCCACCGTCCTCGAGAATCCGCACCGTGACCGTGGTGGCGAACCCCGCCATCGCCTCGTCGACCGAGTTGTCGACGACCTCCCAAACGAGATGGTGGAGTCCTCGTTCACCGGTCGAACCGATGTACATACCCGGGCGTTTACGGACCGCCTCCAGGCCTTCGAGGACTTTGATCGAGTCGGCACCGTACTGTTCTGAGGCAGCCACTAGCGGAACGCTCTCCTTGGGGTTCGCAAGCGCGCGATTCGTGACCGCGCGCAGGTCTTGAGTAAGTCTACCGGTTGGTGCTCTTCGGACTGATTCTGCGGCGGCGTTTCTACACACCTAGTTGCGCCGTGCACCGAATTTCTCGGATTGGCATACGTCCAGACGCTTGACACGCTAGTCAGTGAGCGTCTCGTGGCTGTCAGCCGACTGTGATACAGAGGCTCAGCCGTAGGTGTCGCGCGGCCCCCGCCCGGAGATGTGCAACTTGCCCTTCCGCCACGACGGAGCCACCGGACCGGTGATCTTCAGCGCCGTCACCACGCCGTCGCCGACCGCCGCGGCGATCTTGGCCAGCAACTGTGCCTGGACCATCCGCAACTGGGTCGCCCAGGCGGTCGACTCGGCGGCCACACTCAGCACGCCGTCGCGCAGCGCCGTCGGTTCGGCATGCTCGGCAATCTGGTCGCCGACGACTGTGGGCCACTGCGCGAACACCGCACCCTCGGCGACTTTGGGTGTCCAGCCGCGTGACTTCGCCAGTTCATTGGCCACCGTCCCCAGCGGCTGCGGGTCACGGCCATCCGGCCCTGGCCCCGACCAGCGCCGGCGGCCGTCCCGTTCGGCACTGCGGCGGGCCCTGGGGGAGCGGCGTCCACGGCCGACTTCCTTACCCTGACTGCGTGCCGCGCCACGGGCTTCCTCCAGCGTGCGGCGCACTAGATCCATCCCGGCGAGTCCGGCGAGGTGCTCGGGTGGGCCCTTCACTTCGTCCGCCTCGTCATCGGGTTCGGTCATGCGGTCACCTCCGACATCCGGCCAGCGTCGTCGTCGCGCAACGTAATTCCGATTCGGGTGGCATCCCAGTCCGGCGGGATGTCCTCGCCGACAGCGGCGGTGATCAGCACCTGTTCCGCGTTGGCCGCGACTCCGGCGAGCGCGCGGCGGCGGGCATTGTCCAACTCGGCGAACACATCGTCGAGAATCAGCACCGGTTCGCTGCCCTCCGTGCGCAGCAATTCATAGGAGGCCAGCCGCAAAGCCAATGCCATGGACCAGGATTCGCCGTGACTGGCGAAACCCTTGGCCGGCTGGTCGCCCAGGCGTAATTCCAGATCGTCGCGGTGCGGCCCGACCAGACACACACCCCGTTCCAGTTCAGCGCCGCGCCGGGCAGCCAGTCCGGCCAGGAGCGCGGCTTCCAGATATTCGACATCCTGTCCGGCGCCGTCCAATTCGACGCTGCTGCGGTAGCCAATCGCGGCCGGCCGTGAGGCCGGAGCCAGCAGCTGGTAGGCCTTTTCCACTTCGGGGGCCAGCAGATTGGTCAGCTCGATACGGGCGGCCATCAGCTCCGCACCGTGCGCGGCCAGGTGGCCATCCCACACGTCGAGTGTCTCGAGCACGCCTACATCTCCCCGAAAACGGCCTCCCGCAGCGGATTTCAGAAGAGCGGTGCGTTGCTTGAGCACCTTTTCGTAGTCCGCGCGAATCGCGGCGACCCGCGGCCGGCGCACCGAAGCGAGTTCGTCAAGATACCGGCGGCGTTCCCCGGGGTCGCCACGTACCAGGGCCAGATCCTCCGGTGCGAACAGCACCGCACGCACAGCCCCGACCACTTCGCGGGTGCTGCGGACCGGAGAACGATTCAACCGCGCCTTATTCGCCCGGCCCGCCGCGATCTCGATATCAACCGCAAGCTCACGCCCCTCGTTGACGACGATTGCCGAGACCACTGCACGTTCGGCGCCGGCCCGGATCAGCGGCGCGTCCGTGGCGACCCGATGAGACCCGATGGTGGCGCAGTACCACAGTGCTTCAACGAGATTCGTCTTGCCGTAGCCGTTCGGACCAACGAAGACCGTCCGGCCCGGCGCCAACTCGAGCTCGACGTGTTGCCACGACCGAAAGTCGCGTAGCGCCAGGTGCCGGACGTACATCGGGCCTCGCTATCCCGACACCGAGACCCGCTTGACGGCGTGTCCACCAAACTGGTTGCGCAGCGCGGAAACCGCCTTCATCGTCGGCGAATCTTCTTGCCGGGAGGCGAACCTCGCGAACAACGACGCTGCGATCACCGGCATCGGCACCCGGTGGCGGATCGCCTCTTCGACGGTCCAGCGGCCCTCACCGGAATCCTCGGTGTAGCCCGAAATCGCGTCGAACGACGGATCTTCCTTCAGTGCCTTGGCCAACAGCTGCTGCAGCCATGACCGAACCACCGTGCCGTTGGTCCAGGCCTGGATCACCGCCTGGGTGTCGGTGATCAGCGATTCGGCGGCCAGCAATTCATAGCCTTCGGCGTAGGCCATCATCAGCCCGTACTCGATGCCGTTGTGCACCATCTTGGCGTAGTGACCCGCACCAACCGGGCCGGCATGGACGAAACCATCGGCAAGATCACCGGGCGGACGCAGAGTCTCGAAGATCGGCATCACCCGGGCGACATCCTCGTCGCTGCCACCGACCATCAGGCCGTAACCTTCGGCCAAGCCCCAGATTCCACCGGAAACACCCGCGTCGACGAACGAAATCCCGTTCTTCCCAAGGAGTTCCGCGTGCTTACCGTCCTCGGTGTACTTGGAGTTGCCACCGTCGACGACCAAGTCACCCGGGCTGAGAACCTCGGCCAGCTCGCTGATGGTGTCATCGGTGATCGGGCCCGAGGGAACCATGACCCAGACGACGCGGGGAGCGCTCAACGCCTCGGCCAACCCGGCCAGGGTCGGAACGTCCGTCACCTCAGGCCTTGGGTCATATCCGATGACTTCGTGTCCGCCTTCGCGCAAGCGCTGGCGCATGTTGAAGCCCATTTTTCCAAGACCGACCAAACCCAACTGCATGTGTGCCTCTCTAGGTCAGGTCCGAGTTAACCGGGTAGCCGGACCGGCATCAACAGATATACGTAGTCGGTCTGAACGGCGGGGAACGGCCCGGTGCCTTCCACCTGTTCATCACCATTCGCCGGCCGCAGCACCGCGGGCCGGCTCGGCGTGGTGAAACCGAATGTCACCCGGTCGGAATGCAACGAGCCCAGCCCGTCAGTCAGATAAGTCGGGTTGAACGCGATCGTCAGCGGCTCACCGGCAAAGTCAACCGACAGATCCTCTTCAGCGCGGCCGACATCATCGGCACCGGCCGACAGATGCAGCACACCCTCGCTGAACTCCATCCGAACCTGCGCGCCACGATCGGCGACCAGCGCCACACGCTTGATGGCGTCAGTCAGTTCGGCGACGCTGATGGTCGCGATCGCGGTGTGCTCGGCGGGTAGCAGCTGACGGAATTTCGGGAACTCGGCGTCGAGCAGGCGAGTGGTACTGCGCTTGCCGCCGCTGCGGATTCCCAGCAGCCCCTCTTTACCGACCGTCGAACCGGCACCGAGCGCCAGACTCACCTCGGCACCCGAGGTCCCGGCTTTCGCCGCCTCGGCCAAAGTCTTGGCCGGCACCAGCACCGCAGCTTCCAGGCTCGGCGAGGACGTCGCCCATGTCAGCTCACGCACGGCCAGGCGGAACCGGTCGGTGGCAGCCAAAACCACTGCCTCACCAGAAATCTCCACCCGGATACCGGTCAGCATCGGCAGCGTGTCATCGCGCCCCGCGGCCACGGCGACCTGACCGATCGCCTCGCCGAACAGATCGGCCGAGACGACACCGGTCTCCTCGGGCAACTCCGGCAGCGCCGGGTAATCCTCCACCGCCATCGTCGGCAGCGAGAATCGTGCGCTACCGCACGTCAACGACACCCGGGTGCCCTCGACACTGACATCCACCGGCTTGGCCGGTAGCGCCCTGGTGATATCGGACAACAGCCGACCGGATACCAAAACGCTTCCAGGAGAGGCGATTTCGGCAGGAACACGCACTTCGGCGGAAACTTCGTAGTCGAAGCCGGAGATGATCAAACCCTCGTCAGAACCGGTGAGCAACACTCCGGCCAGCACCGGGACCGTCGGACGGGTCGGGAGATTACGCGCAACCCAGGCCACCGCATCGGCGAAGTCTTCCCGCACCAGGCGGAACTTCAAGTCGGAGCCAACCGTCGTAGTTGCCACGTGCACCCATGTCCCTTCATCACCCAATAACCCCGACCAACGTCCACCCCTGCCGAGCAGCGGCGAGCGTGATCTGTGAGCGACAGCCGCAGAACGGCAGTCAGAAGAACAACCGTAGAGCGTCGGACGCCATCTTGAAAGCTAATCGATCGGGGTGACAAGAGCACCGCGAGACCCGCCCGGACGCCCTGTGAACCTGCTTCTCCCCAAGCCTGTCTTCAAAGAAGAAATTGGAAGATAGATAACAGCAACAGTAATAGGGCCTGTGCAACCTGTGGACCGGACCGTCGATGCCCTGCTCGGGTGCGGTGACGGCATGTGCATGAGTTGTGTATGACCGGAGGCGAATCACAGGGCGCGTGTGCACAGCCGACGGTTGTTCCTTGTCATTCACGTACTTCGGCGGAGTTGCCCTGTGTTGTCCACAGCCGTTTGCACAAGCCAAGAGTGTGACGAGTGGTACGACAGTGACCAAAGTTTTTTGCTCAGGTGACAGAAAAAGTGGGATTTCAGCGCTTGGAACGCTGACGAATCCGTGTGGTGAGTTCCTTGACGTGATCGAAGACCTCACGCCGATGGGCCATTTCGCCGCGAATCTTCTTCTCGGCGTACATGACTGTGGTGTGGTCGCGGCCGAACGCCTGGCCGATCTTGGGCAGCGAGAGATCGGTGAGTTCACGGCAGAGGTACATCGCGATCTGCCGGGACTGAGCCAGCGCCCTGGTCTTACCGGGGCCCCGCAATTCCTCGAGGGTCGTGTCGAAGTACTCGGCGGTGGCGGCCATGATGACGGAGGTGCTGATCTGCATGGTGCCGGCGTCGGCGATCAGATCGCGCAACACGATTTCGGCCAGAGCCTTGTCGATCGGCGTCTTGTTCAGTGACGCGAACGCGGTCACCCGGATTAGGGCGCCCTCGAGTTCGCGGATGTTGCGCTCGATGCTGCTGGCGATGAGCTCCAGAACATCGTCGGGAACATCGAGCCGTTCCATCTGCGCCTTCTTACGCAGGATGGCGATGCGGGTTTCCAACTCGGGCGGCTGAACGTCGGTGATCAGTCCCCACTCGAACCTGGTTCGCAACCGGTCTTCGAGGGTGGCCAGCTGCTTGGGCGGCCGATCGGAGGAGATGACGATCTGCTTGTTGGCGTTGTGCAGCGTGTTGAAGGTATGGAAGAACTCTTCCTGGATACCTTCCTTGCCTTCGATGAACTGGATGTCGTCGACCAGTAGCACGTCGATATCGCGGTAGCTGCGCTTGAACGCCACCTTGCGGTCGTCGCGCAGGGAGTTGATGAAGTCGTTGGTGAACTCTTCGGTTGAGACGTACTTCACCCGCATACCGGGGAACAGCCGTTGGGCGTAATTGCCTGCCGCATGGAGCAGGTGTGTCTTGCCGAGGCCGGACTCACCCCAGATGAACAACGGGTTGTAGGCGCGGGCCGGCGCTTCGGCGATCGCCAGGGCGGCCGCGTGCGCGAATCGGTTGGACGCTCCGATGACGAACGTGTCGAAGGTGTAGCGCCGGTTGAGGCTTGTGCCGGGTGTCTCGGCGGAGGTATTGCTACGCGGACGCTCGATGAAATAGCTGGGCCAGGTCTCGTGGGCGCTGGCCAGTGCTTCGCGATCTTCGTCGACCTCGTCGAGTTCGAGGTCGACGGCGGGCACCTCGGGCGCCGCCGATTCTTCGGGCTCCTCGAGATCGGGCGGTGCGATGCGCACCCCGAGCTCGACCCGCTGTCCCAGCCGGCGGCTGAGCGCGTCGACGATCTGGGTCCGCAGATGCCGTTCGATCTCGTTCTGGACGAAACTGCTCGGCACCGACAGCAGTGCGAAACCTTCGGCGATGGTGAGCGGCTGGACGAGCTTGAGCCAGGCGCGTTGTTGTGGAGTCAGCGGTGCATCGCCACCAGTGCCATTACTGAGGCGTGAGTCCGCAGTTCCGTCGCCGTTGAGTTCGGCAACGACCGAGCTCCACACCGTGGCGAACGCTGAACCGGGATCTTCGGTCAACGACAGATCCCCCTGGTCCGATCGGGCAAATTCCAACTAGTACACAAAAGCAAAGGAGACGACGACAAATCTGTCCACATAGTTATCCACAGGTGTGGACAGGACAGTCGTCCTCGTCTCGCAGCATATCGGCGCAGGAACTCGGGCCGGCAGTTAATCCGAGCAATTCGGTGTCGTACTGGACTTCCGCCGGTCTGTGCCCCCGCTTGGTGATTTGGCGGACCGCTTCGTGTTGAAGCGGCTTTGGCAGAAGCTAACAGTTTTCGGGGCGGGTGCCAACCGTTCTGCAACATTCTGATCACGTTGGTATAACAGCGCGTGGGCTGCCCGTGACGGCTGAGACGGCTGTGCCCAGGTCACCGGAGACCCGCATGGGATCCTGCGGTGATCGACGGCACGACAAGGCGGTTTGACCAGGGGAAGTGAGGTCAGTACCCTCGAACAGTCGCCCACACGTTGGCGATACGGCTGCGACCGGGTTTCGGGACCGCGCCGGTTACGAGCGAGACCAGAGCTTACCAACGGCAGTCGCGAACGCCGCTGTACACACGCAAGCGTGTCCAGCGGACAGCGACCGCCATACGACGAGGAGATACAGCCGTGGCCAAGGGCAAGCGGACCTTCCAGCCGAACAACCGGCGCCGGGCGCGGGTTCATGGCTTCCGTCTGCGCATGCGCACCCGTGCCGGGCGCGCCATCGTGACGGGCCGGCGGCGCAAGGGTCGTCGTTCACTGACTGCCTGATCCACGAGATCACGCGGCGTGCTCCCGGCTCAGTTCCGGATGACACGGTCTGCGGAGTTCGGCGCCACCATCAAGCACGGGGTGCGAGCGGCGCAGCCGGACATCGTCGTGCATGCACGACGTGAGGCGCAGACCGATGGGGGACCACGGATCGGTCTGGTGGTCGCCAAATCCGTCGGCAACGCTGTCCAACGGCATCAGGTGTCTCGTCGACTGCGACATGTTGCCAAATCGGTTCTGCCGGATCTGACCCCCGATGAGCGCGTCGTGATCCGTGCGCTGCCCACCAGCCGGCACGCGATCTCGGCTCGGCTCGAGCAGCAGCTGCGAACCGGTCTTCGCCGCACTCACGATCTGATGGAGAAGGCGCGGTGACCCACCTTCCGGTCCGGGTGCTGGTCTTCTTTATCGAGCTCTACCGCCACACCATCTCGCCGCTGCGACTGCCGACGTGTCGGTTCACGCCGACATGTAGTCAGTACGCCGTGGATGCGCTGACCGAGTACGGCTTGATCCGGGGGAGTTGGCTGACCGTGATCCGGCTCGGGAAGTGCGGGCCGTGGCATCGGGGAGGATGGGACCCAATACCCGAGCGGTGCCCGCAGGCACCCGGGGCCGATGTCGAATTCGACAGCAGGAGCACGCATGTTTAATTGGTTCAGCCTGGACGTCATCTATTACCCGGTGTCCGGGATCATGTGGCTCTGGTACAAGCTGTTCGCCTCATTCCTGGGCCCCACCAACTTCTTCGCCTGGGCGCTGTCGGTGATGTTCCTGGTGTTCAGCCTGCGCGCGCTGCTCTATAAGCCGTTCGTCCGGCAGATCCGCACCACCCGGCAGATGCAGGAGTTGCAGCCGCAGATCAAGGCGCTGCAGAAGAAGTACGGTAAGGACCGCCAGCGGATGGCGCTGGAGATGCAGAAGCTGCAGAAGGAGCACGGGTTCAACCCGATCCTCGGCTGCCTGCCGATGCTGGCTCAGATCCCGGTGTTCCTCGGTCTGTATCACGTGCTGCGTTCGTTCAACCGGACCACCGGCGGCTGGGGCCAGCCGCACCTGACCGTCGCCGAGAACCGGGCCACCGGCAACTACGTCTTCAACCCCGACGATGTTGGCCACTTCCTGGACGCCAATCTGTTCGGCGCACCGATCGGCGCGTTCATGACCCAGCACACCGGTCTGGACGCCTTCACCGAATTCAGTCGGGCCGCGGTCATCGGAGTCTCGGTTCCGCTGATGCTGCTGGCCGGCATCGCTACCTACTTCAACAGCCGGGCCTCCGTCGCGCGCCAGAGCGCAGAGGCGGCGGCCAACCCGCAGACCGCGATGATGAACAAGCTCGCGCTGTACGTGTTCCCGCTCGGCGTAGTAGTGGGCGGACCCTTCCTGCCGATCGCGATCATCATCTACTGGGTGTCCAACAACATCTGGACCTTCGGTCAGCAGCACTACGTGTTCGGCAGGATCGAGAAGGAAGAAGAGGCGAAGAAGGAAGAGGCGCTGGCTCGCCGTGCGGCCAACGCACCGGCGCCGGGCGCCAAGCCGACCAAGCCCAAGAAGAGTGCGTCGGCAGCGACCAACGGCTCGGCCGCCGACGCCGCCGACGCCGCCGACGACTCGGCAGACGATGCCGATGCGGCCACCGACGCGGACATCGATACCGACTCCGGGTCGGAGAAGCCGACCGACGGCGGCACGACCAGCCGCACCCCGCGCCCGGGGGCGCGGCCCAAGAAACGTAGGCGTTGACCGGAGACTGCTCCGGCGAAAGAGGGAGAGACACATGGCGGAAGCTGATACCACCGAGGTGACCGAAACCGACGCGGCGGTCGACCAAGACGTGGACAAGGGTGAAGATCTGGAAGACCGTCTCGTCGCTGAAGGCGAGATCGCGGGCGACTACTTGGAGGAGCTGCTCGACCTCCTCGACTTCGACGGCGACATCGACCTCGACGTCGAGGGCAACCGCGCGATCGTGAGCATTGACGGCGGCGAGGACCTGTCGAAGCTGGTTGGCCGCAAGGGTGAGGTTCTCGACGCGCTGCAGGAGCTGACCCGGTTGGCCGTGCACCAGAAGACCGGTGAGCGCAGCCGGCTGATGCTGGACATCGCGAACTGGCGCCGGCGTCGTCGGGAAGAGCTGAGCGCCCTGGGTGACAAGGTGGCCCGCCGCGTGCTGGAGACCGGCGAGCGCGAAGAGTTGGCACCGATGACGCCGTTCGAGCGCAAGATCGTGCATGACGCCGTGGCGGGTGTCGACGGTGTGCACAGCGAGAGCGAGGGCGTGGAGCCCTCGCGTCGCGTCGTCGTGCTGAAGGGCTGAAGTTACATCGATGTAGTTCGATGCCGGAGGCCGAGATGACCGGAGGATGTTTCACGTGAAACATGGCGTTGCGCCCCCACCTCCGACGGCCGCCGAGGTTGTCTTCGGCGACCGTGTGAGCCTGGCCCACCGCTACGCGGATCTGCTCGCCGGCCCCGGTGTCGAACGGGGACTGATCGGTCCCCGGGAAGTCGAGCGGTTATGGGACCGCCACATTCTGAACAGTGCCGCGGTGGCCGAGCTCATCCAGCCGGGGGAGCGGATCGTCGATATCGGCAGCGGCGCCGGCCTACCCGGTCTGCCGATTGCGATTGCCCGCCCCGACGTCCGCGTCGCTCTGGTTGAACCGATGCTGCGCCGGACCGAGTTCCTCGAGGAGGCGGTCGTGGCGTTGGCTCTGCCGGTCGAGATCATCCGCGGCCGCGCGGAGGATCCAGACGTTCGCACCCGAGCAGGGCGAGCCGACGTCGTGGTGTCACGAGCGGTTGCATCGCTCGAGAAGCTGACTCGGTGGAGCCTCCCGTTGTTGCGCCCGGGCGGCCGGATGCTCGCGATGAAGGGCGAGCGGGCCGAGGAGGAAGTGATCGAGGGGCGCCGCGGGATGGCGTCGTTAGGCGCAACCGATGTGAGGGTGATGAGATGTGGCGAGAGCTATTCGGATCCCCCCGTGACCGTGGTGATCGCGGTGCGGGGGGAGCGAGCGCCAGGCGGGAAACGGCCCACGCGAACCTCGGAGAGAAGAGGATCATGACTGTCCCACCAAACCCCGATCCGTCGGGGACGGCGGGCGCCGATGTTTCACGTGAAACATGGAACGCGCCCAATGACTATGAGACCCCGATCGGGGCGGCGGCCCAACGCGCCACGCAGGTCCTGCACGCCGTCGCCGGCCAGTTGCCCCGGCCGCGCAGCCGCCGGGTCCTCACTGTCGCCAATCAGAAGGGCGGCGTGGGGAAGACGACGACCGCGGTCAACATGGCCGCCGCGCTCGCGGTGCAGGGAATCAAGACCCTGGTGATCGATCTCGATCCGCAGGGCAACGCCAGCACTGCGCTGGGTATCGCCGACCGGCACTCCGGCACCCCGTCGTCGTACGAGGTGCTCCTCGGCGAGATCCCGCTGCAGGCGGCCATCCGGCAGAGCCCGCACAGCCCGCGACTGTTCTGCGTGCCCGCGACGATCGACCTCGCCGGCGCCGAGATCGAACTCGTCAGCATGGTTGCGCGGGAGAACCGGCTGCGCACCGCGCTGGCCGGGCTCGACGACTCCGACTTCGACTACGTCTTCATCGACTGCCCGCCGTCGCTCGGGCTGCTCACCATCAATGCGCTCGTCGCGGCACCCGAAGTATTGATCCCGATTCAATGCGAGTACTACGCCCTCGAGGGTGTCTCGCAGCTGATGAACAACATCGAGATGGTTCGGGCCCACCTCAACCCGCAACTGTCCGTCTCCACCGTCATCCTCACGATGTACGACGGCCGGACCAAACTGGCCGACCAGGTCGCGTCGGAAGTGCGCCGCTACTTCGGCGACAAGGTCCTGGGGACCGTGATCCCACGTAGCGTCAAGGTGTCCGAGGCGCCCGGCTACAGCATGACGATCATCGATTACGATCCCGGTTCACGGGGTGCGATGAGCTACCTGGACGCGAGTAAAGAACTCGCGCAACGGGCGACCCCGGCTTAGTGGAGGCACAGTAATGACCCAGCCGTCATCGAAGAAAAAGGGCGGTCTCGGCCGCGGCTTGGCGTCGCTCATCCCGACCGGGCCGGCTGACGGCGGCCCGCGGCTGGGTGATGCGGCGGCCGATGTGGTGATCGGCGGCGCACCCCTGAATGTCGACGGCGTCGGGGCGGTCTATCGCGAGATCGATCCGTCGGCCATCGAACCCAATCCGCGCCAGCCCCGCCAGGTCTTCGATGAGGAAGCCCTCGCCGAGCTCGTGCACTCGATCCGCGAGTTCGGGCTCATGCAGCCGATCGTGGTGCGCTCAGTTGCCGACGCCACCACGGGAGCGCCGAGCCGCTATCAACTGGTGATGGGGGAGCGGCGGTGGCGTGCCGCCCAGAAGGCCGGGCTGGCGACCATCCCGGCGATCGTGCGCGAAACCGCCGAAGACAATCTGTTGCGGGACGCACTGCTGGAGAACATCCACCGGGTTCAGCTCAACCCGTTGGAAGAGGCGGCGGCCTACCAACAGTTGCTCGAAGAGTTCGAAGTCACCCACGATGAACTGGCCGCCCGGATCGGACGGTCGCGCCCGGTGATCACCAACATGATCCGGTTGCTGCGACTGCCGATCGCGGTCCAGCGGCGGGTGGCCGCCGGCGTGCTGTCGGCCGGGCATGCCCGCGCGCTGCTCTCACTCGAAGCCGGCCCGGAGGCTCAGGAAGAGTTGGCCGCGCGCATCATTGCCGAAGGATTGTCGGTGCGAGCCACCGAGGAGGCGGTCACCCTCGCCAATCGGTCGGATCCCAAGACGCCCACCGCGCCGCGCCGCAAGCCGATTCAGATGCCCGGGCTCCAAGATGTGGCCGAACGGCTCTCGAGCACGTTCGACACTCGGGTCACGGTGAGCCTCGGCAAGCGCAAGGGCAAGATCGTCGTCGAGTTCGGATCGGTCGACGATTTGCAGCGCATTGTGGACATGATGAACCGGCCGGGAGGCTGAAAATCCGGGTACGGCGACACCAGCCAATTCCGTCACAGTGACGCCAATGTCGGTAGACGTTCGCTACCGAATCCGTGAAGCGAGGAATCGCATAGTGTGCCAACAGCTTTCGCCCCCAGTCGGCCGATCCTTAAGTTGCTCGGCCACTACTGGCACGTTCGGTGTCGCCTCTCCTATCCTGAAGAGGCGCATCCGCACATTTGCACCGCGTGAAAGCCGGGGAGGCTAGTGTCCGTTCGCATCATGCCGCTGCGGCTCGAGGCGTTCGAGCAATTACCGAAGCACGCCCGCCGGTGTGTGTTCTGGGAACTCGACCCCGCGACGCTCGGCGCCGGCGACTACCTTCCCGACCCCGAATTCGAGAAGGAAGCGTGGCTGTCGATGGTCATGCTCGAGTGGGGTTCATGCGGTCAGGTCGCCAGTAGGACGCCCGCCGAAGGATCCGAGTCCGATGACGAGGAGCCATGCCTCGGCTACGTCCTCTATGCGCCGCCACGCGCGGTGCCGCGCGCGCAGCGTTTCCCGACCGGACCGGTCAGCGCGGACGCCGTCCTGCTGACGTCGATGGGTATCGAGCCCGGGCAGAGCGACGGGCTGACGCACTCGTTGATCAGTCAAGTGGTGAGTGAGCTCGTCCGCCGCGGTGTGCGCGCATTGGAGGCGTTCGGCCGCACCGCCGATGCCACCGAGCTGCTCGACCCCGAGGCCGCCGACCCCGAGCTCCGCCTGGCCATCGAAGCACTGGGGGATTGCTCCTTCGACCAGTGCATGATCGGTGCGGACTTCCTGCTCGACGCGGGATTCACCGTCGTCGCCCCGCATCGGTATTTCCCGCGGTTGCGGTTGGAACTGGACAAGGGTCTTGGCTGGAAAGCCGAAGTCGAAGAGGCACTCGAGCGACTGCTGAAGAGTGCCCAACTGCAGCAGCCGGTCGGAGCCGGCGCGGAGGTTCGCGGCTAGCGAGCTAGAGAGCGGGCCGGGCCTGCTCGACCGACAGCTCGTGGGCGAGAAGTTCGGCGAACGTGAAAGTGCCCGTGGGCCGGTCATTCTTGCCCAACAGGTAGAGCCGCTTGACGGCGGCCAGGATGCCCTCGGCGATGGAGTCGCGGGCCTGGTTGGTTACCAGCATCGAGCGGTCCCGCGGGTTGGTGATGTATCCGACGTCGACCTGAACGGTGGGCATTCTGGTGAGTCGCAGCAGATCCCAGGTTCGGCCGTGGGTCCGGCAATCGCGTAATCCGGTGCGCGCCACAACTTCTCGCTGAATGAAGTCCGCTAGATTGCGGCCGATGGTCGACACCGAGCCGTGCGAGCTGCCGAAGTAGAACGACGCCACGCCATTGGCCGACGGGCTGGGCTGAGTCTCGCAGCGCAGGCTGATCATCAGGTCGGCGCCGACGGTGTTGGCGGTCGCGGCGCGCTCGGCGTCCAGCGGGCTGCGACTGAACGGCCGGGACAGGAAGGTCTCCATGCCGATCGCTGTCATCCGGCCTTCCAGCCGACATGCCAAGTCCCACAGGAGGTCTGCTTCGCTGATCGGCCCGTCGGGACCGTTGGTGATCAGCCCGTGGTCGTTGCCGCCGCGGCCCGGATCGATGATGATCCGCTTGCCCGAGAGTCTGGGTCCGGAGCGACGGACCAGTTCCTCTTCCCGGATGGCGTGCAGCGAGCCGCCGGTGACGCGGGAACCCAGAAAGTACAAGGAGCGCAACGTTTCCGGGCCGCAGATACCGTCGGCGGCCATGCCGTACTCGCGCTGATAGGACATCAGCGCGTTGTGCGTCTGCAACCCGAAGTAGCCGTCGACCAAAGCGGTGTAGAAACCGAGTTCCTGAAGCTTGGACTGCAGCGTGGCCACGTCGTCGCCGTACATCGGGGCGCCGAACTGATGGACCAGGGTGCGGGCCCCGAGCCGATAGGACGCTTCCTTGAGGGCGCGGTAGGTGGCCTCGCCGACGATTCCGTCGACCAGCAACCCGCGGCGCTGCTGGAACGCGCGCACCGCATGGTCAAGGTCGGCGTCGAATACGTCGGCGGCGACGTGCCGCCCGGTGGTGAGGTTCTCGTCGGGATTGTCGACGAGTCCCAGCGCAGCCAGCGCCCCGCGAATTTCGACGACGGCGCTGCTGCGGTCACCACGGCGCAAGACATCATCTCGGCCGCTCCGGTCCCAGGAGGGTTCACCCCCGGGACCGTGGCGAAGACTCGACATACAGGGCCCTTCGGTCACCGTTGTCAGCTGGCTAGTGAAGCCCTGACGATTGCTCACAGGCTAGGAGGCATTCTCTCAGAAGCCTGCCGCATTCCGGAAAACGGCAGGCGACGCCGCCTGTAACGGAATCGTCTCGGTCAGGTCTAGACGATGTCGGCGATCTCGCGCAGCAGGGCCGCTTTACCCTTTGCGCCGACGATCCGCTTCACCGGCTGGCCATCCTTGAACAGGATCAGCGTCGGAATCGACACCACCTGGAAGTCACGGGCGGTCGCCGGGTTGGCGTCGACGTCGAGCTTGGCCACCGTCAGCGAGCCCGCCTTCTCGGTGGCGATCTCCTCGAGGACCGGGGCAACCATGCGGCACGGGCCGCACCAGGTGGCCCAAAAGTCAACGAGGACAGGGGTATTGCTGGACAGAACGTCCTGGCTAAAGGAGTCGTCGGAAACCGTTACGGTCGCGCCGCCGTCGCTCATTGATGTGCTCCAATCATCTCGGTGTGTGCAGTGTCGTCGGCATCGGCCAGCCAGCGCTCGGCATCGATCGCAGCCGAACAGCCCATCCCCGCAGCCGTGATGGCCTGCCGGTAGGTGTGGTCGACCAGGTCGCCGGCGGCGAACACACCGTCCACCGACGTGGCGGTGGTTTGGTCCCGAACCAGCACGTAGCCCTCGGGGTCGAGGTCCACGGCGCCGCGCACCAGCTCAGAGCGGGGATCGTGGCCGATTGCCACGAAGACACCTGTTACCGGGAGGGTCGATTCCTCGCCGGTCAGCACGTTGTGCACACGCAGCCCGGAGACGGTCTTGTCACCGTCGACCGCGTCGACCGCGGTGTTGGTGAGGAAGGTGATCTTCTCGTTCTCACGGGCGCGGTCGAGCATGATCCGGGAAGCCCGGAACTCGTCGCGGCGGTGCACCAGGGTGACGCTGCGCGCAAAGCGGGTCAGGAACGTGGCCTCTTCCATTGCCGAGTCGCCGCCGCCGATCACAGCGATGTCTTGGTCCTTGAAGAAGAACCCGTCACAGGTGGCGCAGGCGCTCACGCCGCGGCCGAGTAGTTCCTGTTCGCCGGGTACGCCGAGGTAGCGAGCGGCGGCGCCCATCGCGAGGATCACCGAACGGGCGAGATGGGTTTCGCCGTCGCCGGTCACCACCTTCTTGACCGGTCCGTCCAGATCCACGGACTCGACGTCTTCCATCCGCAGGTCGGCACCGAAACGCAAGGCCTGCTCGCGCATCTCGTCCATCAACTCCGGACCGGTGATGCCCGAGCGGAAGCCGGGGAAGTTCTCCACCTCGGTGGTGGTCATCAGTGCGCCGCCGAAGGAGGTGCCTTCGAAGACCAGGGGGTTCAGCTGTGCGCGCGCGGTATAGATTGCCGCCGTGTAGCCGGCGGGGCCCGATCCGATGACGATGACGTCATGAACTTGGTTGGCGCTCATTCCAGCCTTTCTGCCCGGTCCCGGGCTGCAGGCGGAAAGCCTGCGCGTCGGGTGCCTTGTGGGCACCTGGTCAAACAACAGGGTAGGCCGCGCTGTTCCCCGCCGTGCACTATGGGCGGCGCACCGTGGTGTCGGCGATCAGTCCGGTGGCGACCGAGCTGCAGGACGCGGCGACGGTGACCCCCACGATCACGTCGGGTTGGTGGCCGGGCAGCACCAGCACAATGGCCGGCTGGCCGTCGACCTGCAGCGTCTCGGCGCCCAGGACCTGCACCGAACTGGGGTAGCCCAGTGCACTCAGGCATGCTGCCCGCCGCTTGGGGTCGGTCAGCGGACCGAAGTCGGGGCTGCGGGCGATCAGCGCGTTCAAGTCCCGGCTGGATATCGGCATCTTGGGTGTGACGGTGATCAGGCTGGCGCTGGTCACGGTGCTTTTGGCGGGGCCGGTGGAGTTGAGGAGCGCCGCGGTGCCGACGCCGACGGCGGTCAGCACCGCTGCCACTCCCACCCCGGCCGCGATGAGCCGGCCCTTTCGGATGCCTGGGCGCCGGGCGTGCGCCGCCCCCTGAGTGGACTCCGGGGTGACGGTATGCGTGGGCTCCACCTGAACCAGTGTGCCGGTTAGCTCCGAAGGGCAGGAGCGCAGCGACCCGGGAAGTCAGCCGCGCAGCAATCCGCTCAGCCGGGCTCGTCCGCGGGCGCAGCGGCTCTTTACGGTGCCCTCGGCGACGCCCAGCAGCGCGGCGGCGTCGGCCACCGAGTACCCGTGCATGTCGACCGCCAGGACGGCTGCACGCTGCTCGGCAGGCAGCCGCATCAGCGCGCGGCGCACCACCAGCACGGTGTCCACCTCGGCGGTGCGATCGCCGATGGCCGCGTTGTCGGTCAGCGCGATCGTGGGCTGCGCCGCGGTGCGCCGCAGCCGGTCCAAACAGGCATTGACAACGATGCGGTGCAACCAGCTGCCGACGGCCGCGTCGTGCCGGAAGGCGGCGGCGCCGCGATGGGCGGCCAGCATGGCGTCCTGCAGTGCATCGGCGGCGTCTTCGGGGCTGCGGGTAGTCCGTCTCGCAAGCTGGTAGAGCCTGCGCTGGTGGCGACCGAGGAGCTCCTCGAAGGCGTAGCGGTCACCGGCGACGTGGGCGGTCAGCAGCTCGGCGTCGCTGCGGGCGGCGGTCGGGCCGAGAAAGCTGAGCATGGCCGAACGTTATTGAAACCGGCGCCGCCGGGCACTTCACCTCGGCCTCGGCCTGTGAGGAACTAGGACGCTGCCTTGACCGTCAGGCCGGAGATCTCGGTCTTGTTCTTGCCGTCGGTGGTGCCCATCGTGGAGATCCACACCACCAGATACGTCGTCGGCGCCTTCGCGTCGACCTGAATCGTGTTGGCGCCCGGCTGCAATGCGGTGGGCTGGCTCAGCACGGTGGTGTCGTCGAGGGTGCTCGGGTTGGCCGACGAGGCCGACCGGATCTGGACCTGGGTGCCGGTGCTGGGCACCGTCAGCGACACGCTGCCGACGGTGGTCGGCTGCGGCAGCTGCAACAGCAGACCGACGCCGTTCTTGAAGTTGGGGAACGGATTCGGATCGGTATAGGTGTCGGTCGGCCAGCCCGGGCCGCTTGTCAGAGCCAAGTCCGCCTTGTCCGGGTTGTCCGCACCGCCGCCGGGTGAAAAGACCGTCACCTTAACGGGTTTGACAGTGCTGCCGCTGGGTGTGTTGTTCGCGCTTTGCGATGTCGACGGGTTCAGCCCGAGCTGATCACCCTTGAGGCCACCGCCGACATCGCCAAAGATGCTGGACAACACCGAGGCCAGCACGATCAGGGCGATTACCAGGATCGCGGCGCCCACCCCCACCCCGATCAGCAGATTGCGCCGCCTGCGAGCCTGCGCTTCGGCAGCTTCTTCGGTGGCGGGCTCCGGGGACGGCGGGCCGGACGACGTGACCGGCTCGATCAGGTCGGTCCGGTCGGCGACTGCGGTGGCCTGCTGCAGCAGATTCAAAAGTGTTGGGGCCGAACGGATGCCGCCGCCGGCCTGAACTGACCGCGCTGCTGCCGCCGAGATCTGGAACGGGATGGCGCCGTCGACCGCGCGGGGTTCGAGTGCTTCACCAGCGGGGTCGGTCTCGGCGGGTTGCAGACCGCTGGGCACGCCCTTCTCCGGCAGTGGCCAGCGATCGACGAGCAGGGCATACAGCGCGGCACCGATTCCGCGGATGTCGTCCTCGGGGGTGGCGGTCGGCAGCGTCGCGGGAAATGCCAGCGCCACATCGCCTTCGATGCTGACCCGCACCCGGCTGGGGTGGTCGATGGACAGCGCGACGCCTGAGCCGTGGGCAGCGTCGGCCGCGGCGGCCAAGGCTTGGACGGCCCGTGCGCCGCCGATGGGGGACGGTGAGGTGTCGGCCACTTCCTTCAGCGACCCGCCCCGGATCCACTCCGAGACCACAAGACCGCCGGCGCCGGTATTGGCGACGTCGAGCACCCTGGCGATGCCCGGCCGCTCGATACGGCTGAGTTTGAGTGTGCGGGAGAGGATTTCCTGCACCTGCGCGTCGGTCATGGTCCGGTCGGGGTCGACGAACGTCAGCGCGACCTGCCGGTCAAGCGCGGTGTCCAGCGCCTGCCAGAACTGCAGTCCCGGTGGCCCGCCGTGGAAGACCAGTAGCCGGTAGCGGCCGTCGGCGATGCTCGCTCCGGGGATGAGGTGTGCCTCGTCCCCGTCGGCGGCCGCGGTGGATTCCATAGCCGGGTCGCGCGGGGGATCGAAGGCCAGCGGCTCGCGGGTGGGATCGCCGGCGAAATCAGCGTTGGGAGGCTGAGTCTGTCCCCGGGTCGCTTCGCTCCTGCCCCCAGGCGGCGGTACCGAAGGAGCCACCGTGCCGACCTGAACCTCATCGGGCACATCGGGCTGGAAGTCGCCGGCGGCCTGGCGCGGGATCTTCGTGGTCGCATCGCCGGTGGAATCGGCGGGAAGCATGCCCGACGGTTGGTCGTTCACCTCCGGTCCTTTCCCCGTAGCGTCCGCCGTTGTCTCGTACCGGAGTGGCCGGTGCCCGGTTCCGGACGAATTGCTGTGCTCAGGGTACGTGACCGGGGTCGCGACCTGCGGCCGGTCGAGTGCAGCGACGGGCGTGACGATCACCGGCGGGGTTCGGGTGATCCGGCGCTTGACCGCGCCCCAGGCGGCGACGGCGTCGGGCACTCGCGCGGCCAGCATCACCGCGGCCAGGATCGGCAGCATGATCAGGCCGAGCACCAGCAGCCGCAGCAGCGAACCGACGCCGCCGGCGTGCTCGGTCAGCGCCTGCAGGCCCAGCAGCCGGTCGATGACGTAGGCGATCAGTCCGGCCAGCAGCGACGCGGCCGTGGTGACCAGGATGGTTCGGATCACCTCGAGGGTGAGTAGCTTGCCGCGCGGCGGCTTCAGCGCGCGGTGCAGCAGCAGGTACCCGAGGATGGCCCCGGCCAGGAACCCGATGCCGTTGGCCAGGCCGAGGTAGCCGGCGACCAATTCCTTGTCACTGGTCACATGCGGCGCCAGCAGCGATGTCGCGATCTTGACGACGGTGATCGCGATGATGATCAGGATCGGCGTCCACGGCTGTTCGCGGGCGTAGAACACCCGCAGCTGCAGCAGCACCAGCGCGTAGGGGATGAGGGTGAAGGCGGACAGGCTGATCGCCACGCCGAGGTAGTTCGCGTCGACCTCGCCGAACTTGCCGTAGGCGAACAGGGCGCTGCCCATCGCGGGACCGCCGACGGTCATGAACGCCACGATCGGGATCAGCGTCACCATCGTCAGGCGGGTGGCCAGTGACAGGTCGGCCAGCACGGCTGGCCCGTTGTCGGCGGCGGCGTTGCGGCTCAGCCGCGGCATCACCACCGTCAGCACGGTGACGCCGATGATGCCGAACGGCAGCATCAGCACCAGCCAGGTGTAGTTGTAGATCGCCGGGCCGGAGGCAGCTGCGGTACTGGCGATCTGGTTGACGACCACCAGGCCGACCTGACTGATCAGCACGTAGAGCACCATGGCCCCGGCCATCGTGCCGAACCGCTTGAGCCGATCGTCGATTCCCCACAGCGGGCGCAAGCTGATCCGCTCGGCGCGGATGGCCAGCAGCAGTACGGCGGTCTGGGCCACCACACCCAGCGTCGTTCCGATGCCGAGCACCAGCAGCTTGGCGTTGCCCATCTGGACCGGATCAACCGAGAGGGGGCCCGGCACAATGAGATACAGGCCCAGGGTCGCGATTGCGACGACATTGTTGATCACCGGTGCCCAGGCCGGCGGCCCGAACACGTTGCGGGTGTTCAGGATTGCCATGAACACCGACGACAGTCCGTAGAAGATCACCTGCGGCAGAAGCAGATACGCGAACGCTGTGGTCAGCGGCTGGTTGACTTGTGGGTCGTGGCCGAGCATCAGCCGGACCAGCAGTGGCGCGGCCGCCACCGACAGAATGGTGGCCACCAGCAGGAGCGTGGTGGCCAGCGTAACCAGCCGTCGCACGAAGGCCGTGCCGCCGTCGGGGTCGTCGCGTTCGGCGCGGGCCAGCACCGGCACGAAGATCGCGGTGAACGTCGCCTCCAGCACCAGCGCCGCGATCAGGTTCGGCAGCTGGTTGGCCACCGTGAACGCACTGGACAGTGCAGCGCCCAGGATGGCGGCCAGCAGCACGATGCGGATGAACCCGGTGATGCGGCTGACCAGGGTGGCCAGCGCCATCCCCCACGAGCGGGACACCACCGCGGCGTCGGACAGCTCCGCGCGGGTGCGGGGGCCGGGGCGCACGTAGGCGACCGGCCGTCCGGGCGGCGGCTTCATCGGCGGCCTTCGGCGCTGGCCCGTCGCGGCCGGTCGAGGTCGGCGGGGTCGGGCTGACCGCGGAAGCGGTGGTAGAGCCGGCGCCCGACGAGCAGCGCCAGCACCGTGCCACCGATCAGCGTGATCGCAAACAGGACCTTGCCGTAGGCATTGGAGTGCACCGACAGCCGTACCGGCTCACCCAGCTGCAGCCCGTCGGGTGTGCGCAGCGTGACGTCGACAGCCACCCGCTGGGTGAAGTGCACCTCGATCGGGACCCGCAGCGGCAGATAGCCCGGCGGCACCTCCTGCTCGCCCAGATCGGTGACCGTCATCCCGGGTGGGGCGTCGACCTGTAGGCGCACCCGGATCGGCACGGCCAGATCGTTGCGCACCGCCAGCGGCAGCGGGCTGTGTTCGGTGGCCAGTGTGTAGGAGCCGCCCGGGTTGACGATCGTCACCGCACCGAACAGGTCGCCGATCGTGGCGCCCACCGCCGCCAGCCGGCGCCGGGCCAGGTCGTTGCGCTCGTCCGCCGGCTCGGTCTGACTCAGCGCGCGCAGCATGTCCTCGCGCAGCGGCGCGGTGTACTGCGGTCCGGTCAGGCCGGTGCGCGGGTCGGTGGTCAGCGCCGCGGTCAGACCCCACAGCCGGCCGACCTGGCCGGTGATCGTAGAGACGACGTCATCGTCGAACTGGCCCCTGGCGTCAGCAGGAAGTTCGGCACCGGGGCTCGCGGCGGCGGCCAGCTCCGTCGACTGGCTGATGACCGCATCCAGCGGGCGGGGGACCGCCAGCCCCGACCGGATCGTGGTGGCCAGCGCGGTCAGCATCGACTGGGCATCGCTGGGTTGCGGGCTCCACTTCAGCGGCGGCAGCAGGATCTGGTTGCGGGGTTCGGCGCCCGGCTGCAGCGCCCGCCACAGCATCGACGCGACGGCGTCCTGACGGCGGGCAACGGTGGAGTCGTGGTTGAGCGGAACGGTCAGCGACGAGTCCAGATAGGTCGGGAGGTCGGGGTCGGTGCCGATGGCGGCCAGCGCGGCGCCGACCGCCGGGTCGAACGGCGCCATCACGACCTGTGGCGACAACCGGCGCGGGGTTACGTCGGCGATCATCGGCTCGCCGGTCGCGGAGTCCTGCGCGGCGCAGTCCGCGGCCGCGATCGCCACCGTCGAACCCTGGCCGTTCAGCAGATCGACCGCGGGCGGGGTCAGCGGCCCGTCACCCAGGATCGTGGCGCCGCGCGCGGACGTGACGCCCAGGATCTGGTCGATGATGTCGCCGGCGGCGCCGGTGGCCGCGGAGTTCAGCCCGGTGTCCCCGATCCGCTGCAGAGCGCTGAGATCGGCCTGCGCGTATGGGGTGGGGACGACGCACATCCGTTTGGCCAGGCCGCGCAGCTTGTCCAGCCAGGCCACCGCGGTGGCCTGCCCGGTGCCCGGGTGGGCGGCGGCGCCCAATCCGTCGGGCGCATCGGCGACGACATAGCCGGCAGTCATCGCGTTGACCGTCACCAACAGGTCGGGATCGACGGCCAGGCACAGTGCGCGGGCGGTTTCTCCGCCGGGATCCACCGGCGGGCTGGTGGCGAAGTCGACCGCCGACAGCAGCGTGTCCAGCCGGCCGCCGGCAGCCAGCGACACCGCCAGGTCGTCGTTCATCAGCCGGACCGGTGTGGTGCCGCCCGGCACTCCGGGGGCCAGGCGTGGCTTGTCGGCCAGCGGCCACAGCATCGTCACCGCGACGGGCTTGGTGGTGTCGGGGGGTACGACGTCGGCAACGGTGTCCGATGCCGGATTGGCCGCTTCGGGCGGCACGCCAAGCACCGGCAGCAGGAACCGGGCGTCGTCGAGTCGGGCGGCGTCACCGTAGTCGGGGGTGCCGTTGATGTTCACCAGCAGCGGGTACACCCCGGGCCGGTCGATGCCCAGCGACGGCGCGGTGCGCGAGCGGATCGGATAACTGAAGGTGAACCCGACGGCCTGGCCGCGCTGCATTTCGGCTGCGACAGTGGTGAATTCGCCGACGGGCTGGAATTGGTCGTTGGCGCCGTCGAGGTTGGTGCGCAGCCCAGCCGACGAGGTCACCTCGGCGGCGTGTTCGAGGCGTGCGACGACGTCGCGCACGGGTCGGTCACCGACGTTGGTGACGGTGCCGGTGACGGTGACCGTCGGCTCGCTGGTGGTGGTGATCAGGTCCGGTGTGACGCTGTCCACCCGAACTTGGAGGAACGGCGCCGACCCGGGTTCGCCGGCGGCGGCCGGCGCGGTCGTTGGCATCGCGAGCAAGGCAAGGACACCGAGGATCACCAAGATCCGGGGCAGACCGCCGACCCGCCTCGGCATGGTCACGTTCCCGGTCCGCAGCCGTTCGTCCGCGGGCCGGATTGACGCGGCCCGGCGTCGTCGGAGCGACGGTTGCGGGTGTGCGAATGCGTTTGGGGGCGCCGCCGCGGGCTGGTGCGCGGCAGCGGAGGCAGCGCGGCGACACCGTCGGACTGCAGCAGTTGGATCAGTTCCCCTGCGACTTCGGCGAGCCGGCGCTCATCGGCGTAGGCCAGCCGCTTCGGGAGTTCCCCGAAGGGCACCCAGGCCACCTCGGTGACCTCGACGTCCTCGTCGCACAGCTCACCGCCGGAGAACTGCATGAGGTAGTGGTGCACGGTCTTGTGGACCCGGCGACCTTCGGTGACGAACCAGTAGTCGATGCTGCCGAGCGCGGCCAGGACCTGCCCGCGGATACCGGTTTCCTCGGCGACCTCGCGGATCGCGGTCTCTTCTGCCGTCTCGCCCTGCTCGATATGACCCTTGGGCAGTGACCACAGCATCCGTCCGCGCCGGTCGACCCGGCCGATGAGTGCGGCCACCTGCGCTTCGGGCGGGCCGTCGATGCCGTCGATGACCAGTCCACCCGCGGAGGTCTCGTGCACGGTACGCAGCCGGGCCGGGGCGCGACGCGATGAGCGGGGCCTGCCGGGTTTGCCCGGTCGGGGCTGGCCGTTGCCGCTGCTGGGGGCGGGGGAGGGGACTGCGGCGTCGGAAGTTTCAGTGGTGGCGGTGTCCGCTGCGGTGGGATTTGCCGGACCTGCCGCGCGACGGCCGCGGCGCCGACCCCGGCGCCGTCGTGGTTTGGCCTGTTCGCCGTCCGACACCCAAGCGATAGTAGCTGGCACGCGATGGCCTCCCGCCCGCACTCGCCGGTAGTGACTCGCGTTCCTCACGCTGGGTCTGATGGTCGCCCTCCTCCTCGGGCGGCGGGCCGCCCGCATCGTCGGACGACTAGGCTCACGCCACGTGTCCGAAGCCACCCACGATGTCGAGCTGCTCGCCCGTGCCCTCGTCGCGCTCAATCGACAGGGTGCGGTGCTGCGCGAAATCGGTGGCCTCTTCGCTGCGGCGGGCCATGATCTCTATCTCGTCGGTGGCAGTGTCCGCGACGCCGTCCTGGGCCGGCTGAACCGGGACCTCGATTTCACCACCGACGCCCGGCCGGAAATCGTTCAGCGGATTGTGCGGCCGTGGGCGGATGCGCTGTGGGACACCGGTATCGAATTCGGGACGATCGGCGTCGGCAAGGGCGACGACCGCCTCGAGATCACCACCTTCCGCACCGACAGCTATGACCAGGTGTCGCGCAACCCGCAGGTCAAGTACGGCGACCGGCTCGAGGACGATCTGGTGCGCCGCGATTTCACCGTCAATGCGATGGCAGTGCGCATCACCGCCGAGGGTCCCGGCGACTTCATCGACCCGCTCGGTGGTCTCACGGCATTACGGGAGCGCATCCTCGACACCCCATCGGCACCGGAGGTCTCATTCGGTGACGACCCGCTGCGGATGCTGCGCGCGGCGCGCTTCGTGTCTCAGCTGCAGTTCGAGGTGTCCGACCGGGTGCGCCGCGCGATCACGGAGATGGCGCCGCAGCTGGGGCGGATCACTGTTGAACGGGTCGCCGTCGAGCTGGACAAGCTGCTGCTGGGCGTCGACCCGGTCGCCGGCCTCGACTTGATGGTGCAGACCGGCATGGGCGATGTCGTGCTGCCCGAGATCGGCGGCATGCAGATGGCCATCGACGAACACCATCAGCACAAGGACGTCTACCAGCATTCGTTGACGGTGCTGCGGCAGGCCATGGAACTCGAGGAGCAGCCGGATCTGGTGCTGCGGTGGGCGGCACTGCTGCACGACATCGGCAAGCCGGCCACCCGTCGCCACGAGAGCGACGGCGGGGTGAGCTTCCATCACCACGAGGTGGTCGGCGCGAAGTTGGTCCGCAAGCGGATGCGGGCGCTGAAGTACTCCAAGCAGATGATCGACGATGTGTCGCAGCTGGTGTATCTGCACCTGCGGTTCCACGGCTACGGCGACGGCAAGTGGACCGACTCGGCGGTGCGGCGCTACGTTGCCGACGCGGGACCGCTCCTGCCCAAGTTGCACAAGCTGGTTCGCGCCGATTGCACGACCCGCAACAAGCGGCGGGCGGCCCGGCTGCAGGCCAACTACGACCAACTCGAGACGCGGATCGCCGAGCTGGCTGCCAAGGAGGACCTGGCGCGGGTACGCCCGGATCTGGACGGCAACGAGATCATGCGGCTGCTCGACATCCCGGCCGGCCCGCAGGTCGGGCAGGCGTGGAACTTCCTCAAGGAGCTGCGCCTGGACCGCGGGCCGCTCGACCACGACGACGCGGTCGCCGAATTGCTGGCTTGGTGGAATGAGCGGAACGCAGAGGACCAGCCCGACGTCTGAGAAGGGTATGGATTACTGCCTGGGATCTGGCGATGGAACGGCGACGATGTTCAGCGGGCAGCCGGCCGTGGATGTCGACGGCGACGGTGAGCTCGACGGGGTGCGCCTCGATATCGACGGGGACGGCGTCTTCGACGATGCGCTGGCCGACTTCGACGACGACGGCTTGGCCGACCACGCCGCGCTCGACCTGGATGACGACGGCACCTTGATGCGGCTCTACACCGATGACGGATCCGGCACCTGGGCGCTGACGCCGGCGGGGACGGGTGGTCCGCTGCGATGGTTTGGTCTCGACGGTGTCGAGCATACCTCAAGTGGCGCAGTCGATTTCGATGGTGACGGTCGGCCCGACCGATTAGTGGATGTCGACCGCGACGGGTTGGCCGACCGCGTGCTGCGCGCCGGTGCGGGTGGCGGTTTCGATACCGGCTACGTCGACACCGACGGGGACGGCCGGTGGGACCTCACTCTGGTTGACGCCGACGGCGACGGGGCCGCCGACGACGCCAGCCCGGTGTAATTGCTGGCCGCGGACACCACGCAGACCCCACCCGACTCGAGCAGTTCGCGCGCGGCATCCCACAGCAGCGGCTGGTGATAGAGGAAGCCCTGTCCCGTTTGTGCCCCGAGGTCCAGGAGGGTGTCGCGTTCGGCGATCGTCTCGATCCCTTCGACGACCAGGTCGAGGGCCAGCGCACTGGCCAGTGACACCACCGACTGCACGACCGCGCGCTGCTTGGCGTCACCCTCGTCGAGCGCGGCGGCGAAGGACCGGTCGAGTTTGATCTGGTCGACCGGCAGGGTGCGCAGCTGCGTCAGCGACGAATAGCCGGTGCCGAAGTCGTCGAGGGAGACACACACGCCGGCGTCCCGCAGCCGGGCCAGCGTCGGGTGGGCCACCCGCAGGTCGACCAGGGCGTGCTCGGTGAGTTCGATGATCAGCGATTCTGGAGGAAGCCCGGCCACCTCGAGCAGGTGCAGCACCTCTTCGGCGAACCCGGGTTCCCGCACCTGCCGGGGTGAGACGTTGACCGACATCGTCAGGTCCAGCGCCAAGCCGTCGGCCCGCCACCGGGCCAGCGTGCGGATCGTCTCCCGCAGCACCCAGCGGCCGATCTCGACGATCATGCCGTTGTCTTCGGCCAGCGGAATGAACGCGCCGGGCGAGAGCACCGGCAGCCCGGCGCGGTGCCACTGCAGCAGCACCTCGAAACCGATGACGACGCCGGTGTCGAGCATGACGATCGGCTGGGCACCCACCCGCAGCTCGTCGCGTTCCACCGCGTGCCGCAGCGCGCTGTCGAGATCGAGACGCTGGGCGACCTCGGCTTCGAGGAGGGAGTCGAAGACGTTGATGTGGCTCCCGTCGGTGAGCTTGGCCCGGTACATGGCGACGTCCGCTTCACGCATCAGCTCGGCGCCCGACACCGTCGATTCGTCGGCGAACGTGATCCCGATGCTGGCGTCGACGAACGCTTCCTTGCCGTCGATCGTGTACGGGGCGCTCAGCGTCGCGCGGATCCGTTCGGCCAGCGCGATGGCCCGGGCCCGCTCGGGCAGTTCCGGGCAGAGCACGACGAACTCGTCGCCGCCGAGCCGGGCCACCGTGTCGGTGTCACGGACCGATCCGGACAGTCGCCGTGCCGCCTCGATGAGCAGCTCATCACCACCGGCGTGCCCGATCGAGTCGTTGACCATCTTGAAGCGGTCCAGATCGCAGAACAGCAGCGCCAGCGGAGTGCCGCGGCGGCGGGCCAGCAGCAGACTCTGCGACAGCCGGGCGAGCAGCAGGCTGCGGTTGGCCAGCCCGGTCAGCGCGTCATGGCTGGCCTGATAGGACAGCCGTCGCGCGGAGGCATCACGTTCGAGCGCCAGCGTCACCAGATCCCGGCAGCGCACCAGGGCGGTGTGGGCCAGGTCGTCGAGGGCTTGCGGGTCGCCGAACACTTCGAGCATCCCGGCGGCGTCGGCGGTGTCGTTGACCGCCCCGGTCCACGCGGGTGTCGCCGACACGTCCGCGCCGACCGGATAGACGACGGACCGCGTGCCCATAGCGATGCGGACCGCGGGCGCCCCGGCAACTTCGGCGGCGAGTTGCACGATCTGGCGCAGGACCGACGGCACCGGGTCGGCGGTGGCGATTCGCTCGAGGATGCGCGCCTGCCCGCGTTCCAGCGCCGAGACCCGGTCGAGGCGCTCTTCGGTGTTACGCAACGCTTCCCGCTCGTCGTCGAAAGCCTTTCGGGCGGAACGATATTGGCGCACCACGTTGGCGGCTACCCACCACAGCAACGCCGCGGCGAGCACGAGCGCGGCGATCAGCATGCTCAGCTGGATCACCCCGCCCCGCAACAGGCCCTGCTCAGCCAGGCGATCGACGCGGTGCAGGCCGGTCGGGCTACCGGCGGCCAGCGCGTGCGTCGCCGCCGAGAGCACCTCGGTTCTGGGCAGGATCGCGCCGGCCCACTCCGCGCGCTCGTTGGCGGGCAGGACACCCGGCGGCGCCTCGGCGATCACATTGTCCAATGCCGTGAGCGCCCAGCGATATTCGGTGGTGGCCGCCTCGGCGGCGGTCAGTCCGTTCGCGGCGATCACGCCGAGGCGCTGGGCGAGCAGCGCGCGGGCCACCTGGACGTCACGCCGAGGCACGACGCCCAGCAGATACTGCTGGGCCTGCTCGACGTAGGTGAGAGAGTCGCGCACGGTGAAGAACGTGTTGGTGCTCACCGCTTCACTGCGGGCGTTGTTGTTGGTGAATGCGCGCTGCTGTGCCGAGGATTGAACGCCGACCACGACCAGCGCGATGAGCAGCAGCACGAGGACACCCGCGACCACCTGCTGGCCGCGGTTGAGGGTCAACCGCGGGCCGGGCGGGGTGAGCCACTGGTCGCTGATCACGAGCCAGGACCCGTTGCGGTTTTGACGGTGATCGAGACCAGGCTCCAGTTCCACGCGTCGAGCACCGATGACAGCGGGGTGCCGTCGGGGAACACGATCCGGATCGGCCCACCCTGGTCGTAGGGGATCGGTGCGCCGTTGCGGTCGGTGGCGATCAGCGCCTGCGACTCGATCATCGGCTTGGCGGTGCTGATGTAGTGGTAATCGTCGAGCCCGACGGTGTCGATCGTTGCGGTGTCAGGGATGCCGGCCTTGTCGAGGACGGTGGCCAGCGGAACGCCGTGGTACGTCTCGCGCCGCTTCACGAACGGCTCGTCGAGGGTGAGGGTTCTGCTGCCCAGGGCGTTGAGCTTGTCGAGGGTCAGCAACAGCGGCGTGCTGCCGCCCGTGACGGTCAGGACGGGTTCGGTCGCGGCAGGCGGGTCGATGGTGCCGACGCCATACGGATTGGTGGTGGGCGGCGTTGCCGCGGCGGTCGGCGAGGGATGAGCGGCATCGGCGGCAGTGGGGGCGGACGCGCAGGCGGCCGGTCCCAGCACGCTCACCGTCCCCGCCGCGATGGCGGCAAGGAGGCGGGTGCGCATGAACGGCGATTATACTGCCCGCGGCAATCATTTTCCGCCTTGGTCACAACGCGTCTGGCACGCTCAACGACACTCGGGGCGAACACATGGCAAATTACTAAGTAAATCTAGGTGATGGCCTTGTGGTGCGTTATCTACCCATACCAGGAGGTCCGGCGAAAGCTTGAGCCACTTCTAGCCACCTCGCGGCATCGGGGCCTTCAGCGACCACGTCAAGTTCGCTGAGGGGTCGCCGTTGAGTTACCAGACAACAGAAGTCCATTGCGGAGCCGGCCACTCGCTGGCCGGCATGCTCAGGGCCCCACGTCCAGTGGGTGCCGTCGGGGGCGGTCAGGTCGACGAAGAACGCCTCGGCGGGCGGGGTCAGCCCGTGCACGCTGAACGCGAAGTCACGGGTGCGCACACCCAGATGGGCGATCGACTTCAGCCGGGCGGACGGCTGGACGACGGCGCCGAGTGCGTCGGCCACATCCAGGCCGTGCGCCCACGTCTCCATCAACCGCGCGGTCGCCATGGATGCCGCACTCATCGGCGGCCCGAACCACAGCAGCTTGCATCCTTCGGCCACCCCACGCAGAGCGGCGTGCAGCGCAGACCGGGTCTGCCGCCACTGGTCCAGCAGTTGATCGGGCGGGGTGAGCGCGAGTTCCTCGGCGGCTTTGTCGACAAAGCCCAGCGGATCGGCCGATGCCGCGGTCAGCACGTCGGCGAACGCGGGTTCGTCGGTGATCGATGTGAGTGACGTCCGATCCGTCCACAGCAGATGGGCAATCTGGTGGGCGATGGTCCAGCCAGGCGCCGGGGTTGGCGTCGCCCAGCCAGCCGGGTCCAGCGGCGCGACGAGTGCGTCGAGGGCGTCGCTCTCGTCGCGCAGGTCGTCGACGATCGGGTCTGCGGCTGCCATGGACTCAACCTAGATCCCGCGTTGCCTGTGCCGCCCCACAATCGCGTGCGCCGCCAGGCCGACCAGATAGATCGCCGAGCCGGCGAGCGCCAGCACCGGCGAATGGCCATCGGGTGGCATCGCTGCTGCCGCCAGCGTGGTCGCCACGATGAACGACACCCAGAACACCGAGTCCTGTACCGCGAAGACGTGCCCGCGCAGCGCGTCGTCGACGTCGATCTGCATCGCGACATCGGCGCACAGCTTGACCATCTGGCCGGCCAGGCCCAGCAGGAAGCCGCACAGGATCATCACCGCCAACTGCAGTGTGGCGCCGGCCAGTTGGATGACCGCCGCGCACACCAGCGCGCCATTGGTCGTCGCGTACCGGCCCCATCGCCTGATCGACATCGGGGCGAAGATGTTGGCCAGGAACGCGCCGCCGCCGGTGGCCGCGACGAAGACGACCGCGGTGCCGAGGCCGGCGACGGCGACGGCCGCAGTGTCGGTGTGCCGCACGATCACCAGCACCAGCAGGGTGTTGATCCCGAACACCATGCGGTGGCTGGCCAGGCCGGACAAGGTGGCCGCGACGGTTGGGGTGCTCAATACCGTGCGGGCGCCGTACAGCCAGCCGGTGGCCACCGCGTAGAGCACCGAGCCGTGCACGGCGCGCGCGGAGTCGTCGGGTCCCAACTGGTGTCGGGGGAACCGCAACGACAGTACGAACGCGATCGCGACGGGTATGGCTACCAGGAGCATGGTCGTGGCGGCGCCGGTGTCGCCGGAGCCGAACAGCCACCGGGGCAGCAGCATGAAATTCGCACCGAGGAAGGTGGCGGTGGCTCCGGTCGCGGTGGCGACGGAGTTCATCGTCACGACCTGCTCGCGCGGGACCACGTGCGGCAGCGCCGCCGACAACCCGGAGGTGACGAACCGGCTGAACCCGTTGACGATCAGTGCACCGCAGAGCACGGTCGTATCGCGGGCGCCGACGGCGAGCAGCACCGCGACGCCGATCACCAACACCAGCCGCGCGAGGTTCGCCGCCACGAGCACCGCCCGGCGGTCCCAGCGGTCCAACAGCGCGCCGGCGAACGGGCCGACGATCGAGTACGGCAGGAACAGCACAGCGAACGCGCCGGCTACCGCCCACGGGCTGGCCGCCCGTTCCGGGTTGAACAAGAGACCACCGGCAAGGCCGGCCTGAAACAGGCCGTCACCGAACTGGCTTGCCGTTCGAAGCTCCAGCAGGCGCCAGAACTCGGGCAGGCTGCGCACCGACCGCCATAGCGAACCGGATGCGCGGCTGTCGACCATCGGACCAACAGTACAAATATCCAGACGCGCCCGTTACCGCAGCAACACCTGCGTGATGCCATGATGGTGGGGTGTCACAGCACGAGGACCCCGAAGACTTCGTGGCGCCCGCGGCCAACAGGGTGCGTCCGGGGACCTTGCTGCTGGCCAATACCGACCTGCTGGAGCCGACGTTTCGGCGCAGCGTGATCTACGTCGTCGAGCACAACGACGGCGGCACGTTGGGTGTGGTGCTCAACCGTCCCAGCGAGACCGCCGTCTACAACGTGTTGCCGCAGTGGGCGAAACTCGCCGCCAAGCCCAAGACCATGTTCATCGGTGGGCCGGTGAAGCGCGACGCCGCGCTGTGTCTTGGCACGCTGCGGGTCGGCACCGATCCGCAGGGTATGCCTGGGCTGCGTCATGTGGCGGGCCGGATGGTGATGGTGGACCTCGACGCCGATCCCGATCTGATCGCCCCGGCCGTCGAGGGCGTGCGGGTCTTCGCCGGCTACTCGGGCTGGACCATCGGCCAGCTGGAGGGTGAGATCGAGCGCGACGACTGGATTGTGTTGTCCGCGTTGCCTTCTGATGTGCTCGTCGAGCAGCGGACGGACCTGTGGTCACGGGTGTTGCGCCGCCAGCCGCTGCCGCTGTCGTTGTTGGCCACCCACCCGATCGACGTCAGCCGGAACTGATCTGCGGTGCCCCGCGGCCAAGCCGGCTGGCGATTACCGCGCAGACGAACAGCTGAATCTGGTGAAACAGCATCAGCGGCAACATGATCAGACCCACCGTGGCGGGCGGGAACAGCACCAGCGCCATCGGTAGTCCCGACGCCAGACTTTTCTTCGACCCGCAGAACAGCAGCACGATCGCATCACCGCGGTCCAGCCGGGCCAGCCTGCCGGTGGTCCAGGTCTGGGCCAGCACGATCGCCAGCAGCAGGGTGCTGACCGCCGCGACGGCCGCCACCCGCCAGGGCTGCACACTGCTCCAGATGTGCTCGGCCATCCCCGCCGAGAACGCGGCGTAGACCACCAGCAGCACAGAGCCGCGATCGACGACCTTGGTCAGCACCGCATGCCGGGTCACCAGTGGCGCCAGCCATGGCCGCAGCAGCTGGCCGACGGCGAACGGCGCCAGCAGCTGCAGCACGATGTCGAGCACCGCCGACCCGTCGACGCGTGGCGCCCCGCCGATCGGCATCAGCACCAGCACCAGAAGCGGGGTGAGCAGCACCCCGACGATGTTCGACAGCGAGGCGCTGACGATCGCCGCCGACACATGGCCGCGCGCCATCGAGGTGAAGGCGATCGAGGACTGCACGGTCGAGGGCACCAGGCACAGGAACAGCAGACCGGCATAGAGGTCGTCGGTCAGCACCGACGGGACGAGCGCGCGAGCGGCCAGCCCCAGCAGCGGGAACACGATGAATGTGGTCGCCAGCACCAGCAGGTGCAGCTTCCATTGCCGCACGCCGTGCCACGCCTGTTGTGGCGACAGCCGCGCGCCGTAGAGCAGGAACAACAGGGCGATGACGACTTTGGTGGCCACGGACAGCGCATCGGCGGCCGACCCGCGGGCGGGCAGGACCGTGGCCAGCGCGACGACGGCGACGAGCAGCAGCAGGAACGTGTCGACACCGAAGCCGCGACGCCACGCCCTCATCAGGTCGTCGCGGGACTCACTTGCAGGACAACGTGCAGCTGGCGCAGCTGCCCGCGCAGCTGGCTTCGGCTTCCCGGCGCGCGGCATAGCGGGCGCCCTGCCACGAGCCTGCGGCCACGGTGCCGACCGCGCCGAGCACGCAGACGATCACCACCGTCAGCGCCGTGTGCGCGGGTGCCGCCAAGGCGGCCGACCCGCCGGCGGCCAGCATCACGGCCGCGGCCAACTGCGTCGGCGCAACCGAGCGCAGCACCTGGCCGGTCACGTCAACAGCGGGGGGCCGGGTCAGCGCCCACACGCCCGAGCCACCGATCAGGACGGCCATCCCGAGGCACACCAAGCCGACGACGAACATGGGGCCACAATACGAGCCCGGGCTCAGTGCTGCGCGAGTGGATCCGCGGGAGCCGGGGGCGGGAAGGGCGCCGCCAGCGGGCTCGCGGGGTCGGCCGGCGGGGGCGCGCCCGGCGCGGGTGGGGCCGGTGCCGCCACCGGGGACGTGACCTTGAAGCCGTTCACGATGGCGTCGGTCGCGTCGGCGGTGGCGACCACCTGGTTGGCGGCGGTGGTCACGTACAGCGAGACCAGGTAGCGGTCGGGCCCGGACTGGACGATGACGTGGCGGCGCGAGGTGTTCAGCGTCATGTCGTTCTCGCGGTAGGTGCCCTCAATGATCGACGACGGGAAACCGTTGAAGTCGGCCATCGATGCGTCGGTCGCCTGCCAGTTGAACAGCTGCTGGCTGTCCAGGTAGCCATGCGTGATGGCCACCTTCGGGTCGAAGTCGCCGACCAGTTTGTAGACCTTCAGCTGGGCGTTGGAGGTGTAGAGCCCGTCACCGCCGAGGCGGTCGGCCAGCACGGTGAAGGCGTCGGGGACGTTCGGGTCGGGGACGACGCTCCAGCCGCGCGGCATCGGCAGCACCAGGTTGAGCCCGGTGAAGCCGGCCGCCTTCTGCGGCTCCATCTTCACGCCCTTTTCCTTGAAGAAGTCGGCGAGCGTGCCCGACTCGGCCGGGACCACGGTCTCCGGAACGGCGGCCGGGATCGCGGGAGCGGCAACCTGCGGAACGGCGGCCGGCGCGGCTTGAGGCAGTGTGGCCACCTGGCCTGCGGCGGGGACGGCGTTGGCGGCGGCGACCTCGGGGGCGACGGTGACGGTCTGGGTGACGGTGACCGGAGTCGGTGGCATGGGGAGGACGGGATCGGCAGAGGCGCTAGCGCCGGTAAGCCCGGTAAACCCGAGAACAGCGGCGGTTCCCGCGGCCACACCACCAATTGCCACCCGCCACTTACGGGCCATCGTCATCATCGCAGCTGTCCTTCTCCACACGGTCGGGCCAGGTGAGACCCCTCGTTAGGGGCCGACTGTAACCACGGCCCGAGGCGCCCGGATAGGGCTGGAACCGAGCTGGAACCAACCGTCGACCGCACTGCAATCCAACCGATATCGGGCCGTTGCACTGGGTGCGACCGGGGTCACACACCGCTCACCGGGGGCAACGCCCGCGACGGCCCTTATACCCTGTGTGACGTGACCGAATCGCCGACCGCCGCAGTCTCGGGCCCCGACAGCTCCGATACCGATGTGCCGAGGCACCGCTACACCGCCGAGCTGGCGGGGCGGATCGAGCGGGACTGGCAGGAGAACTGGCAATCGTGGGGCACCTTCAACGTGCCCAACCCGGTCGGCTCGCTGGCCCCCGCCGACGGCGCGGCGGTCCCCGAGGACAAGATGTTCGTCCAGGACATGTTCCCCTACCCCTCGGGTGAGGGCCTGCACGTCGGACACCCCCTGGGCTACATCGCCACCGACGTGTACGCGCGCTACTTCCGGATGACGGGCCGCAATGTGCTGCACGCGTTGGGCTTCGACGCGTTCGGGTTGCCCGCCGAGCAGTACGCCATCCAGACCGGCACCCATCCGCGGACCCGCACCGAAGCCAATATCGTCAACTTCCGCCGCCAGCTGGGCCGGCTGGGCCTGGGGCACGACCAGCGTCGCAGCTTCTCGACCACCGACGTCGACTTCTACAAGTGGACACAGTGGATCTTCTTGCAGATCTACAACGCGTGGTTCGACACCCACCAGAACAAGGCCCGGCCCATCGCCGAGTTGGTTGCCGAATTCGCCAGTGGCGCACGCAGTCTCGACGACGGTCGGCAGTGGTCGGCATTGTCGGCGGCGGAGCAATCCGATGTCGTCGACAGCCACCGGCTGGTCTATCTGTCGGATTCGCTGGTGAACTGGTGTCCAGGTCTGGGCACGGTGCTGGCCAACGAGGAGGTCACCTCCGAGGGTCGCAGCGAGCGCGGCAACTATCCGGTGTTCCGGAAGCGGTTGCGGCAGTGGATGATGCGCATCACCGCCTACTCCGACCGGCTGCTCAACGACCTCGAGGTGCTGGATTGGCCGGAGAAGGTCAAGGCCATGCAGCGCAACTGGATCGGCCGCTCCACGGGGGCGTCGGCGCTGTTCGGTACCGACGGCACCGACATCGAGGTCTTCACCACCCGGCCCGACACCCTGTTCGGCGCCACCTACCTGGTGCTGGCCCCCGAGCATGAACTGGTCGACGCGCTGACCGCCGCGCAGTGGCCCGATGGTGTGGATGCGCGGTGGACGTCCGGTGCGGCCACGCCGGCCGAGGCGGTGGCCGCCTACCGTCGGTCGATCGCGGCGAAGTCCGACCTGGAGCGTCAGGAGAACAAGACCAAGACCGGGGTGTTCCTCGGTACATACGCGACCAATCCGGCCAACGGCCAACAGGTTCCGATCTTCATCGCCGACTACGTCCTGGTCGGTTACGGGACGGGCGCGATCATGGCTGTGCCTGGCCACGATCAGCGGGACTGGGAGTTCGCCACCGAGTTCGGGCTGCCGATTCTGGAAGTCATTGCCGGCGGCGATGTCTCGGAGGCGGCCTACAGCGGTGACGGCGCGCTGGTGAACTCCGGGTACCTCGACGGGTTGACTGTGGCGGACGCCAAGACGGCGATCACCGAGCGGCTGGAAGCCGATGGCCGCGGCCGTGCCCGCGTCGAATACAAGCTTCGCGACTGGCTTTTCGCGCGGCAACGGTACTGGGGTGAGCCGTTCCCGATCGTGTACGACGCCGACGGGCGAGTGCATCCGGTGCCGGAATCGGCGCTGCCGGTGGAGCTGCCCGATATCGCCGACTACTCCCCGGTGATGTTGGACCCCGACGATGCCGACAGCGAGCCGTCACCGCCGTTGAACAAGGCCACCGAGTGGGTGCACGTCGAGCTGGACCTCGGCGACGGCCTGCGGCCATACACCCGCGACACCAACGTGATGCCGCAGTGGGCAGGCAGCTCCTGGTACGAACTGCGCTACGCCGACCCACACAACTCAGAAGAGTTCTGCGCCAAGGAGAACGAGGCCTACTGGATGGGCCCGCGCCCGGCCGAACACGGTGCGACCGATCCCGGCGGGGTGGATCTCTATGTCGGCGGCGTGGAGCACGCGGTACTGCACCTGTTGTATTGCCGGTTCTGGCACAAGGTTCTTCACGACCTGGGCCACGTGTCGTCACGGGAGCCGTACCGCCGCTTGGTGAACCAGGGCTATATCCAGGCGTTTGCCTACACTGATTCGCGCGGCGCTTACGTGCCGGCCGCCGACGTCGTCGAGCGGGACGGCAAGTTCTTCCTGCCCGGCCCGGACGGCGAGGCCGAGGTCTTCCAGGAGTTCGGCAAGATCGGCAAGAGCCTGAAGAACTCGATCTCGCCGGACGAGATCTGCGACGGCTACGGCGCCGACACGCTGCGGGTCTACGAGATGTCGATGGGACCGCTGGATGCCTCGCGGCCGTGGGCGACCAAGGACGTCATCGGCGCGCACCGGTTCCTGCAGCGGGTGTGGCGTCTGGTGATTGACGAATCCACCGGTGAGGCACGTGTTTCCGAGCACGAGGCATTGGACGAGGACACTCTGCGGCTGTTGCACCGCACGATCGCCGGGGTGTCGGACGACTACGCGAACCTGCGGAACAACACCGCTGCGGCCAAGCTCATCGAGTACACCAACCACCTCACCAAGGAGGGCATCAGCTCTCGCGCGGCGCTGGAGCCGCTGGTGCTGATGGCGGCCCCACTGTCGCCGCACCTGGCCGAGGAGCTGTGGAAACGGCTGGGACACCCGAAGTCGTTGGCGCACGGCCCATTCCCGGTGGCCGACGCGCAGTATCTGGTGACCGACACCGTCGAGTACCCGGTCCAGGTCAACGGAAAGGTCCGCGGGCATATCACCGTCGCGGCCGACGCCGACAAGGACAGCCTCGAGGCGAGCGCGCTTGCCGACGAGAAGGTGCAGGCGTTCCTGGCCGGTGCCACCCCGAAGAAGGTCATCGTGGTGCCCGGCCGGCTGGTGAACCTGGTGGTTTGATCTGCGCCCCTCTGCGCCCAAACCGACAAATCGCCGCGAAAGTGCGAGTCGATCCCGGCGAAACGTCGATCTCGGCGCGGGTCAACGCGGGCGGACGACCACCTGATGGGTGTGCGCGTCGGGCGGCGTGGCGATCACGTCGGCGACGATCCGCGCCACGGTCTCGGCCTTGAGGTAGTTCGCCGGGTCGTACTGCCCACCCTCGTAGGCGACCAGATCCTCCTGCATTTCGGTGGCGACCCGGCCGGGATGCACGCTGGTGACCCGCAGGCTGGGTTCGTCGGCGCGCAGCGAGTCCGCGAACGCGCGCTGTGCGAACTTGCTAGCCGAATACGCTGCCAGCCCCGGCGACGCGTTGAGCCCCGCGCCGGAATTGATGAACACGACGTGCCCGCGGGCGGCCCGCAGCGCGGGCAGTAATGCCAGCGTCAGGGCGACCGGCCCGGTGACGTTCACCTCGAAGCAGGCCCGCCACTGTTCGGGTATCGACTCGTCGAAGCGCCCCGGATGGGAGACGCCCGCGTTGTGGACGAGCACATCCAGTTCGGCCAGCGGCTCGGCGGCGGCCTCGATCGCGTCTTGGTCGGTGAGGTCCAAAGGCCAGGTGGGAGCGCCGAGACGGGCGGCGACCGCGTCGAGCCGGGCCGACGGGCGGCCCGCCAGCAGCAGGGTGTGCGTCGGCGCCAACGCCTCGGCGATCGCCGATCCGATACCGCCACCGGCCCCAGTAATCAACGCTGTCGGCATACACGTGACCCTACCGACCTGCGATTCCCAGGTGCGCGACGCAGAATGAACGCGTGGCATTCGACCCGAGTTTCGGCCCGACGCAACTGGCGGCCCGCGCGGCCTACCTCCTGCGCGGCAACGACCTGGGTGTGATGACCTCCGCCGCCCCACTGCTCTACCCGCACATGTGGAGCTGGGATGCGGCATTCGTGGCCGTCGGCCTGGCCCCGCTGAGCGTGGAACGGGCCGTCGTCGAACTCGACACGCTGCTCTCGGCGCAGTGGGCCAACGGCATGATTCCGCACATCGTGTTCGCCAACGGGGTCGACGGATATTTCCCAGGCCCGGCCCGCTGGGCCACCTCGGCGCTGGCGGCCAACGCCCCGCGCACCCGGCACACCTCGGGGATCACCCAGCCGCCGGTGCATGCGATCGCGGTGCAACGCATCCTCGACCGCGCGCGCACCAGGGGCCGCTCGACAAGGGCTGTCGCCGAGGCGTTTCTGGATCGACGGTGGGCGGATCTGGTGCGCTGGCATCGCTGGCTGGCCGAGGCCCGCGATCAGGATGAGCACGGCCGCATCACGCTGTATCACGGCTGGGAGTCCGGAATGGACAACTCGCCGCGGTGGGATTCCGCCTACGCCAACGTGATTCCCGGGGTCATCCCCGAGTATCAACGCGAAGACAACCACATCGTCACCGATGCCAGCCAGCGCCCATCCGACACCGAGTACGACCGCTATCTATGGCTGCTCGAAGAGATGAAATCCGTTCGCTACGACGATGATCTGCTACCCAAGGTGATGAGCTTCGCCGTCGAGGACGTCTTCGTCTCGGCGATCTTCTCGGTGGCCTGCGACGTACTGGCGAACATCGGCGAGGACTACAAGCGGCCGCATGCCGATGTGCGCGACCTGTATTCGTGGGCCGAGCGGTTCCGCACCGGCGTCGTCGAGACGGCGGACGGAAGGAATGGAGCGGCAAGGGATTTCGACGTCAGATCCGGCAAGTGGATCGCGACGGAGACCGCCGCGCAGTTCGCCCCGCTGCTGTGTGGTGGGCTGCCGCACGACCGCGAACGTGCGCTGCTGCGGATCCTGGAAGGCCCGCGATTCTGCGGCCATCCGGATCTGAAGTACTCGGTGATCCCGTCGACGTCACCGGTTTCCAAGGACTTCCGGCCACGCGAATACTGGCGTGGACCGGTCTGGCCGGTGCTGACGTGGTTGTTCTCCTGGGCGTTCGCCCGCAGGGGATGGTCGGAACGGTCTCTGCTTCTTCGCCAAGAAGGTCTGCGGCAGGCCAGCGACGGCACCTTCGCCGAGTACTACGAACCGTTCACCGGCGAGCCGCTCGGCAGTATGCAACAGTCCTGGACCGCCGCCGCAGTCCTCGACTGGCTGGGATAATCCCCGAGTCGCTGCGCTCTCCCCCCGCAAGCGGGGGGACCCCCAGCGCCGAGCGCTAAACCCTAGTTCTGCGCTTGGTCGGCCAACCGCTCCAACGGCCGAAGCGCCTTGGCCAATGTGTCCCGCTCTTCGTCGGTCAACTTCGACAGCAGGGCCGCCAGATTCGCCCGCCGAACAGCCAGCGCCTCGCGGTGTTGCACCAGCCCCTGCGGGGTGACCTCGACCAGAACGGCGCGTAGGTCCGAAGGGTCCCGCGACCGCTTGACCAGGCCAAGCTTCTCCAGCCGGCGGATCGCCACCGTCGTGGTCGGGGTACGCACCCGCTCGCGCGTGGCCAGTTCGGTCATCCGGATCGGACCCTGGTCCAGCAGGGTCAGCAGGATCGACAGCTGGGCGAGGGTGAGGTCTGCGCCGGCGGTGCTGGTCTTGGTATCGCCGCGGCGTAAGACCGAAAACAGCTTCGAGAGGACCCGCTGCAGGTCAGCAGATAGGTCGGTGACCTGCGACTCGGCCTCAATCATAGTTCGCTAGTCTAACCTGTGTGTGCCTGCCAACCGCGTTATACGTCGTTTTCGCGGGTGCAATTACAAAACCTGGGACAGGAACCGCTGCAGCCGATGGGTCTCGGCGGCGGTGAAGATCTGGTCAGGCGGCCCGGATTCGACCACCTTGCCGTGGTCCATGAACACGACGGAATCCGCGGTGGAGCGCGCGAATCCCATCTCGTGAGTGACCACCACCATCGTCATCCCGTCAGATCCGAGTTCGGCGATCAGCGCCAGGATCCCCTTGACCAACTCGGGATCCAGCGCCGAGGTGGCCTCGTCGAAGAACATCACCTGTGGGGTCATTGCCAACGCCCGGGCGATCGCGACCCGCTGCTGCTGCCCGCCGGACAAGGTGGCCGGCCGCACGTCGGCCTTGTGCCGCAACCCGACCCGCTCGAGCTGGGCCAGCGCGAGCTCCCGGGATTCGTCGGCCGACAACCGCTTGAGCTTGCGTGGCCCCAGCGCCACGTTGTCCACCACGCTGCGGTGCGGGAACAGGTTGAACTGCTGGAACACCATGCCGATGCGCTGACGTAGCTTGTCCGGATCGTCGCGCAGCACCGACTTTCCGTCGAGCAGGATGTCGCCGCGATCGGGTTCGTAGAGCCGGTTCAACGTGCGCAGCAGCGTCGACTTGCCCGATCCCGACGGGCCGATCACCGCCGACGTGGTGCCGGCCGGGACCTCGAGGTCCACCCCCCGCAGTATCGCGTTGCCACTCAACGTCAGGTGAATAGCGTTGGCCGCCAACGAAACCGGTTCGGCTGCCGAGGCCATCACACCATCTCCTGGGTCGTGGTGTTCGGGTCCAACGGGTCCTCGGAGACCGTGGCACGCCCGCGGCGCAGCCTGCCGTCGATGTAGTTCACCAGGTGGGTCAGCGGAATCGTGAGCAGCAGGTAGAACAGTCCGGCCGCGACCAACGGTGACAGGTTCCCGGTCTGGGCGTTGAGATCACGGCCCACCTGGAACAGCTCACGCTGGCTGGCCACCAAGCCCAGGAAGTACACCAGCGATGAGGCTTTCAGCAGCGAGATGAATTGATTCACCAACGCGGGCAGCACTCGTCGCACGCCCTGCGGCACGACCACCAACCGCATCGAGGAGGTGTAACTGAACCCGAGCGCACGGGAGGCTTCCATCTGCCCGGCGTCCACACTCTGAATGCCGGAGCGGAAGATCTCGCCGATATAGGCGGCGGCCATCAACCCGAGTGCGGCGATGCCCAGCGGGTAGGGGTCATTGCCCGTCAGCTGACCGACCACAGGCCCGACGCCCAGTCCGATCAAGAGGATGATCACCACTTCCGGCAGCCCGCGGAAGATGTCGGTGTACACCCGGGCCGGCCAGCGCAGCCACCGGGATCGGGAGATCCCGGCCACGGCCAGTCCCATGCCGAGCACCAGCCCGATGACGGCAGCCGACACCGTCAGTAGCAGGGTGTTGGGCAGCCCGGTGGTCAGCAGATCGGGGATGGCTTTCTTGTACAGCTCCCAATCCAGGAACGACTCACGCAGTTGGGTCAGCACCGATTTCGGCGCGGCAGCGGCAGCGGCCGGTTTCTGGTGGGCGGCGGCGATCGCGGCGAAGTCGGGCAGCTGCGGCACCGGCGCGGCCTTGGATCCCGGCTTCCAGCCCGGTGGCAACGCCCGCGGCACCCACTCGGAGTAGAGCCGCGACCAGGTGCCGTCGGCGATCACGGCGTCCAGCCCGGCGTTGAGCGCGTCGATCAGAGGCTTGTTCTCGTTCGCGACCGCGTAGGCGACGAAATTGTCCAAGCTGAACGTGTTTTCGACGATCTGGGCGGAGTCGCCCGGCTGTACCGTGCCCAGCGCCTGTTGCGACGGCGCCACCCACGCGTCGATCTGGCGGGTCTTGAGGCTGGCGTACACCGTGTTGTAGTCGGGGAATTTCACCGGCTGCAGATGCAGGGTGTCGACGAGGTAGGCCTCCTGCACGGTGCCCTGCACCACCCCGATGCGTTGGCCCGGACCGAGTTTGTCGAACCCGGTGATCGGCGAGCCGGACGGCACGACCAACGAGAAATAGCCGAAGTCGTAGCCGTTGGTGAAGCCGACGGTGCGCCTGCGCGCGTCGGTGGTGGTGATCGACGACGACCCGACGTCGAAGCGCCGGGCGGCCACCTGGGCGAGCAGGCCGGAGAACTCGGTGCCCACGAACGTGATCTTCAGCCCGAGCTTGTCGGCGATCGCGCGCAGCAGTTCGTTGTCGAACCCGGTGAACTGACCCCTGGAGTCGATGCAGATGCTCGGCGGCGCATCGGACAGCGTCCCGACGGTCAGTGTGCCCGGGGTGATCAGCCGCAGCGCGTCGCGGTTGACTGAGCTCAAGGGCTCGGTGGTGGCGGTGGTGTATGTGTCCTCGTCCGGCCCCTTGGCCGCGGCCGCGAGGTTGGTGGGCAACGCGCTGGCCGCCTCCACACCCGGCGGTGCGCACTGGTCGGCGGTCGCGGGCGCGGCGGCAACCAGGCCAAGGACCATCAGTAGCACGGCCAGGATCGCCGCGAACCGACTCGAGTGAAAAGTCATCACTAGCAAGGTACTGCGGACGGCAGGCCGGGCACGGCTTGCGCTCAAACGGAATCCAAGTCGCCGAGAACCCCGCGGCGGAACAGCTCGATGATCAGTACGTCGGCCATCAGGTCGGCGCGGTCCAGGCACGCCTGCCGCGCCACCGCTGGATGCTGGCGGCGGATCGCCGCGTGTTCGGACTCGGCCAGCGGCAGCAGTTGGGCCGGCCCATCGGGGTTGGTGGCCCAGAACTCGTTGGGCATGAAGCTGCGCGACGAGTGGATACCGGCTCTCAGGCGTGGCCCGGCGTATTCGTCGACGAGGACGTCCCGAAAGAGGTTGGCGCCCTCGATGTATTCCACGGGGTTGGTGGACCCACGCATGATCGCCATCGATCGGTCGAGTTCGTCCAGCACCGGTTGTCGGGGGCTGGTCGCGGCACGGGCAGACACCGCACCGGTCAACAGCCCGTGCACCTCGTGGTGTTCGCGCAGCACGTCGGCGTCGAAGCGATGGACGAACGCACCGCGGTGATAGCGCGACTCCAGGATGCCGTCGTGTTCGAGCTGGACCAGGGCCTCCTGCACCGGTACCCGGCTCAGGCCGAGGGCAGCGGCGATCCCATTGCGGTCCACTCGGTCACCGGATCGCAGCTGGCCGGTGAGAAGCAGGTCGAGGACATGCGCGACGACCAAGTCTTTCTCTTTGACCCCATAGCGTTTGGGCATCGTTCTCTCCGCGCCGTCTCGGACACGTACTTGCGGGCAATCCTCCCGGTTTCGGGCGGGGATCTCGGTCAATCTACCGTAACGAGACTGTCAGTCTCGTTACGCTCCGGAGATGACGACGACGGAACTACCCGAGACGTACTACGCGGACACACCGATACCGAGTGGTCGCACCGCGGCCGTGGAGTATTTGCAGCGGCCAGGGCCGGTCTACCGGGTCGGCGGCATGTGGATGATCACCAGCTATGAGGGCGTCCGCTACGCCCAGAAACACCCGGACTTGTTCTCCTCGGCGAAAGCCTTCGACGGGATCGTCGACGCGATCCAGATGATCCCGATCGCGATCGATCCGCCCAAGCACGCCGACTACCGGCGGGTGCTCGACCCGATGTTCGGACCCAAACGCATGGAAGCGATGGACGGTGAACTGCGCGCCCAGTTGCGCGGGCACATCGACGCGTTCGCCCCGCTCGGGCGCTGCGACGTCGTCGCGGACCTCTCCTACAAGTTCCCCACCCAGGCGATCCTGACCCTGTTCGGGTTGCCACTGGAACACCTGCCCAAGTTCCTGGAGTGGGTCACCGGCATTATCAAGGGCGCCGATATCGCGTCACTGGGACAGAACCAGCCGCCGCACGTGATCGAGTGCGCCATGGGGCTTTTCGGATTCCTGGCCGAGCAGCTCGAGATCAAACGCAGCCATCCGGGCGATGACATGCTCAGCCACATCCTTGCCATCGACGGTGACGCGGCGTGGACCGACGCCGAGATCCTGGGCCTGTGCTTCCTGATCATCCTGGCCGGGCTGGACACCGTCACCGGCGCCATCGGGTTCTCGTTGCTCACGTTGGCCAACGATCCGGTGCTGCGCCGCAGGCTGATCGACGATCACTCGCTGATCGCGCCGTTCATCGAAGAGATGCTCCGCCTGGAGGGTCCGGTGCCCGGGGTTCCGCGCGTCACGACCACCGACGTGGAGGTCGAGGGCGTGCTGATCCCGGCGAACTCGCAGGTGATGCTGATGCTGTTCACCGCCAATCGCGAAGGCCCCCACGCGCACCAGATGGACCTGACCGCCAAGGCCACCCACCTCGGATTCGGCGGGGGTATCCACCGATGCCTCGGCTCGCATCTGGCCCGCCGCGAATTACGGCTGACCATCGAGGAATTCCACGCCCGCATCCCCGACTACCGGCAGGCCGGCGAAGCCACCGTGCTGTGGCCAGCCGGCACCTTCGGTCTGGAGTCGCTGCCGCTGGAGTTCGAGCCCTGCTAGCCGAGTCGACCGATGCCGCCGACGAAGGAGGCGGAGGAGGAGCGAGGCAATCGGCTCTAGATCAGCGCGCGTCGCGCCAGCGGACGAGTGCCTCGGCCGGACCGAGGTCGTAGTCGGGGCCGTTGACGCCGACGGTCAGCAGGGTCACGCCCAACCCGGCCAGTGCGTCGGCGCTGGCAAGCAGGGCGTCGGTGTCGTTGCCGCCTTCCACGCCTGAGGACCGTTCGATGACGCCCGGCTCGCGGCCGACATCGGCGCAGTGCCCATCGAGCACCTCGGCCTTGCCGGGGTAGGTCTCGGCGTTGGTGAAGCCGTGCCAGATGTCGCCGTACTCGGCGACCAGACGCAGGGTCTTCTTCTCGCCCTGGCCACCGATCAGGATCGGGATGTCGCGCAACGGTGCCGGGTTCAGCTTGGCCAGCCGGGATTTGATGCGCGGCAGCGCGCCGGCGAGATCGTCGAGACGGCTTCCCACGGTGCCGAAGTCGTAGCCGTACTCGTCGTAATCCTTCTGCTTCCAGCCCGACCCGATGCCCAGGATCAGCCGCCCGCCCGAGATGTTGTCGACCGTGCGGGCCATATCGGCCAGCAGCTCCGGATTGCGGTAGGAGTTGCACGAGACCAGGGCGCCGATCTCGACGCGGGAGGTCTGCTCGGCCCAGGCGCCCAGCATGGTCCAGCACTCGTAGTGCGCACCGTCGGGGTGGCCGTACAGCGGGAAGAAGTGATCCCAGTTGAAGACGACGTCGACGCCGATGTCCTCACAGCGGCGGACGGCGTCGCGGATCTGGTTGTAATCAGTGGAATGTTGCGGCTGCAGTTGCACGCCGATGCGAATGGGAAAGGTCACGCATCAACCGTACGTTCGGCTAGACGCCGATAGTCCCGCCTCTGCACGAACGGCTCAGCCGAGCACGCCGCGCAGGATCTCGACCAGTGCGCGGGGCTGGTCGCCTTGCACGGAGTGGCCGGAATCGGGCACCACGATCACCTGTTGGAAACCCGGTGCGGTGCGGGCGAATTCGTCGGCGTCATCGTCGTTGACGAAGAACGAGTTGGCGCCGCGCACCAGCGTGGTGGGAACGGTCAGTCCCGGCACGTCGTCCCACAGACCTTCGAAGCCGTCGCCCTTGCGGAAGGTGTCGTAGCGCCAGGTCCAGTTGCCGTCGTCGAGCTGCTTGGAGTTGTGGAATACGCCGCGCCGCAACGAGTCTCGGTCGCGGTGCGGCGCCGCGGCGATGGTGACGTCGAGCATGGCCTGGAAGCTGGGGAAGGTGCGGTCACCCTGGACCAGCGCGACGGTTCCCATCTGCGCCTTGGTCATCTGCTCGTGCCGCTCGGGGGCCGACGGGGTGACGTCCACCAGGACCAGCTTGCGAACCAGGTCGGGTGCGGTTGTCGCCAGCCGCAATGCGGTCAGGCCACCCAGCGACATGCCGACCACCAGGTCGGCCTCGGCGGCCAACTCACGCACCACCGGTTCGATGGTGTCGGCGTTGAGCTTCGGGCCGTAGTCGCCGTCCTCCCGCCAGGCCGAGCGCCCGTGGCCGGGCAGGTCCACGGCCAGCGCGGTGGTCCCGAGGCCGAGGATGACGGTGTCCCAGGTGTGGGCATTTTGACCGCCGCCATGCAGAAAGACCACGCGGGCGGGGTCGGCACCCCAGCGGACGGCGCTGACGGTGCCGCGGTCGATGCGGTGCACCGGCGGCAGCGGATCGCTCACTCCCGCTTGGGCGGCGTTCTCGGGCAGCAGCGCGAACTCGTCGAGTCCGAGAAGTTCATCGTCGGAGATCACGCCGTCCATCTAACGCGAAAGTGCGGCCAGATCGCGATGGGGCGTCCCATCCGGATCTGACCGCATTCTCGTGCCGAGAATTACTCGCTCCGGTTAATTCCCGGGTCGCTAGCGCTCCTGCCCTCCGGCGATGAACTCTTCGAGCTGTGTCCGCGCGATGTCGTCGGGCAGCTGCTTGGGCGGGCTCTTCATCAGGTAGGCCGAGGCCGGGACGATCGGGCCGCCGATGCCGCGGTCCTTGGCGATCTTGGCCGCACGCACCGCGTCGATGATGATGCCGGCCGAGTTCGGCGAGTCCCACACCTCGAGCTTGTACTCCAGGTTGAGCGGCACGTCGCCGAAGGCGCGGCCCTCGAGCCGGACGTAGGCCCACTTGCGGTCGTCGAGCCACGCGACGTGGTCCGACGGCCCGATGTGGACGTTCTTGTCCTCGATCTTGCCGGCCAGCGAGCCGGTCAGGTTGGACGTGACGGCCTGGGTCTTGGAAACCTTCTTGGACTCCAGGCGCTCGCGCTCGAGCATGTTCTTGAAGTCCATGTTGCCGCCGACGTTCAGCTGATAGGTGCGGTCCAGCGTGACGCCGCGGTCCTCGAACAGCTTGGCCATCACGCGGTGGGTGATGGTGGCGCCGACCTGGCTCTTGATGTCGTCGCCGACGATCGGCACACCGGCGTCCTCGAACTTCTTGGCCCAGACGGGATCAGAAGCGATGAAGACCGGCAGCGCGTTGACGAACGCGACCTTGGCGTCGATGGCGCACTGCGCGTAGAACTTGTCGGCCTCGTCCGAGCCCACCGGCAGGTAGGACACCAGCACGTCGACGTGAGCGTCCTTGAGGATCTTGACCACGTCGACGGGCTGCTCGTCGGAGATCTCGATGGTCTCGGCGTAGTACTTGCCGATGCCGTCCAGCGTTGGGCCGCGCTGCACGACGACGTCGGTCGGCGGCACGTCAGCGATCTTGATGGTGTTGTTCTCCGACGCGAAGATCGCCTCCGACAGGTCGAAGCCGACCTTCTTGGCGTCCACGTCGAACGCGGCGACGAACTTCACGTCGCGTACGTGATAGGGGCCGAGCTTCACGTGCATCAGGCCGGGAACGGTGGCGTTCGCGTCGGCGTCCTTGTAGTACTGCACGCCCTGGACCAGTGAGGATGCGCAGTTGCCGACGCCGACGATGGCGACCCGTACATCTGTCGATGCTCCGTTGTGCTCCGTCATGGGACGTTCTCCTAACTCGTACTTCTACTGGCTGCTGTTCAGGTACTGCGGTGGCCCGCGTCAGGCCTGGTCTGGATGGCTTTGGGCCACCCGCTCAGCGGCAATCAGCTCGTTGAGCCACTTGACTTCCCGCTCGCTGGACTCCAGGCCCAGCTGATGCAGTTGTCGGGTATAGCGGTCGAGCGAATTGCTCGCCCGGGCGATGGCCTCCCGCAGACCTTCGCGGCGTTCTTCCACCTGGCGCCGGCGGCCTTCGAGGATCCGCATCCTGGCTTCGGCCGGGGTGCGGTTGAAGAACGCCAGGTGCACACCGAAGCCGTCGTCGGTGTAGTTCTGCGGACCGGTATCGGCCACCAGCTCGGCGAAGCGCTGGCGTCCGGCATCGGTCAGCTGATACACCCGGCGGGCACGGCGTAACACCGTCGTTCCCGCGGGTGCGGTGTCCTCGACGATCAACCCGTCGGTCTGCATCCGGCGCAGGGCCGGGTACAGCGAGCCATAAGAAAACGCCCGGAAGGCGCCCAACAGGCCCGTCAGTCGTTTGCGCAGTTCGTAGCCGTGCATGGGGGATTCGAGGAGAAGACCCAAGATGGCAAGCTCCAGCATCGGGTCACCTCCTTTGCTCGGCCGTTACGGCGCTTCGACACCTCTGGCGATAGTATCGGAGCGATATATTCGGCGCCACTTTTATGCGCGACGGTGCGGTTTCGTACGCGACACGCCGTGACTAGCGGATGAGGCCGCACACTGGCGGCGCAAGACCCCGGTTAGGGGTAGTTGACCTGCTTGACCGAGCCATCCGGATTGAGCTGGATGTAGCCGCTGCCGAAATCGCTGGAGACGTAGACCGAGATCGACACCGTTCCCGGGGCGGTGATATCCCGGGTCGGCTCGACGATCAGGTAGGTGCTGTTGACGTCGCCGGGCTTCATATTCAGCGTCTCGGGTGCCCCGCGCAGGACGCCGATGACGGCCTTGACGTCGAACTTGCCCAGGTCCACGATCGTGGCGTCGCTGCCGGCCGCCGAGGTGCTCGGGTCGCCCCAGCCGCCGCGGTAGGTGTAGTTCAGCTCGCGACGCTCGTCACTGGGATCGGGACGGGTGAGCGATGCGTAGTCGGGATAGATCACCAGCCGGTAGCCGTTGGTATCGCCGAACTTCTTCTTCATCTGCTCGAGCAGTCCCGTGAGCCCGCCGAGCGACTGCAGCTGGCGTGGCGGGGTCAGCACCACCGGAGCCACCCCGTCGGGCTTCGCACCCGGGTCGGAGGTGAAGTTGAGCGGGGATGGCGTGTTGCCGTACAGGCCCCAGCCGATGCCGATCCCCAGCACGATCAACACGGCCATGATCGCGATGCGGATGCCCCAGCTGCCGCTCGCGCCGACCGAGGACGACGACAGCCGCGGTTTCTTCAGCGTGGGCAGCTGGACGGGAGCGTTGCCGGTCTGCAGGTCCGACACCAGGGCGCGCAGGTCGCCCAGGGTGGTGGCGTTGGTTGCGCCCTTGACCCGCTGCTGGTGCTCGCTCATCGACAGCTGCCCCTCCGACAGCGCGGTGTCGAGGATCTGGCAGATGTCGTTGCGGTCAGCGTCCTTGGCGCGCGTGCTGGCCGTCTGGGAAGTCGCCACGGCGTTGATCGTAAGAGTTCGGCAGGCAAGAGTGCAGACCAGGCACACAATCTCGCTCACTCGCGAGTCGGTTGCGCGCCGTTGCCCAGATCCCCGACGTACTCTGGTCATCGTGCGATTGCAGCGACAGGTGGTGGACTACGCCCTTCGGCGACGCTCCCTGCTGGCTGAGGTGTACTCGGGCCGGACCGGGGTAACCGAGGTCTGTGACGCCAATCCCTATCTGTTGCGCGCCGCCAAGTTTCACGGCAAGCCCAGTTCGGTGATGTGCCCGATCTGCCGCAAGGAGCCGCTCACGCTGGTGTCCTGGGTGTTCGGCGATCACCTGGGCGCGGTGTCCGGGTCGGCGCGCACCGCCGAGGAGCTGGTGTTGCTGGCGACCCGGTTCGACGAGTTTTCGGTACACGTGGTGGAGGTATGCCGCACCTGCGAATGGAATCACTTGGTCAAGTCCTATGTGCTCGGAACGCCGCGTCCCACCAACGGGACGCGCGCACGCCGGGGCACCCAGACGGCGCGCTCCGGCGCGCGCACGGCCAGTGAATAGCGAAGGGCGTCACGACCGGTCTGGCACTGACAACCGCACGGGATCAGGGTCCGATGATGCGTCCGGTAAACACGAGGCGCCGACCACCAAGTTCTCGATAGCCGGCGCCAGCGATTCCTCCGGTCCAGCTCGCAGCGCACCCCGCAGGCAGGTGCCCCCCGATGACCGGCTGACGTCGATCATGGAGCCGATCCGCGACGACACCGTGCCGCTGCGCGACCCGGTCGACGTCGTCAAGGCGGCCCTGGACGGCACGCCTCCGCCGAAGTTCCCGCCGCCACCGCCCCCTCCGCCGAGGAGCGGGGGACCGGCCGGCCCGCCGCCGCCGAAGCCGCCGAGCTTCTCCCAGCAGATCAACTGGAAGTGGGTGCGCCGCTCGCTGTACATCGCGGTGGTGCTGCTGGTCGTGCTGCCGATGATCACCTTCGGCATGGCCTACATGATCGTCAAGGTGCCTCAGCCCGGCGATCTGCGGACCAACCAGGTGTCCACGATCCTGGCCAGCGACGGCTCGGAGCTGGCGAAAATCGTTCCCCCCGAAGGTAACCGGGTCGACGTCAATATCGACCAGATACCGGTTCCGCTGCGCAACGCGGTGATGGCGGCCGAAGACCGCGACTTTTACACCAACCCGGGGTTTTCACTCTCGGGCTTCGCCCGGGCGCTCAAGAACAATCTCACCGGGGGCGACCTGCAGGGCGCCTCGACGATCACCCAGCAGTACGTAAAGAACGCGCTCGTGGGTGATGCCCGGTCAGGTATCGGTGGCGTGGTGCGTAAGGCCAAGGAACTCGTCATCTCGACGAAGATGTCGGGTGAGTGGTCCAAAGACCAAGTGCTGCAGGCGTACCTGAACATCATCTATTTCGGCCGCGGTGCCTACGGCATCTCGGCGGCTTCGAAGGCCTACTTCAACAAGCCGGTCGAACAGCTGACGGTCGCCGAGGGGGCACTGCTGGCGGCGTTGATCCAGCGGCCGTCGACGCTGGATCCGGCGATCGATCCCGAGGGTGCGGCCCAGCGCTGGAATTGGGTGCTCGACGGCATGGTGACCATGGGTGCGCTGTCCAAAGAGGAACGCGCCCAACAGGTCTTCCCGCAGACGGTGCCGCCGGAGCAGGCCCGCGCGGCCAACGTCATCACCGGGCCCAACGGTCTGATCGAACGCCAGGTCACCAAGGAACTACTCGACCTGTTCAATATCGACGAGCAGACGCTGAACACCCAGGGCCTGCAGATCACGACGACGATCGACCCGCAGGCGCAGCAAGCCGCCGAGAACGCGGTGACGAAGTACTTGGACGGCCAGATGCCGGACATGCGCTCGGCGGTGGTGTCGGTCGACCCGAAAACCGGTGGGGTGAAGGCCTATTACGGCGGCTCGGACGCCCAGGGCTTCGACTTCGCCCAGGCGGGGTTGCCGACGGGTTCGTCGTTCAAGGTGTTCGCGTTGGTGGCCGCCCTCGAACAGGGCATCGGGCTGGGTTATCAGGTGGACAGCTCGCCGGTGACCCTCAACGGCATCACGATCACGAATGTCGAAGGCGAGGGCTGCGGTGTCTGCAATATCGCCGAGGCGCTCAAGCGCTCGCTGAACACGTCCTATTACCGGTTGATGCTCAAGCTCAAGAACGGCCCGAGTGACGTCGCCGACGCCGCGCACAGCGCGGGTGTCGCCGAGAGCTTCCCGGGCGTGGATCACACACTGTCCGAGGACGGTAAGGGCGGACCGCCCAACAACGGTGTCGTACTGGGGCAGTACCAGACCCGGGTGCTCGATATGGCCTCGGCGTACGCGACCCTCGCGAACTCCGGCGTCTACCACAAGCCGCACTTCGTGCAGAAGGTCGTCAACTCCCGCGGCGAGGTGCTCTTCGACGCCAGCACATCGGACAACAGCGGTGGGCAACGCATCCCGAAAGCCGTCGCCGACAACGTAACCGCGGCCATGCAGCCGATCGCGGGCTGGTCCAACGGGCACAACCTGGCCGGCGGACGCGCCTCGGCGGCCAAGACCGGTACCAATCAGCTCGGCGACACCGATTCCAACCGCGATGCGTGGATGGTCGGCTACACGCCGTCGTTGTCGACGGCGGTGTGGGTGGGCACCACCGACGGCACCCAGCCTTTGGTGAACAAGGGCGGCGGCCAGGTGTACGGCTCGGGCATCCCGTCCGATATCTGGAAGTCGACGATGGACGGGGCGCTCAAGGGCACCGACAACGAGACATTCCCCAAGCCGACCGAGATCGGCGGCTATGCCGGTGTTCCGGCCGCGCCGCCTCCGCCGCCTCCGCCGCCGTCGATCCAGGTGATCCAGCCCAGTATTGAAGTCGCACCGGGCATCACGATCCCGCTCGGCCCGCCGACGACCATCACCGTGCCCGCAGGACCGCCCGCGCCGCCCGGCGTGCCGGGCGCTCCGGATGCGCCGCCACCGGTCGTCCCGGGCGATGCAGGCGCGCCTCTCCCGCCCCCGCCGCCGTGATCGACGGCGGTGTTGGTGACGACCAACCGCAGGAATTTTCGGCCGACCGGCCGGCCAATGCGCCGGCCGGCGGCGTGTTAATGGGCCGCGCCACGGTGTCGCCGCAGCCGCTGACCGCCGACCTGCGCAGCGCCGACGACCGTGATAAGCCCAGCCGCACCGACACTTTGGGCGCCGCGCTCTCGGAGGTGGTGGGCGGACCGGTGGGCAGGCACGCCCTGATCGGCCGGACGCGAGTGTTCACCCCGCTGCGGGTGATGTTCATGATGGCGCTGGTGGTGCTGGCGCTGGGCTGGACCACCAAGTCACCGTGTCTGCAGACCGTCGGCACCGGGACGCCCGACCAGCGGGTGGCGAACTGGCAGAACCAGCGCGCCTACTTCGAGCTGTGCTACTCCGACACCGTGCCGCTGTACGGCGCGGAGCTGTTGAGCCAGGGACGTTTTCCGTACAAGTCGAGTTGGATTGAGACCGACTCCAGTGGGCGGCCGCAGATCCGGTACGACGGCAAGCCCGCGGTGCGCTACATGGAATACCCGGTGCTGACCGGGGTGTACCAGTACGTGTCGATGGCGTTGGCCAAGACCTACACCGCGGTGGCCAAGATGGCGTCGCTGCCGGTGATCGCCGAAGTGGTGATGTTCTTCAACTTCGCGGCGTTCGGTCTGGCGCTGGCGTGGCTGACGACGGTGTGGGCGTCGTCGTGGCTGGCGGGCCGGCGGGTGTGGGACGCCGCGCTGGTGGCGGCCTCACCGGTGCTGGTGTTCCAGGTGTTCACCAATTTCGATGCGCTGGCCACGGCTTTGGCGATCGGCGGGCTGCTGGCCTGGGCGCGAAAACGGCCGGTGCTGGCCGGGATTCTGATCGGGCTCGGGGTGGCCGCCAAGTTGTATCCGGCGCTGCTGCTGCTGCCATTGGTGGTGCTGGCGATCCGCACCGACCGGATGCCAGAAGCCGCCAAGACGGTGGTCGCGGCCGTCGGCGCCTGGTTCGTGGTCAATCTGCCGGTGATGGCACTGTTTCCGCGGGGCTGGTCGGAGTTCTTCCGGCTCAACTCCCGGCGCGGTGACGATATGGACTCGCTCTACAACGTGGTGAAGTCGTTCACCGGCTGGGACGGCTTCGATTCGAACCTCGGGTTCTGGCAGCCACCGGTGATCCTCAACACCGTTGTCGCGGTGCTGTTCCTGTTGTGTTGCGCGGCCATCGCCTACATCGGGTTGACCGCACCGCAGCGGCCGCGGGTGGCGCAGCTCGCGTTCCTGACGGTGGCGGCGTTCCTGTTGGTGAACAAGGTGTGGAGCCCGCAGTTCTCGCTGTGGTTGGTGCCGCTGGCGGTGCTGGCGCTGCCACACCGGCGAATCCTGTTGGCGTGGATGACTATTGACATGCTGGTGTGGGTGCCGCGGATGTACTACCTCTACGGCGAGGGCAACAAGGGTCTGCCCGAGCAGTGGTTCACCGCGACAGTTCTGCTGCGCGATATCGCCGTGATCGCGCTGATGGTGCTGGTGGTGCGCCAGATCTACCGGCCCGACCTGGATCTGGTGCGCTGGAACGGCCGGGTGGACGATCCGGCCGGGGGAGTGTTCGATCGCGCCGAAGATGCACTCCCGCATTGGTTCCCGCGGTGGCTGCGCCCGCGCGCGGCCGCCGATCAGCCCGAACAGCAAGAGGCACCGGATCCAAGTCGCGACAGCACTGTTCCCGCCTAGCGTCGCCCCCAGAACGGAATGTGCCGATCAGCGGCGCTGATCGGGTGTAAATTTCTGCACAGCACGCAGGGCTGCTGTTTTCGGTCCTTCAATTTTGCGTTCTGTCCCGCGCCCTTACCGGCGGGATGCCCTGAGAACGTGAAGAGAAGAAGGGTGCGGGGGATGAGGTCAAAGAGGACCGTCGCCTTGGCCGCGGTCGGGCTGTTCGTTTCGATTCAAGTGTCTTCGTGTCAGGCGTCGGTGTCGAGTGACCAGGACGAGCACAGCGTGTTCCTCGACGCATTGTCGGGTCCCATCAGAGAGAAATACCCGGATTCGGTGCTGATTGACGAGGGCAACAAAGCCTGCGATGCGTTCGCCCAGGGCCAGAGCGAGGAGCAGGTGATGAAGATGATCAAGACGGATCTGAATGTTGACGCCGGCCAGTTCATCGGTGCCGTTTACGGCGGAATGAATTGCGGGTCAAAGTGATACGCGCATAGCAAGAGGCACCGGATGCAAATCGCGATAGCACTGTTCCCGCGTAACACCGCACTGGACGCGATCGGCCCCTACGAGGTGCTGCAGCGGATCCCGTCGATCGACGTCGTCTTCGTCGGGCATGAGCGCGGTGAGGTCCGCAGCGACAACGGCATGCTCGGGCTGACGTGCGACGCCACGTTCGACGAGGTCACCCGACCCGATGTGCTGGTGTTCCCCGGCGGGATCGGCACCCGCACTCTCATCGAGGACACCGGTGTCCTGGACTGGATCCGTGAGGTGCACCGGCACACGGTGTTCACCACGTCGGTGTGCACCGGCAGCCTGATGCTCGGTGCGGCCGGCCTGCTGACCGGGCTGACCGCCGCCACGCACTGGCGGGCCACCGAGCTGCTCGAGTCCTTCGATGCGATCTACACCCCCGAGCGCGTCGTCGAGCATCTGCCGGAGCGCATCATCACCGCGGCGGGGGTCTCCAGCGGGATCGATATGGCGTTGCGGCTGGTCGAGCTGCTGGTCGGGCCGGAAGCGGCCAAGGCCAGCCAGCTGATGATCGAGTACGACCCGCAGCCACCGTTCGACGCCGGCGCGCTGGGCAAAGCCTCGGATGCCACGGTGCAGCTGGCCCTGGAGTACTACGTCCAGCGGAGCTGATTTCGCTGATCAGCATGCGCTCCGGTAGCCTAGCCAGGTTGCCGACGCAGGCGACTCTCCTGCCACGGATCGACCGTGGCCGCTAACGACCATAGGAGGTGATGAGGTTCCCATGCGTCCATACGAAATCATGGTCATCCTTGACCCCACTCTCGACGAGCGCACCGTAGCTCCGTCTCTGGATACGTTCTTGAACGTCGTCCGCACTGACGGCGGTTCGGTCGACAAGGTCGACATTTGGGGTCGGCGCCGCCTGGCGTACGAGATCGCCAAGCACGCTGAGGGCATTTATGCCGTCGTTGATGTAAAGGCCGAACCGGCCACCGTGTCCGAGCTCGACCGTCAGCTCAACCTGAACGAGTCGGTGCTGCGGACCAAGGTGATGCGGACCGACAAGCACTAGTCACGCCAGTGGATAAAGCTCGCCGCGCGTCGGAGCTAGTAACTAGGCTCGCGGTGAATCCATCCGCCTATGCCAGGAGGACCTTGTGGCCGGTGACACGACCATCACCGTCGTCGGAAATCTGACCGCCGACCCCGAACTGCGGTTCACCCCGTCCGGTGCAGCCGTCGCCAATTTCACGGTGGCGTCCACACCGCGGACGTTCGACCGCGCGAGCGGGGAGTGGAAGGACGGCGAAGCGCTGTTCTTGCGCTGCAACATCTGGCGTGAGGCGGCCGAGAACGTGGCCGAGAGCCTCACCCGGGGATCGCGTGTCATCGTGACCGGCCGGCTCAAGCAGCGGTCCTTCGAAACCCGTGAGGGCGAGAAGCGCACCGTCATGGAGGTCGAGGTCGACGAGATCGGCCCGTCGCTGCGTTACGCCACCGCCAAGGTCAACAAGGCCTCGCGCAGTGGTGGCGGGGGTGGCGGCTTCGGCGGCGGCAGTGGTGGCGGCGGCGGGGCTTCCCGTCCGGCGGCTGCCAGCGATGCACCCGCAGACGATCCCTGGGGCAGCGCCCCGGCGTCGGGCTCGTTCGCCGGTGGCGACGACGAACCGCCTTTCTGACACAAAACCTTTGCGCGCCACGGCGCGCCATCTGAAGAACGAAAGAGATTGACCCATGGCCAAAACCAATAAGCGGCGTCCGGCACCGGAAAAGCCGGTCAAGACCCGCAAGTGCATTTTCTGCTCCAAGAAGGGGCAGGACATCGATTACAAGGACACCCAGCTGCTGCGTACCTACATCAGCGAGCGCGGCAAGATCCGCGCCCGCCGGGTGACCGGTAACTGCGTGCAGCACCAGCGCGACATCGCGATCGCCGTCAAGAACGCGCGTGAGGTTGCCCTGCTGCCGTTCACGTCGGCGGCTCGGTAGAGAACGGAAGTATCGACATGAAGCTGATCCTGACCGCTGAGGTCGACCACCTCGGTACTGCCGGCGACACCGTTGAGGTGAAGGACGGGTACGGTCGCAACTACCTGCTGCCGCGCGGCCTGGCCATCGCTGCCTCGCGTGGTGCGCAGAAGCAGGCCGACGAGATCCGTCGCGCCCGCGAGACCAAGACCGTGCGCGACCGTGAGCACGCCGATGAGATCAAGGCTGCACTCGCAGCTCTGGGCTCGATCCAGCTGCCGGTGAAGACCGCTGCGGACTCGGGCAAGCTGTTCGGCTCGGTGACCGCCAACGACATCGTCGCGGCGATCAAGAAGGCCGGCGGCCCCAACTTGGACAAGCGCACCGTGCAGCTGCCCAAGGCTCATATCAAGGCGACTGGCGCTCACACCGTCGGCGTGCATCTGCACCCCGAGGTGAACGTCGACGTGACCGTCGACGTCGTCGCACAAAGTTAGCCATACGCGTCAATTCCCCGGGTGGCGGCCGTTCGCGGTCGCTCTCGGGGAATTGCTGCATTTCTGGCGAACACATTCCGGCGACCCCGGCTCAGCTAATCTAACCGGCCGTTAACCTTGTGCATAAGCTCCGGCAACACAACACGCCCGAGATCGCAACCGGAGCCGACACGCCGATGAACTTGCCATCCACAACGTGTACCAGGGGTTACCCTGCCCTCAGCTGGACAAATGACTCGAAATTGGTCAGTTCTCCACAGGTTCTCCCCAACACCTCAACACTAGTTTCCCCGGCTATCCACAAATCACTAACAGGTTGATGAACAGGTCCGGTTTGCGAGGGCTCCAGCAACGTCTAGCGTGAGCCGTCGGCGGTGCCGGTCATCACCGTCGCGGCGAGTACTTGTCGGGGGTGTGGGGTAGACCTCCGATTGTGCATCGAACTGACGTTCGACCAGCTTTAGACGGAGGTGGGGATAACCCGATGGCGGTCGTTGACGATCTCGGACAGTCCGGAATGGGCAGTCCTCCACCGTCCGAGGACTTCGGTCGCCAGCCTCCACAGGACCTTGCGGCCGAGCAGTCGGTGTTGGGCGGCATGCTGCTGTCCAAGGATGCGATCGCCGACGTACTGGAGCGGCTCCGTCCGGGCGACTTCTACCGGCCCGCCCATCAGAACGTGTACGACGCGATTCTGGACCTCTACGGGCGCGGTGAGCCCGCGGACGCGGTCACTGTGGCGGCCGAGCTGGACCGGCGCGGGCTGCTGCGCCGCGTAGGCGGTGCCCCGTATGTGCACACGCTGATCTCGACGGTGCCCACGGCGGCCAACGCCGGCTATTACGCGGGCATTGTGGCCGAGAAGGCGTTGTTGCGCCGGCTGGTGGAGGCCGGCACCCGGGTGGTGCAGTACGGCTATGCCGGTGCCGAGGGTGCCGACGTCAACGAGATCGTGGACCGCGCGCAGGCCGAGATCTACGACGTGACCGAGCGGCGCACCGCGGAGGACTTCCTTCCGTTGGAAGACCTGCTGCAGCCGACGATGGACGAGATCGACGCCATCGCCTCCAACGGCGGCATCTCCAAGGGTGTGCCGACGGGCTTCACCGAGTTGGACGAGCTGACCAACGGACTGCATCCGGGTCAGATGATTGTGGTGGCGGCCAGGCCGGGTATGGGCAAGGCGCTGGGGTTGGACACGCCCCTGCCGACGCCGACGGGCTGGACCACGATGGGCGAGGTGAAGGTGGGGGACTACCTGATCGACGCCGACGGGCGGCCCACGCGGGTGGTCGCCGCAACAGACGTCATGGTCGGCCGGCCGTGCTACGAGGTTGAATTCTCCGATGGCACAGTGCTGATCGCCGATGCCGAGCATCAGTGGCTGACCGATACCCGGGCGTCCCGGAAATCTGCGCAAGCCGCTGCGGCTGGCTACAACCGGTACAAGAACCAGCAGACCTTTGCCGCGGTTCGGACAACGCGTGAGATCGCCGAGACGCTGCGCTGCGCGACACAGGATCGCTGGCTGAACCACTCGGTGAACAACGCCAAGCCGCTGCAGGCCCCGGATCGCGAGCTGTTGGTGCCGCCGTACACCCTGGGCGCGTGGCTGGGGGATGGCACGAGCGCCGCTGCGCAGATCACGGTGGCGGATCCCGAGATCATCATGTGCATCGAGTCCGAGGGCATCGAAGCGCACAAGTCCGAGACGGCGAAGTACCGCTACTCGCTGCGTCTGCCCGCACCGGTTGCGGTGGCGCCGCGGGACTGCGTTGTATGCGGAAAATCCTTTGTTCCAAACACCAGTCAAGTTCGGACCTGCGGGCAGTCCTGCGGGGGTAAGGCACGTTTCCTGTCGGATGCGGTGCCGGCACCGGCGTGCTCGCGGTGCGGGGGAGTGTCGTGCGGACTTCAGCTGTGCCAGTCGTGCCGCAACGAGGTCGGCACCCTGCAGGCTCGGCTGCGGACTATCGGTGTGCTCAACGCCAAGCACATTCCGGTTGATTACTTGCGCGCCTCGGAGGCGCAGCGGCGCGCGGTCCTGGCCGGTCTGTTGGATACGGATGGAACGGTCACGAACGGTGGTTCTGTTCAGTTTTCGGTGACGAACAAGCGGTTGGCCGATGATGTCTACGAACTCATCGTTAGCCTTGGCTACCGCTGCGGCCGCACGACAAAGAGCGTGCACGGGCGCTCAGTCGCGAGTTCGATCGCCTACATCCTGAACTTCTCCACCGACGATGATGTGTTCGTGCTGCCGCGGAAAGCTCTGGTACACAAGGAGCGACGAGCCAGTGGCACCGCGAGGGTGTCGTCCAGGTTCATCACCGACGTCCGGCCGATCGCGAGCGTTCCGGTGCGGTGCGTCGAGGTCGACAATGACGCACACCTGTACCTCGCGGGGCGTGCGATGATCCCCACGCACAATTCGACCCTGGGACTGGATTTCTTGCGGTCGTGCTCGATCAAGCACCGGTTGCCGAGCATCGTGTTCTCGCTGGAAATGAGTAAGTCCGAGATCGTCATGCGACTGCTGTCGGCGGAAGCGAAGATCAAGCTCGCCGACATGCGGTCGGGCCGGATGACCGACGACGACTGGACGCGTTTGGCGCGCCGGATGAGCGAAATCAGTGAAGCACCGTTGTATATCGACGATTCGCCGAACCTGACGATGATGGAGATCCGCGCGAAGGCTCGCCGGCTGCATCAGAAGGCGGGGCTGCGGCTGATCGTGCTCGACTACTTGCAGCTGATGACATCGGGCAAGAAGGTCGAGTCGCGCCAGCAGGAAGTCTCCGAATTCTCAAGGCAGATCAAGCTTTTGGCGAAAGAGCTGGAAGTCCCGGTTGTCGCGATGAGCCAGCTGAACCGCGGTCCCGAGCAGCGAACCGACAAGAAGCCGATGCTGGCCGACCTACGTGAGTCGGGATCAATCGAGCAGGATGCGGACATGGTGATTTTGCTCCACCGCCCCGATGCCTTTGAAACCGACGACCCGCGCGGCGGCGAGGCCGACCTGATTGTCGCGAAACACCGTGCGGGACCTACGCGTACGGTCACGGTCGCGCATCAGCTGCATTTGTCGCGGTTTACGAACATGGCGAGGTAGCTAGCAGCGCTCGTTTCCAGGTGATGGATAACGCAGGGAATTCCAAGACTTGCTGAACAAGTGCCGACTGCAGACCGCAGATTCCGGACATGAAGTTCCCGCCAAGGGCTATCGAGTTCTGCACCATACTGGCGATCTCTACCGACCAGATCGCGGCGCTCGTCGCCATTGCCGACTCGACCGCCAATTCGAGGGTAAACAGAGACTCGGCCTTGGGAGCCCGCCGCCACCGCCGGCACTCTCAGTCGCGTCAGGTCATTGGGGGGCGCCAGATCCCTCTCCGTGGAAATGACATCGCGGGATTGACCGCTTGATCAATGTGCGTTCTGAACTGCGGGGGTAATCCGTTGTGCCACTTCGTTCGTCATTTCACCATGCATGCCTGATCGCCGGTCGGCGAGTCCACGTCTTCGGCCCGGTGCGATCTGCCGGGATTCACGTGTGCCGAGCGGGGATCAACTGCGCAACGCGGCCTGAATGTCACCGGCGGTCACGGAATGACCTTCACCGCAACGCACGTCGACCTCGATGGGCGCACCGCAATCGTTGTGCGACAGGGCCACTCGGCCGCCATCTGCGCGGACCCAGCGGTCGCCCCAGCGCATCAAAGCCAGTAACGCCGGCAGGAAATCCGCGCCCTTTTCGGTGAGGTGGTAGTCCTCCCGGCGCCGTTGACCGGGCTCGTGGTAGGCCCGCTTCTCCAGCAGGCCCTCATCCACGAGCTCCCTGAGTCGGATGGCGGTGATCTTCTCGCTGAGCTTCGCGCGGCGGGAGAACTCCTCGAACCGGTGCGCCCCGTAGAACGCCTCACGCAGCAGCAGCAGGCTCGCGCGGCGACCGACGACATCCAGGGCGGCGGCAATGGAGCAGTCGTTCGCCCGCCAAGAGTCGCGGTCGCTAAGTCGGCCGACGAGTGTCGCGGAGGTCATAGCAGCCATCTTGCCTGCTGACTTGCCTCAAGTAAAGCCAGGGCGCTAGTGTCTGGCTGGACACAAGTATAGTCAGGCTGTGCGGTGATCGGACGAAGGGATGCGCGTGACGATTGAATCGCCGACGGGTGTAGCTCTGCAGAACGACGGGCGTGAGACGGTGGGCGCCGCGGCGCGGGCGGCCGACCTGTTCGACGGTGACCCCCAATATCTGGCGGCCACCCCGCGTCTCGATGTCCTCGACGCGGCGCGGCGCCCTGGTCTGCGATTGTCAGAAGTGCTGCGCACGCTGGCGGAGGGGTATGCCGACCGTCCCGCGCTGGGCACCAGGATGGTCGAGACCATTCGGGACGAGAACACCGGACGGTCGGCCACGCGACTCCTGCCGGCGTTCGGCACCATCTCCTACGGTGAACTCTGGAACAGAGTGCGCGCCGTCGCTGCTGCGTGGCACCACGATTTGCGGGCGCCGATCGAGGCCGGTGACTTCGTGGCGACCGTCGGCTTCGCCAGCGCCGACTACCTGACCATCGATTTGGTGTGTGGCTACCTCGGACTCGTCGCGGTTCCGCTGCAACACAACACCTCCGCCGCACGCCTGACACCCATACTTGAGGAGACCACCCCTCGGGTTCTTGCCGCCAGCGCCGCCTACCTCGACGTGGCCGTGGAGGCTGCGCTGGGTGGTCAGTGGTTGTCACGATTGGTCGTGTTCGACTACCGGCAAGACGACGACGATCATCGCGAACGCGTGCAGCACGCTCGCGAACGCTTCGCCGAAGCCGACATGCACGTCATCGTCGAAACACTGCCCGAGATCGTCGAGCGCGGCGCACAGGTTCCCGAATCTCCTTTGTACGCAGACGGTTCCGACGACCGGTTGGCGATGATCCTGTACACCTCCGGCAGCACTGGCACTCCCAAGGGGGCCATGTGGACCGAGCGGATGGTCGCCACACTGTGGACCCTCCCCATGAAGGCCACCGAGTCGGTGGTCATCAATCTGAACTTCATGCCGCTGAACCACATCGGTGGGCGGATACCACTGTCGTCGTCCTTCCAGACAGGCGGCACAAGCTATTTCGTCGCCGAGAGTGACCTATCGACGTTGTTTGATGACTGGGCGCTGGTGCGCCCTACGGACCTGGGCCTGGTTCCCCGTGTCGTGGATATGCTCTACCAGCGCTACCAGCAGATCGTGGACCGGCTGTCCGGCGGTGAGCTCGATCGTGACAACGTCGAACAGGCGGCCAAGGCCGAAGTGCGCGAAAAGCTGCTCGGCGGCCGGGTTTTGGGTGGATTCGTCAGCACCGCACCGTTGGCCCCTGAGATGAGGGTGTTTCTGGAGTCCTGCCTGCAGGCTGGCATCGTCGACACCTACGGGCTCACCGAGATCGGTGCGATCACCACCGATGGCATCGTCGTGCGTCCGCTCGTCCTCGACTACAAGCTGATCGACGTCCCCGAGCTGGGCTACTTCGCTACCGACAAACCCCACCCTCGTGGGGAGCTTCTGGTCAAAAGTGCGGCCGCGATGCCCGGCTACTACAAGCGTCCGGAACTCACGGCCGAGGTGTTCGACGCCGAAGGGTATTACCGCACCGGCGATATCGTGGCCGAGCGAGAACCCGACCGCCTGGCATATGTCGATCGTCGCAACAATGTCATCAAGCTCTCACAAGGCGAATTCGTCGCGGTAGCCAACCTCGAAGCCGAGTTCGCGCGCACCCCGCTGATCCGGCAGATCTTCGTCTACGGCAACAGTGAACGGGCCGCGTTGCTGGCAGTCATCGTGCCCACCGACGATGTGCTCGCCGCTTACAACGGGGCGGAAAGCGAACTCAGGGCAGCACTCCGCGCGGCGTTGTCGCAGACGGCGCGCGATGCCGATCTGCAACCCTACGAGCTCCCGGTCGACTTCCTGATTGAGACAGAACCGTTCAGCACCACGAACGGTCTGCTCTCGGGAGTCGGGAAGCTGTTGCGTCCCAGACTCAAGGAGCGCTACGGGGCCGAATTGGAGCAACTGTACGAGCAGCTCGATGCCGCGCGCGCCGACGACGTGCGCGCACTTCGAGACGCCGCGCAACACCAGCCGGTCGTCGACACCGTCACCCAGGCCGCCGCGGCCCTGCTCGGCGTTCCCGCGGCAGCGGTCACCCGCGACGAACAGTTCATCGATCTGGGCGGCGACTCCCTGTCCGCGCTGACGTTTTCGAACCTGCTGCAGGAACTCTTCGGCGTAGAAACGCCGGTGGGGATGCTCACCGGCCCCACGACCACCCTCGGCGACATCGCCGCTTACCTCGAAAATCAGGACGGGGATGGGCCGGCCGGTCCGACGGTGTCCGACATCCACGAATCCGGTGACGGGACTATCCGGGCCGCTGACCTGACGCTGGACAAGTTCCTGCCGGAGAGCATCCTGGCCGAGGCTCGGACACTGCCGCTGCCGACCGATGCGACGCCAAACACTGTGCTGCTGACCGGTGCCAACGGGTATTTGGGACGGTTCCTGGCACTGGAGTGGCTGCAGCGTCTTTCCAGCACCGGCGGGACATTGATCTGCCTGTTGCGCGGTGCCGACGACGCATCCGCGCGGGCGCGCCTGGAGCAGATCTTCGACGACGGCGATGCCGAACTGCGCGCATGCTTCCGCGCCTTGGGCACCGAGCATCTGGAGGTCGTCGCAGGAGATATCAGCCAGCCGCAACTCGGCCTGACCCCGCAGGTGTGGGACGATTTGGCGCAGCGGGTCGACCTCATCGTGCACCCTGCCGCCCAGGTCAATCACGTTCTGCCGTACCGGCAGTTGTTCGGCCCCAACGTCGCCGGTACCGCGGAGGTTATCCGGCTCGCCCTCAGCACCCGACTGAAACCGATCAGCTATCTGTCGACGGTGTCGGTCGCAATGTCCGTGGAGCCAGGACGGTTCGAGGAGGACGGCGACATTCGCGTGATCAGCCCGACACGTTCCATCGACGACTCCTATGCCAACGGGTACGGCAACAGCAAGTGGGCCGGTGAGGTGCTGTTGCGCGAGGCCCACGACCTCTGCGGTCTCCCGCTCGCGGTGTTCCGCTCGGGAATGATCCTTGCTGACCGTCGCTACGCCGGCCAACTCAACGTCCCGGACATGTTCACCCGGTTGATCTACAGCCTTCTCGTCACCGGTCTGGCTCCCGAGTCGTTCTATGAGAGAACTGCTTCGGGGGAACGGCCACGGTCGCACTATGACGGGCTTCCGGTGGACTTCGTCGCGGAGTCGATCGCGACGCTGGGCGCCGGCGCCCGTCGCGGATTTCGGTCCTACGACGTGATGAATCCGCACGACGACGGCATTTCGCTGGACGTGTTCGTGGACTGGCTGATCGAGTCCGGCCATCCCATCAAGCGCGTCGCCGACTACGGAGACTGGCTCGATCGTTTCGGGACCGCGCTGCGGTCCTTGCCCGGCCCACAACGCCAGCACTCGGTGCTACCGCTGCTGACGGCTTACAGCCGCCCGGAGCGACCGGTACGCGGCTCGTTGGCGCCCGCAGACGTGTTCCGGAAAGCCGTGCAAGCGAACAAGATCGGTGCAGAGCACGATATCCCGCACCTGTCTCGAGGGCTGATCGACAAGTACGTGTCCGATCTGCGCGGTCAAGGAATCATCCCGCCCGACACGCTCTCACCACAAGGTTAGGAAACGATACACATGGCAACCTCACGACAGGTCGCCCTCGTCACCGGCGCCAACACGGGCCTCGGCAAGTACGCCGCCCGGGCTCTGATCGATGCCGGATTCGAGGTAGTGGGCACCAGCCGCAATACCTCGGGGCTAGACAGCAGCCAAGGGGTGACGTTTGTCGACCTCGACGTCACCCGTGACGATTCCGTCACGGCCGCTGTTGAATTCGTGCTCGCACAGTTCGGCCGAATCGACGTGCTGGTCAACAATGCCGGTATGGGACTGGCCGGCGCGAGTGAGGAGAACTCGATCGCCCAATCGCAGCGACTCTTCGACCTTAACGTGTTCGGTGTCATGAGGATGACCAACGCCGTCCTGCCACAGATGCGTAAGCAGGGCAGCGGACGCATCATCAACATTTCGTCGATCTTCGGCCTGATGCCGGCGCCGTTCATGGCCGCCTACAGCGCGACGAAGTACGCCGTTGAGGGCTACTCCGAGTCCGTCGACCACGAGGTTCGGGAAAGCAACATCCGCGTGCTTATCGTCGAACCCGGTGCCACCAGAACCGGTTTCGACGACAACACCCCGGCGCCCGACAATCCGTTGGCGGTCTACCAACGTCAACGGGAACACTCCAATCGAGCCGTGGCCGACCAGGTCAACAACGGCGACGATCCCGTCGTCGTGGCGAAGGTCATCGCGGCCGCGGCGACGGACTCGAACCCGAAGCTGCGTTATCCCGCAGGCTCAGCCCGCCGGCTCAGCGTGATGCGCCGCTTCGCTCCCCGTCGGATCTTCGACAAGCAGCTGCGAAAATCCCTCAACGTCGGGGGCTGACCAGCCACCGGCGCGACGCGTCGGGGGGCTTCGGGTGCCTTCGGCCTTGGGATGAGATCGCGGAGATCACCTGCATCGCTGAGCGAGATGTTTTCGACGCAGCCGTCCCGGGCACCAGCAACTTCATGGTTCGGGGAATCGCCGCCACAAAACCGGAAACCGTCGTTCCCAAATAGCCGCGCCCGCGATAACGTCGCTTCATGACGGTGACTGGTGAGCGTCCGGAGATCCTTCTCGAGGACGTCGATTTCAATCGGCGGGATCACCCGGACCGCCCGCTGCGGCCCATCCCGCCCGGTCGTGACCAGTTCGCCGACCAGTGGCGTCACATGCGCGAGTTCATCTTCGGCGAGTGGATCGACGTCGACAAAGAGCTCGAACCCAGCGACCTCACTCGCATCCGTGACGACTATTTCTGGCAGCGCGACGAACTCATGATCGGCGTGGTCGAGGCGTTCGAACGCCTCGGTTACGAGCAGGGCCGCGCACTGTTCGAGCAGGCGTTGACCCGAGGCATCGACTCGGTCGAGGATCCTCCACGAGAGCTGGTCGCGCTCTTTGAGCATTTGGATCAGCTGCCCGCCCAGTTCGACCTCGCCGCCGCCGAACGAGGCCGGATGTTGGCAATGTCGAGCACGTTCGCCGCCACAACGATCATCCGTGGGTGGGCGTTCTACGAGACCGCGATGACCGGCGACATCTCCGCAGCCACCGGCGCCACCGGCCGCTTCGCAGACGACGGCCCGCGCCGCTTCATCGAAACAGCCCGCGTATTCGCAGAATTCACGTTGCCCGACATCTTCGACCGCCACTCGGAAGCATTCCAGGACGTGGTGCGCGTGCGGTTGATGCACGCACTGGCCAGCCGCGGGTTACGACGAAAGTGGGGTGACGACGTCTACCTGAAGTTCGGCGAACCGATTCCCGTGACGTCCTTGCTGGGATTCGGCAGCGGCATGTTGCTCGGCCGTCTCGTCGACCATGCCTTCGGGCGCAAGCTGACTACACAAGAGCTCGAGGATCTCGCCGAGTATTCCTCCTTCTCGGGGCGGTTGTGGGGAGCCCCCGAACCGCTCCACTCTGCCAACGGCCTCGAGCTGATCAAGTCGCTGAATTATGTTCTCGCCAGGGGCGGCAACCCCTCCCCGTGGCGTGCGGAACTCGTCGATGCCGTCGCCGGTCCCCTGCACCTGAGGACTCTGACCGAGGCGCTTCCCAGCCTGGCCAAGAAAGTGGCCGCGCGCTACGCCAACCAGATCACCGCCAGCATCGCCCTGACCCCGGCGGGCGTCGTGTTCGGGTACAAGCAGATCGAGGCCATGGTCGCGGGCACCCTCTTTGAGCCCTTGGGCTACAACTTTGAACGCCGAGTGCGCCTCTTCACGAACTTCACCAAACTCAACGTCGGTATCGCGATGGTGGCCGACCGCGTGCCCTGGTCCAACCCCATCCGCGAGCGCAGGAAGAAGAGCGGTGCGGCGGCGCGCGAGCGGATCGCCGCGCTCAACAAGATCGCCCGCGGTCGGCACATCCCATTGACGTTCAGCCACCACGACCGTTCGACAAAGGGCGAGGGTTTCACCGGCTAGTCGCCAGCTTCTCCCTGTCCCACAAAACCGACACCGGCAGGCCCGACTACCATCGAGGGTCATGACGGACGGAGCACCTGAACCGGCGTCGGTGCAAGGGGAGGCCGGCGAGGTTCCCCCGCTGGATGTCGAGGGCTCTGGAATTCTCCCCCCGGTCGAGGTTCGGGTGCGCCGATGGTTTTGGCTGCTCGAGCGGCTGGCGCCTTGGTTGGGATCACGGTGGGCGGTCGAGTTGTGGTGCACCCCACCGGTTCTCGAGTCGAGTCTGCGCATGCCACCAGGTGTGTCCTCAGGCAGGTCGGTAGAGGCGCATTGGGATGGGCATCGGGTCGCCGGTGAGGAATGGGGCGAGGGGCCGCCCGTATACCTGGTGCACGGTTGGGGCGGGCAGCGGCCGCATTTGGCCATGTTCGTCAAACCGCTGATAGAGGCCGGGTATCGGGTCGTTGCATTCGACTTGCCCAGCCATAACGAATCCGATCCAGGTGCGCTGGCTCCCGGGCGCACCACAGCCACCGAGTGTGCCGCCGCGATTGCGGCCATGATCGAGACCCACGGGCCCGCCCATGCGGTGGTCGCTCACTCACTCGGCGCGAACGCGACTGCATTGGCGGCCGCGGACGGCGCACCAGTAGGACGCCTGGTCTTCTTCGCCCCCATGGCCGATTTTCCGCTCTATCTAGACCTGTTCGCCGCACGCCATGGCTTCGGCCGACGTATCCGAGCGGGCCTACACCGTCGTCTCGAAAAGCGAATCGCCATGCCGCTCCATGAGACGAATATGACCCGGGTCGGTCGACGAGCCAACTACCCTCCGCTGCTTCTCATCCACGACCCCGACGACCCGGACAGCCCGTATGTGGCCACTGAGCGGCTGGCCGCGTCATGGCGAGGCGCACGACTACTGACTACTAAAGGGCTCGGCCGACTGGCCCATTACCGAGTCCTGCGCCACCGCCCCGCTATCAGCGCCGGGGTGGAGTTCATCGGCGACCAAGCGGATGCAACGGCCCAACTAGACATCGAAGGGCCCAGTTCGTAGCCTGTCGGAGGTCCTATGGCCATAGCAGACCCCTACAGCGAAGGATCGCGGTGCGCCACACACTTCGGCGAACAGCGGTCACTGTGGCGACCGGGGTCGCGGTGCTAGCTGCGTCGATAGCGCAGAACGTGTGGGCAGACCCGGCGTCTGACGCGCTGGCCCAGCTCAACGAGCTGTCCCGTGAGGCGGTGCAGACGCGCGAGGCCGTCACCTCTGCTCAGCGCGATGTCGACCGCAGGCTTGCCGACCAGACCGCGGCCGAGGAGCGCCATCTCGCGGACCTGGCAGCCGTCGGTGCCGCGAACGCTGAGCTTGTGCCGTATCAAGCTGAAGTCGATCGGCTCGCGGCGATCACGTACATGAGTGGAGGTACCGGCCAGTTCGTGGCGGTGCTGACCGCAACCTCCCCGCAAGATCTGATCGACCGGCTGTCGTTGCAGAAGGCGATCGCTGGTATGACGGCCGATCAGATGAAGGCCCTCCGCGCAGCGAGGGATCGCGCCGCTGCCGCCGCCGACGCTTCAGAGGTGTCGGCCGCCGAGGCGCGTGCCGCAGCCGAGCGGGCCGCATCGGTGCGCGCAGATCTGCAGGCCAAATGGAGTGACCTGCGGCGTCAGATCCTGGCCGCCGAGGCGCAATATGCGGCACTGACACCACAGCAACAGGCGATGGTCGATACCGCGGCAGCAGCTGTACCGGCGGGACAACCGCCCGGCGATGTAGCCGCACCTCCTCTCGCGGCGATGCCTGTCGACATCCCGGAGGCGCTGCCGGTCGGGGTCGCGAATGAGGCTGGGCTACAGGCCAACACCGTCATCGCGGCCCGTGCCATCAGTGCGCAGTTCCCCCAGATCGCCGAGATCGGTGGCGTACGGCCCGACCCGAAGCCGTGGCATCCGAGCGGCCTGGCGATCGATGTGATGATCCCGAATTCCGGGACCCCTGAAGGCATCGCGCTCGGGGATGCGATTCTCGCGTTCGTCATGAGCAACGCGGGCAGATTCGGCATGCAGGATGCGATCTGGCGCGGCACGTACTACACGCCGGGCGGACCTGCAGGATCGGGCTACGGTCACTTCGACCACGTGCACGTCACCACGACGCCGCGAGGCTGACTGTCCGACCACTGCCTGGGCTTCGATCCAGCACCGTGGCTTCGCCGCCGCTGCACGAGGACACGGCGCGGACCGCAACAACTGGCGAGTGGAAACCGTCGCCGACGCGGTGCGCGATGATCCCGCAGGCACCTACGCTGACGCGGCCAACGAGGTGCTCGAAGCATTCTGGGCCGCCGCCGACGACGCACAGTTCGCCCTCCCCGAATTCGGCGACTATCAACTACCCGCAGATGTGCCCACGGCCGTGCTACCGCTGGTGCTCGCGGTGCCCGATGGCGAAGTCCGAGACCTCGAGAGCATCCGCTTCGACCGTGCGATCGAATCCGTGGGCGGTGCAGGCGATTTCGACAGGATCCTGCGTCATCTGGGCCGCAGACCAGACTTCACGAACCGCGAAGCTTTCGGTACAGCGTCCCGATAATCGAGTGCCGCAACGGCCACAGCGCCACGGCCTTGATGAGTTTGAAGGCGTTCTCGGCGATGGACGGCGGCACGTGGTCGGGGTCCATCAGGTCGTTCTCCGCGAAGGGACTCGCGTCTGCGGCCACCATCGCCTCGGTCAGTGCACGCAGCGACCGCCCGGTGCCACGCAGCGCTTCGACAGCGTGCAGAAAGACATCTCACGTAGTTATGAGTCAAGCCGCGAGTTGGAGAGGAGGTGGAGACGCAGCATGTTCGTTGTAGAGCTGGCCGGTGTGCAGGCAGTGGTGGAGTTGGCCGAGGAACTTGTTGAACAGGTGTCGTTGGGCTTGGTGGTTCGAGTCTCCGACACCCCGGCGGGTATCGAAGTGGCGGCGGGCTCCAGGGGAGGCGCGCAGCCAAGGGTCTAGCCTGTTGGACAACGCGTGTGCACTTGTCGACAGGATGCGAATCATGCTTGGCCACCTCGGTATTAACATTCCCGATCTTGCCGCGGCGAAGCGTTACTACGACCAGCTGATGCCGCTGGTCGGCTTCGAGCCGTTCATCGAGGCGCCGGATCAGTTCGCCTTTCGACCAGTCGATGGGAAACGGGGCACCTACGTTTTCTTCTACCCCACAACGGAGGCGGGAGCCTATTCCAGGCATCGCACGGGGCTGCAACATTTGGCCTTCATGGTGAAAACACGGTCAGCGGTTCACGAATTGCACGAGCTGGTCCAGCGCATCGGAGGCGAGGTGATCCACCAGCCGCAATCGTTCCCGCAATACCCACCACCGTACTTCGCCACATTCTGGCTCGACCCGTTCGGCGTGATGCTGGAAGCGGTGTGCCATCACGACCGAGACTGAGAACTCACGCGCCAAGGCCCGTCACCTCAGCGCGCAGGCAACCCCAACACCCGGCGTGCGGACCGCTCAGGCCATGGACGTCGACGCCAGACTCGGCAACGCCGCAGCCTTACAACAGATCACCTACTGCTTCCTCGACGACGATCCGGCTGCCGTCGCGCAACGCCTGAAACCCGAGGTGCAAGAACGCAACCCCCTCCTGGCCGCACCATTCCAAGTCTCGGTCGAGCGGTCCGAAACCATCTCGACGGTTCACACCTCTGCGGGCGTGCTCCGCATCCCGCATCTTCGATCCTCGAAGTCATCGGAAAGCCGCTCGATGACCACTTGCGGATCGAGGGCTGGAATTCCTACACCTGCGTCGACAAGGATGAGGCCCGCGACTTGCTGGGCCGCTTCTTAGACAAATCGGATGCCGGTCGGGCGGCGAACGCGGCCGACCGACCTGTAACCGGCCGGCACCCAGGAAGAAGCCATAGCCTGGTTCACATGAAATTCGGCATCTCGACCTTCGTCAACGACGACTCCATCGACACAGTGACGCTGGCCCGCGCGATTGAAGAGCGAGGTCTCCACTCGCTGACGATCGCCGAGCACACGCACATCCCCGCCAGCCGGCAAACGCCGTACCCGTTGGGCGGCGAACTGCCGTCCATCTACTACCGCACCCTGGACCCGTTCGTGACGCTCGCCGCGGCCGCGGCCGTCACCTCCAGCATCGAGCTGATCACCGGCATCGCGCTGCTCATTCAGCGTGATCCGATCATCACCGCCAAGGAGGCGGCGAGCATCGATTTGCTCTCCGGCGGCCGGTTCGCATTGGGCGTCGGCGCGGGCTGGAACATCGAGGAGCTACGTAACCACGGGACCGACCCGAAGACCCGCGGCGCGCTGATGGACGAGCGCATCGAGGCCATCAAAGCGCTCTGGACTGATGAACCCGCCGAATTCCACGGCAAATTCGTCGATTTCGACCCCGCGTATCTGCGTCCCAAGCCAGTCCAGAAACCGCACCCGACGATCTACATCGGCGGCGATTCCGACGCCACAGTCAGGCGGGTGATCCAGCACGAGGCCGGCTGGATCTCCAACCCTGCTCCCGCTGAGCACTTGGCCCGACGGATCGAGCAGATGCGCGCGGGAGCAACCCACGAGATCCCGCTGACGACGTTCGGCACGCCGATCGATCCGGACTACTGGGGCGCCCTGGACCAACTCGGATACCGCCTGGTGAACCTGCTGCTGCCGACCAAACCGCGCGACGAATCACTGCGACTGCTCGACGACTACGCGGCGGCGGTTGCCCAGTACGGCGGCTGAAAGCGGCTGATTGCGCGAGGTGACCGCCCAGCGATCAGCTTTCTCTGGCGCCCAGCAGAATTCGGGCCATGTCCTCGGGCCGCTCCAATGCGGAGAAGTGGCCGGTATTGGGCACCGTGACGCGTTGGACATCCGTCAAGGCGCTCGCCACTTGGTCCCGCTCGGCGGGCCGAGACCAGTCATGATCGCTGTACACCAACGTGACCGGAGCCGACACCTCGGGATAACGCTTCCGTGCGTGGGTGAATCCCTTGAGGCTGCGGTAGACCGCTCGGGCCACCTTCGAATAGCCCTTTCGTCGGCCGCTTCTCAGCAGCTCGTCAAGGAAGTCCGCAGGCAATTTGGTCTTGTCGACGTAGCCGCCATGCAGGACTGCGCGCACGATCGGGCGCGGTTCGAGGCCAGCGAACACCGGACCCACGATGGGTGTGCGCACACTGGAGACAATGAGTCGGGCGATCAGGTTCCCGCGTTCCAGTCCGCTGGGGTAGTCGTAACTGTTGAACGCTATAACACGGCTCACTCGGTCCTTGAGGTCGATCGATGCGGACAACGCGAGGGCGCCCCCGAGGGATTCACCCGCCAGTGTGACGCTATTGAGGTTCAACCCAGCCACGAATTCGACCACCGCTGACCGCATTTCGGGCTCCTCGTACCTTGCGCCAGGGATGATGTCAGACCATCCCATCCCGGGCAGGTCCACCGCATAGACCGTGTAGTGGTCCCACAACAAGGGAATCACGCGTTGGAAGTAGTCCAGCTGGCTGCGCACGGTGTGTATCAGAACCAGGGGAGGCCCGGTGCCCGCGGTGTAGTAGCGAAGCCGTGAACCATCGGACCGGACGAAGAACCGCACCTCACCACGGCCGGCGCTCCACGTTTTGGTGTAGGTCGTATCTGGAAGGTCGTTGCGTTGCATCTCTACCCTCTAACGCGCACGTAGCGCTGACGTGTGACTGATCACTGTTGACTAGAATATCAACTGATTAGACAAATAACTATATTCCTTGCTTGATTTGCTTGTCTCGATGGTAGGGTTTCTGTATGGCGGTGCAAAGAACTTATAACCAGAACTGCCCCGTCGCGTTGGGCTTGGATGTTCTTGGTGAGCGATGGACGCTGCTGATCTTGCGCGAGTTGATCGGTGGGCCGCGCCGGTACGGCGACCTGCGCGCAGAGCTGCCGGGCATCGCCACCAATTTGCTGGCAGAGCGGCTGAGGGGACTGGAGGGGGCGGGATTGGTTGAACGCACTGAACTCCCCCCGCCGATCGCCCGTGCGGTCTATGCGCTTAGTGAGTTGGGATGGCACAAGGTCCCGCCCGTGCTCAGGGCGATCGCAGTATTCGGGCTGGACCAGGTCCAACTGACCGGCCGAGCCTGTACGCCGCTGAACGGATTCTTGGCCGGGATACTGCTCGGGTTTGGACCTGCCTCGGCGGCTGACCATAGTGCGTCCTACCGTGTCGAGATCGATGGCCGCGCCTTTGAATTCGCGGTGAACCGAGGTGAACTGCGAGCCGCCCGAGACTCCATTGCCGTGACGGTGAACGCGACCTCGGTGGATCTGATTACCGCGCGGCTGGGTGCGACCGCAGCACAGCGCAAGTCGGCACTGCGGCGGCTGAAACTCGTAGGCGATGATCATGCTGTGGACGCGATGCGAAAGGTATTCCAGCTGTCTACAGCGTGGAGTCAGGTAGCCGGGGCCTAGTACTGCAGTTGTAGATGGGGTTCATTGGTGCTCTGACCTGCGTTGGAGCTCAATCCAAGACCAAGCCGGAAGCCGCAGAGAAACCCTGCGCCCAGGCGGCTCATCGGACGAGGGGTGAGCGGAGGCTTCGTCGCAAATGATCCATGTCATTCAATATCCTTGACCGAACCCGACGACGACCAGCTGTTCTGGTCAACCGGCGAGAAGTCGTCGTCATGATCGTCTAGTCGTCGCATGCGGCGGCGGCTGTGGACAGACGCGGTGTCGTCGTCCAGCGGAAGCGTGAACACCGTGTTGACGAGTGTGTATTCGGCGGCGAGACGGCCCACCGCCGGAATCGCGGCGGTGTCCACACGACCGCGGTCCAGATAGAGATCGTCACGGATGTGGAATCGATTGACGATGCCCCACACCACGTAGTCGGTGTCCTGTACCGGGATGATGCGTTCAAGTGTGCACTCGAACGCTACAGGGGCACCGGCGATCCGGGGGGCAGCGATCGTTTCGCATGCTTCCTTACCCAAGCCAAGGATCTCGAACTCGTCTACGTCAGGCGGGAATTCGAATGCGCTGCGATGAGCTTGCGCAGCTTGTGGCAGTGTCACCAGGTTTGTGGCGAATTCACCGGTGTCTCGGATGTTGACGAAGGTGTCTTTCAGTGTGCCGTCGGAGCGAGGTTGTAGAGAGATTGAAACCATCGGCGGCTTCCGCCCAACCGCGGTGAAGAAGGATATCGGCGCGAGATTAGCTACACCCGAAGGTGATTGAGTGCTTACCCAGCCGATGGCCCGGGGAATGATCGTGCCGATAAGCAGTTTGTACGCTTGGGTTTCGTCCAGCTCTGCGGAGTCAATGATCATGGTCAATGCCCCAGAAACGACAGGACAGGGCGGGGCGTCTTGCGTTTGAGGGCGTCCGCGGCGATGGGGACTGCTCGCGCGAAGTCCTCGGACTTAAGCGCGCCTGCTGAAAGCTCAAGCAGGAGACGGTCGGCAACCCCCACTCCGCCATGAGACCAACCTCTGAGCAGGCCCTTCGTCGCTGCGTATGCCAAGGTCGGCCCATCAGCGAGTTGACGGGCCAGCGCGCCTGCGACGGTGTGCACTTCCGACGGCGCGGTCGTCCGCGCCACCAGCCCCAATTGTTGGGCCTCGGTGCCTGACAGCGAATCGGTGAGGAACACCAGCCTTGTGGTGACCGCCGGCCCGATGCGGTCGGCGAGTCGCTGCACGCCTCCCGCCAGGGGAGGAATGGCCAATGTGGCTTCGGGAAAGCGGAATTCAGCGTCGGTAGCCGCAACGATGAGGTCGCAATGCAGGGCCAATTCGAACCCGCCGCCCATGCAGCCTCCGCGCACAGCGGCGATGGTGGGGATCGGCAGGGCTTCGACGCGCTGACAGAGATGGTTGATTGTCACAATCAGTGTGCGTAACTCGACGTCCGATAGTGCCGGCCATTCGGACACGTCGGCACCCAGACTGAAGTGGTCGCCGACGGATTGGAAAATCAGGACGCGCGCGCGGCTCGATTCCGCGTGGTCGACAGCCGCGGCGAGTTCCTCAAGGAGTTTGGCGCTCAGCCGATTCTGCGGAGGGTGTGACAGCGTGATAATCCCGACTTCGCCGTCATCGGCGTATTCTGCACAGGTCATCGGATCTCCTCAATCCTGGAATCGGTTCGGTAGCTCATCCTTTGGCGGCTGTTTGGCGGCCAGGCTTGCGCCGTGCCGTCGTCGAAACAACCATCGATGAGTACCACTGCGGCGTTGTGCGTCAGTGTCAACGTCGACTCCTCTCGACTGAACCGTAACCCTTTTAGGTGGGTCGCACAATCGCGTCATGCTGGATCGCAGCCCGCGGGTATCTGCCGACGCTTGTAGATGGTCGAATTTCGACCCGACTTAATCAAAAAGATTACGCATACGTCGTACGGGGGGAGCGCAGTAGGAACTGGAGACGGTGAATAACGTTGCCCTCGAGCCCGACCCCATGATCGAGGCGGTCTTGGCGAGCGGGGCAGTGGACTGGGCCGGGATCACAGTGCCTGCGAACAGTATTTGCTGTTCGCGTCGGTCACGCGGACGGTTCGTGACGTTGTAGGTCACAGATCCGGTCCGGGGTTAACCGTGAGCCGATCCACGACTCGATGGCCGCCCAGGCGGATTCCCATCCTCGATCGAGCATCATGTCGTGCCCCAGATCGTTGAATTCGACCATGTCAGCGTTGAAGTGACGCGCCGTTGAGCGTTGAGAAGCGATCGGTACCAGACGGTCGGCCTTGCTCGCCACGGTGAGCATCGGTATCGGGGTCCTTGCGCGTCGGGTGTGTCGCCGAAGAAGGATCTGATATTGCGCGAGCGCGGAATCGCCGGTGATGTGCTTGAGGTGTTCGGCGGCCGTAGCGCGGTCGAGGCCGTGGAATAAAACGTCGCGAGGTAGGCGGATCGGTCTGCCAAATATGAACCGAACTGTTTCCCAGGGTGCCTGGACTGTGAGCGAGGCTGCCGTCCGTAGCGCTGGCCCCGCAGGAAGCGACGCTACCAGCACGGCGGCCGCCGGGCGGATCGGTTCGATCGCCCTCTGCACGATGAGTGCCCCCATCGAATGGCCGATGAGAACGAGGTTTTGGGCGGGGATGGCTTTGGCCGCGCGGATCACGTCGTTCACATAATGGCTCAGACGAGCCCCGCGGACGCTGCCGCCGCTGGATCCATGGCCGCGGAGCGCGACGGCATAGCTGTCGTAGCCGGCCTCCGCCGCGGCACGCATCCAGTTGGCCCAGCACCACTCTGCGTGGCCAAGGCCATGGACGAAAAGCAAAGACGCCCGTGCCGTCTTGTTCGGGTGACCAGTCAGCGATTGGAGGTGAAGTTGCGGAGCTCCGGGGACCGTCATGGTCTGGGTCGCAGGCATTTTTGAACGCTAGCAGGCGGTGACGTAAGTAACAAGAAGTAGCATATGTCAACGCGCCGACGGTCGAGCGTGCGGCTGTTGTCCCCTGGGCGACCGCGTTTCCCAATGTTGTGGAGTACGGTCCCGTGTCGCACTGTCGACTAAGTTGATTAGCCGCCCTACGGAAGTTTCGTTGCCGTCAGCGCCTGTCGCCGCTCATGAAAGGGTCACGGATGCAGCGGGTTTCGATCGGACGCCGGTTGGGCAAACGCTGGATGCTGCTGGTGGCGGTGGTCGTCGTCGCGGTGGCCGGGTTCGCGGTGTACCGCTTGCACGGCATCTTCGGCTCCCACGACGTCACGTCCACGCCCAGCGGCGCGGGCAACGACATCGCCCCGTTCAACCCAAAGCACGTGGTCATGGAGGTTTTCGGCCCGCCAGGGACCGTCGCGACCGTCACCTACACCGACGTGAACGCTCAACCGCAGCGCGCTGACAACGTCACGCTGCCCTGGTCGTACGACACCACCACCACCCAGCCCGCGGTCTTCGTCAACGTCAACGCCCAGGGCGACAGCGACTCGATCGGCTGCCGGATCAAGATCGACGACGTCGTCAAACACGAGCGAACCGTGAACACCCTGAACGCGTTCACCTACTGCCTGGACAAGTCCGGATGAGCCACCGGATCCCGGACTTCATCCGGCGGTTCTCGGTCGTCATCGCGCTGTTCTGGCTGGGCCTGGCGGTGGTCACGAATGTCTTTGTGCCGCAGCTGGAGACCGTCGCCGAAAAGCACAACGTGTCACTGAGCCCGCCTTCGTCATCGTGGGCACCGTGGCGCTGTCGTTGGCGGCTCGTTCGGGCTATCGGTGTTGATCTGGCAGGACATCTTTGGGATCCACCTGTTCTGGATCGTGTTGGCACTGGCTATCATCCTGCTGTTGGCGGTGGGGTCGGACTACAACCTGCTGTTGGTATCCCGGTTCCAGGAAGAGATCCATGCGGGGCTGAATACCGGCACCATCCGGGCGATGGCCGGCTCTGGCGCGGTGGTGACGGCGGCGGGGCTGGTGTTCGCGGCGACGATGGCGTCGTTCATCTTCGCCGACTTGCGGATTCTCGGTCAGATCGGAACGACGATCGCCCTTGGTCTGCTGTTCGACACCCTGATCGTGCGGTCCTTCATGACCCCGGCCGTCGCGGCCCTACTCGGCCGCTGGTTCTGGTGGCCGCTGAAGGTACGCCAACGACCCGCCGGCTCCATGCTCCGGCCCTACGGCACCCGGCAATCGGTCCGTCAGTTGTTGCTGTGGGAGGACGGCGACCCGGTCGCCAAGGCGCAGAAGTAACGAAAGTTAGTTACTGCCAACGCTAACGAGCTCGTCGGTCGCTTCAGGCTCCAGCACGGGGATATCGGCCAGCTTGCGATTCATCCCCGCCGCCCGGCGCAACTGGGCGGCGATGTTCATCGATGTCAGCATGGGAATGCCGCCGATGAATGTGCGGAATGAGGCGTGGCCGCCATCGAGGTGCAACATGAACAGGCAGCCGACTACGTAGAAGAATCCTGTGGTGAACAACGCCGCGGGGATGGCGTAGGCCAGCAGGGACCGCGCATCGGCGACCAGTTCGGAGGCGTAGTCGAATTCGTCGCGCGTGAGCGGTTCACGTTTGCGGATCTTGGCCAGCACCGCCTTGTGGGCGCCTACCTGATCACCCATCGGATGGGAGGTCCGCCGCTCCAGCCGGCCGATGTAGACGAACACACACGTGGCGAAGACGACGGCCATGACGCCGGCAAAGATGGTGAGATCACCCCACGGACCGAGATTCACGCGGTCGCTCCTTCGATCGGTATGCGTTCGTCCTAAAACGCTAGCTGATCTAAGTAATCTTCCCGAACCTCACAGAAACCCGACAGATTCGCGCTAAAGCCGACTGTTCCGCTTGGAGTACACGGCGTGGTCGGCGTGGTCGAGCACGGTGTCAATAGAGCGCCCGTCGCCCGGATGATGCACCGCGCAGCCGATCGTCAATCCAACCGCGACCTCGGCGCCGTTGCCGAGGGTGACCGGCTTGCCGTCCAGACCTTCGGTGATCTGCTCGGCAAGGCGGGCCAACTCCGACTCGTCGACAGAGTCGGTGATCACCAGGAATTCGTCGCCCCCCCATCGAGCGACGGTGTCGCGGGCTCCGACGGCCTCGCGCAGCCGGAAGGCCACCTCCACCAGCAGCCGGTCACCGGAGCGATGGCCGTACTGATCGTTGACCGACTTGAATCGCTCGATGTCGCAGAACAGGACGCCGTAGCCCGACTCACTCGCTTCGAGCTGTTCCAGGCGGTTCCAGCCTGCCGACCGGTTGGCGACCGCGGTGAGCGGATCGGTGGCGGCCTGGCGGGCCAGATCGGCCTCCCGGACGCGGTCGGCCGTCACGTCCACGATTTGAGATACGAAGTAGCGCGGGCGATCTCGCGGGGCATGCACGATCACGACGGTGAGGGCACCCCACACGATGCGTCCGTCCGACGCGATGTAGCGCTTGTCGATGCGATACGACCGCCGGCGTCCCTCCAGGCAGTCGTTGAGCAAAGCCACGTCAGCATCCAGGTCGTCAGGGTGGGTGATCTCCTGAAAAGTGAGTTCGGCCAACTCACACTTGCTGTATCCGAGCATGGCGCGCAGCGCGCGATTGGTGCGCAGGAAGGCGCCGTCCAAACCGACTACCGCCATGCCGATGGGTGAATGCGCAAGCGCCAGTTCGAATCGCCGCTCACCGAGGAGGTCGACTTCGGTGTGGAGCAGGTCTGCCGGCTCCGCCGTGACCTCGGCAGGTTCAAACCCGTGACCGACGGGGCGGGGGCGGCTGAGGAAGAAACCCTGTGCCGCGATGATGCCGACGGCGCCGACGGTGTCGAGTTCGCCCTGGCTCTCCACACCTTCGGCGATCACGGTCGCGCCCATCTGGCCGGCGAGCTCGGCGATAGCGTGCGCCAAGCGTCGGCGGGCGTCGTCGACGTCGATATGGCGGGTGATCGACTGGTCGATCTTGACGAATTCCGGGCTCAACTCGAGCACGTGGGAGAACGAGGAGAACCCGGCGCCGACATCATCAACGGCGATCCGGACGCCTCGTGTTCGACACGGCTCCAACGCGTCTTCGAGTGCGCCGTAATCCAGGACGGCATCATGTTCGGTCAGTTCCAGCACAATTCGCGACGGGTCGACGTCGGCGAGCATCTGGGCCCACGGAGCTACCAAAGCCGCTCCCGGTGACATGTTCACCGCGACGAACACCTCGTCTGGCAGCCGCGGCACCATCGAGACGACGCGAGCCAGAATCGCAGTCTCGAGTTCGATCCCAAGACCCAGCAGTGCCGCTTGCGCGAGAAACGCGTCAGGGCGAAACGGTGCACAGGGAAAACGCGCCAGCGCCTCCACACCCATCACCTTGCCGGAGGTCACGTCATGGACGGGTTGGAACACCACCTCGAAATCGCGCTGGTACACCACCTTTCGGATCGCTGCCCGCTGTGCCGCGGTGGTGTCCGGGCCTTTGTCCGGCGATTCGATCAGTGTCCCAATGAGTTCGGCGACCTGTTTGACGACTCGTAGGTCGATATCGGCGAGGTACGGCTTGGCCTCCTGGCTGACCGCGCACACCATCCCGACCGTCGCACCGGTGGGGCTGAGCACGGGAACACCTACATAGGCGCCCAGATTCCATTCGCCGGTGATCGGCAAAGCGGCTGTCGTCTGATTGGAGGTCGTGTCCGGGATGATCGCGGGAAGCCGGCCGTCGATGACCCGCACGCAATACGAATCGGAGAGCGAGGATCGGTCACCCAACGAAAGATTCACTGCCTCGGCGTCCCCGTCGAGCACCTCCATCGTCTGCATTCCGTCGCGAAAAGAGGACAGCCACGCGGTGTCCAGACCGAGTCGGGTTCGCAGCAGGCTCAGCAGGGTACGGACCAGTTCGACGGGGATCTCTGGCCCGTCGTCTAAGAGAGGCTCGCCGTCCCCCTCGAACCGCATGGTCACTAGTAGACCCCACTGCCAGCTGATCTGCACTGGAATGCTGGAGTCGGGTTGACTGTTGCGCGGCGCAGGGGGAGGGGTCCGATCGCCGGGGCCGCCGGAGCGCTGGCGGCCGCAGTCGGATTCGGCACCGTTGCCGCCGCCGGGGCGATGCCGCCACTGGCCGTCTTCGTGGTCGTGGCGCTCGTGCTGGGCATCGCCTACGGATTGTGCTCCGGCAAGGCCTGATCGACGTCGAGACCCTGTCACCTCCCCGGTTGCGTGGAACGTTGACGGGTATTTTCTGGGCCGTCACCTATCTGGGTTTCGGATTGCCCCTGCTGCTGGTCACGATCGAGCCGGCCGTCGGTATCACCGCGCCTCTGATCGTGCTGAGCATCGTGGCAGTCGCCATCGCGGTGCGGCGCACCGTGCGTGAGTGGTCGGCGAAACGCGCTGTTGCACATATGGTTCGGGACGAAATGACCGCAATACACAGATCATCTGAATGAACTCCGCACGTCAGCAATTTTGACCAAGGGGTACGGCGGAATCAGGCTGGGGATCGGCACCGAAGTAGAGACGCTCGCCGAGGAAGGCACACCCACCACCCACGTCCAGCACGGGCAGGAGTGAACGGACTTCTCGATCGGCGTCCTGAAAGGGGCGGACCGAGCGCACAATTGTGGGAAGAATGTCGGTTCGGGGTTACCGGGGGGGTGGAAGTCGGGGTGCTTGTTCCGGATGAAGCGCGGGAGGGATCGGTGGACCCCGTGCTGGCGGGCGACGTCGAGCCGACGCCCGTGGCAACCGAGAGCAAACAGACAGTGCTGGTTGTCGACGATGACGCGCGACTGCGCGACCTGCTGTGCACGGTGCTGACCCCGCTGGACTGCGAGCTCATCCAGGCCGGTTCGGGCGAAGAGGCGCTCACCGCATTGCTGCAGCGCAAAGTCGCAGTGATCGTTCTGGATATCAATATGCCCGGCATGGGTGGCTTCGAGACGGCGCGACTCATCCGGGAAGCCGACGAGCTGGCGTCGACGCCCATCATCTTCCTCACCGGCCAGGCCGACGACGGCGACCTGAATCGCGGCTACGACCTCGGCGCGGTGGATTTTCTTCTCAAGCCGGTCTCCTCGGGTGTGCTTTACGCAAAAGTCAAAGCCCTGCTGGAATTGGATCGGTCCTTCGCCAGGCTGCGCAGCGAGGCGGCAATCCTGCACGAACAACAAATGCAGGTTGCGCGCGCCGCCGAGATCCGGCAGCGGGAGGAGCTGGACCTCGCTCGACGGCGGGCGAGGCTGGCCACCACCTTCACCGAAGGCAGCCTTGATCTGGCCTCGCTGGAGAAGACCATCGGCACCGAGTTGAGCAGGATTTTCGCAGCCGAGTGCTTGCTCCGCCTGCCGATGGCCGACAAGGGGTGGCATGACTCGTTCTCACATCCGGAGTCCGGCCGAAAGGCGGAGCAGTCGTGGCTTATCGACCAACTCGTCGACCGGATCCAAGGTGCGCCGCCGCAGGGGACGTGCATGGTCGAGGAATTGATGGCTCGCGGCGAGCACGTCGGCTTCGTGTGTGTCGGTCGACCCGAGGGGCCCGCCTTCTCGGAGGTCGAATCCGCGCTGTTCCGCGGGGTCTCGACGGCAGCCGCGCTGGCGCTTGCTAATGCGACGCTCTACCGGGTCCAGGCCGAGTATGCCGCCGTCATGCAGGCCACCGCTGACGCGATCCTCGCTGTCGATGCCTCCGGCGCCATCCGAAGCTGCAACAAGGCGGCATTAGCTCTATTCAGTGGACACGCCGATACGTTGATCGGCCGGTCCATTGTGGAGCTTGCGGTCGACGCCGACCGAAGCCGGTTGCGTGAGCAGCTGGACGTCACCCTGGAGATGCACCAGGAGGTGTCGCTGGAGATGACGCTTGTCGCCAACGACGGTCGCCCGGTCGACGTCCTGACGACCTTGTCGCCGATCGGCGACTCAGCCGATCTGCATGTCGCGGTCGTAGTCCACGACTTGACCGAGATCAAACAGGCGCAGCTCGTGATCAGTCATCTCGCCAGTCACGACCCCCTGACCGACCTCGCTAATCGCAGGCAGCTCAACGAGCGACTTGCGGAGCTTGCCCGTCAGGAGGATGACGGGAAACTGGCCGCCCTGCTGTACATGGATGTCAACAAATTCAAGGCGGTCAATGACACCTACGGTCATGACACCGGGGACGAACTACTTGTCGAAGTGGCTGCGCGACTACTGTCCGCGATACGCAGCAGCGACGCTCTGGCGTGCCGAATCGGCGGGGATGAATTCATCATCCTGTTGGAAGGTCTGCCGTCGACGAACGCCGCCGTTGTGGCCGGGAACCGGATCTTGGAACGGGTCCAGGCACAGCCCGTGCGGTGTACCAAAGCCACTCTGAGTCCCTCGCTGAGCATGGGCATTTCCTGTCTCGGCGCGAGCGCTCACACGCCGGAAGAGCTGCTGTCCCAGGCCGATATAGCGATGTTCGAGGCGAAGAAGAATCGATTGGATCAGTGTGTGCTCTACACCGATGTGATCGGGTCGAGACATCAGGGGCAGGTGGATCGGCGAGCGGAGCTGTCGGGTGCAATCGTGCGGTCGGAATTCCGGGTGGCTTATCAACCGATCGTAAATGCCTCCACCGGTGTGCTTTTCGGTCTTGAAGCCCTGGTGCGCTGGCGGGTTGGCGACGAAGACATGCCCGCGAAAGAAATCATAGCGTTGGCAGAGAGTGCCGGGCAGATAGGACCGCTGGGCCGATGGATCGTGACACGCAGTTTGCAGGACTACGCGTTATTGGGGAGAAGTGACCTGAAGTTGCACGTGAATCTCTCACCGGTTCAGGTGCTCGATGGCGGCTTTCTCGACCATCTGGTCGGGGTTCAGCAAGACAGTCGGATATCCCCGGAGAACATCTGCCTGGAACTTACCGAACTGACGTTCAGTGGCGATCCTGTGCCGGCACGGACGGTGCTGCGTCGCGCGCGGGACATCGGATTCCGGTTGGCGATACAGGATTTCGGCGTGGAGTATGCCAGCATGACCAATCTGCTGCATGTGCCCGTCGACTGCTTGAAGATCGACCGTTCTTTCGTCGCCGAAGTTGACGAAGTCGAACGCGTGCAACGACTGGTGCGAAGCCAAATTGCCCTGGCGGACTGTATGCGGGTCGATCTCATTGCCGCAGGTGTCGAAAATGAAGAGCAGGCAAACTGGCTGAGGAATGCGGGATGCGTTCTGCAACAGGGCTTCTTGTATGCACTCCCGATTGAGGCTACGGATCTCGCTGCAGAACTGGAGAACTGGAACATGGCGTGGGCAAATCAGGACACAGGCGAAGGCTAGGGTGATATGAAGCTTGCGACTCGATTAGCGACCGGTGGCGTGATCGCGGTACTCGCGCTTATCGCCGCGAATACGGTCTACACAGTTCAACTCACGAGGATCACCTCGCTCTACGACGAACGTGCCGACGCGAGCAATGCGCAAGTCGCTGCACTTGACATCCAGCGGGACCTGGAGGCATTGCTGCTCACGCACGGCCGGCTTGTGTTCGCCAACGATCCGGCCCACCGCCCCGAACTCATCGGCGAGCTGGACCAACTCGACAAGTCCGTCGATACCGGACTCCGCGCAGCCGCTGAAACCGGCGCCGACGGCACCCGACGCTTGCAGTATCAGCAAGCCTTGGCCAGCTGGACGTCCTTCCAGACGAGGTACCGGAACGAACTGCAGAGCATCCAGAACCCCACGCAAGCGACGGCTTCCGCGAGGGGTCTCTTGGATGACGTAACAGTGCTGGAGAGTCAGCTGCACCAGATCGAGCAGGACACTGCGAGGGCGGCGGACGACGCCAATCGGCGGGCAGGGCAGGCGACCCAGTTCGCCCGGGCGATGCTGTGGATCTCCGCGAGCGTGATCATCGCCTTGCTCTGCGTCGTGATGTTCTTTATGGCCCGCAACATCAACCGCACCGTTACGGCGGCGGCGGAACAGAATGAAAAGGCGCGCCGTTCTAAGGAAATTCAGGCGGATCTGATGACCGAGGTGCAGGTCGCCACCGATCTGGCTGCGGCATGCACCACGATCGTCTCGCGCGCCGGCGAGGCTGTCGGTGCCAAACACGGAGCTCTCTATCTGCGGCAGCCCGATGACGATAAATTCGCCCTGACCGCGTCGTACGCTTTCCACCGTCGTAAGGATCTGCCGACCTCTTTCGGACTGGGAGATGGTCTAGTCGGTCAGTGTGCCTTGGAGGGCAACAGGATCGAGGTGACCGGTGCACCCGGTGACTACGTCGAGATCGTTTCCGGATTGGGCAAGACCGAACCGGTCTCGCTGATTCTGATACCGATCAAATTCGAGTCCGAAGTGCACGGCGTTCTCGAGCTTGCTTCTCTGCGGTTGTTCACGGACGACGACACCGAGCTGTTGGAGAACATCGCCCTCGGAGCCGGCGTCGCGATCAGCGCAATCGAATCAGCGCAGAAGACCCGTGAGTTGCTGAAGCTGTCACAGGCCCAGACCGAGGAACTGCAGGCTGAGGAGGAAGAACTGCGGACGGCCAACGAGCAGCTGGTGCGACGTGAAGATCAGTTGTCGGCACAGAACGCCGAACTGGAAGAGACAACTGAGGAACTGCGTTCACAGCAGGAAGAGCTGCGGGCCAGTTCCGAACGGCTGGAATCGCAGGCACAGACCTTGGAGCACAAGAACTCCGAACTGCACCGCCTCAGTGAGACTCTCGAAGCCAAGGCCGAGGAACTGGCGGTGTCTTCACGGTACAAGTCAGAGTTCCTGGCGAACATGTCGCACGAACTGCGCACCCCGTTGAACAGCATCCTGATCCTGGCGGGCCTGCTGTCCGACTCGGACGAACCGCTGTCCGACAAGCAGCAGGAATTCGCGCAGACGATCCAACAATGCGGCAAGGATCTGCTGAATCTCATCGACGAGGTTCTTGATCTGGCCAAGGTGGAATCCGGATCACTGCGCCTCGAGCGGGAAGTGATCGAAGTGCGCGAGCTGGTCGATTTTCTGGAGCGCACGTTCCGTCCGATCGCTGAGCACAAGAGTGTGACCTTTTCCGTCGTGGTGGATGACAACGCGCCTGGACAACTCACGAGTGATTACACGCGGGTGAAACAGATCGCGAAGAATCTGGTGGCGAACGCGATCAAGTTCACCGACGAAGGGTCGGTGACCGTGAAGCTGTCCGCCGCGGGTGATAGTGAAGGCAATCCGGGTGACGGTTTTCTGGAACTGGCCGTTGTGGACACCGGAATTGGTATCGACCCGAAGGATCACCACCTGATCTTCGAGTCGTTCCAGCAGGCCGCGCAGGGAACGACCCGGCGGTACGGGGGTACCGGTCTCGGGTTGGCGATCAGCCGAGAGCTGGCGCGCAATCTCGGCGGCGAGGTCACACTGCGCAGCGCGCTGGGACAGGGATCGACATTCACCTGTTATCTCCCGGTTGACCGTGTGCCCGCCGACGGGGCCGGGCAGACCGTGATCCCGAGCACTCCAGCGGCTGCGCCCCGTTCAGTGGCGTCGAACGGCGATCGGCCAGTTGCACAGGGATCCCCCGAGACTGGTAGTGCTCTCGAACGCTTTGAGGATGTGGACATCTCAACCGTCGCCTGGCCTCAGGGGACCAAACCCGTGCTGCTGGTCGTCGAGGATGACCCGACTTTCGCGGGGATGCTCGCCGGGCTGGCCAGGGAAGCCGGATTCGATGCGGTCGTCACCGAGAGCGGTCGAATGGCCCTCGCGCTGGCGAAGGAACGCAAACCCGCCGCCATCACCTTGGACATCGGCCTGCCGGATATGGCCGGCTGGGTTGTCCTCGACGTCCTCAAGCATGACCTCACCACGCGTCACATACCGGTCAACGTCATTTCCGGGACGAACGACGACGGACGCGGCCGTCGGATGGGCGCCATCCACACCCTGAACAAACCCGCCGATATCACCGCGCTCCGTTCGATGTTCACGGCCGTAGCCGATTTCCTGAAGCCGGGACCGCGGCACGTGCTGGTCGCCGAAGACGACGCCAGCCAGCGCCAGGTCGTCAAGCACATGATCGAGAGCGACGATATTGCGATCACCTGTGTCGGTACCGGCGAGCAAGTGCTGGCGGAGCTCGCGGGAGCAACCACCTACGATTGCCTGGTCCTCGATCTGGGGTTGCCTGATATCGACGGGATCGACCTCATCGAGCAGATCAAGGGCCAGCTGCAGGCGAAGAGCCTTCCGGTGATCGTGCACACCGGGCGCGAGCTGACCGCTGCGGAAACCCAGCGTCTCGAGGCCCTGGCTTCCGCGATTGTGTTGAAGAATGCCAAATCGCCCGAGCGCCTGCTGGACGAGACCGCCCTGTTTCTTCATCGCGTCGCCAATGACATGCCCGATTCGGCGCGCGAAATACTTTCCAACCCCAGGCGTATCGATGAATCGCTGGAGGGCAATACGGTACTGCTCGTCGATGACGACGTCCGCAACGTCTTCTCGCTCGGTAGTGCGTTGAAGCGGTACGGCATCAAGGTGATACCCGCGAGCAACGGACAAGAAGGACTCGACGTCCTCGCCGCCCATCCGGAGGTCGGCCTGGTATTGATGGACATCATGATGCCCGTCATGGACGGTTACGAGGCCATGCGCCGGATTCGGGCGGAGGTCCGCTGGCGCAGCCTTCCCGTCGTCGCGCTTACCGCGAAAGCCATGAAGGGCGACCGCCAGAAGTGCTTGGACGCAGGCGCATCGGACTATGTCACCAAGCCTGTCGATATGGACCAACTCACCTCGGTGCTCCGAGTGTGGCTGGCCAGCCGGCCACGAGGAGAGCGGAAGTCGTCAAGCGCCAGTGAGTAATCCCGCCGAGCAGTCAGACGCGACTCGATCCCAGGAACTCACTGCGATCGAGGCAGAGGCGTTTTTCTACTCGGTGTTCGAGCATCTCGGCTACGACTTTCGCCACTACACGGACGCTTCGCGAAACAGAAGGTTGATGACCTTTGTCGAAAAGCACTCGCTGGGCACTATCTCCGAAGCGCAAGGCCGGGTCCTTCGAGATCCAGCACTGCTGTCATCATTCCTGTCGACGATGACGGTGAATGTCACCGAGATGTTCCGGGATCCGTTGGTGTTCGCCAAGATTCGGACGGAATTACTGCCCAGGCTGGCCACCTATCCGACCATTCGGATCTGGATCGCGGGTTGTGCGACCGGTGAGGAAGCGTATTCCATTGCGATCCTGCTGGACGAGGCCGGCTTGTTGGATCGGACGACGATCTACGCCACCGATATCGACAGCGACTCGCTGCGGGTCGCCTCGTCGGCGATCTACCCGGCGGATGTGATGGTCGGGGCGACCCGTAACTACCAGATCAGCGGCGGGGAAAGACCGTTCTCGGACTGGTATATCGCGAAGTACGATCGCTGCATTCTCAGCCCGGCGCTGCGATCCCGGCTCGAGTTCTTTTCGCATAATCTCGCCACCGACAGCGCATTTGGCGAATTCCAGTTGATCATGTGCAGGAACGTCTTCATCTATTTCGAGGAGACACTCCAACACAGGGTTGAGCGGGTGTTCTGGGACAGCCTGGCACCCTTCGGCAATCTCGTCATCGGTCCGCGTGAGGGCCTCACGGGTGACGGCACGCGATTGTTCAAACCACAGGATCGTCGGCTCGGTATCTACGTGAAGAGCCAGAACTAGCATGCCCGGCCCTGATGTCATCGTCATCGGTGGCAGCGCCGGTGGAATAGGAGCGCTTCGGGGAATCTTCCAGACGCTCAACGACATCCGGGGCAGGGTGGCCGTTGTGGTCCTGCATCGTGCACCCCAGTACGGCGGGCTCGCCTCGGTGCTGCAAGGCTTCACCGCGATTCCGATCAGCGAACCCGGTACCAGCCCGTCGCCATGTCCGACGGGCGAGGTGACGCTTGGGCCGGCCGGCTATCACCTGTTGGTGGGCAATGACCGACGCCGATCGGCGCGGCCGCAGACTCCCATCGAGCAGTACGACACGGGTCCCGATGTGCGCGCACACCTGACGTTGGACGGGCCGGTGCTCTGCTCTCGCCCCTCTCTCGACGTGCTCTTCGCCAGCGCAGCCCAACTCACCAATTCGGTAACGGCCGTTCTGCTTTCGTGCGCGAGCGAAGACGGTGCCGAAGGTTGTGCGATTGTCAAAGCGGCCGGGGGCCGAGTCGTGCTGCAGGATCCGGCCAGCTGCGAGGCCGACCTTGCGGTTAATGCGGCCATGCACAAGGTCGATCCCGACCACGTCTCAGATCCGGAGGGGATCGGACGATGGCTCTCGGGGCTCAGCTGAACCGGACGCTCATCGTCGCCAAGCCGAAGATCTTCCGGCCGTCGGACTTCGCTCCGACAAGTACAGCACCCGAACGGGTTTCGGGATCCAGCGACTTGATCTTGCCGCTGAATTCGATGTCCGCGCCCTCCTTGGCTGAGACGACGGCGGGCTGGGACAGCCGCACCGCGAAGCGGGTAACCGCACCCGGGTCACCCGACCAGGTGGAGTGAAAGCCCGCACCCAAGCCCATGGTGAGCATTCCGTGGGCGATCACATCGGGCAGCCCGGCCAGCTTGGCGATGTCCTCGTCCCAGTGAATCGGATTGGCGTCGCCGGCCACCCCGGCGTAGTTGACCAAGTCGCCGCGCGAGAGCCGGGTGTGATGCACGGTCAATGCGTCGCCGACGTTCACGTCGTCGAACTTTCGCGTCCCCGGCGTGCGCGTCAACCCACCCTGGGAGATCCGGATCTCACCTGCCGGTCGCACCTCTTTCTCGTAGGCGCCGTCCGATCCGGGAATGTCGAGGATGTTCATGTCGTGCATCATCGCCTTCTGCACGGCCGCCTTGACCCCGGCGTCGATGTCCTCGCCGGTCACGCCGACAACCGTCGTGTGCAGGGTGTGCACCCGCTCGCCGTCGGCATCGGTGAAGGTGTTGGTGACGGTGATGAAGTCGCGGCCCGCGGTCCGGCGAACCGATGTCAGCTCGACGTCGATGACCAGTTCGTCACCCGCCACGATCGGGCGGTGCTGCTCGAAAACCTCTTCGGTCTGCAGATAGGTGTCGTAGCCGACGACGATCTCTTCGAACATGCGGCGATTGCATTGCATCCCCGGCGCCGAGGTGAACGTCAGCGGCGCGATGACGTCCGAATAGCCCAGCTCAGCGGCGGCGGCGACGTCCCAGTGCGCGGGGTGGTAGTCCTGCACCGCGCGGGCGTATTCGCGCAGCTTCTCGCGGCCGACCAGATACGTGCCGTCCATCTGGTAGTAGTGGCCGACCCGCGCTTCAAGCGGCGACGTATCTGCTGGTGCAGTCATGAATTGCTCAACTTTTCTATCGGCGGGTTCGCTGAAGCCGACCAAAGCACACTAACGCGCTCACACCAGGTCAATACACGCCGATACGATTCGGCTATCTAAGAGAAGCGAGCGTACGGCGGTTGGGGTGAGCGATGACCGGAGCGCCGACGGCCTGCCCCTATTGCGGGGCTGACCTCGACGGCACTGGTACCTGCGCGCGTTGCGGAGGGGTGACAACGCCGATCGCACTGACGGGTTGGCGCCCCGATCTGACCGCTCGCTACGAGGGGCGCTACTACGTCGCGGGCCGGCCGACTCAGCGGGTACGCAACGGCAGGTCCGAATCCAGCGACCCCACTGGTGGACAGATGCTGCCCGCCTATGTCGAGGTGCCTGCCGCACGGTCGAGCATTCGGTCGACCTGGCTGGCGACCGGGGTGACGACCGCGGTGATCGTCATGGTCGGCGCGGTCATCGGGGTGCTGCTGTGGGCCCGCCACCGGCCAACGCCGCCGCCGGAAATCGATTACGTCCAGGCACTGGAAACCGCGGGGCTGATGAACCAATTCAATTCGCAGGCCAATGCCGTCGCCCATGGCCATGACGTATGTGCGCAGCTGGAACATGGCGGCCCGCAACAGGGACTGCTGGCCGACAAGATCGCCGTCGACGCGTTCTGTCCGCAATTCAACCAAGGTTTCCGCATCCTCGAATCCGCGAAGATCTCCGGGGTTTTCGTCGTCACCGACAGTCTCGGCATGGGCTCGATCGACGCCGACGGGCAAACGTGCCACGGAACGAACGGGTACGCCGACGTCGGCCGCAGCACTCCGGTGACCGTGAAGAACGGCAAGGGTGAGGTCCTCACCTCGACATCGTTGGGCCCGGGGACCGGGGACAGCGCAACGTGCACGTTCTCGTTCACCTTCCCCATCACCGAGGGTCAGGACCGCTACGTCGTATCCGTGGGCCGCCGAGGCGAATTCAGCTACAGCTTCGAGCAACTGCGCTCGCACGGCGTTCAGATCCGGCTCGGGCGCTAATCCGCCCCGGCCTGGCCGCCACGAGCAGCGGGCTCACAGCTGGAAGGCGTTGGCTCCGGGAGTGCGGTCCTCAACGTGCTTTCGGTACTGGCCTGGTATCACCCGTCGACATCCGGTGCCTACTCAGCTGCGAAGGCCGCTGCCTGGGCAATGACCGACGCGCTGCGAAGTGAGCTCGCGCCCACGGGAATTAGCGTCTCGGCACTGCATGTCGGCTACATGGACACGGACATGGTCAGCTACATCCCGGCCGATCAGAAAATCGATCCCGCGCTGGTGGCGAAGCAGGCCGTCGACGGGCTGCTGGGCGGTCAGGCCGAGATCCTGGCCGACGACCTGTCGCGGCACGTGAAGGCCGGGCTGGCGACCGCCAACAGCTGAGTCAGTCGTCTCCGGCGGCGACCAGCGGGCGCAACCGCACAGTCGGGTTGTCCTCCTGGAAACCCTGCAGCCGCCACTTCGTGGTGAACAACGCGAGCATCACGCCGTCGGTGCGGGTGAGGACTTCCATCGACACCTGCTTTTCGACGAACTCGGCGTCATCGGGGTCGACGGCGCGGGCGACGGTGTAGGGCAGCCCTTCCAGCGAGATGGGCGCGTTGAATTCAGTGGCCATCCGGTGGCTGGTGACCTCGAACTGCAGCGGACCGACGGCGGCGAGTACGGGTGCCTGATCACCGCGCCGGTTCGAGCGCAGAACCTGCACCACGCCTTCCTGCTCCAGTTGCTCGATGCCCTTGCGGAATTGCTTGTGCTTACTCGGATCGGTGCCGCGCGCGACGGAGAAATGCTCGGGGGAGAAGCTCGGGATCGGCGGGAACTGCACGGGGATGTCCCGGAACAGGGTGTCACCGGGTCGGAGGACATTCGCGTTGGCCAGCCCGATCACGTCGCCCGGCCACGCGTCGTCCAGGGTCGAGCGCTGCTGGCCGAACACCGACTGGGCGTATTTGGTCACGAACGGCTTGCCGGTGGCGGCATGGGTCAGGACGTCGCCGCGCTCGAATGTGCCCGAGCACACCCGGGCGTAGGCGATCCGGTCGCGGTGCGCGGAGTCCATGCCTGCCTGCACCTTGAACACGAACGCACTGAACGGCGCGTCGACCGGGCGCACGTTGCCGTCGACATCGGCCTGCCCGCTGGGCGCCGGTGCGAGCCGGACCAGATTGTCCAGCAGCTGGTTCACCCCGAAATTCAATGCGGCCGAGGTGAACAGGACGGGCGTCGTCACGCCCTGCAGAAAGAGCTCCTGGTCGTGATCGCCGTCGTCGGCGGAGAGCAGTTCACATTCTTCGACCGCGTTGTCCCAGTCGATGCCGGCGGCGTCGTGGGCACGGTCAGGTGCGATGTGCTCCTCGGGCGCGGCGGTGGCGCCGCCGGCGGTGCGGGTGAACCGAATGAAGTTGCCGGTGCGGCGATCCAGGACACCCTTGAAGTCGCCCGCGATGCCGACGGGCCACGTCAGCGGCGTCGGCTTGAGCCCGATGCGCTCGTGGATCTCGTCGAGCAGCTCCAATGCGTGGCGACCGGGCCGGTCCCATTTGTTGATCACGGTGAGGATCGGAAGGCCGCGGTGCCTGCACACCTGAAACAGCTTGAGAGTCTGCGGTTCCAAACCCTTGGCGGCGTCGATCAGCATGACGGCGCAATCGACGGCACTGAGCACCCGGTAGGTGTCCTCGGAGAAGTCGGCGTGGCCCGGGGTGTCGAGCAGGTTGATCACGCAGTCCTGCCCCTCGGGTGAGTGATAGGGAAACTGCAGTGCGGTCGAGGTGATGGAGATGCCCCTGGCCTGCTCCATCTCCATCCAGTCCGACACCGTGGCGCGCCGTCCGGCTTTGCCGTGGATAGCGCCGGCCTGCGTGATCACCCTGGCGTGCAGCACCAGCGCCTCGGTGAGCGTCGACTTACCGGCGTCGGGGTGGCTGATGACGGCGAAGGTACGCCGGCGGCCGGCTTCGGTCGCCAAACGGTTCGCCGCAGCCGTCCCGGTGGGGGCGGTCTGAACATCCAGGTCGTGATCACTCATTGCGACGTCGATCGTATTTGCCGACGACGCAAAACCTCTAATCGTGCAGGCGTACTGCTCAGGCCGCGATGGCGGTCGTTGCCTCTTGCGCCGGGGTGACGTAGGCCGTGATGGTCTGATATTCGTTGGCCGCCCAGGCGTTCATGAACACGTCCATCTTGATGGCGATCCCGGGGTTCTGGTAGGCGCTGTCGTTGACGTACACGATGTTCTTGGCTGTGTCGATGCCCAAGACGGTGATGGCGTGGTTTGCCGTGACTACCTCGCCCGGCGCTGAGCGCCCCCACGCGATATTCGCATTGACCGTCACGATGACCGAGTCGCCGGCGATGAGCGCTGCTTTGAGATTGCTGATCGCAGTAGCGCCCTGGCCCTTGGAGTATTGGGTCGATGTCGCCGTGATGCCGTGATTCTCCAGCAGTGCCAGGGCATCGGCGTACTTGACGTAGGTGTCTTTGATCGGGTCGTAGATCATCGTGCCGGGCGTCACGGTGCTCGGGGTGGTGGCCGCCTCGTCGGTGATCTGCTGCGCGGTCGGCATGTTCTCGATGCCCTTGAGCTGCCCGATCACCATGGCCGTCGACATCAGGACGCACCTGTTGGTGTTGCCCTGGTAGACGAAGTACTGCTCTTTGTCGGCGGGCTTGCCGATCATGCCGGGCGTATCGTCCGACGGGATGTCCGGAGTCACCGGCGCCCGGTTGGGTCCGAAGATGCCCTCGAGGTCGTAGCGCAGCGTGGTCAGATTTTCCCGGATGCCCTCGATCTGGTGCTTGACCAGCAGCTCGATGTTGCTGCGCAGAGTGTCGAGGTCGCGGCGGGCGGCGTCCAAGCCCGCCACGATCGCCTGCTGAACCTCAGCCGGGGTGGGAAGGCGTTGGGCCCGAGACTGTTTGGCCGATGCGGCAGGCGTGGTGACGTCGCTGGCTGCCGGGGCCGGTGTGCGCTTGCCGGTATGCAGTTGCACCACCGGCGCCGAGTAATCGCTGCGGGTGCTGACGGTGCGGGCCGGCTTGGGCTTGCCCGCTGTGTTGGTCGAGGGCCGCGCCGACCGCGCCGACCCTGACACATTGTTCGACGCCGAGGAGCTGCTCGGCGTGTGCCCGGAATCATCGGGCGCGGCCGAGGCCACCGCCGCACCGGCGCCCGAAGCGATCAGCAGACCAGCTCCGATCGCGAACCCGAGTGTGGTGATTCGTCCAGCCCGCTTAGTGGAAATCACGTCGGCCCCCGCCCGTAGCACCGTGAATGAGACTTGATCGCCGGGACCGTGTGCCCCGTTGAGGCCAGTGAAAAGCGCGGGAGGCGGTCATGCTGCGACGGCCCCGTCGGTGGCTTGTGCTGGGGCGGGCGCCAATTCGGCGAAGATAGCCGTGTAGCGGCTAGCCTGCCAGGCGTCGAGGAAGTCCTCGACCGACATCGTCAAGTTCTGGCCCTGAGGGTTCGCGCCGTCGTTGAGGTAGACAAGGTTCTTGGTGACGTTGATCCCGAGCAGCACCGCCTGGTGCTCGGTCGTCCACTGTGCCTGGCTGCTGACGTTGCTGGAGATGACATTGCCGTTAATGCTCACGATGACCGACTTACCTTGCGACAACGCGGTTTCGACGCCGTTCAACGCACGCTGCTCTTGGCTCTTGGTGTAGTAGACGGTGGTCACCTTCAGGCCGTGGTTTTCCATCAGCTGGACCGCGTCACTGGCCCACACCCAGTCATAAGTGTCGGTGCCCAGGTACATCTTTCGATCAGGTTGGGCGACGCTGTCGGTGTTCATCGCTTCGTCGATGATGTTCTGCGCTGTCACAGTTTGGCCTTTGAGCGCGCTGATCACCATCGCCGCGGACATCAGGCTTGCCGTTTGAGCGCCGCCGGCCGCCCAGTATTGGACGTTGGCCAGGTTGCCGTAGATGATCTGCTTGTTGGGGTTGAAGACGCGTTCCAGGTCGATCCGCAGCGTGACCAGGTTGTCCTGGAAGCCGATGATCTGATTCTGGACGAGCGTCTCGATCTTCTGGCGAAGCTCATCGAGGTTCTGCCGCACCGTGCCGAGCCCCGCCACGATGGCCTGCTGGAATTCAGCCGGAGTGGGAAGTGCGGGAACCCGTTTCGGTGCGGTCGCCTTGGCCGACGCCGTCGGAACGGCAGTGATCTCGTCGGTCGCGGCGGCGGTGGCAGCGACCGTGCGCTTCGCGTGCAGCTGGACGACCGGTGCTGAGTAGTCGCTGCGAGTGCTGACCGTGCGGGCCGGCTTGGCCTTGGCTGTCGTGCCGGTCGCGGGTCGGGCTGAGGGGCCCGACGATGTGCTGCTTGACGCTGACGAGCTGCTGCTCGGTGATTGCCCGGACCCGCCGGGTGCGGCTGTGGCCACCGCTGCGCCGGCACCGGAGGCGATCAGCAAACCAGCGCCTACCGCGAACCCGAATGTCGTGATTCGCCCAGCCCGTTTGATGGGTGTCATTCGGCCCCCGCCCACATCACCGCGAATGAGAATTATCGACGCTGACAATAGTGGCTCGGCGGGTAGCTAGTCCAGCTTTCTTTCGGTAGCTACCCGTCCCGACTACCCGGCGCTAGTTAACAATTCAACGACGAGCGGATGTCTCGTTGTCGGCCATATGACGACAACGCGACATGGACGCTGCCGACGCCACTACGCTGATGCGCGTGACCGGGCAGACCGGAATCGAGATCCAGGTCGGGCTGACGCCGGGCCAGAAGGTCATCGGCAAGCTGCTTCATGCTGCCCATCTCGACATCGTCGGTGAAATGGTCGCGCGCGGCAGCACCGCCGTCATCGAGGTCGACGGTCAGCGCACCGAGGAGCCGTTCTACGAAGCGCACTTCGTTGCCTGTGAACCTGGCGAGCACGCAGTCGCGATGTTCATGCAGGGCAGAGGTCCTGGCTCGGACACGGTCGCGAACCGGGTGTACGGCGCGAGCCTCGCCACCAAGGTCGAGGACGGACATGTGACCGTGCTGCTCTACACGCCCAAGGACGGCTGGGGCGCCACGCTGAGTTTTGTGGAGACCCGGTCCGCCTGATCGGCGAGTAGTCGCAACTCGTCCGAAAAGGATGCCTAGAGTGCGATTTTCTGTCTGCTCGCGGTCGGTGCCGGAGCGGATTTGATTGCGGCAGGGCGGGATCGACGCGCCTGGTGGCGGTCGTGACGCTGGATCCTGCGGTCGAGGATTCGCAGGTCGCGGTCGGTCACCGAGCGGTTCCGGCGGACCAGCAGATCGAGCTGTTCCCAGCTGAGCCCGTCGAGGTCGCCGTCGGCGTCGTGGGTGGCGACCACGATGCACCCGGGCAGCAGGGGCACCGATTTCGCCGTGAAATTCGTTGTTGCCAAGAATAATTCGGTAGCGCGCTCATTCACCCGGCTCTGGCATCCCGGTCGTGACGGGCTGAACCAGAAGTCGAACTGCCGGTCGGAACTGGTCAGGCAGTGCAGCTGATGATCCTGGACGAGCAGATCGATATCGGCCTTGGTGTAGGCACGGGTTTCATAAACGGTGCCGCGGGTGCTGAAGTAAAGGACTGTGTTCATATCGGAAATCCATTCGGCTCTTTCGTCGCTGGTGAGAAAGGTGCCCTTGCATCAGCACCTGTTGCCAAAGTTACCCATGTTGCGAATGGGATAAACCGTGATATCGATATGGAAACGGTGTGTTCTCGCTGACAGTTGGGCTTGGGGGACCCACTCGGGTAGCACCCGCCGCGGATTGGGGACATGTCGGACTCCGCAGGGGACTTTCTACCCTGACGGGCGCCGCTGGGGCGGCAATACGGTCAGGCTGACCGACCGAAGGCGGGGGAGGTGACGAGATGTTGACAATTCAATCCCGAGTGACGGTCCCAGGGTTGACCGCAATGGAGGTCACCAGCTTCCTCTTGGACTGCACCGACGCGGATTACCAGAAGTGGTGGCGGGGTGTCCACCTGCACCTGCACCCACTGGCCATCGGCGATGCCGACCATGTCGGGGACGAGACCTTCATGGATGAGTTCATCGGTGCTCACCGGTTGCGCATGACAGCGGTGGTAGTCGAGGCCGAACCAGGGCGAAAGATCAAGTGGCAGATGAAGAAAAGAGTCCGTTTGCCCGGCTGGCTGACGATAGAGGTGGCTGATGATGCCGACGGAGTCCATGTCCGCCACACGATTACGGCCGGTTGGACAGGGCCGGGCCGGATCTTCGATCCGGTTCTTCGCCTCTACTTCTCGGCAGACTTCGCCGAAGCGATGGATCGGCACGTGCACACCGAGTTTTCTCTGATGCGTGACCGGTTGCATCCGGTCGTCGAGTGATCCGATCCGAGAAAGGGAACCCCCATGAATCGCGAGGTCTGCAAGTTCTTTTCGGGATCGTTCGCAGCGCTGGGCTACGCCCACGCGGCCTATGCGGTCGCCACCTCTCGCGGCATCATCAACGAGCCCGTTTTCATGGGACGGCGCTGGGGCGTGGGCTTCATGTGGTCCGAGGCCGCGATCTACTCCGCGCTGGCCCTCGCGCTCGGATATGCCGGCTGGGGCGCACGGCGGGCCGATCCGCCGCAAGTCGAGGCGGAGCAACCCGCGGTCAAAGACCTGATTCGTTCCTCACCCGTGGACTGACGCCCGGCACCTGGTCGTCTTCCCACAGCAGCAGTTGGCGCACGGATTCGCGTGTGCCATAAGGACGCAGCATCGAGCTCGCGGGGCGTGGCCGTACGCGCAGCGGCCACCAGAACCAGCGGCCCAGCAGCGCGGCGATCGACGGAGTCATGAACGACCGCACGATCAGCGTGTCGAACAACAGACCGAGACCGATCGTCGTGCCGATCTGGCCGAGCACCAGAAGGTCACTGAAGATGAATGACGCCATGGTGAAGGCGAATACCAGGCCGGCGGCGGTGACGACGCCACCGGTACTGGCCATCGCGCGGATGATGCCGGTATTGAGCCCGGCGCCGATCTCTTCTTTGAACCGCGATATCAGCAGCAGGTTGTAGTCCGATCCCACTGCCAGCAGCAGGATCACGGCCAACGCCAACACGACCCAGTACAGCGGCATACCGAACAGGTACTGCCAGACCAACACTGAGAGCCCGAACGAGGCGCCCAGGGACAGCGCCACCGTCCCGACGATGACCACCGCGGCGACAATGCTCCTGGTGATGAACATCATGATGAGCAGGATCAGGCTGAGCGCGGCGACCCCGGCGATCACCAAGTCGTACTTAGCCATGTCCGAAATGTCTTTATAGGTCGACGCCGTGCCTCCGATATAGATGCTCGAACCGGCGAGCGGGGTTCCCTTGATCGCCTCCTGCGCCGAGTGCCGAATCGCGTCGATGTGTGAAAGGCCCTCGGGTGTAGCCGGATCCACGTCGTGGGTGACGATCATCCGAGCGGCCTTGCCGTCGGGCGACAGGAACAGCTTGAGCCCGCGCTGAAACTCGGAGTTGCCGAACGCTTCTGGCGGAATGTAGAAGGAGTCGTCGGTCTTGGCGGCGTCGAAGGCCGCGCCGAGAGCGGTCGAGTTCTGTAGTGCCGCGGCAGCCTGGTCGTAGAGGCCCGACTGGGTGGCGTAGTTCGTCATCGTCAGGTCGCGGTTGGCTTGTTGACTGTCGATGTTCTGTGGGATCAGGGACAGCAGCTTCGGCTGCAGCGCATCCAGCTTGTCCAAACTCGCCGTGACATTGGCCAATTGGTCAGTTAGATCGTTGATCCCGTCCAGCGCATCGAAGACCGACCGGAAGGCAGCACAGATCGGGATATCGAAACAGTGCGGCTCCCAGTAGAAGTAGTTGCGCAACGGCCGGAAGAAGTCGTCGAAGTTGGCGATCTTGTTGCGCAGATCCTGGGCTACCTCCACGGTCTTGTGGAACGCCTCGACCTGTTCGTGGGTGGCGTCAGAGCTCTGCTGCTGCAGGGCGTACTGCTGGCGCAGGATATTGATCGACGTGTCGATCTCGCTCACCTGTTTGATCAGGTCGGCGGCCCGGGCCTGCTGGAACGGCAGGTTGTTGATCTGTCCGAGGCTGCCCGCGCTGATCTGGAATGCCAGGGAGGTGTGGTCCAACGGCGTTCCCAATGGGCGCGTGATCGACTGGACCATCGCGATACCGGGCGTGTGGAAGACGGCCTTGGCGACTCTCTCCAACAGGATCATGTCGGTGGGATTCCGCAGATCGTGATCGGTCTCGATCATCAACAGCTCGGGATTGAGCCGGGCCTTGGAGAAGTGCCGCTCGGCGGCCGTGTAACCCACGTTGGAGGGCGCATCGCCGGGCATGTAAGCGCCGACGTCATAACTGGTCTTGTAGCCGGGCAGGGCCAGCAGACCGATCAGTGCGATCGCCAGGGAGACAACGAGAATCGGTCCGGGCCAGCGCACGATGGCCGTGCCGATGCGCCGCCAGCCGCGGGTCTTCGTCTGGCGTTTGGGGTCCATCAGCCCGAAATGGCTGCCGATCGTCAGCACGGCGGGGGCCAAGGTCACTGCGGCGATCAGCGCGATGAGCACACCGATCGCGGCCGGGATGCCGAGGCTCTGAAAGTAGGGGTTCCTGGTGAAATTCAAGCAGTAGACCGCACCGACGATCGTCAGGCCCGAACCCAGAATCACGTGTGAGGTGCCGCGGTAGGTGTCGTAGAACGCGGTCTCCCGGTCGACTCCCGCCGACCGCTCCTCGTGATAGCGGCCGACGAGGAAGATCGCGTAATCCGTGCCGGCGGCGATGACCAAAAGCGTGAGGATGTTGGTCGAGTACGTCGAGAGCCCGATGAATCCGGAGTTGGCCAGCCACGCGACTATTCCTCGGGCCGCGGACATTTCGATGAGGACGGTGATCAGAATCAAGATCATGGTGACCAGCGAACGGTAGACGATCAGCAACATGATCGCGATCACCCCGATGGTCAACAGAGTCACCTTGGTGGTGCCCTTGTCGCCCGTCTCGAATTGGTCCGCCACCTGTGCTGCCGCACCGGTGACGTACACCTTGACGCCGGGTGGTGCCGGTGTGTGGTCGACGATGTCGCGGACGGCGTCGACGGAGGCCAGTGACAGCGCTTCGCCTTGATTGCCGGACAGGAACACCTGAACGTAGGCGGCCTTGCCGTCGGGGCTTTGGGCTCCCGCGGCCGTCAGGGGATCTCCCCAGAAATCCTGGACGTGCTGGACGTGCTTGTGGTCGGCTTCGACGCGCCGGATCAGCTCGTCGTAGTACCGGTGAGCCTCGGCTCCCAGTGGCTGGTCACCCTCCAGCACGATCATCGCCGCGCTGTCGGAATCGAACTCACCGAACACCTTGCCGATGCGCTGGAACGCCTGCAGCGATGGCGCGTCGGGTGAGCTCAGTGCCACGTTGTGGGCTTCACCGACGACCTCGAGCTGCGGGACAAGCGCATTGCTCACTGCCGCGATCACGAGCCAGACCAACAGGATCGGCGCGGCGAGCACCCGGCACGCTCGCGCGGCCCTATGCGTGAACGAACGGTCGGCGACCTGCTGTTCGCTCATCCGGACTTGTCCAGGCAGTAGGTGAAGGCGTTTAACGTGTTGACCGATCTTTCGTCTTTCACTACGTCGTCGATCTTGATGCGACAGCCGAGCGAATCACTGTCGCCCTGGGCGGAAACGTTGACGAAGACCGCCGGCTGGGTGGTGGTGGTGTCGTACGACCAGGGCAGCGATACCGAGTCGGCGCGCTGGGGTTGGGCGTTGACGTCGGTGTAGGTGATGGTCGCGATCGTGCCCGGCGGGCCGAAGACTTCCATGACCACGCGCTTGGGATTGAACGGGACGATGTCGTTGGCGGAACCGCTGGGCGTGGCCGTGATGTCGTGGGAGCCGAAGATGCCGTGCAGCCGATAGACGGCGAACCCCGCCGCCACCACCACGACCAGGGCAACCAAGAGCATCCAGCTCCGCCGGGCCAGCGCTCCGATCGGAAACCTATGCACCCGTAGGCCTTTCGATAACCGGCGACACGAACACTGGGCAGGGGGAGGTCGACTCCCGGGCAGCCCGGGGCCGCCTACTCTAGGCGGTACGGTACGGTACTGGATCTATTCGGGCAAGACTTCCCTGCTAGAGGGGTCTGGTGAGGCTGGGGATCAGGACGTTGTCGACGAAGGTCTGCACGGTCTTCTGATTCGGCGGGCGGTTAGGGACGATCGATCGGAAGATCAGGTAGCCGGGCAGCAGATCCCAGAGTTCCTCGCTGATCGCGGCGGGCTCGATCTCCCCTCGGTCGACGGCGTGCTGCAGCACCAATTCGATCAACGCCTTCCGTTGGTCGAGGAACTGGTGCTGCATCGCCTCCCGCAGTGCCGGGTCGCGGGACACCTCGACCATCACCGCCCGGATGGTGGCCGAGTGTTGGGCGGCGTGCGCGGTGATCGCCTCACCGAGAAGCAGCAGATCGCCCCGCAGCGTCCCGGTGTCGGGGACGACCGCCACCTGGCGGCAGCCCTCGATGAAGGCGGCGAGCACCAATTCGCCTTTCGAGGGCCAGCGCCGGTACACCGTCGCCTTGCTCGCCTTGGCCGTCGCCGCGACGGCGTCCACCGTCAGTCGCTCATACCCGTGCTGCTGCAACAACTGCAGCGTGGCGGCCAGCAGTTCGGCCTCACGCGGCGACCACGGAGAAGTCTCCGCGGGGCAGTCGGCAATCCAGGTCACAGCGCCCACCATAAGGCCGAAGGGGCGGTACGGTCCAGGACAGTACCGACTCGGTCGCGGGCCAAGGCCACTTCACTGCACCGATTCGCCAGCAGGGTGCGGTTACCATGAACCTGCTTTCAGCCGAGTCCGACACCCGAGGGGCGCAGTGAAATTTTTCAAGACACTGGCGAGCATCGGTGCGGTGCTGATGAGCGTGCCGTTGGCAGCCCCCGCCACGGCCGAGCCCGCCGTGGCGACCACGCAGTGGATCGTCGTCGGTGTACCCACCGCCAACGCCACCACCGGGACGCTGACGGCGTTCCAGCGAGTGGGTCAGGACTGGAAGACAGTGCTGGGCCCTACGCCGGCCAAGGTCGGTGAGCTCGGCGTCGGCGCCCCCGCAGACGGTGTGTACCGCACTCCGGTCGGAACCTTCGGGTTCGATCAGGCCTTCGGCCGCGAGCCCAATCCGGGCACCAAGATGCCGTACTTCCAGGCCACCAATCAGGACTGGTGGGACGAGGACGCTAAATCGCCGACGTACAACACCCATGTACGGAGTTCCGGACAACCATCCGGCATCGCGGAGAACCTCTACGATTCCGGACCGGTCTACGACTACGCGGTGAACATCGCGCACAATCCCCAACGTGTTCCGGGGCGAGTTGCCGGGATCTTCCTGCACGTGACCAACGGCAGTCCCACCTGGGGATGTGTCGCCATCGGGCGCGAGGAGATGAAGTCGATCCTGAATTGGCTTGACCCAGCTGCGAACCCACAGATCACCATCGGAGTCGGCGACCCGTCGCTGATCCCGGCTCAGTCGTGACGCCAGCGGCCTCCAGACGCGACGTTTTCAAGTTCGCCCTCGCAGCGTTCGCCGGTTCCGCCGCCCTCGGAACCCCGAAGGCATCCGCAGACGGGTTGCGGCTCATCGATTTTGCCGTGCGACTGGTCTCGCCGGAGCAGATCAAGGCCGCGGGCTACGACGGGGCATTGGTGTATGTGTCCGAACTGCGTCCGGGCGCCACTTTCGATTTCAAGCCGGTCACTCGGGAGTGCGCCGACGGGCTGATCGCGGCTGGCCTGCACGTCGTCAGCTGCTACCAGTTCGGTAAACCTGGGTGGCCCACGCCGTCGGACTTCACCCGCGGCTACGACGGGGGAGTGGCCGACGCGCAGACTGCGCTGCGCCTGCATGGTGCGGCCGGCGGCCCGGCTTCCGCGCCGATCTTCTTCAGCGTCGACGAGGACATCAACGCCGACACGTGGAAAAGCACTGCGATCCAATGGTTTCGCGGCATCAACTCGGTGCTGGGCATCGAGCGAACCGGCATCTATGGTGGTGCGCGCCAATGCGGATGGGCGATCGGCGACGGCGTCGTCGGGCACTCCACCACACCGGGGTATCGCTGGGCCTGGCAGACCAAGGCCTGGTCGGGTGGTGTGCGGGAGCCCGCCGCCGTGCTCTTTCAACGAGAGGTGGTCACCGCGTCCGACCCGGGTGCGGTGATCGACGGTGTCAGTGTCGACGTCGACGACGTGCTGGCGCCCGACTTCGGCCAGTGGGACCTCGCCCGCTGATCAGCTGTCCTTGAAGACAATGTTTGCATGCCAGGGGATTTCGCGGCCGCTTCAGCTGATGCAGGCGGGGCAGCGTGAGCGCGCACGCCCGGGAAAAGGTGCGACGGTCATTCCGCGAGGTTGCGGATCAGCTTTCGTAGCCCCTCGCCGAAGCGCGCCTCCAGCTCGGCGTTGGTGAGCTGCGGCGCCAGCGCGTGGAGCTGCGGAAATGTCTCCAGGGGGAATTGCCTCAGCAGGGCCTGGTCGACCAGGCCTTCACCGCGGGCGCGCTCGGAGGCCGCCTGCGAGATCCGCAACAAGGTGAAGCCCGTCACGTAGCTGGTCAGCGTCGTGTAGGCCACGACCAGCTGCGACTCGTCGATCCGGCCGGCCTTCAGCAGGTCGAGTACGGATTCCTGCGTTCTCGCTGTCGCCGCACCGAAAGGCCTGCTGATGACAGCGAGCTGCGCCACGGCCGGGTGCGCGATCAACTGCTCATGGAGCGCGACAAGTAGGTGGAACAACGACTCCTCCCACTGTTCATCATCGGGAGAGTGCTCCGGGACCTCGGCGAACACGAGGTCCACGACGCCAGCCAGAATCTCTTTCTTCCCCCCGGCCACCGAGTACAGGGTCGGCAACCCCACGCCGAGATCCTCCGCCAGCCGCCGGATCGTCAGGGCGCCCAGGCCATGGTGGTCGATGATCCGCAGGGCCACCCCGAAGACCGCCTCCCGGGTGAGTGCCCGCCGTCCGGCCTGGCCCGGCGCCAAGGCATTGGCGGTCGCGACCAGCTCATTGGTGCCCCGGGAGGCAGGAGGAGTCATTGACACAGTCTAGCGGCCCAAGTACGTTGTTTTTAACAACGTAACTGAGTCGAGAGATACGTCATATGCGTCATCCCCGAGGTGCCGGTCCGGCGGCGGCGGCCGTAACCCACCGAACTCTCCCTCAAAACCTGGAGGTCTCAGAGTGAACAGCACGGATCCGAGCATCAAGCCCGTCTCGATCGTCGACGACATGAGCATCTACCTGATTTCCGGCCGCAAACGGAGCGCTGACGTCCATCAGGTCCTCGAGGAGGCTCGGGATGCGGAGCGCTTCGGATTCAGCCGGGTCTGGGTTTCTGAGCGTTACGACAACAAGGAGGCCGGGACGATTCTGGGGGCGGCGGGTGGGGTCACGTCCCGCATCGGACTCGGCACGGCGCCCATCCCGGTCGGATCTCGACCGATCGTCCTCACCAGCACGCTGGCGACGTCGTTGCAGGCCGTTTTCGAGCGCCGGATATCGCTTGGTCTGGGCCGTTCGATCAGCGGTTGGATCAAGGGCCACGGGTTCAATGAGCTCAGCTACGAGGATCTGATCGACTACTGCGTGATCTTGAAGAAGCTCTGGCGGGGAGAGACGGTCAACTACCACGGGCCGGCCGGGACGATGGAGAACTTCCGGCTCGACGACATCCCCGAGGGGCCTTCCCCGGAGATCGTCTTCTGGCACATGGGCGGCCCCGTTGCCTCCCGGGTTGCCGCCCACCCGGTTTTCGACGGCTCCGGGCTGGTCGAGTGCCTGACAGCGGAGGCCGTCGGCAAATCCGTCAACTGGACGAAGGAGGAGTGCAGGAAGACCGGGCGTGATCCCGAGACGCTGCAGTTCATCGCCGGCGTCGTCACCGGTCCGGACGTCAGCGAGTACGAGCTGCTGAGGCAGGTCGGCGCGCGGCTGCTCATCTTCTGCCAGGGAATCTTCCTGGGTGAGTACTTCTGCGAACGCAACAACTGGGACATCAAGGTCGTTGAGCGCATGCGCAGTCACCCGTTCTTCAAGGACGTTCCTTCCGACCAGTGGACCGACCACTTCTTCCAGCGCGACGAGGTGATCCACCTCGTCGAAGAGCTCGTCCCCGAGGAGTGGATGAGGACCGCCGCCGCGGTGGGGACCCCCCAGCAGTGCGTCCGAACCCTGGAGGACTTCAAAGCCGCCGGCGCCAGCGAGATCGCCATCTACGCCGGGAGCCCGAAGGTCAACGCAGGCCTGCTCGAGGCCTGGCGCCAGCGCACCGGCGTTGTCGTCTAATCAGGCCCGACCAGGAAGGAAGCTGTCATAGCCAGCGAGACTGCTCCGTTTAACCCGCGCGCGCTGATGAGCGAGGCCAGCGAGGCCACCGGCCTCGATGATTACGGCGACGACCGGTTCGTCGAGCCGATGACTCGGTATCTGGAGTCCGCGGTGGACGAGGGGGGCTTGAACCAGCTGGGAGCTATGAGCCTCCAGGCGGACGTCCACCGCTGGCTGGTCAACCGCCTCCGGTGGCAGCGTGACCTGAGCTGCCATCCCGAGATCCGGGCCGAGACCGTCTCCAGTCCCATTTTCATCACCGGACTGGCGCGCACAGGGACCACAAAGCTCCATCGGATGCTGGCGAGGGATCCTGACAACCAGGCTATTCCGCTGTGGCGGAATCTGAACCCGGCGCCCGATTCCCTGGCGGATCCGGGCGAGGACAATCGCCTCGCGGTCGCACGAGGGATGGCGACGGCCCTCGCGGAGATGTCCCCGGACTTCAGGGCGTTGCACCCGATGGTCGCCGAGGAGCCAGAAGAAGAGGTCATCCTCCTTCAGATGGGCTTCCGTAGCGCCGGCTCTGGCCTCCTGCTCCGCGTCCCCAGCTACTTCGAGTGGCTGGTCGAGCAGCCACAGCAGCCGATGTACACCGAACTCGCCGAACTCCTGCAGTACCTGCAATGGCAGGATCGCAGCCCGACCGCCCGACCGTGGGTCCTGAAGACGCCGCTCCATCTCGGCCGCATCGACGCTCTGTTCGATGTGTTCCCGAACGCCACGGTGGTGCACTGCCACCGGGACCTGCTCTCCACGATGGCGTCGTTCTGTCGGCTGATCGAAGCAGCCCGGCTCATGCGGAGTGATACCGCCGAACGGGCGGAGCTCGGCGCCTTCCTGCTCGAATGGGCGTCCGAGGAATGGAACCGCAATCTCGACCAGCGTGATCAGATCGACCGGGAGTCCCAGATCATCGACGTCGAGTACGACGCGATCCGCAACGACGCGACCGGAGTCATCGCGAGCATCTACCGAGCGCGAGGCGGCGAGCTCTCCGTCCCTGCGGCGGAGCGTATGAACAGCTGGGAGAGCGACAATCCGCAGCATGGGTACGGCAGCTACACGTACTCGCTCGAGGACTATGGCGTGACGTGGAAGGCCGTCGCGGAGGCCTTCCACCGCTACACCGAGCGTTTTCCGAAGTTCCGCGTGGCGCCATGAGCACAGCGAGCGCCCGCGACCGAGGAGCGAGGGAACTCCGGGATACCCACACGGTGATCACGGGCGCGTCGCGCGGGATCGGTGCAGCCCTGGCCCGCGAGTTCGCGAGTCGTGGGTCACGGGTCACCGTCCTCGCCCGTAACGCTGAATCGTTGAAGGCCGTGGCCGCCGAAACGGACGGGACGGCGATGACCGTCGACCTGGCCGAGGACCTGGACGGCCTCGTCGACCGGATTGAGGATCTGGGCGGTCCGATCGATGTGCTCGTCAACAATGCCGCCGTGGTGATCCCGGGTAGCTTCGCCGGTCTGTCCGGGGCCGATGTCCGCATGCACGTGAAGGTCAATCTCCAGGCGCCGATGGAGCTGTGCGCTCAAGTCATCCCGAAGATGCTCGAGCGCGAACGCGGAGCGATCGTCACCATCTCTTCGCTGCTGGGTGAGATCTCCAGCCCCAACACCGCGCCCTATGCCGCCAGCAAGGCAGGCCTCACACACTTTACAGAGAACCTTCGGCGTGAACTTCGACGAACGCCGATCCACGTCCTGCTCGCGATCCTCGGCGTCGTGGAAACTGACATGATGCTGCAGACCCACGAGGACCCGGTTCTGACCAAGATCGCCGGCCGACTCGGCCGGATCGGATCCATGACATCTCAGGATGTGGCTGAGCGGATCGTCACTGCCCTTGAACAGCAGCGGCCGAGTCTCGTCCTTCCGAAGCTGGTGGGTCCGACCTATCACCTGCGCCAACTTCCGACCCGCCTGACCGACGTTCTGATGATGGGTATTCGGTGACAACGGTGCGGCCGCTGGCAGTTGCGCCCGTGATTCGCTTCCGCGGCCGCCAGCCTTCCTCTCGGTAAGGGTCCTGGGCTAGCAGTGCACGGCGGTGTCCGGGCGCGTCATTCAGGCGGCCGAGACGGACGCACAGCTCGGTCTCCCACTGGCGGGCGTTCGACGAACGTAAGGAACGCTCCGCGGTCGACAAGCTGCCATCGCCCGCGAAGCGGCAGGTGGTGCCGTGGTAGCGGGTCAGGGTGCCCAGGTGGGTGAGCAGGCTGGCGAAGCTGGGTAGTGAAAGGACGGCCGTCGTTATGCATCGATGTTGAAATTCTCGTGCATAACCCCCACACTCGGCCACCAACCCTTAGGTCGACCAGCGGTCGACTAGGTCGGCCCAGCGCCGCGAGATGGCCTTGTCCATCTCGTCGCGCCGGCGGCGGGTGTTGACGTCCTCGGGCTCGATCGCACCGATCGTCATGCGTGCCACCTCGTCGACCTGCTCACGCTCCAGCCCGAATGTGAGCAAGACGTCGAGATCGGTATCGGTGTCGAGCTCATCGGGCAGCGTCGAGCGAGCGAGCAGAACAGCGGGGTTCTCCTCACCGGCCTCCAGCAGCATCGCGACCAGGCTGGCCTTGGCGATCTTCACGAAGCGGAGTTACACCGGCCGTCGAACTGACAACTCAATCCCGTTGTCCCGCATGACTTTGCGGCACTGCTCGGGTGTGTAGTCGAAGTTCTCCAGGTCCTTGATATAGGACGCAGGTTCGGCAAGGCCTTCGACGTGCGGGTAGTCCGACCCCATCAGGATGTGGTCGTCACCCATCAGTTTCAGCAGGCTGGCGAGCTCGTCCTCGTAGAACGGCGACACCCAGACGTGGCGCCGGAAGGTCTCGCGAGGGTCTTCGGTGTAGATGAACGGGATCTGACCCCACGACTTCGTCAGCTTCTCGAACAGGTGGAACACCCACGTCGAACCGCTCTCGATGCAGGCGATGCGCAGATTGGGGAAGCGCAGGAACAGCCCGTTGTGCAGATGATTGGCGAAGGTGTCCTGGATCGCGTCACCGCTGAACAAGCTCCGGAAGCCCAGTAGCGCGTTGAACGACATCATGTAATCCGACTCGCCCCAGGCCGGCATGAACTTCGAGTAGTAGGTCTCACCCGAGTGATAGCACACCGTGATGCCGGAATCGTTGGCCAGTTGCCAGAACTCGTCGAACATCGGGTCGCCCGGTGGGCGCATGCCGACCTCGGTGGTGATCGGCCCGGGGATCATGACGATGAAGCGGGCGTCGTGCTCCAGTGCCCACTCAAGCTCACGCACCGCGTTGTCGGGACGGCACATCGTGATGTAGGGGGCGGTGAAAATCCGCTCCTGGTAGGCGAATCCCCAGTCGTCGTCGAGCCAGCGGTTGAACGCTTTGAATGTCTCAACGGTCGCGTCGAAGTCGGGCAGCAACGCCTGCTCCATTCCGACCCCGAGGGTAGGGAGCATGATGCAGCCCTGCATGCCCTGTTCGTCCATGGTTGCCAGGCGCGCGTCGCGGTTCCGGTACTCCGGCCGGATCGGCTCCAGCTCGCCGAATAGCGAATTCAGGTCGGCGCCATGAGGATTGCGGCCGCGAAAGTACTCGTCGAGCGCGCCGGGCTTGCCCACCGGATCAAAGGTCGGGTTCGGGATGAAGCGGTTGACCCTGCCCCCGACCATCAGCCGCTGCCGGCCATCGAGTTGGGCCCACTGGATGGCACGCTTCTTGACCTTTGGGTCGATATAGCGGGTGAACGCGTCCTCGGCTTCGTAGTAGTGGTTGTCACAGTCGAAAAACTTGAACGGGAGTGCAGTGGTCATTGGGCTGTGTCCTTCCTGCTATTTCCGCGGCAGGCCAAGAATCATCGAGGCGATGATGGTCAGCTGAATCTCTGCCGTGCCGCCGCCGATGAGCTCGGACGGCATGTCGAAGTAGGGCTTGATCACCGCGGGATCCGAATCCTCCAGCATGGCAAGACGTCCGGTGAGACCCAGTGTCGCGGTCGAGGCGCGTCGCAGCAGCAGCACCATGGCGTACTTGGCGATGCTCGAGGTCGGGCCGGGGCCCTGACCCTGAACCAGCCGCAGGGTCTCGCGCAGCACCATCGCCTTGATGGCGGTGGTGTGCGCCTCGATCCCGCCGAGTGCCTGCAGCGTGGCGTCGTGATCGGGTCCGGCGACCTCGGCCATGCGGCGAAGCGCCTGCGAGCGATCGATGTTGACGTAGTTGCCGATCGCGGTGCGCTCGACAGCCATGGTCGCCACCGCCAGATCCCAGCCGCGGCCGGGCTCACCGACCAGCATGTCGTCGGGGACGAAGACGTCGGTCAGGAACACCTCGTTGAAATGGGCCTCGCCACTGGCCTGCTTGATCGGGCTGATCTCAATGCCGGGTGAGGTCATGTCGACCAGGAAGTAGCTGATACCAAGGTGTTTCGGCGACTCAGGGTCGGTGCGCGCCAGCATGGCCCCGAACTGCGCGACGTGCGCCGATGAGGTCCAGATCTTGTGACCGTTCACCAACCAGCCGCCGTCGACCTTCTGCGCCCGAGTCACCAGCGAGGCCAGGTCCGAGCCGGCGCCCGGCTCGCTGAACAGCTGACACCAGCGCTGGGTGCCGCGCATCATCGGCTCGGCGAATCGTTCGCGCTGCGCATCGGTTCCGCTGTTGAGAATCGTCGGCAGGATCCACTCGGCGATGCCCAGCGACGGGCGGACCAGGCCGGCACGCTTGTCGAACTCCTCGGTGATGATCACCTGCTGCACCGGGCTCGCGTCGATGCCCCAGGGCGCGGCCAGGTGCGGTGCGACCAGGCCGGCCTGAGCCAGCAGGTCGCGCTGCGAGCCGAACGCCAGCCCAGGAGCGCGAACGTCGTCGGTCGGGGTCTCGTTTTGCAGCGCCGCCGCCGCATCGAGCGTCTTCGCGAGGTTCGCCCGGAACTCCGATTCGACGTCACCGAGATTGATTGCGGTGGAACGCTTCAGCGTCCGGGCCAGTTCGCCGGCTTCCCGGCCCCATCGCGTCACCGAACCCAGCGATGCCGCCAGGCTGGTGGCCCGCCGCCAGAACAGATGGGTGTCGTGCTCCCAGGTGTAGCCGATCGCGCCGAACAGGAGCAGCGCGTCGAGCATCAGGTCGGGACCGGCACTCACGGCCATCAGGGCGGCCGATGCCGCAGCCAGCCGGTGTTGTTCGATGCTCTCGTCGATGGCGCGCACCGCATCCCAGGCCGATGCGGAAGCGAGCTCGGCGTTGACCAGAAGGATCGCGGCCTTGTGCTGCAGCGCCTGGAACGAGCCGACCGGCTTGCCGAACTGCTCGCGGGTCCGGATGTAGTTCACCGCGGTCTCGACGCCCTTGCGGACCGTACCGGCCGACGCGCATGCCGTCAGCGCGGCGACCACGCAGCGAGCCCGCTCGGTGTCGATCCCGGTCACTGCCGCATCCACCGGATGGTCGTCCAGCGTGAGTACGCCGATATCAGTGCTCAGGTCGGTGCCGCGTTGCTGCTCGATAGCGATGCCCGCGGAACCGACGTTGAGTGCGAACCACAGATCTGCCCCGTCCTCGCCGCGGGCAGCCACGAGAACACGTTGCGCCGCACAAAGACCCAGGGTGCTGCCGATCGAACCGGTCAGGCGCCACCCGGCGCCGTCGCGCACCGCCTGGACCGTGGAGTCCTCCGGTAGCACGACCACCGCGGGAGCTCCACCGGCGAGGTCGGTCACCAGCGCCGCGCCCGAGTCGTCGGCGAGGGATGCGACGGCACTGGCGGTCGCGGTGCTCAGCAGCGGGCCGGGCAGCAGCGCCGCCGCGGCGGCCTCGATGACGCACGCCATATCGGCGAGCGTGCCGCCCTGGCCACCGGCGGCTTCGGGAAGGTGCACGGCGTGGAATCCGTTGCCGGTGAATTCCTCCCACCAGGTGGGCAATTCACCGGCCGCAATCGAGTCAAGGGAGGCCCGGGTCTTGTCGATCGGGGCGTGCCGGGCCGCGAACTGAGTCACAGCCTCGGCGAGCTGTTCCTGCTCTATCGTGATTGCCACGCCGGTTGGCAGAGTCATGGGTCCTTAACTCTCCAGTCCTAGAATCCGGGCCGCGTTGCCGTACAGGAACTTCGGCCACACCTCGTCCTTGAACGGCACCTTGGGCATGTCGCTGAAGATGCGTTCCAGCGACAGACCCATCGGGAAGTACCCGGCGTAGATGATCTTGTCGGCCCCACGCGAATTCGCGTAGTCGATGATCTCCTTCGGGTAGTACTTCGGGGCGAACGCCGACGTCGAGTAGTACAGGTTGGGCCACTTGAGCATCAGTTTGACGGCCAGGTCCTGCCAGGGCTCGCAGCCGTGCCGGGTGACGAAGACCAGGTCAGGGAAGTCGAACATGACGATGTCGATCCGCGAAACCTCCTGCGGCGCCATCGGAATACGCGGTCCGGGGACGCCGGCACAACAGAAGATCGGGAGGCCGAGTTCGACGCAGGTGGCGTAGACCGGGTACATCTTCGGATCGTCGATGGGCACCTGTGGGAACGTGCCCGACGGGAAGCAGGACACCGCACGGATGCCATAGGTCTCATACTCGCGGCGGATATTGGCGACAGTGCCCATGACGTCGTTCGGGTCGGCGACATTGCCCGACGCGATGAAGCGGTCAGGGAACATCTTGAGCGCCAGCTCCGCCGCGGAGCCCTCGCTCACCCCGATCATCGACTTCTCGATGCCGAACCGGTCCATCTGCTGCAAGAGCAGCGACACGGGGTCGTCGGTGGGCAGTCCCTTGGGGACGTCCTTGAACATGTACTCGACCGGGAAATCGAAGTCCTCTTTGGACTCGCGGTCCTTGGTCTGTTTGCGGATGAAGTCGTACTGAGCGGTTCCCTCGTGCGGAAATCCGATCATCGTATCGATTACCGGCAGACCAACCGGTCCGGCCATTGTGTCCTCCCATCACCGCGACGGACACCGCCGCACGCTCCATAGTGAAACACGGTTCTACTTGATGTCAAGATTCGGATGGGGTTCTACCTGGTGTAACCCACTAGGGGTGAGGCATGATGGCGTAACATCGCAGAAGACAGTTCTCGGAACGGAGGTGGCACCGTCAACGCACAAGTCCCCGATTTGGTGTCGCCGGCCGGCCGCGTCTTCTCGTTGTCGGACATGACCAGTGGCCAGTTGGCCCGCCGAGCCAAGATCATCGAAGAAGTGATCGATCTGATCGCCGAGGTCGGCGCCGACGCGGTCCAGATGCGCGATGTGGCGCAGCGCTCGGAAGTCGCGCTGGCCACCCTGTACCGCTACTTCAGTTCGAAGGAAAACCTGCTTGCCGCTGCGCTGCAGGACTGGCAGAAGCGGCTGACCCGCAGGATCCTGACGGCGGGTGGCGCGGGCGACAGTGACCCGCTGCCTGGGGTCTTGGACTACCTGCGGCGTGCCCAGCGTGCGTTCAACCGCAACCCCGAGATGACCGCGCTCATGCTGCAGATGATGCGCTCCACCGATCCCGAGGTGAAGTCGGCGATCGACGAGATGGAGCGCACCAACGTCGAGCTGTTCAACCGCCTGCTGGTCGGTGTTGCGCCCGAACTCATTCCGAAGGTGAGCTTCGGCCTGAACGCAGCGCTGAGCGCGGCACTCGCCGGATTCCGTGCGCGACGCCTGACGTTGGACGAATCGCTGGACCACGTCGAGTGGGTGGCCCGTGTGCTGCTGGCGGGGGCACGCCCCGATTAGGCTCGGCAGATATGTCGTTGTCTGCTGCGTTGTGGTCCGATAACTCCGACCTGGCCGCCGATGTGCTGGCGCATCCGTTCGTGCGGGGTATGGCAGATGGCACCCTGCCAAGGGAGCGGTTCGCGGCCTATATCGCGCAGGACGCGTTCTTCCTCGAATCCTTCGCCCGCGCTTACGCGTTGGCGTTGGCGCGAAGCCGGGACACCGCGACGCTGCTGGCGTTGGCGGATCTGATCGCCGGCGTTCGGGAGGAGCTGGGACTGCACGCGTCCTATGCGGCCTCGTGGGGTATCGACGTGGCCGGTGTGCAGCCGCTCGCGGCGACGTCGGCGTACACCGAGTTTCTGCTGGCGACTGCGGCGACCCAGGACGTAGGTGTCATCTACGCGGCGATGACGCCCTGTATGCGGCTGTACGCGTGGCTTGGTCAGTCGCTCGATGCCGACCACGCCGGGCCGTACGCGCAGTGGGTGCAAACGTACGCCGATCCGGAGTTCGAGAACATCGCTCGCCTGTTGGAAGGGCTGCTCGACGACCAGGCCGACGACACCCCGGCGGTTCGCGACGCCTACCGGCGGGCCATGCAGCTGGAGCTGGGCTTCTTCGAAGCTGCGGTATCCGCCTAGAAGTCGGCGGGGTCCAGCCGCCAGATCTCCGCGGTCTTGCGGGGGCTTTCGATCAGTCCGCTGCCGGAAATCTCTGGCAGATAGCACACGCAGTTCGTACGGGTGATCGGCGTCCATCAGGCTGGTGGCATAGAGGAATCCGTCCGGCGATTTATGGCTGATTAGTGGTCGGCAGGGAAATCAACACCTTGCCACTTTCAACATATAGCGCACTGGCGGGCTTGCGGCAAGACCCCGGGTGTACCGCAAAATCGCTGCCCTAAGCCAAAACTCACTGCACAGGAGGCATGCGCATGCGTCAATTCGAAGATCGCGCCGTGGTGATTGCCGGGGGTGGTCCGACGGGGCTGATGTTGGCCGGTGAGCTGGCCCTGGCTGGAGTGGATGTCGTGATCGTCGAGCGTCGCCCGAGCCAGGACGTGATCGGCCAGCGGGCCGGCGGCCTGCACAGTCGCACCCTCGAGGTCCTCGATCAGCGGGGGATCGCCGACCGGTTCCTGGCGGCGGGGCAAGCATTGCAGGTCGCCGGATTCGCCCAGATTCGGCTGGACATCAGCGACTTTCCCACCCCGCATCCCTACGGACTTGCGGTGTGGCAGAACGATATCGAACGACTCCTCGCCGACTGGGTCGCCGACTTGGCAGTGCCGATCCACCGCGGACTCGAGGTGACCGGTCTCACCCAGGACGATGACGGCGTCGACGTCGAGCTCTGCGACGGCCGGTCACTACGGTCCCAGTACCTGGTCGGCTGCGACGGCGGGCGCAGCAAGGTCCGCAAGGCCGCCGGCATCGAATTCCCCGGCTGGGAGCCCACGACGAGCTATCTGATCGCCCAGGTCGAAGTGCGCGACGAACCGCAGTTCGGCATCCACCGCGACGCCATCGGCATCCACGGCCTCGACCGGCAGAACGAGGGCGAACCGGTTCGCGTCATGGTCACCGAACGGCAGCTGGGACCGTCCACCGAACCCACACTGGACGATCTGAGCAAGGGACTGATCGCGGTCTACGGCACCGACTTCGGAATACACAGTCCCGCTTCGATTGCCAGGTTCACCGATGCGACCCGCCAGGCGGCGGCCTATCGAGCCGGACGGATCCTGTTGGCCGGGGATGCCGCCCACATCCACCACCCGGCGGGTGGGCAAGGCCTCAACACCGGTGTACAGGACGCGGTGAACCTCGGCTGGAAACTGGCCCAGGTGGTCAACGGCGTCACGCCCGATACCTTGCTGGACACTTACCATGACGAACGACACCCGGTGGCCGCTCGCGTGTTGCAGACCACGATGGCGCAGATCGCCCTGCTGCGCACCGATGACCGCACAAAGGCCTTGCACGACAACGTCTCCGAACTGCTGAGCATGGACGAACCCCGCAAGCATTTCGCCGCACGGATGTCCGGCCTGGACATCCACTACGACCTGGGCGACGGGCATCCGCTCCTCGGCAGGCGTATGCCAGACCTCGAATTACGCACGGCCACTGGGCCGGTGCGCGCCTTCACGTTCCTGCACGACGCCAGACCGGTGCTCCTTGTTTTCGGTGAGCCGGGTCACATCGACCTCGCCGGCTGGGCAAAGCGAATTCGATTGGTAGAGGCCGACTACGACGGCGGATGGGAACTTCCGGTGCTCGGTGAGGTCAGCGCGCCGAGCGCGGTGTTGATCCGGCCCGACGGGCATGTGGCCTGGGTGGGCCAGGGTTCGGCAACCGGGCTCGTCGACGCGCTCACCAGGTGGTTTGGTCCGGCCGCTGCATCTGCGTAACGAGATGGGGCGCTGCGGACGATTTACCTGCTGACAAGTGTGGAGGGAAGTCATTGTGATTGGGCGGGTTGGATCGGTCGTGCTCGCGGCGGCAATCGGGTTGGCCGGGCTGGCCACCGGTACCGCATCGGCAGCACCTGGATGCGCCGACTATCACTGGATCGGCGCAGCGGGCTCCGGTCAACGTGACGGCGCAGGCCTGACCGCCAACGGTGGCATGGGCTCGGTGGTGTACCAGTCCTACCAACAGCTCAAAGCACAGCTGGCGGCCGATGGGCGCACCATCGACGCCGAGGCCGTGCAGTACCCCGCGGCGCCGGTACCGCTGGAGGGTGGGATCAGCGGCTGGCTCGGTTTCCTCGGGAGCGTCGGTGACGGCACCGATGCCACCGCCGAGCAGTACCAGGCGTATACCGACCGCTGCCCAGACAGCAAGGTGGTCCTGGCCGGTTACTCGCAGGGCGCGATGGTCGTCCACCGCAATCTGTACAAGCTCGCCGACGATCCGCATTTTGCGGCCGCGCTGCTCATCGCTGACGGTGACCGGCTGCCGATCGACAGCACGATCAAGCTGGGGTCGACGGCCGTCGCTGCGGGCCGCGGCGAGGGCGTCGCTCAGGAGCACTCGTTCCTGGCGTCGACCAACACCGCGCCGCTGCCGCCGGCGATCGGTACCCGAACCATCAGCGTCTGTGATGTCGGCGATCCGGTCTGCGACTACGACCCCGATGCGAAGGTGACGCCCGCGGCCATCGCCATCCACACCGCGTATGCGCCCACCTTCGGTGGTCCGCACGCGTGGGGTTCACAGCTGTACAGCCTGGTGGCCGCCGCGGGCGCGACGCCGTCGGTGGAGCTGACCGCCCACACCGCCTAGCGCCGGGATGACTTTCTGAGCACCCATCCGTTCTGGCCGTCAGGGAGCTGATCAGCCCCCACACGCCAGAAAGGGCTCATCATGAAAATCGTCGTAATCGGTGGCACCGGCCTGGTGGGGTCGAAAGTGGTGCAGGCCCTGTCCAGCCGGGGTCACGACGCGGTCGCCGCGGCTCCCTCGACGGGCGTGAACACGATCACCGGTGAGGGGCTTGCCGAGGTGCTGGCGGGTGCCTCCGTCGTCGTCGACGTCTCGAACTCCCCGGCGCTGGACGACTCGGCGATCGACTTCTTCCGCACCGCTACCACGAACCTGCTGACCGCCGAGAAGAACGCCGGCGTCGGCCACCATGTCGCGCTGTCGGTGGTGGGCACCGCCGAGCTGGCCACCCAGAGCGGTTACTTCCAGGCCAAGCTCGCCCAGGAGAAGCTGATCAGCGAAGGCCCGATCCCGTTTTCGATCGTGCACGCCACCCAGTTCTTCGAGTTCCTCAACACCCTGGCCGACTCCGCGACCGTGGGCGACACCGTGGTCATGCCGCCGGCCTACTTCCAGCCGATGGCCGGTGCCGACGTCGCCGAAGGCGTCGCGATTGCCGCAGTCGGCGAACCGGTGAACGGCATCGCCGAGATCGGCGGCCCGGACATGGTGTTGCTGCCCGACCTCATCCGGACTGCGCTGACCGCCCGCGGTGACAGCCGCAGTGTCGTCGCCGATCCGGCCGCCCAATACTGGGGCATCGACATCGGTGAGCGCACCCTCGTCCCCGGCTCGGGCGCCAGGCTCTTCGAGACCAGATTCGAGGACTGGATTCTCGAAGCCGCCGCCAAGTCGTAGACCACGGGGCCACGCACCACGGACTACGGGTTTTCAAGGGTCCGCTCGCAGCGTGCGGGCGCGAGGGTGAATTCATGACCGCCGAACGATTCGCCCAGGACGCACAACCTCTGTTCGACGCCCTGCTGCGCCGAGCCAGGGGACTGACCAAGACCACCGCGGACGCCGAGGACCTGGTGCAGGACACGCTGCTGCACGCCTTCATGGGCTATCACACGTTCCGGGAGGGCACCGACTTCAAGGCGTGGCTGTTCCGGATCCTCTACAACCGCTGGGTGAGCACGTATCGCGCCAAGCAGCGCCGGCCGTCCGAGGTGCCGGTCGACGACGTCACCGAGGGCGATTTGGCCAGCAGCGCGGCCCGCTTGTCCACCGCGTCGCGCTCGGCCGAGGCCGAGGCGTTGACCAGGCTGCCCGACCACGAGCTCCGCTCGGCGATGGCGACCTTGCCTGCGGACTTCCGCAGCGCACTGTTCTACGCCGAGGTGCAGGGCCACACCTTCGCTGAGACCGCCACGATCCTCAACGTGCCGCGGGGGACCGTCATGTCGCGGGTGTCCCGGGGCAGGCAGCGGCTGCGCGCCGCTCTCGCCGAGTCCGCGCACGCACCCGTCGCCCAAATCGCCTGATCCCCGCTGGAATTCCGAAGGAGAACTGATATGTCGAAAACCTATGACGCGCAATGGGAAAACGCCCTGACCATCGTCCAGGACGTGCACCCGCCGTTCATCCCGGACGGGGCCGACGTGATGACCGTTGTCATCGAATACCCGCCGGGCAGCGCGGGTGCTCCGCCGCACCGTCATCCGAGCGGCCCCGCGTTCGGCTACATGCTCGAAGGCGAGATGCTGTTTGAACTCGAAGGGCAGCCGCCTCGTGTCATCCGCGCGGGCGAAGGGTTCTGGGAGCCCGGCGGCGACGTCATTCACTACTCGGACGCGAACAATCGCGACGACGTCAAGAGCCGGTTTGTCGTGACGATGGTGTGCGTCCCGGGGCGGCCGATGCTCGAACTGGTCGACGAGAACGAACTGGCCGCTCGCAGCCATCTGCGGGTGCCTGCGCAGCCAGCCACCGGAAAGGACTGAAAGCCGATGTCACGCATCCTGCTCCAGACGACGATCACCGCACACCCCGACGACTGGGACGTCACCCGCTTCTCGCTGCTCGCCGACGAACTCCGCGCGGCCGGGCACGACCTGATGGCGCGCAACCGCGCACGACGCGGCGACGATCCGGTGCTCAGCCATCTCGACGAATGGGGCTTCGATCAGGTGTGGCTGATGGCCGTCGACACCGGCGACGGCCTGACCGACAACGAAGCCGAGGCCATCATGCGGTTTCGCCGGGGCGGGGGCGGCGTGCTCACCGCCCGCGACCACCAGGACCTCGGGTGCTGCCTGACCAAGCTCGGATCCTTGGGTCAGGTCAACGCATTCGCCGACTCGACCGTCGATCAGAGCCACCTCTGCGACGACCAGGACACCCCGACGATCTCGTGGCCCAACTACCATTCCGGTGCCAATGGCGACTACCAGCCGGTGTTTCCGCTCGCGCCGGTGCACCCCCTGTTGCGCACCGCGCACACGACCAGCGGACACATCGAGTGGTTCCCGGCGCATCCGCACGAGGGCGCGGTCGTGGCGAACAGCCCGTGCGCCACCGCCCTGGCGGACGGCCGAAGCAGCGCAAGTGGCCGTCGCTTCAACCTGGCGGTTGTGCTCGACGGTGAGATTGCGCCCGACGGCGCCCCGATGGGGCGCGCCGTGGCTGAATCCACATTTCATCACTTCGCCGACTACAACTGGGATTTGGACTGCGGCGCACCGTCATTCGTCAGCGAGGCGCCCGGCACGCAGATTCGCCAGGATCCGTCCCGGCTGGTCGTCTTCAAGGACTACGTCCGCAACATCGCGGACTGGCTGCATCCGGGTGCCCGCCCCGGAGCCGATGAGGAGCACCTGGCCCACGCCTCCCTGTCGTAGTCTGACGGCTGGGTGCTTCAGACACAGGAGGCAAGCAGTGAGCGAGCATGAAGTCAAGATGATCATCCTGTCGACCGACGATCTGGACGAGTCGATCCAGTTCTACCGCGACACCTTGGGCTTCGGACTGAAGTTCAGCGACGGCACCCATTTCGCCGCGCTCGACGGCGGTCCGGTCACCCTCGCGCTGGCGACCGAGATCGACCACCCGATCCCCGGCCAGGTCGTCGTCGGGATCAAGACCGCCGATGTCGACGCGGCGGCCAAGGCCGTCGAGGCGGCCGGCGGCGGCATCGTCAAGGGCCCGTACGACGACGCGCACGAGCGTCGTGCCGTGGTCTACGACAGCAAGGGCAACGGCCTGGTCTTCTACAGCCCGCTCGCGCCCAAGTAGGTCGCGGCCGCAACGAGGTGCTTGCCGAGTGCGCTGACACGGCGCATCGGTAACGCGACAAACGGGTGTAGCGCAAGAATCATCGGCACACCGCCCCGATCGTCGAACACCGGCGCACAGATCGATGCGATCGGCTGTGGCCTTGGCGCCGAATCATTTTCGGGCAACAGGCCGATCGTGGCGCATTCGACCAACAGCTGGTCCAACATCGCCCGCACGTGGGTGGGCACGTCGTCGCGCAGCGTGCCGACCAACTGCGTCATCTGGCCCAGCGCGGGGGTGGTCCAGTCGACGTCGAAGCCGCGTGCGCGGGTGCGGACCAAGACCCGCTCGAGGCGTTCGGCCAGTTCAGGATTCGTCGAGCCGGAGCGGGCGATCCAGGCCCGCTGTTCTTCGGGGGTGTCCCATGCCGCGAAGGCGACGCCGAACGGCGGTGCGTAGGCGATCTGTTCGCCGGGCGGGGTCGTGTGCAAGCCGATCCCACCGCCTTCGAACGCGGTGATCACCAGCTTGTCGCCGACGCGTTCGACCACCGAAGCCGCGTAACCGAACTCGGCGGACAGCTGCACGGCAGCGGCGTGGGCGGCTTGGGCCAACGGTCGTACGGCATCGGTGCGGGCCGCGACGACGGCAAGGGCGGGGCCGAGGCGAAAGGCCTTGCCCACGGGATCGCGGGTGACCCAGCCGCGATCACTGAGCGTCTTGAGGATGGAGTGCGCGGTGGCCTGGGTGAGGTCGAGTTCGCGCACGATGTCCGAGAACCGCAGGTGCTCGTTGCCCGGCTTGGCGAGTAACTCGACGACGTCGAGAACGCGCTCCGTCGGCGCGGACGTTGTGCCCTTCATCCTTGACTCCGGCGGTCGGGGTTCCTACTGTCATTTTGAATGATCGAGATCCTATCTCGATTATTAGAGAAAGATGGCAGAGATGATCTCCACGGTGATGGGATCAGACTGAGCCGATCGCCTGGATGGTGGCACCCCGCGGCGTTCGCATGTCCGGATTGCTTATGGTCGAACGGTGACGATCACCTATGACGAAGCGCTGCGGGATCAGATCCGCGGTCACCTGGCCGGTCACGACCGCCGCGCGGTAGCCGACCCGACCAAGCGCCACGCCGCCGTCGCGGTGGTGCTCGTCGATTCGGAGGCGGGTGAGGATCGGGTTGATCCGGCTCCCGTCGACGACTGGATCGCGGGCAGGCCGATGGAGTCGGGCCTGGACGGGCGCATGGTCGGCGTTTCCGGTGGCGCGGCATTCCTGTTGTGCCGCAGAGCGTCCCGGTTGAGCGCGCATGCCGCACAATGGGCGCTACCCGGTGGCCGGCTGGACCCGGGGGAGACCGTGGTGGATGCCGCGCTGCGCGAACTCGACGAAGAGGTCGGCGTCGGGCTGCCCGAGTCGTCGGTGCTCGGCTTGCTCGACGACTATCCGACTCGCTCGGGCTACATCATCACCCCGGTGGTGATCTGGGGCGGCGGGCGGCTGGACCCCCGGCCGGCACCCGACGAGGTCGTCGCGGTCTACCGGGTGGGGCTGCACCAGCTTCTGCGGCCGGACTCGCCGCGGTTCATCACCATTCCGGAAAGCCCTCGCCCGGTGGTCCAGATGCCGTTGGGCAACGACCTCATCCATGCACCGACGGGTGCCGTGCTGCTGCAGCTGCGGTGGCTGTGCCTGGAAGGCCGCCACGACCCGGTCGACGAACTCGAGCAGCCAACGTTCGCCTGGAAGTAGCCGCCCCAAAAAACAAGTACCGCGCGGCCATGGCGACCGCGCGGTACGTGGACAAAAGTTGTCAGGCGGGCGGGTACACGCCCATGTCCTTGGCCTTCTCGGTCTTCCAGAAGATCTCGGAGATCTTGTCGATGGTCGCGAGCAGCTTCTCAGCCTCGGCGACGTCGGTGGACTTCTTGACCTCACCGGCACCGTGGATGCCGTCCCAGAACAGCTGGTGCAGTTCCGGGAATTCCTTGAAGTGAGCCGGCCCGAAGAAGTCCGCCCACAGCACCATCAGGTGATGCTTGACCTCTTCGGCGCGCTGCTCCTTGATGATGATGGCGCGCGTCCGGAAGTGGTCGTCGTCGGAGTCGTTGTACTTCTTGAGCGTCTTGAGGCACGACAGCGCCTCGATCTTGGCCTGGGCGGGGTCATAGACGCCGCAATACAGGTCGCAGTGGGCATGGGCAGGGGTGGCGTTGGCGAAAAGTCTCTGCAGCATGGGCCTAACTTACCCTTTCAATATGGGCGAAAACCATGGGCTCGGGTACTGGCCGTTGCGCCGGTTTCTGGTGGTGGAGGACTCGATGCGCCCGACGCTCCGCCCAGGTGACGGGCTGTTGTCGCTCAGGGGCGGCAATCCCCGTCCAGGCCAGCTCCGCGTCTTCCCCGATCCCACGTCGACCCGATGGCTCGTCAAGCGCGTCGGTGAGGTGAGTGGGCGAGGGCGCGGTGCCACGTTCCAGGCCTGCTCGGACAATCCCGGCGCGCCCGGGGTCGTCGACTCGCGCCAATTCGGCTGGGTACCGGCGGCCGGCTCCTACCGGGTGGTGTGGACGGTCCGCGCAGGCTAGCGCCAGGTCATCGCGGGTGGGGTTTCGCCAGCGGACTCCTGAGGTACTCCCATCACGGTTCACTTCAGAGCCAGATCCAGGCCAACCGAAAGAGAGGCCGCATCATGGGCTTATCAGACAAGATCAGCAATAAGGTCGACGATGTCGCAGGCAAGGCCAAAGAGGGCCTTGGCAAGGCCACCGACGACAAGAGCACCGAGAACGAAGGCAAGCTCGATCAGGCCAAGGCGAACCTGAAGGACGCCGGCGAAAAGGTCAAAGACGCCTTCAAGAGCTAGCCAAGGTAGGCGATCGCTGGCGCGTGCGTCGGCGATCGCCTGCTTTCCGGTGGCGGGCAGCCTTCTCTGGCAAGGCCATTCGCGCTCTGCCTAGACTGCGATGTGCCCATCGGACTGATCTGCGCGATTCCCCAGGAACTCACCCACCTGCACACGTTGCTGCTCGATGCGGTTGCGGCGCAGGCAGCACATACCGAATTCGTCACCGGGACGCTGGACGGTCATGACGTCGTGCTGGCGGGTTCCGGCATGGGGAAAGTGAACAGCGCACTCGTCGCGACGGTGCTGGCAGACAGATTCGATTGCGGCGCAATAGTTTTCTCGGGTGTGGCAGGTGGCCTTGACCCGGCCCTCGCGGTGGGTGACGTGGTGATCGCCGATCGGGTGATCCAGCATGACGCCGGGCTGATCGAAGACGACGGGCTACAGACCTACCAGCCCGGGCACGTGCCATTCATCAACCCGACCGACCGCCTCGGCTACCGCGTCGATGACGACCTGCTGGCGCAGGTCGTCGAGCGGCTCGCAGACGTCACGCTTCCTCCGCTCTCCGGGGCGGCTGGAGGTGGCCACCGACCGGCGGCCATCCGGTTCGGCACCGTGCTGTCCGGCGATCAGTACCTGCACAGCGACCTGACCAGGGAGCGGCTCCACCGCGACTTCGGCGGCCTTGCCGTCGAGATGGAGGGTGGCGCGGTGGCTCAGGTCGCCGAATCATTCGGGGTGCCCTGGCTGGTCATCCGAGCGCTGTCGGATCTGGCCGGACACGATTCGCGGTTCGACTTCCTCACGTTCGTTGACGAGGTGGCCGCATCGTCGGTGGCGATCCTGCGCCGGCTGCTCCCCGTGCTCAGTCCATTCGCCCAGCGTCGACCAGCCGGATAACCGCCACGCCTTCCTCATCGGAGGCGTCGAGGTCCACCTCGACGTCGAATCCCCAGTCGTGGTCGCCGGCCGGGTCGTCGAGGATCTGCCGTACTCGCCACACCCCGGGCTGCCGGTCGATGATCAGCAATGCGGGGCCACGGGCGTCGGCGCCGATGCCAACGTCCTCGTGCTCGGCGAAGTACGCGTCGATCACCTCCGCCCAGCGCTGCGCCGCCCACCCCGAGCCGCTGTCCAGTACGCCGAGGTCATGCCAGCGGCGCCTGGCGAACAGCTCCACCCTGCGGAACAGCGCATTGCGGACCATCGCGGTGAACGCCCGCTCGTTGCCGGTCAACGGGCGTGGGCGGGTCGGTACCGAGACCGGGGTGTCGTGCGGCTGGTCCGGGCTGGTGAGCTGTTCCCACTCGTCGAGGAGGCTTGAATCAACCTGGCGGACAAGCTCTCCGAGCCACTCGACGATATCGGTGACCTCGTCGGTCCTGGCGGCGGCGGGCACGCCGGACCGCAGCGCCTTGAAGGCGTCGGACAGATAGCGGAGCACCGCCCCTTCGGAGCGGGTCAGCCCGTACACGCTCACGAACTCCCGAAAGGTGAACGCGCGCTCCCACATCTCGCGCACAACGGCCTTCGGGGACAGGTGGGCGTCGGCCGCCCAGGGGTTGGTCTGCAGGTACACCTCGTAGGTGTGCTGTAACAGTTCCTCGAGTGGCTTGGGATAGGTGACATCGTCGAGCAGCTCGATGCGTTCGTCGTACTCGATACCCTCGGCCTTCATCGCCGCCACGGCCTCGCCCCTGGCCTTGTTCAGCTGCGCTGCCATGATCGCGCGCGGGTCCTCGAGGGTCGCCTCGATCACCGAAACCACATCCAGCGCATACGTTTCCGATGTCGTGTCGAGCACGTCGACCGCGGCGAGGGCGAATGTCGACAACGGCTGGTTGAGGGCGAAGTCGGAAGGCAGGTCGACGGTCAACCGGTAGCGGCGGCCGTCGGCCTCGGGCACGTCGAGCCGCTCGAGCACGCCGGCCTGCAGCAGCGAGCGGGCGATGCCGACCGCCTCGCGGATGTGCTGGAGTTGGCGCTTGCGCGGCTCGTGGTTGTCGGTGAGCAGCCGGCGCATCGCGAGAAACGGGTCACCGGGTCGGTCGACGACATCGAGGATCATCGCCGTCGACACCCGCATATTGCTCGTCAGCGGCTCGGGGGTCGCGTCGACCAGACGGGTCATGGTCGACTCGCTCCACGGCACCATGCCATCGGGTGCCTTGCGGCGCACCAGTTTTCGGAGCTTCTTCTTGTCGTCGGCGGCCTTGGCGAACTGTTTGAGGTTCTCCACCTCGTGGTCGGGTGCCTGCACGACGACGGTTCCCGCGGTGTCGAAGCCGGCCCGGCCGGCCCTGCCGGCGATCTGGTGGAATTCGCGGGCGTTGAGCAGCCGGGTGCGGGTGCCGTCGTACTTGGACAACGCCGAGAAGACGACGGTCCGGATCGGCACGTTGATCCCGACACCCAGGGTGTCGGTGCCGCAGATGACCTTCAGCAGGCCGGCTTGCGCCAACTGTTCCACCAGCCGCCGGTACTTGGGCAGCATGCCCGCGTGGTGCACACCGATCCCGTGCCGGACCAGTCGCGACAACGTCGACCCGAACGTCGTGGAGAAGCGGAAGCTGCCGATGAGGTCGGCGATCGCGGCCTTCTCCTCCTTGGTGCTGACGTTGACGCTCATCAGTGCCTGCGCCCGTTCCAGCGCCGAGGCCTGGGTGAAGTGGACGACGTAGATCGGTGATTGCTTGGTGTCGAGCAGGTCGCCGATCGTCTCGTGCATCGGTGTGGTCGCGTAGCTGTAGTAGAGCGGGACCGGGCGTTCGGCGTTGGCCACCAGTGCCGTCGGGCGACCGGTGCGGCGGGTCAGGTCCTCACGCAGGAACGTGACGTCGCCGAGCGTGGCCGACATCAGCAGGAACTGGGCGTGCGGCAGCTCCAGCAGCGGCACCTGCCACGCCCAGCCGCGATCGGGGTCGCCGTAAAAGTGGAACTCGTCCATGACCACCAGGCCGATGTCGGCATCGGCGCCCTCCCGCAGCGCGATGTTGGCCAGGATCTCAGCGGTACAGGCGATGACCGGAGCGCCGGCGTTGACCGCGGCGTCACCGGTCAGCATGCCGACGTTGGCCGCTCCGAAGATGTCGCAGAGCGCGAAGAACTTCTCGCTGACCAGCGCTTTGATCGGGGCGGTGTAGTAGCTGCGGGTGCCTGCCGCCAGCCCCGCATAGATCGCACCGGTGGCCACCAGCGACTTGCCCGAGCCGGTCGGCGTCGACAGCACCACGTTGGCGCCGCTGACCAGTTCGATCAGCGCCTCTTCTTGCGCCGGATACAGCGCGGTGCCGCACGACTGCGCCCATGCCGCGAACGACGCGAACACTTCGTCGGGGTCATCGCGCAAAGAGCGCAGTGCCGAGAGATCGCTCGGACTCGTCGGTGTAGGTATGCCCGTCAGGTTACCGGCGTGTCAGCGGCGAATCCCCGCGCACAGCCCGTCCCAGTTGCCCGACGCGATGCGGGTCCGGTCGTTGTCGGTGGCCCAGCGCAGGTAGCGCTGACTGAACACTCCCCCCGGCGTGACGAACACGTTGGTGCGGAAATAGTCCGAAATGGGCCGGGGAAGTTTGGCGACCGCTGACAGGTTGTCGATCCGGTCGAGGTAGAACAGCACCATCTCGCCCCAATGTCCAAGGATCACTTGCAGATTGGGAAAGCGGTCGAAGACACCGGCCAGGATCAGTCGCAGGATTTGAACCCCGGTGTCGAAATGCCAGCCGACTCCTAAGCGGGCGAAGGCGTCATCGACGGTGTCGACGAATCCGCTGTAGTAGGCGGCGCGGACAGGCTCGCGTCGGCGATCAGGTCGTTGGTGATGCCCTGCAGAAGCGAGGCGGTAGCGGGCGGCAGATCCTGCACGCCCGGTGTCGACAGCGACAGCACCTGCACGTCGAGGCCGGTCGCGTCCATCGCGGTGAGGCAGTGATCGTCGAGTTCGACGAGGCGTCGCTGGAGATCCCGCGGCATCGCCGCCTGCTGCGGCAGTTGCTTCAGCAGGTCCGTTGTGACGAAGTGTTCTTCTAGACCCATCGTTTTCACTCGTGGCGTCCTCTCGCTATCGAGGCCCCCGTATCCGTATCTACGCCCGGTTCCTGGGAGGACTCCCAGGTCAGAGATCGTCCTGGCCCAGCCCGACTTGTCCGTCGATCAGTTCGCGCGCAGCGTCCAGATGCCCGAGGTGACGGGCGGTCTCCTCGATCATGTGGAGCACGATGAATCGGACACTGGTAATCAGTTCGTCGTTGTATCCGTGCCGTCCGGCAGGCGGGGACGACAGCGGGGTATCGCGCAGCATCCGGTTGGCGGCGCCGACTGTGTGGCGGTAGAACGCCAGCACCGCCTCGACGGAGCGGGCACTGACGAATGGCGGTTCGGGTTCGCCGTCCTCCGGCCAGGGCAGCGGGTCGGCGGTGCCGAGCGCGACCTCCTGGAACCAATGCCGCTCGGCGCGTCCGAGGTGCTCGATCAATCCCAGTGGTGTCCAACCCGATGGAAGTACAGCGGTGCGCAGCTGGTCGTCATCGAGACCCGCGATGACGTGCAAGACCCGGCGACGTTGGGCGTCCAGGAAGGACAGGAGCAGCGACGCGTCGTCCGAGAGCATCGCCCAATCCTGTCGCTACTGCGGATGGCTCGCCAGATACTCGCCGACCGGGATAGGAGCGTCGGCGACGTAGCCGATCGGCAGGACGACGTCACCGTCGATCGTCACGCAGTACACGTCCCAGCGGTAGAAGCCTGCGAACGAGGCGGGATCGGCGGCCAGCACCGCCGCGTAGTCCTTGACGGCCGCCACGTACGCGTCGGCGTGGTTGTAGCGGTAGATCGCGTGATCGGGGTCGGTGGTGAAACCGTTGGCGGCCAGATAGCGACCGGCCGCCATGATGCTGTCGCGGGGTGAGCGGATATCCCCGCCTTCGCCGTACCCGGCGAACGTCGACGGCAAGAATTGCATCGGGCCGTCCGCGCCGGCGGTGCTCAGGCCGACGATGCTGCCGAGCCGGGTTTCGATGAGGTTGATCGCCGCCAGGTAGTTCCAGCCGACGCCGCTGGCCGCCTCGGCGTCGTGGTAGTAGCCGAGCAGCTCGTCAGCCGGGGCCGGCGCCACGATGCGCCAGGCCGGCAGGGTGTCCCTAACGTGAGCCATCGAGGCGAGCTGGCGCCGTGCGTCGACGTTGCGGTCGTAGGCCTCGGCCAGCGCCGCCGGGATTTTCGGGCGGATGATGGCGTCCCATTCGGGGTGACGCCCGATGGCGCGGTAAGCGACCTGCTGGCGGCGGGCGGCGGTCCCCAGCGCGGGTTCGGGTGTCGACGGGTCGCGGATGGCCAGCTCGTCGGCGACCAGGTCATCGGCTATCACCGCTGGATCCGATGCCAGCCGGGGTTGCGCGCCAGCCGGCGTTGCGTCGGCCGGAGCCGTCGGTGAATCCAGCGGTACCGCGGGCACCGACGCTGCGGGCGCGTGAGACGCCGAGGTGGCCGATGGCGGTGCCGCCGACGGTGCGCACGCGGGGACGGCGAGCAGGACCGTGGCGGGCACGAGGGTCCGGAATCGGGTGCGCATCGCTGCAGTCTGTCGTACTGCGACGACCAGGACAACGAATTCTCATCTGCGATGATGGGGAGATCATGCGGATGGATTTCACCTTCGTCGCCGCAGGCATGCTGGGCGTGGCCACGACAGCGGCGGTGGTACTCGGCGCGGCTGGAGTGCCGGCCCCGGCTCCGCGAATCATGTTGGCCGACAACACCGTCAGCGTCGATCCGCCGGCAGTCGCCGCCGGTGACGGGTCGCTGACCGACGGTCAGATCCTGACCCCGTTCGACGTGCCGAACCCCGCCGTCGGCCGCCTCGATCCGCAGCTGCTCACAGCGATCCAGCAGGCGGCCACCGCCGCGTCGGCCGAGGGCATCACCATGACGATCACGTCTGGATGGCGCTCGCCGGAGTTTCAGCAGCGCCTGCTCGACAGTGCGATCGCCCAATACGGCAGCCTCGCCGCCGCGCGGGAGTACGTACAGACGCCCGAGGCGTCCAAGCATGTCATCGGACAGGCGGTCGACGTCGGCGGCGTGGGTGCTGACCAGTGGCTGATCGCCAACGGCGCGCGGTTCGGGCTGTGCCGGATCTATGCCAACGAGCTGTGGCATTTCGAGCTGGCCACCGATGCCGCGGGTAACTGCCCGCCGCTCCTGCCGAACGCCGCGGGCTAGCAGATCCGGCCGATCAGGCCCGGCTGTCCGCCGCGCGTAGTTTGATCGGGACCATGAGGAGTCTGGACGAAATCCGTGGTGCGCTCGAAGCCTGTTACACGTCGATCGAAGGCCTGTGCGACGAGCTGAGCGACGCCAATTGGAAGGCACAGTCGCTGTGCCCGGACTGGGACATGGGTTCTGTGGTCCAGCACGTCACCAGCATCGAAGCCATCATGACCGGATGGCTGCCGCAGGACGACGCCACACCGCCACCGTTCGAGCGAGCGGCGGAGTTCCTGGCCGGTACCGACGATCCGGCGGTTCTGGTCGAGAAGGTGCGCGCGGTCTTCGCCGAGCGTCGGCGCGAGCTGAGCGCGCTGACCGCCGCCGACCTGGACCGGCCGTCGTGGATGCCCACCGGGCGGGGGACCTATGGGCGGTTCCTGGAGATCCGGGTCTTCGACTTCTGGGTGCACGTCCGCGACATCACGATTCCACTGGGACTGCTGACCGATGATGGCGGCGTCCCGGCGGAGATCGCGTTGGCGGAGGTGGAGAGCTCCATCGGCTACATCGCTGGCAAGAAGGTGGGTGTGCCCGAGGGCAGCAGCATCGCCTTCAAGTTGACGGGGCCACTCATTCGGGAGATCGATGTCGCGGTCAACGGACGCGCCAAACAGGTTGACCACCTGGACAATCCGGATGCCACGTTGAGCACGGACTCGACGACGTTCATCATGCTCGCCTGCGGGCGTATCGACCCGCAGGCCCAGATCGACTCGGGTGCGGTCAGCTGGAGCGGTGACGCCGAGCTCGGTGAGCGCGCCGCCCGCAACCTGAGGTTCACGATGTGACGAGCCGGCCGGAGTCCGTCGACTTCCACTTCGACGTCATGTGCCCGTACGCCTACCAGACCTCGCGGTGGATCCGCGAGGTGCGCGACCGGACCGGGCTGGTGGTGAACTGGCGGTTCTTCAGCCTCGAGGAGATCAACCGCCAAGACGGCAAGAAGCACCCGTGGGAACGGGATTGGTCCTACGGCTGGTCGATGATGCGGATCGGGGCCCTGTTGCGGCGCCGGTCGATGGCGGACGTGGAGGCCTGGTACCAACGAGCCGGCGAGGCCCTGCACGTCGACGGCCACAAACCGCACGACCCTGCGGTGGCCCGGCATCTTCTCGAGGAGCTCGGCTTCGATCCGGGGTTGGTGGACCAAGCGATCGCCGATCCCACCACCAGCGACGAAGTGCTGGCCGACCATCGCAGGGTGGTGGCCGCCGACGGCTATGGCGTGCCGACGCTCTTCTTTCCCGACGGGCAATGCCTGTTCGGTCCGGTGCTGATCGACCCGCCGACCGGGGATGCGGCGCTGCGGCTGTGGGATGCCGTCGTCGCATGGACGGAATTCCCGCATCTGTACGAACTTCAGCGGCCCAAGACTTCGGCCGACTTGCAGGCGATCGGCGAGACATTCCGGCCGTATCTCGAGGCGCGCGACTGGGTTTCGATCAACCGGGGCGAGGTCGTCAGCTTCGGGGATTAGGCCGCACCCTTGCGCTGACTTCCAGCCTGTAGTTATCGACACGCCCACTCGCACTTTCGCGCGATAACAACAGCCTCGGCGACGAGGTCCGTCTAGAGATCGTCCTCGTCGCTGTCGTCCCGCGACGGGTCGGACAACGACAAGCGGAAGATCAACGACATCAGCAACAAGATGATCACTGCTGAGAAGATGTCGAACCACTGGAATGGGAAGAACGCGCCGTCGATCGAGAGCACCAATACGGTCTCGGTCAACCCGAACACTGCCAGGAAGAGCCCGATCCGCCAGCGGCTGAGGCCTCGATGTCGTTGCGTGCGGCGCAATTCCACCGCGAGGGTGAGCAGAAGTAGCGGCAGCACCTGGGCGAGGGTGGCCGCGGTCTTGCTATCTACCAACACGACAGTTACCGGGTGTGCCACGGGGGTGTCCTCCTGATCAATGGCAGTGTGCCACCGCGACACTGCGCCGCCCGGCAAGATCAAGCTATGCGCGTCAACCGGATCATCGCCGACCTTGTGGTTCCCGACCTCGAAGCGGCCAAGAGCTTTTACAGCGACTACCTCGGGCTCGACGACGAAGAATTCAACCTCGGCTGGGTGGCTCGCTACACCAGTCGTGAGACCGGTGCGAACGTGCAGCTGCTCACCACTGACGCGACGGGGCCCGAGGCTCCCGTCGTCTCGGTGCTGACCGATGATGTCGACGCGGCCTACGCCGAAGCCGTTGAGCGTGGCTATGAGATCGTCCACCCGTTGACGACGGAGTCGTGGGGTGTGCGGCGGTTCTTCGTTCGCGACCCGGGCGGCAACGTGCTCAATGTCGTCGGTCACCCCGACTGAACGCTAACCGGTGGGCGTCGCGCCAAGGATCCGCTGCAGGTCGCCCTTCATGGCTTGGAGCTGCGCACCCCAGTAGCCCCAGCTGTGAGTTCCGCTGGGCGGGAAGTTGAACACCGCGTTGCGCCCACCCGCGGCCAGGTACTTGCGCTGGAATTCCTTGTTGGTGTTCAGCGTGACGTTCTCGAGGTAGCCGGCCGAGAACAAGCCGCCGGCGTTGACGTCGTCGCCGTAGTCGAGTTCGGACGGGGCACCCGTGCCGCAATAGACCCACACCGCGGTGTTGTTGGCGACCAGCCGGGCAATGTTGACCATCGGGTCGTTGCGCTGCCAGGCCGGATCACTGCTCGGGCCCCACATGTCGGCGGCCCGGTACCCGCCGCCGTCCTTCATGGCCAGGCCGATCAGCGTCGGCCACAGACCCAGCGACGGATTGAGGAACCCGGACAGCGAACTGGCGAAGATGAATTGGGTGGGATGCCAGATCGCCAGCGTCAGTGCCGCGCTGCCCGACATCGAAAGCCCGACGACCGCATTGTTGATCGGGGTGATCGCCTTGTTGGTGGCCAGCCAGGCCGGCAGTTCCTGGGTCAGAAAGGTTTCCCACTTGTAGGTCACCGTCCCGTTGGACCCGGCCGCCGGTTGGTACCAGTCGCTGTAAAAACTCGATTGCCCACCGACGGGCATCACCAGCGACAGACCGGATTGGTAGTACCACTCGAAGGCTGCGGTGTTGATGTCCCAGCCGCTCGCTTCGTCGAGCGCTCGAAGGCCGTCCAGCAGGTACACCGCATGCGCGCCGCCGCCTTGGAACTGGACCCGGATGTTGCGTCCCATCGCCGGGGACGGCACGTCGAGTTGCTCGACCGGCAGACCCTGGCGCGAGTACGCGGCCGCCGGCGCCAGCTGTCCGGTGAGCCCCGCGACCCCGGTAACCAGCACGACCGCCGTCGTGACGGCCGTGAACCGTCGCACCCAACGGACCGCAGCGCGCACCGAGGTCATCACGTCAGCAAGGTAGCAACGCAATGGGTCTCGACCTGGCCTGGCACACCTGCCGTAATGGCTTTGTGATCAGACGAATTCGCGTCAGGCCGCGCTGGCGCGCACGCCCAACACCGGTTGGCGGCTTTCGCGGTCACAGAAGTCGGCCGCCCATGGCCAGCGGCCTCGGCCGTCAGCCCAGACCAGCTGCAGCGCACGAATTGGGCCGTACATGGCGACCGCGAAACCCATGTGGGCATCGGGATGGTCGACCTCGACGACCTCCAGCATGGGGCAGCCGCACAGAGTGAACTGCTGGCCCGCGGTGAGGTCCACGCCCCGAAGGATGTGCTCGGCCGCCCCGTTGAGCACCCGAAGAGCGCGTTGCGGCGACACGTTGGTGATCAACAGCTCGGGCACGTCGTAGTCGCTCAACCCGATCGTGTACGCGAACGGCATCCGCGGGGATTCGACGTATTGCACCGCCCAGCCCTTCCGCAAGATCTTTCCGCGCACCTCGTCGAGGTAGTCGGTGACAGTGCTGCCCGGGTGGTCGCATAACCAGCACATCGCGGTGTCCCTTCAGTGGTGTGTTCAGCGGCTCACCGACACCATGCACCGAGGGTCTGACAAAAACTCGAACACGCGTTCGTCGACTCAGCGAGGAACCCATGCGCCGGCGTGCAGCACGTCGGCCACCGCCAGGTCGGCATCGAGCGCGACCAGGTCGGCGTGCGCGCCGACGGCCAGTTCGGGGGATGGAAGCCCAAGGGCGCGAGCCGGATTCACCGACGATTGCCGTACCGCCGCCAGCAGCGCATCGTCGCGGGGCAGTCCGCCGCGGGCGACCGCGAACCGGAACACCCGGTCCATCGTCGCGGTGCTGCCCGCGATCGTCAAGGTGCCGGCCAGACTCGCGACCCCGCCGGCGACCTCGACGTCCATCCGACCGATCTGATAGCGCCCGTCGCTCACCCCGGCCGCGGCCATCGCGTCGGTGATCAGCGACAGCCGGTCGGAGCCGGCGGCCCCGGTCACGTGCCGGTACAGCGCGGCGTCGACGTGCACCCCGTCGGCGATCAACTCGACGGTCACCCGCGGGTCTTCCAGCAGTGCGATCACCGGGCCGGGCTCGCGGTGGTGGATCGGGCGCATCGCGTTGAACAGATGAGTCCCCACCGTGGCGCCTGCGGCGATCGCCTCCCGCGTCTGCTCGTAGGTCGCCTCGGTATGCCCGACCGCGGCCACCGCACCGGCAGCCACGATCCGCTCGATCGCCGCGATACCGCGGTGTCGCTCCGGTGCCAGCGTGACCATCCGGATGGTCCCGCCACCGGTTTGCAGGACGGTGTCGAGCTCAGCGGGGTCCGGATCGCGCAGTAGGACGGGATCGTGCGCCCCGCACCGTTCGACCGCCAGCCACGGCCCCTCCAGGTGGATACCGGCGATCAGTCCGTCGCGCACGTGGCCGGCCAAGACCTCGACCTGATGCAGCAGTTCGGCGGGTCCGGCCGAGACCAATGACGCGATCATCGTGGTGGTGCCGTGGCGGCGGTGCAGGTCCACCGCGGCCGCCGTGTCGGCGAGGGTTGCCCCCGAGAAATCCGAACCGCCACCGCCGTGCACGTGGGTGTCGACGAAACCGGGCACCACGGTGTGCAGGGCGTGGTCGGCGGGCCGCGGTGGTGCACCCGCTCCGAGCGCGTGCACCGTGGGACCGGAAACCTCGATCCAGCCCGGCCGCAACAACTCTCGTCCGGTCAGCAGCGTTCCTGCGGTGAGCAGCACTCAGATGCCCTGCCACGCAGGTTTGGACAGATAGGTCTCGCGGTAGTAGTCGGCCAGCTGCAGCCGGCGCGCCGCGCCGCCGTCGAGCAGCACGGTGACGTGGGGGTGGTGCTGCAGGACGGTGGCCGGCCACATCGCGCTCACCGGCCCCTCGACGAGTTCATGTACCGCTTGGGCTTTGGCGCGGCCGGTAGCCACCAGGATCACGTGACGGGCCGCCATGATGGTGCCCAAGCCCTGGGTCAGGCAGTGCGTCGGGACGCGGTCGACATCGCCGTCGAAGAAGCGGGCGTTGTCGACACGCGTCTGGCTGGTCAGCGTTTTGATCCTGGTGCGCGACGCGAGCGACGAGCCGGGCTCGTTGAATCCGATGTGGCCGTCCGTGCCGATCCCCAGGATTTGCAGGTCGATACCGCCCGCTGCGTCGATCGCCTCCTCGTAGCCGGCGCAGGCCGCCGGAATGTCGGCGGCAAGGCCGTCGGGACCGGCCACCGCACCCGGCGCGAAGTCGACGCGCGAGACGAACACCGTGTCAATCACGTTGCGGTAGCGCTCGGGATGATCGGCGGGCAAGCCGACGTACTCGTCGAGGGTGAAGCCGCGGGCCTGACGAAATGTGATGCGCCCCGCCTCGTAGCGGTCGGCCAGCTCGTCGTAGATCGACAGCGGCGACGAGCCGGTGGCGAGCCCCAGGACGGCCGTTGGTTTGCGGGTCAGCAGCGCCTCGATCGCATCGGCTGCGATGGTGCCGATCTGTTGGGCATCCTCGAGGATAATGACTTCCATTGACGCAGCCCTACTTGTTGGCTGTGAAAAGCGCTGAGCCAGCGGTGATCTCAGCACCTGTGACGACCGCGTCGCCGACCACGACATTACCCGGCTCACGCTCGTCCATGACGACGACGGGAACGATGGGATCCAGCCCGGCCGCCACCACCGCCGGAACGTCATAGGTGATCACCGTCTGGCCGGCGACCACGGTGTCGCCCTCGGCGACGTGGGCGGAAAAGCCGGCACCTTTCAGCGCCACGGTGTCGAGTCCGAGATGGACCAGAACGCCGACGTTCTCATTCGTCATGATGATGTACGCATGCGGCATCAGTTTGAGCAGCCGCCCGCCGACCGGTGCCACCGCGTCGATCACCTCGCGTGGCGGGTCGACCGCGGCGCCGTAGCCCACCATGCCCTGGGAGAACACGGGATCGGGCACGTCTTCGAGGGCGACGGCGCGCCCGGGTACCGGTGCATGAACGGGTGTGGTGCTCATCGTCGTTGACAATAGAGACTCGGCGTACGCGGGCGTGGCGAAAACTTCGTCTCACATGCGAAGGTTTGTTTAAGCTTCGGCTGTGCTGCGACAAAGGGAGGTCGTCCCGTCATGAGCGAAACCACCAAAGATTCAGGGGCACAGCAAAAGTCGGGACTGCGCATACCGGGCTTCGCGCAACTGCAACGCCTCGGCAAGAGTTTGATGCTGCCGATCGCCGTCCTCCCGGCGGCGGGGATCTTGCTGCGGCTTGGCCAAGACGACCTGCTGGGCCGGATCAAGGCACCGGTGATCGGGCCGTTCTTCCAGGCGATGAGCGCCGCCGGTGGGGCGCTGTTCGACAACCTGCCGCTGCTGTTCGCCATCGGTGTCGCGATCGGCTTCGCGCGCAAGGCCGACGGCTCGACCGCGCTGTCGGCCGCTGTCGGATACCTGGTGATGCAGGCGGTGTTCAAGACGATGTCGCCGTTCGTGCTCGCCGGTCAGCTCAACAAGGCCGGTGAGCAGGCGCAGATCGACTACAAGGTGTTCGGCGGGATCGTCGTAGGCCTGCTCACCGCATGGCTCTTCGACCGCTACCACACCATCACGTTGCCGTCGTATCTCGGATTCTTCGGGGGCAGGCGTTTCGTGCCGATCGTGGTGTCGGTGGCGTCGCTGTTCCTGGCGTTCGCGCTCAGCTACTTCTATCCGGTGTTCGATGCGGGCTTGACCGGGCTCGGCAAGTTCATCACCGGTGCGGGCGCACTCGGCGCGTTCGTATACGGATTCGCCAACCGCATGCTGATACCGCTTGGTCTGCACCACATTCCGAACTCCTACATCTGGTTCCTCTACGGCGACTATCAATCGCCGGGCGGCAAGCTCGTCACCGGTGACATCCCGCGCTTCACCGCGGGCGACCCGACCGGCGGTGCGTATACGGCCGGCTTCTACCCGATCCTGATGTTCGGCCTGCCGGCCGCGGCGCTGGCGATGATCCACGTCGCGAACAAGAAGCAGCGCAAGGTCGCGGTCGGCATCCTGGCCGCCGCGGCGCTGACCGCGTTCCTGACCGGCGTGACCGAACCGCTGGAGTTCGCCTTCATGTTCGTGGCGTTCCCGCTGTACATCGTGCACGCCGTGCTGACGGGGCTGTCGCTGGCGATCGCCTATCTACTCGACATCCATCTCGGGTTCTCGTTCTCGGCGGGCCTGATCGACCTGGTGCTCTACGGCAATGCGCCCGCGGCAAAGAACGTTCCACTGTTGATCGTGATGGGCCTGGTGTATTTCGTGGTCTATTACCTGTTGTTCCGGTTCGTCATCACGAAGTGGAACATGCGGACCCCCGGGCGCGAGCCCGAGGCAGAGTTCGACGCCGAGGAGCGAGCCAACCTCAGCGAGGGCGGCGAATCGGCCACCGCGGTCGACACGGGAGGCTCCGGTGGTGGCGTCACAACTGCCCCGGCCGCCGTCGACAGCACGGCCGAACAACTCATCGCCGCTTTCGGTGGCCGGGAGAACCTGCGCAACGTCGATGCCTGCATCACCCGCCTGCGCATGGAGGTGGTCGACACCGCCAAAGTCGACCAGGACCGGCTTCGCTTCCTGGGCGCCGCCGGTGTGATCGAAATCGGTAACAGCGTGCAGGCCGTGTTTGGCACCCAGGCCGAGGTGCTCAAGAACGAGATCAACGACGCGCTGTAGGAGCCGGCGAGTTTCGCATCCGCACCGCACAGATCGCGCAGAGGAAACGCATAGGCTTCGAAGCTTTATAGATCCGTGTTCCGACTGTGACTTAAGTGCCCCATTGTTACCGAAGTGACATTTGTGGCTCTTGCTCCTGAGCCCAATCAGCCAGAGCGAGGAACCAGATGACCGTTCGAACAGTCGGCGCGCAGGTACTTGCCGTCACTGCCGGGGTGTTCGTGGCCGCCACAGCCTGGCCGGCCTCGGCGCACGCCGACCCGACCGACACCAGCGGCCTGCTGAGCGCGGTCGGTATCGGAAATGGCGGCCCCATTACGCAATTGATCGAGCAAATCGGACAACAGATCTGCCCGTTGATCGTGAAGCCGGGTGGCGACCTGGTATCCAACGCCACGACCGCGAGCGGCCATGGTGGCCTCGCCTCGCAGGTCACCGGGTTCGTGGCCGAACAGGCCATCAAGTCGCAATGCCCGGCCGCCATGACCCAACTGGCCAACGGCAACTTCGGGCCGATCATGCAGCTGATGAGCACCGCCAACCAGGCCTCGGGCACGCTCAACACGCTGAGCGGCACGGCGGTGCCTTCCCTCACGTTGCCGCAGGCTGGCTAACGCGCGTAGCCACTCCGTCGATAACGTGGTTAGGTGACAGGGACTCCCTAAGGCGGAAAGCACGTGACGGTCAAACGACGACGGATCTTTATCGCGGCATCGGCGGCATCGGCGGCAGCGTTGGTGTCGGGTTCGGTGGCGTTCGCCGCCCCGGCGGCCGCGGACTGCCCCACCGGAACGGTCGCCACCCGGTTCCCGGGCGTGTGCGTCGCCGGTCAATCGGGCGGCCAGATCCCCCAGGCGATCGGCCCGTCCGACGTGACGACCAACTTCCAGCCGAACCAGATCCCCACGATGAACGGGATCCCGTGCAACCTCAACCATTCGGTCACCTGCTGGGGAATGGCGCAGAACGGCGGCTAGCCCCGCCCGACGGCGGCCGCCTCGAGTTGCTCGAGGGCCGGCAGCAGAGCATTGGTGAATTCGTCTATGTCACGGCCGATTTCGGGTGTGGTCGACACTCCGAAGTCCAGCGAACCGCAGTAGCTCAGGCAGGTGATGTTCAGGCCGACGTCGAGCATCAGCGGCCCGATGGGCACCAGGGTCTCGACCCGCGCACCGGCGAGATAGAGCGGAAAGTCCGGCCCGGGCACGTTGGAGATCACCAGGTTGATGGGCACGACGCGATCGCCGAGGTGAGACGCGGAGTAGGCCCGCACCGCCAGCCCCAACAGTCCCGGCGGTGTGGTCTCGGTCAGGCCGACCAGCTGATGGTCGGATAGGGTTCTGGCCATTTCCTTGGCACCGCAGGAACTTTCGTAGATCGCGGTGAGTCGTTCTACGGGGTCGGCGATATCGGTCGCCAGGCGCACGGTCGTCGACGTCAGCTGGTTTCCGGCGGTCGACGCCTGAGTGTGCGTCGATACCGGAACCTGGGCGACCAGCGGCCGATCCGGCAGCTCGTTGCGAACCTGCAGGTAGTCTCGCAATGCTCCCGAAATGATCGCCAGGACAACGTCATTGACCTTCACGCCGAAGGCCTGCTTGACGGCCACCACCCGATCGAGCGGCAAGCTGGCGCAGGTCACCCGTCGCTGCATCGACAGTTGTGTGTTGAACCGGGTGGACGGGGCCTCGAAGAAGTTCGGCGGCTTGTTGGCCACCTTGCGGGCGGCCAGCTGCTGGGTGACCGTCTGCTGCATCACCCGCGCCACCCGATAGGGGGTCAGCACGGCGATGTTGACCAGCGCGCCCAGCGCGCGGCGCTCGATACCGGGCAAATGCCCGTGGTCATCGGACACCTCGGTGGCCGGCGGCCGGGGTTCGGCGGTGACGTCGAGCAGGATCTCACTGAGCCCCGCGCCCGACACCCCGTCGACCACGGCGTGATGAATCTTGGTCAGGTACGCGATCCGCCCGTCCGCCAGACCCTCGATGAACCACATCTCCCACAGCGGGCGGTCGCGGTCCAGCTGGTATGACATCAGCCGCCCGACCAGCGCATCGAGTTCGGGTTGCCCGCCCGGCGCAGGAAGCGCGACGTGCCGGATGTGGTAGTCGATGTCCAACTCGGTGTCTTCGACAAGCCAGGGCCGATCCAGTCCGTGGCGCGCACCCGCAATGCGGTGGCGCAGGATCGGCAGTTCAGGCAACCGGCTCACCATCAGCTTGCGCACCGCATCGAAGCTGAAACCCGGCACCCCGGTGGGATCACAGATTCCCAGGGCACCGATATGCATCGGGCAGGACTGCGTGTCCGCCCACCAGAATGCCGCGTCGAGCCCCGAGAGGCGCCGCACGGCGTCGGTGCTCATCCGCACGGTGTAACCAGGATCACCGTCCGGCAAACTCACCAATGGTGACCCCATTCCAGTAAGCCCACAGCATTGCTAACCCGGGCCCGCGGGTACTGCGCTGATACGCTGCCAACGGTCGCCGGTGCCGAAATCCCGGTGTCGCGGGGTCCGGCCCGTCTGACGAGGTGGCGTCACGGAGACGTTGCGATGACGTCGAAAAACAGGCAAGGCAAAGAATCGGAAATGGGTAACGTGCGAACCGGAGAAATCAGAGCTCTGACCGGTCTTCGCATCGTCGCCGCCATGTGGGTGGTGCTGTTTCATTTCCGCCCGCTGATCTGGGAAGCCTCCCCGCGCCTCAAGGACGACCTCGCACCGCTGTTCAACGCGGGGGCGCAGGGCGTGGATCTGTTTTTCATCCTCAGCGGCTTCGTCCTGGCGTGGAACTACCTCGACCGGATGGGATCACACTGGTCAGGCCGGGCCACCCTGCATTTCCTGTGGCTGCGGCTGTCCCGGGTATGGCCGGTGTACCTGGTGACGATGCATATCGCGGCGGCGTGGATCATCTTCACGCTGCACGTCGGCACCGTGCCGTCCCCGGACGTCGACAAGCTCAACGCGCTCAGCTACGTGCGCCAGCTGTTCATGGTGCAGCTGTGGTACGAGCCGTTCTTCGACGGCACCAGCTGGGACGGGCCGGCCTGGTCGATCAGCGCGGAATGGCTGGCCTACCTGTTGTTCGGCGGAATCATCCTGGTGGTCTTCCGGATGTCGCGGGTGACTCGGGCGCGGACCCTGCTGTTGCTGGCCTTCGCCGCGGCCCTGCCGCCGACGGTCCTGCTCCTGGCCAGCGGCCACCTCTACACGCCGTGGAGCTGGCTGCCGCGGATCGTGGCACAGTTCCTGGCCGGTGTGCTGGCCTGCGCGGCGGTGCGACGCCTGCACCTGGGCAACCGCGCACAGCGTGTAGCCGGCATTGCCGCGATACTGCTGGCCGCCGCGATGGTCGGCATCCTCTACTACTACGACGCCAACCCCGTCGTCGGCATGGTCGACCCGGGCGGGATGGTCGCCCTATTGTTCATGCCGCTGGTGGTGACACTGTCGATCGGTATCGGCACCCTGCCGGCGCTGCTGTCGACCCGGCTTCTGGTCTACGGCGGCCAGATCTCGTTCAGCCTGTACATGGTCCACGAGATCGTGCACACCTCGTGGAACTGGGCGGTTCAGGAGTACCAGATCGACCTGCCCAAGTCGGTACAGAAGTTCGTCGTCGTGGGCCTGATCGCCGCCGCGGTCGCCTTCGCCATGCTGCTGTTCCACGCGGTCGAGGAACCGGCCCGGCGCTGGATGCGCAGAATGGTCGATTTCCGTGACGTCAAGCACGATGCGCACACCGGCCCGCCGGGGGCGGAGGGTGGCCGGCTCGCCTCCATCGACCAGGCCCGCGATGCCCGTCCGCCACAGTCCTCGGCCCGCGCCGGGTAGCGGCCCGGACCCAGCCTTGGTGTGCGCCAACACCTTCCGTGCCTGTAGTCTGCCTGGGTCGGGCGCGAATTCAGTGAGGTGTCATTGACCCGCAGGGAAGCCCTTGTGCGTGTCATCACGGCGGGTCTGTCGGCCGTCGTGGTGTTGGCTGCGATTCTCGGCTACGCGCAGCCGTCCGTCGGCTACGCATTGGCCAACCGCGGCTCGCAGTTCAGCCGCATCGCGGTCATCGGTGACTCGTACACAACGGGGACCGACGAGGGCGGGCAGGGCCCGCTGTCCTGGACCTCGCGAGCCTGGCTGCTGCTGGCCAGCCAGGGGGCCAGGGTCGACGCCGACGTGGCCGCCGAAGGCGGTGCGGGCTACGGAATCCGCGGTAACCAGGGCAGCCTGTTCGAGGACCTCACCACCCGAGCCGTCGAACGTGACGATGCCCTGGTGGTGTTCTTCGGATCGCGCAACGACCAGCCCGTGGACCTGCAGCAATATCCCGGGCTCGTCGGCGACACCTTCGGAATCGCCCGCCGGGCGGCACCCAAGGCCAAGTTCCTGGTGATCGGACCCCCGTGGCCGACGGCCGACCCGCCGCCCGAGGTGTTCGCCCTGCGGGACTCACTGCGCGCGCAGGCCAAGGCCGCCGGGGCGGTCTTCATCGACCCGCTGGCCGAGCAATGGTTCGTCGGACGCCCGGACTTGATCGGGCCGGACGGCGTGCATCCCACCGACGCGGGCCACGCCTACATGGCCGAGAAGATCGCGCCGTTGATCCGCAGCCAGCTCGCCATCCCGCTGTAGACGGGGTGGGTCAGGGCGCAATCCACGGCTGGCTGTCGCCGAGGTTGTTGGAGTCGACCTGGTAGCACTGCTGCGGCGTGTTGAACCCGAACGCACCGCCGGTCTCGCAACGCTGGAAGAAGCCGTTGGGATCGATGGGCCCGTCGCAGCGCTGACCGCCACCCCATGGTGTCCACAATCCCTGACAACCCGCACCGGCCGCCGGTGCGTTGATTAGGCCCATGCCGATGACCGTGATGGCGCAGGCCATCACTGAACCGAGTTTCTTCACCGTCCACCTCCTCGACGCGGAACCTCACGTGAAGTTTCCGATACCCAATTCGTCGCGGTGGCAGACAGCATCGTTAGCGCATGTGCGGGCCCAGCAGGGCAGTCCAGCCCTTGACCAGCTGATTCCATTCATCCTGGCAGCCGTCGGCCCGCCCCTCAGGGAGAAGTCCCGAGCTGACGATATCGGCGTTGGCTTCCGGGTTGGATCCGTAGATCCAGCACTCGAAGTTGTAGGCCCTGGCTTGGTCGAGGCTGTGGGAGTCGGCCAGCCACTCCGCTTCGAGGGGGCCGCCTTCCTTGCTGAGCACCGAGTATTCGCGGGCGGTGTCCTTGGCCGCCTGCACGAAGTCCTGGTCGACATGTCCGTCGGCGTAGGGGGCCAGCAGTTCGTAGGCCGCCAGCTGGTCGGCCACATCTTCTTCACGGCCGGTGATCGGCAGGTCGTAGATGTCGATCGCCATGTGCCCGGCCTCGTGGAAGAAGGTCGCGATTCCGACTCGGCGGGCGGTCTCCTCGGGTTTGGGGTCGGCGGCGAAGATCCGCTCGCTCTCGGCGATGTCCTCGTAGCACATGACCAGCGTCTTGTCGCTGGGGCTCCAGTAGTCGTTGGCCTCGCCGCACTGCCGACCCACCACCGGGATGTCGTAGGGGAGGCGGTACCAGTCGGTGACCGACTTGGCGATGTCATCCAGATAGTGGGTGCGCTGCATGAGATCTCGACCGGGGATCGCCTCGGGACTGGTTGCCTCCTCGTAGGTGACGACCATCTTGCCGTCCCCTTCCCCGGTCTTCGACTTCGGTTCAGCGGCCGGCGTTGACGGCGTCGCCTGGACCGTCGACGCCGTCGACGCGACATCGCTGCCGTGGCTGGCGCTGCATCCCACCGTCAGTAGCCCGGCGGCCACCACCAATGCGGCTGAGCGTGCCATCGCGACCTCCTCCGTGACCCCCGCGGTGTCGGTCGGAACGACCGCGCAGCATCAGTATGGGATCGTTTCCGGGATGCGCAGACGCTTATGGCCACGGCGTCGCCGGGGTCACCGGCCGACAGCGCTCGTGGCGACGGTTGCGGTGGTCCTGGCTGTGTTCGCCGCGGACCGCCCGACACCGCCGCTGCCGTACAACCTGATCGCGGGTCCGTTTGCCCGATTGCTCGCTCAGGCTGTCGATCTGGGGCCTGCCCGCGCCGAACACGTCCAGCTGACCGCCGAACTGTTGGCGCCCACCAAGCCGGTGGCCTTGAGCAAGTGGGCCGACTCGCACGGCCTCGCGGTGCGATGGCGCGACGGTGACCCGTGGGCGATCGTCGAGGGTGCGCCGCGCGCGATGGCTCGCGCTCTCGACGTCGCGGTGAACGACTATCGGCGCACGAGCGGCCGGGTGTTCTATGCCTCCCCGCAGCAGCCCACCGTCCCGCAACAGCTCAGCGGCGAAGTCGCCGAGATGGGGCGGATTCTCGGCTACACGCCGTATCACGAAGGCACGCCGCCGAGCCTGCCGCTCGACGTTCCCCACGGCGGACTGGCGCCCACCGAGCTGCTCAGCGCGTACAACGCCAACCCTCTGGGCTCCGCCGGATACACCGGCAAGCAGCAGACGGTCGTCGTCTTCGCCTTCGACGGGGTCGACCAACACGACCTGGACAAGTTCTCCGAGTGGTTCACGCTGCCGACATTCAGTGTGGACGTGATGGGCGGAATGTCGGCCGAGCGGCACGGTGAAGCAACGATGGACGTCCAGTTGATCCATGCGATCGCGCCGTCGGCCCGGATCGTTCTGGTCAACGCCCGTCCCACCGCCGAAGGTGACGGGACCTACGTGAAACTCGGCAAGCTGATGGAAGACGTCGACCGCAGCTACCCGGGTGCGGTGTGGAGCTTCTCGATCGGGTTCGGCTGCGATCGCCTGCTCGCCCGGGCGGATCTGGCGCCGGTGCGCTCGGCCCTGGCCCGCGCGCATCGCAGCGGAACGACGGCCTTCGTCGCCAGTGGCGACCTGGCCGGGCTGGAATGCAAAGGTGGACACGACTGGTCGGATCCGCCGAGCCCCGACGACGTCGGCGTCGACGTGCTGGCCTCACTGCCTGAAGTGACCGGTGTCGGTGGCACAACACTGTCCACTGACTCGCAGGGGCAGTGGCTGGCCGAACAAGGCTGGTACGACGTCCCGCTGACGCAGGGCAGCGGCGGCGGTGCGTCGGTGTTGTTCGCTCGCCCGTCGTGGCAGGAAACCGAACTGCACTCCGGCCCGCGGGACAAGCGACTGGTCCCCGATATCGCTGCGGTCGCCGACCCGTTCACGGGCGTCAAGTTCGTGAACAACGGGCAGATCCAGGTCGGCGGCGGCACCTCGCAGGCAGCACCCATCTGGGCCGGCCTGGCAGCGGTGATGAATCAGTTCCTCACCGCCCGTCAGTTGCCTGCGCTCGGGGATTTCAATCCCCTGCTCTACGAGATCGCCACCCAGGCCGAAGTCCCCGCCTTCCGCGATGTCTACCTCGGCGCCAACGCCGTGACACCTGTGGTGCCGGGGTACGACATGATCACCGGATTGGGAAGTCCGAACGTCGACAATCTGATGAGGGCCATCCTCGTGCTGAAGTCGTTGCACCAATGAGTGATTCAACAGCGGAACTCGACGACGCCGGCTCGTTCGCGGGCTATGCGGTACCGGCGGGCAACTACCGGGCCCGTAATCAGCGCGGACCGGGGTACTTCGTGACCATCGGGATCTGGGTGGCCATGATCGTTGCCGCGATGATGGCGTTGAGCATCGTGTCGACCCGAATCACCCCGGCCCCAAACAAATTTCACTGCCCGCCGGATTGCGGACGCCCCCCGAACGGACTTCCGGTGGCGACCAATCCCCGGTTCTTCGCACCCGACGGGTCATTCTCGGTGTCCTACCCGGCGGCCGGGACCGCCTATGACGTCACCATGGAACCCAACGGAGTACGGGCGGAACTGAATATCGGTGACGGTGGGACGTTACGGTTGTTCAGCCAACCGGCGCAGGGCCGCGATGCCCGCCAGGTGGCCACCGACTTGCTGGGGCAGATGTTCCCCGATGCAGTGAAATCCTATGAGCTGCCCAACGCGATCCTGGGATACGAACCCGGCTACGGCGAAGTCGCCGACGACTGGCCGAAGGGCACCTCGACCGATGCGCAGCATCTGCGGATCATCATCGTCGTCGCGGTGAAGAACGACCTGGCGCTGGTCGCCGGTGCGGCCGGGCCGTTCCACCAGTTCGGGCCCGAGGACGGACCGGGGCCGCCGTCGCCGGCGAATCTCGATATCGCCAAGGACATGGGTAAGTACGTCAACAGCTTCATGTGGCGCGGCGACCCGCCTCGATAGTTGTTAATCCTGAACGGCTTTGGCCACCGCGATGCAGGTGGTCAGCCAACTACGCTCGCTGTCCTGGAGGGCCCACATCGCGTTGAGCACCATCCGCACCACCACCCAGGCACGTGCCCGGTCCTCGTCGAATTCGGCGGCGTCGACGAGCGTGTAGAAGCGGCGGCGGACCCCGTCTCGGATATCGCCGGCCAGCTCGTCGAATCGGTTCCACAGCATCGGCGCGATCTCGTAGTGCGGGTCGCCATTGACCGGTTTGGGGTCGATGACGAGCCAGGGCCGGCGCTGCCCGGCGAGCACGTTCTGGTAGTGCAGATCGCAATGGATGACCCGTGCGGTGGCCGCCGGATCCGCTGTCAGGTCGGCACATTGGCTCAGCGCCTGTTCCACCAGTCGATGCGGGATCGGGGCGCTGCGCGGCAGCTCCGCCAGTTCGCTGCTCCAGCGGTCGAGGTAGGAGGTGAGCGTTCGCAACTGCGGCAGCGCCGGGACGTGGATATGCCGGTACAGGCCGGCGACGGTGCGGCAAGCCTCGATGTCGGTGAGACGGGTTAGGTCGTCGTCACCGAGCCGCTCCAGCAGTAGTGCTCGACGGTGCGGATCGGCGCTCAGCAGGCGGACGGCCCCGTCACCGCCCCAGCGCCGCAGCGCCAGGTGTTCGTGTTCGGATTCGTCGTCGGGGAAGCTGAGCTTGAGCATCGCGGCCACGCCGTCCGGTGTGCGGACCGGCAGCACCAGCGAGCAATAACCGTGGGTGGCGGGGCCGTCCGGCCGAAGCTGCCACTGGGCGACGATGTCGCGGGTCAGCCTGGCCAGCGACTCGACCCACGTCGCCCACTGTGGCCCGCGACCGGCCATCGCCCGCACCGCGGCGGGCAATTCGGTCACGTGTCGGGTTCGTCGGGGTGCTCGCTGGGTGGCTCGTTCGGTGGGGGTGGCTTGTTCAACCAATCCTTGAGCCGAAACAGCTGGCTGGCCACGGTTCCGAGGCCCACCAGCAGCAAACCGACGACGATCCAAATGGTCATCGTCATCGAGCCTACGCACCGTGTGGCCCCGTAGCGGCCTTGCCGCACTGCGTGGCAACTAGGCGGCTTCGCCGCTTAGGGTGACTCGGGTGTCCGAAACGTCCGTCGACCAGGTGCGCGCACTGCGCGCCCGCCTCGATGGATTGACCATTCGCGACGCCACCCGGCTGGGCCGGCGGCTGAAGTCGCAGCGCGGGGACATCTCGGCCGAGGCGTTGCGGCAGATCTCCGCGCAGTTCACCACCGCCGAGGCGCTGATCGCCACCCGCACCGCCGCTGTCCCGGCGATCACCTACCCCGACCTACCGGTCAGTGATCGGCGCGCCGAGATCGCCAAGGCCATCACCGAGAACCAGGTGGTCGTCATCGCCGGCGAGACCGGCTCGGGCAAGACCACCCAGCTACCCAAGATCTGCCTGGAGCTCGGCCGCGGAGTTCGCGGGACCATCGGCCACACCCAGCCGCGCCGGCTGGCGGCGCGCACGGTTGCCCAACGCATCGCCGACGAACTCGGTAGCCCGCTCGGCGAAACGATCGGCTATACGGTGCGCTTCACCGACCAGGCCAGCGACCGCACACTGGTGAAGCTGATGACCGACGGCATCCTGCTCGCCGAGATCCAGCGCGATCGGCGGCTGCTGCGTTACGACACCCTGATCCTCGACGAGGCGCACGAGCGCAGCCTCAATATCGACTTCCTGCTGGGCTACCTGCGCGAGCTACTGCCCCGCCGGCCGGATCTCAAGGTCATCGTCACCTCGGCGACGATCGAACCGCAACGCTTCGCCGATCACTTCAATGGTGCGCCGATCGTGGAAGTGTCAGGGCGCACCTACCCGGTGGAGATCCGGTATCGGCCGTTGGAAGTGCCTGTGGTGGGCGATGATTCGGACGATCCCGACGATCCCGACCATGAGATCGTCCGCACCGAGATCCGCGACCAGACCGAGGCGATCGTCGACGCGGTCCGCGAGCTGGAAGCCGAGCCGCCCGGTGATGTGCTCGTGTTCCTGTCAGGCGAACGGGAAATCCGGGACACTGCTGATGCTTTGAGCGATCTGAAGAACACCGAGGTGTTGCCGCTCTATGCGCGGCTGCCCACCGCCGAGCAGCAGAAGGTGTTCCAGCCGGCACGTACAGCACGGCGAGTCGTGTTGGCGACCAACGTTGCCGAGACATCGCTGACGGTGCCCGGCGTCCGCTACGTCGTCGACCCCGGCACCGCGCGCATCTCGCGGTACAGCCGGCGCACCAAGGTTCAGCGGCTGCCGATCGAACCCATCTCGCAGGCCTCAGCCGCGCAGCGGGCCGGCCGTTCCGGGCGCACCGCACCCGGGGTGTGCATCCGGCTCTACTCCGAGGAGGACTTCGCGGCGCGCCCGCGCTACACCGACCCGGAGATCCTGCGCACCAACTTGGCCGCGGTGATCCTGCAGATGGCCGCACTGCAACTCGGCGATATCGAGAACTTTCCGTTCTTGGATCCGCCCGAGCAGCGCAGTATCCGCGACGGTGTTCAGCTGCTGCAGGAACTGGGTGCGTTCGACTCTGCGGGCGCGATCACCGATATCGGGCGCCGGCTCGCGCAGTTGCCAGTCGATCCGCGCCTGGCGCGGATGATTCTGCAGGCTGACACCGAGGGCTGCGTGCGTGAGGTGCTGGTGCTGGCCGCGGCGCTGTCGATTCCCGACCCCAGAGAGCGACCCGTCGACCGCGAGGAGGCGGCCCGGCAGAAGCACTCCCGGTTCGCCGACGAGCACTCGGATTTCGTGTCGTTCCTCAACCTGTGGCGGTATCTGCGCGAGGAGCGAAAGGCACGCTCCGGCAGTGCCTTCCGGCGGATGTGCCGCGAGGAGTTCCTGCACTATCTGCGTATCCGGGAATGGCAGGACCTGACGGGTCAGCTGCGCAGCATCGCCCGTGACATCGGGATCCGGGAGTCCGAGGACCCCGAGCCGGCGGACCCGGCGCGGGTGCACGCCGCCCTGGTCGCCGGGCTGCTGTCGCATATCGGCCTGCGCGAAGGGGATTCGCGGGAATACACGGGTGCGCGTAACACCAGGTTCGTGCTCGCTCCGGGATCGGTGCTGACCAAGCGGCCGCCGCGCTGGATCGTGGTAGCCGATTTGGTGGAGACCAGCCGGTTGTACGGGCGCACCGCCGCCCGCATCGAACCCGAGATGGTCGAGCGGGTGGCCGGACATCTGGTGCAGCGCACCTACAGCGAACCGCACTGGGATGCCAAGCGCGGTGCGGTGATGGCCTTCGAACGGGTGACGCTCTACGGGCTCGCGCTGGTGCCGCGCCGACGGGTGGGGTACGCCACCGTCGACCCGGTGGTATCCCGGGAACTGCTCATCCGCCACGCGTTGGTACAGGGGGAGTGGCAGACCCGCCACCGCTTTTTCGCCGACAACGCGCGGCTGCGGGCCGAGCTGGCCGAACTGGAGGAGCGGGCCCGTCGTCGGGACCTCCTCGTCGGCGACGACGAGATCTATGCGTTCTACGACAACAGGATTCCGCAGCAGGTGGTCTCGGTGCGGCACTTCGACGGCTGGTGGAAAAAGCAACGTCACCAGACTCCGGAGCTGTTGACCTTCACCCGTGACGACCTGCTGCGCGTCGACGACGACACCGCCGAACGGCCGGACAACTGGCGGGCCGGAGACTTGTCCCTGCCGCTGACCTATCGGTTCGAACCGGGTGCGTCCGATGACGGGGTCACCGTGCACATCCCGGTGGGGGTGCTGGCCCGGCTCGGCGGTGACGAGTTCGGCTGGCAGGTACCGGCTTTGCGCGAGGAATTGGTGACCGCGTTGATCCGGTCGCTGCCGAAAGACTTGCGGCGCAACTTCGTTCCGGCTCCTGACACCGCGCGTGCGGTGCTCGTTGATATCGAGGCGGGACGTGAGCCGCTGCTGGAAGCGCTGCAGCGCGAATTGCACCGGCGCACCGGAATTCTGGTACCGATCAGTGCGTTCGAGCTGGACAAGTTACCCGCTCACCTGCGGGTCACGTTCGCCGTCGAAGCGGCCGACGGCACCGAGGTGGCCCGCGGCAAGGATCTCGAGGTGCTGCAGCGTCAGCTGGCCGGGTCGGCCCGCCAGGCGGTGGCCGATGCGGTGGCCAGCGACTTGGAACGAACCGGACTCCGCGCCTGGCCCGACGACCTGGACCGGTTGCCAGACATGGTCGAACGCACCGTCGGCGGGCATCTCGTTCGCGGCTACCCGGCTCTGGTCGACGCCGGCGCGGGAGTCGACGTGCGGGTGTTCGCCACCGCTGCCGAGCGCGATGCGGCGATGAAAGCCGGGATCAGGCGTCTGCTGCGGTTGGCGGTGCCATCCCCGGTGAAATCGCTGGAGAAGGCCCTGGATCCGCGCACACGCCTGGTCTTGGGAGCCAACCCGGACGGGTCGCTGGCCGCGCTACTCGATGACTGCGCCGATGCTGCCGTCGACATCCTGGCGGCCAAGCCGGTCTGGACCAGAACGGATTTCGCCGCCCTGCGCGACCGGGTGTCTGCGGCGCTGGCGTCGACCACGCAGGACATCGTGGCCCGGGTGCAAAAGGTCCTGGCCGCCCTGCAGGAGGTGGAACTCGCGCTACCGGACAAACCGGTGGCAGCGCAGGCCGACGCGGTCGCCGACATCCGCGCGCAGCTGGAAAGCTTGGTGCCCAGTCACTTCGTCACCGTGACCGGTGCCACCCGTCTGGCCGACCTGACCCGCTACCTGACCGCGATCAGCCGCCGCCTCGACCGGCTGGCGCAGGCCCCGCAGGCCGATCGCGAACGGATGCAACGCGTGCACGCCGTCGAGGATGCCTACACCGAGCTGTTGCAGGCGCTGTCGCTCACCCGAGCCGCTGCGGCCGATGTCCGCGACATCGCGTGGCAGATCGAAGAATTCCGGGTCAGCCTGTGGGCCCAACAGTTGGGCACCCCCAGGCCGGTCAGCGAGCAGCGCATCTATCGCGCCATCGACGCCGTCCTGGCGTGACGGGGCGCCCATGCAAGAGGGGCACCCGAATCGGGTGCCCCTCTGCTGGAGTCCGTTGAGGATCAACGGCTTCCATGCACAGTCGTGTCAACGTGCGGCGCGGTCGCCGACGGGCCAATGTTGTTGACCCAGTCGTTGTGACCGACATCGGCCTGAGCGGGCCCGGCAAGGCCCAGAACGGCGGCGGTCATAGCGCCTGCGATGGCAGCGGTGATGGTGTACTTCTTCATGTCTATTCCCTCTTCCTCAACGGCGGGAGTCGATTTCCGCGCCGCTGACAGTCCCAACACCGTCAGGGGGCGCGGTAATTCCGCTGGCAGCAGATGATCGTCGGTTGGCAGGAATTGACCGCTGTCCACCGATCGGGGGACAACGGATTCCACCGGGTCATCCACCGGCTGCCGGACAGACACCACGGCCCAGATGCGAGACCGTTTAGGCACTGGCGAAACGCGAAGGCCCACACAGACAAGTCGAAGACGACGAAGAGGATATGACCGACATGACCACCATGACCTGGATGAAGCGACTGGCCGCCGGTAGCGCATTGGCCGCGGGCTCCGCACTGTTCGCCTTTGGTTCCGCCACCGACGCCCTCGCCGAGAGCGGCTCGTTCACCAACGGCCCGAACGTGAACTCGCCCAGCCACCATCAGACCTTCCCCGGCCAGCACAATTTCCCGGTGCCGGGCTCGATCGAGCACCACCATCACCAGTGGCATCGCGCCGGGTAGACCGCGCAAATAGACCCCACAGGTCCGGCTCCTAGCATGGGACGATGCCCACTGCCGCGACGAAGCCCATCGACCTGGTCCTTGCTGGTGGCGGGGTGAAGGGCATCGGTCTGGCCGGCGCCGTGGTGAAGCTCATGGAGGCCGGCTACCGCGCCTACCGCGTCGCCGGCTCGTCGGCAGGCTCGATCGTGGGGGCGATCGTGGCCGCGGCTGCGAAGGACGACCAGCTGACCCCGGCTGACGTCCGCGACCTCGCGCTCAGCATTGACTATCGCAAGTTCCTCGACCCCGGCCCGATCGAACGGCTCCCGGTGCTCGGGCCATCCTGGGCGATCCTCCAGGGCTCCGGTATCTACCAGGGTGATTACGCCCACAACTTCATCGCCGACCAGTTGCGCGACCTTGGTGTCACCACGTTCGCTGACCTCCGGCTCGACGACGACCAACTGCCCGAGGAACACCGCTACCGGCTCGTGGTGACTGTCGCCGACGTCACCACCGGCCAGCTGGTGAGGCTGCCGTGGGACTACCGCCGGCTCTATGGGCTGGACCCCGACGAGCAGCTCGTCGCCGACGCGGTGCGCGCCTCGATGTCGATACCGTTCTTCTTCCGCCCGGTCACGCTCACCAGTGCGACCGGCCGCGAATCGACGCTCGTCGACGGGGGGCTGCTGTCGAACTATCCGATCGACTCGCTGGACCGCGCCGACGGCAAGAAGCCACGCTGGCCCACCATCGGGGTGACGCTGTTGCCCGACCTGCCCCAGAACAACGCTAAGGTGATCCCCGCGCTGGCCCCGCTGCGCCACTTCGGTGGCCCCAGCCTGCTCGAGGACGTCATCACCACGATCCTGGTCGGCCGCGATCAGGCCTACCTCAACCTGCCGTGGGTGAACTGCCGGACCATCAGAGTGGATTCGACGAAGGTCGGCGTGCTCGATTTCGACATCAATCAACGCGAGATCGACGCCTTGTACGACGAGGGCCACCGCGCCGCCACGTCGTTCCTCGCGACTTTCAACGAACGCGAATGCCTCGAACGGTTCCGTTGACCGGCCTAGGCTGACTCAGGTGGTGCCCGACGATTCCGACCGGCTGTCCGCCGACGACGCGCACATCCTGGGCCTGGAGTCCGCGTCGATCACCGGCCACACCCTGAAACTGGTTGTGCTCGAACCCGGTGCAGCGCTGGACATCGAGGCGTTGCGTGCCATTGTGGCCGAACGACTGCCCAGCCAGCCCCGGGCTACACACCGCGTCGACACGTCGGGTCCTGAACCGCGATGGGTGGCAGCCGCAGATTTCGACATCAGCCAGCACGTCCGGCAGCGTGCGGACGCCAGCTGTGCCTCCACCGCCGACCTGTGGCGCATTGTCAGCGAACTGATGTCGGAGCATCTGGACCGCAGCCGGCCGCTGTGGACCTTTGATCTCATCGGGCCGCTGGCCGACGGACGGGAAGCCATCGCGGCGCGCATCCACCATGCGATGGCTGACGGTATCGCCGGGGTGCGCTTTCTGAACTCGGTGCTCTTCGATGCCCACCAAGAGGCCACCAAAGAATCAGGAAGCCGCCCAGAACAACATGATTCACCCGGCCTGACGCCGCTGGAGGAAGCGTGGCGGCTCCCGGCGGCCCTCATCCGCGAGCTGGGTCATCCCGATGACTATGCGCCGTTCGATCGGCCCGTGACGATTGCCCGCGAGCTGGCGTTCGCCGTGGCCCCGTTGGCGGAGTTCAAGGCGATTGGGCGGTCGCGGCCCAACGCCGCGACCGTCAACGATGTTCTGCTGGCAGTGATCGCGGGCGGCCTGCGGCGCTGGCTCGGCGAGGGCGGCGCGCGGGACCTGCGTGCGCAGATTCCGGTGAGTCTGCATCACCGCGCCGAAGTCGCGGCGGATCTATCCAACCGCGACTCGTTCCTCAACATCGATCTGCCACTGGCAGAACCCGATCCGTTGCGGCGGCTGGACAGGATCAGCGCCGAGACGCGCGAGCGCAAGCGACTGGACGACGCCGACGAGATGTACGACCTGTTTCACGCCCTGGGATGCGTCAAAAGCATTGGCGCGGCGGCCCAACGGTTGGCTGGGAGCTCACACGAGTTCAGTTTGTCGATCTCCAACGTCCCCGGACCGCGTGATCCGGTTCAGGTTGCCGGCCGACGGGTACAGCACCTGTTCTCCTCCTCGGAGCCGGCCGCCCATCACGCGCTGCGGATTTCGGCCATCTCCTGCGCCGGGGACATGGGCATCGGGCTGTGTACCGACCCGACCGCGCTGCCCGATATCGCGGCGTTGGCCGACTGCGTCGAGGCCTCTTACACCGAGTTGCGCGCGGCGGCAGGGATCTGACGGCAGGCGTCGAGGAGTGCGCCGAATCCGTCGTCGTCATCGGTCGGCACCGGCAGGTTGATCCCGCTGCACAGTCCCGAATACCACTGCGTCAACACGGCAGGGATCGCGTCGTAGGTGCCCTGCGGCACCAGCCGGCTCACCACCTCGTCGGTGAGAACCGTTGGCAGATAGTCCCATTCGGACCGTTGCGCCATCGCGCTCAGCGCCGCGCCGAGGTCGGCCAGACCGAAGTCTTCCAGCTGTCTGCGGTAGGCCGGTGTGCTATAGAGGAATGCCAGCTCTGAGCGTCGCTGCTCGCGCAACGCGTCGACGGCCTCAGATGTGGCTGCTGTCATGACATGTGGGTTGGCGACGACGGCCGGCTGGTGTGTGCGCCCAGCGCGTGCTGCGCCCTCCGCGAGTGCGGGCAGGGTACGGGATTTCAGGACGACGGGGTGCGAGTTGGTCGGGTGGCAGACAAAGCCATCCGCCAGCTCACCGGCCATGGCACACATCCGCGCATTCACCGCCCCGGTCCAGATCTGCGGGGCCGGATGCTCGAGCGGACCGGGGTTGAAGTAGGGCTGCAATCGTTCGAATCGGTAGTGCGGCCCAACGTAATCGAGTTTCGCACCGGTCTGGAACGACGCAAAGATCGCGCGCAGCGCCCGGATGTAGTCGGCGAGGCGGGCCACCGGTTCGGACCACTGGGCCGAGAACCGGCCGACGATGTTGCCGCGCACCTGCGAGGCGATGCCGAGCTGAAACCGGCCACCGGAGTACTTCGCCAGATCCCACGCCGCGTACGCGGTGATCATCGGACTGCGCGGAAAGGCGAGCACCATGCTGGTACGCACCGTCACCCGCCGTGTGTGCTGCAGGGCAAGGGCGGCAACGGTGAACGGGTCGTGGATGGTTTCGGAGATGTGGATGACGTCGAACCCGAGGCGCTCGGCTCGGGCCGCCCACGCACCGATTTCGCCGGGACCCATCTTGGCCGGTGCCGAGGTGACCAACTCCATCGTGCTCATCGCGGCCTGAGCGTACCGACGGATGTCCCCCGATCGGTGGACATCGGGTTCAACCCGGCTATGGCCTGGTCGGCCGACAGACACCGGGGCTTTCGTGCGCGATTGTTGTCTCACCCGGCAAACCGGGGGAAGCACGAAGAGAACGAGCACGACATCATGACCATCACGACAACCAACACCTCAACCCTGATCTGGTTCAAGCGCATCGCCGCAGGCGCGATCCTGGCCACCGGCTCCGCGCTGATCGCCCTGGGAGCCGCACCAGACAGCTATGCGGACGCCACCGGCCCCAACATGAGCCACCCCGCGCCGCACCCGGCGTTCCCGCACCAGACCAACCAGCCCCAGCCGGGGACCTCGATCCATCACCATCACCAGTGGAATCGCCATCGCGGCTGACGAGCCAGGCGTACCACGGAAACCGTTCGGGTGCGAGAAGTTCTCAGCACTTCTCGCACCCGAACGTTTCGTTATGTCCAGTGCTAGACCGGCAGGCCGTCGGCCACCCGAGTGCCGCCCTCGGCACTCGCGTCGTCCAGGACGAAATCAGCGACCCGGGACCGATGCTGCTCGGCAGTGCCCAGCAGCGCGGCATCGGTGGCGGCGCGTTTGAAATACAAGTGCGCCTGATGTTCCCAGGTGAAGCCGATACCGCCGTGCACCTGAATGGTGTCGGCCGCGATGTGACTCAGCGCCGCCGAAGCGGTGGCTTGGGCGATGCTGACCGCAAGCGCCGGGTCATCGGAGCCGTCGGTCAGCGCCCACACCGCGTGAAAAGCCGTCGAGCGGGCGTGCTCGAGATCCACCAGCATGTCGGCCAGCTTGTGCTTGATCGCCTGGAACGAGCCGATCTGCCTGCCGAACTGCAGCCGGGACTTGGCGTACTCGACGGATAGATCCAGCAGATGTTGTGCGGCACCGACCTGTTCGACGGCCAGCAGCGCCGAGCCCACCTGCAGTGCGTGGGTGATCACCCGTTCGGCTTCCTCGGGGCCGACCAGCAGCCGGGCGGGGGAGTCGGCGAACGTGATCGTGGCCTGCGGACGGGTCAGGTCCAGGGTCATCAGCGGGGTGCGCTGGGTGTCCTTGGCCTCTACCACGTACAGCCCAACACCATCGGAACCGGTTGCCGCGACCAGGATTTCGTCGGCCGCCGCGCTGTCGACGACGTGGGGGACGGTACCGGAGACGGTGCCACCGTTGGCGGTCACCGTGACCGCGGCCGGATCGAACATCCCGGCCTTGTCGGTGACGGCGAACGCCGCGGTGCGGGTGCCCTCCACCAGCTGGTTCAGCAGTTCGTCGCGGGCCGGACCGGCCGGACTCGCCACCAGCGCGGGAACAGCCAGATAGACGGTGCCGAACAGCGGGCCGCAGGCCAGCGTGGCGCCGAACTGTTCCACCGCGACGGCCTGGTCGACCAGAGAGCCGCCGACACCGCCGTCGGCCTCGGGCACGGACAGTCCGAGCACGCCGAGCTCGGCGCCGAGACGGTTCCACACCTTGGCGTCGAACGGTACGTCGGCTTCCATCAGCCGGCGGACGGTCGCCTCGTCGAAGTTGTCGGCGCAGAACTTGCGCACGGCGGAGCGCAGGTCGTTCTGTTCCTCGGTGAACGAAAACTCAGCGCTTCTCATGGTCTGATCCGCAAGCTTCTCATCCACGGGGGATCTCCTTCCACGGCATGCCGGCATCGGCACGCAGGTCACCGGGCAGGCCCAGCACCCGCTCGCCGAGGATGTTGCGCATCACCTCGGTGGTGCCGCCCTCGATGGTGTTGGCGCGACTGCGCAGGTACCGCTGCTGGATCGTCCCGCGCCAGATGCCGGCATCGTCGGATCCGTCGGTCAGCGCGTAGCTGTCGTACAGAATGCCTTCGGGCCCAAGCAGATCCATGCACCATTCGTAGATGTGCTGATTGAGCAAGGCGCCCACCAGCTTGCCGACCGAGGCCTCCGGGCCCGGTCCGCCGACGGTCGCCGAAGCGCGAGAACGCTCCGAAGTGAGCCGCTGGGCTTCCGAGCGCAACCACAACTGTGCCAACCGATCCCGCAACACCGGGGTGTGCAGGTCGGGACGTGAGGCCCACAGCGCCGTGGCGTCCTTGATGGTGCCGCTGCCGCGTCGGCTGCCGCTGCCGCCCAGGGCGCTGCGCTCGTTCATCAGCGTGGTCATCGCCACGCCCCAGCCGTTGCCGACCGCGCCCAGGCGGTGGGTGTCGGGGATACGGGCGTCGGTGATGTAGACCTCGTTGAACTCGGCCTGCCCGGTCATCTGTCGTAGCGGCCGCGTCTCCACCCCGGGCGCGTGCATATCGAGCACGAAGTAGGTCAGGCCCTTGTGCTTGGCGATATCGGGGTCGGTGCGCGCGAGCAGCAGACCCCAGCGAGCGCGGTGCGCGAGGCTGGTCCACACCTTCTGGCCGTTGAGCACCCACTCGTCGCCGTCTGGGACGGCCGTGGTGGCCAGGCCGGCCAGATCGGAGCCGGCGCCGGGCTCGGAGAACAGCTGGCACCAGATGTCCTCGGTGGTGGCCAGCGGCCGCAGCAACGCCTTCTTCAGGTCGTCGGACTGGGCGTGCTCACGCACCGTGGGGGCGGCCATGCCGTAGCCCATCGGGTTGAGGCCCAGGGGCACCGGGCCGCCGGCACCCTGCAGGATCCGATCAGCGACGGCCTGCAGGCCACGCGAGAGGCCCAGGCCACCAAAGCCTTCGGGAAAGTGCACCCAGGACAGGCCGGCGTCATAACAGGCGCCGAGGAATTCGGGAATCGGGACTTTCTTCGGATCGTGGTCTGCCACGACCCGCCGGGCCAGGTCTTCGACCCGCTCGGCATCAGCGACGGTGCTCATTCCGACACGATAAGGCCCGCTTGTTGTCAGTTGTTGGCAGGTGTCAAGTTTTGGTCCGGCGGGCCTGATCGAGTCTGCGGTGAGAGCGTGGTTTCGGCTTGAAACCCGCGCTGAGCGCAGAGTCGATGCCGGGTTTGCAGGGTCAGATCTTGTCGCGCGGGAGCCCCTCGACTCGCGGATCGACCGGGCGGAATCCATTCTGCGGTGGCGGCATCGAGTCTGCGGTGACAGCGTCTATCCGGTCCGGAAACCCGCTCTGAGCGCAGAGTCGGTGCGGTCCGTCGACTCGGGGATGCGCCAACTAGAACGTGTTACAGTTCGGCCGCGGTAGGAGGGTGCATGACAGTAACGCCGAACCGGACAGGTTCGTTCTATCTGGTCACCGTGGCCTACGTTCTCGCGGTCGGAGCCGGTGCGGCCTGGCTGCTGTGGGGTCCGTCGGCGACCGGCCGGCTGTGGCTCGATGCCTTCACCGCCGACGTCATTGCCACGCTGGTGGTTTTCGTCTTCTCCCGCGCGTACCGCAACTCCAGCTTCTATGACGCCTACTGGAGCGTGATCCCGCCGCTGCTGCTCATCTACTGGTGGGCCGCCGGCCCGGTGGGCTGGGATTCGCTGCGCTGCTGGCTGCTCACGATCGTCGTCATGTACTGGGCGGTGCGGCTGACCGGGAACTGGGCGTACAGCTTCCCCGGCCTGCACCACGAGGACTGGCGCTACCCGATCCTGCGTGAGGGCGCCGGTCGGTGGGAGTTCCTCGTCGACCTGTTCGGCATCCACCTGGTTCCCACCGTGCAGGTATTCCTCGGCATGCTGCCGGTCTACATCGCGGTCACCACACCCGGGCCGGGGCTGGTGTGGCTGAGCTGGGTTGCGTTCGCGGTCGGTATTGCGGCGGTGACCCTTGAGCTGGTAGCCGACACGCAGATGCATCGCTTCGTGCGTGACAAGCAACCCGGTGCGGTGATGGACCGCGGGCTGTGGTCCTGGTCGCGCCATCCGAACTACTTTGGCGAGATCAGCTTCTGGTTCGCCCTGGCGCTGTTCGGCGTGGCCGCCGCACCCGCCTCGGCGTGGTGGCTGTTCGTCGGGGTGGTCGTGATGGTGGCGATGTTCTTGGGCGCCAGCATCCCGATGATGGAGAAGCGCAGCCTGGCGCGGCGCCCGCAGTATCAAGCCGTCATCGACCGAGTGCCGATGCTCATTCCCCGCCCACCCCGAAAGGCCACGGTATGAGTGGAAGCATGAGCCCACACAAACCACGCATCGTGATCGCCGGATTCGGTGACAGCGGGCTGCTCACCGCGATCAAGCTGGGCCGCCATGCTGACATCGTCGGCATCTCGGCCAAGCCCGCCCTGCTCAGCGGTCAGGAGCTGGGGCTGCGGCTGGCCCGCCCGAAGGACTGGGCCCGCGACAACTGGGTGTCGTTCGACAAATACCGGGCACTGGACCGGGTGCGCACCGTGCAGGCCACCCTCACCGGTCTGGATCTCGAGAACCGGACCGTGCTGGGCACTGCGCCGGACGGCTCACCGGTCACCGAACCCTATGACGTGCTGGTCATTTCGACCGGGGTGCGCAACGGGTTCTGGCGCCAGCCAACCCTGCAGACGCCCGAGGAGATCGCTGCCGACTTGACCGCCACCCACGACCGGCTGGGTGCGGCGGCCTCGGTGGCTATCGTCGGCGGTGGTGCCGCGGCGGTGAGTGCCGCCGCCAACATTGCCACCGCGTGGCCGGGCAAAAAGGTCGACCTCTACTTCCCTGGTGAACGAGCGCTGACCGAGCATCATCCGCGAGCGTGGGAGAAGTTGCAGGGCACGCTGATTGGGCTCGGTGTCGGTCTGCATCCCGGGCATCGTGCGGTGCTTCCCGACGGCTTTGACGGCGACGAGATCACCGATGCGCCGGTGCAGTGGAGCACCGGGCAGCCTGCGGCGCAGGCCGACGCGGTGCTGTGGGCGATCGGACGGGTCAAGCCCAACACCGAATGGCTGCCGCCCGAACTGCTCGACGAGCAGGGCTTCGTGAAGGTCACCCCGGAACTGCAACTGTGCGGCCACCACCACGTGTTCGCGATCGGCGACGTCGCCGCCACTGATCCGCTGCGCGCCTCGGCGCGGGCGCGGGCCGATTCCCTGCTGGCCCACAACATCAAAGCCACCCTGGCCGACCGCCCGCTCAAGAAGTACCGGGCACCGAGGCGGAGGTGGGGGTCGATCGTCGGAATCCAGGCCGACGGGCTGGAGGTGTTCGCCCCCAACGGCAGCGCCTTCCGGTTCCCGGCCTGGTCGGTCGACAGGGTGGTGATGCCGTGGATCGTGCGCCGGGGCATGTACAAGGGTGTGCGGAAGAACCAGCCACTGGCCTAGGCTTTCGCCGTGGCGATCTTCGGCCGGAACACCGCGCGTCAGCGTCTGAAGAGGGCGACGCAGCGCGCCCTCTCCGTGCCGACATTCGACACCCCCGCCGATTGCACGCCGTGGGTCATCGGTGGGTTGTGGCCCTCGGAGCTGGAGACGGTCACACCAGAGACCGCGATCGTCGCCGAACACCTGAAGAACGACCTTCAGCGCATCGCGAACTCGGCCAACGGGCGCCTGCGGGAGTTGCAGCACGCCGATCTTCCCGACTTCGCCCGCCGAGCCGAGGAAGTCCGGATCATCGACGTGGCCAGGTCCTACGCGGTGCAACGTGTCGAGTCGACGATTCATCAATTGCGCTCTGCAGCAGTTGAATTCGACACCGACCCGGCGCTTCCCGTGGTCACACTGCCCGCCGAGACGCCACCCGAGCCCGAGGCCGTCATCGAGCCCGAACCGAAACCGGAGCCCGAACCCGAACCGGAACCTGAGCCCGGCGACCACCATCTCGAGCGGCTGCTCGAATTCGTCGCACGCCAGGAACCCGGCTTGCGGTGGGCGATCGGGGAGCGCGACGACGGCGCGATTCTGCTGGTGACCGACCTCGCGCACGGCTGGATCCCGCCGGGCGTTGCGTTGCCCGCCGGCGTCGAGCTGCTCGCGCCGGCCCGGCGTCGCGGCCGCGTCAGCGAGCTCCTCGGCGATGTCGTGCGATCGGCGGCCTACCACCCGGGTGATTCATTCGCCACGGGTCGTGGCGAGCCGACGGTGGCGTCGACGAAAGCGCGAGAGCTGCCCCGGGTCGACGATCTGGGGTGGAAGCTCGTGGAGGCCACCCACTGGCGCGACGGCTTGCCCCGGCTGGTGCACACGCTGGCCAAAGCGGGCGCGGCGCGCACCGGGGTGCTCGACGCCGAAGTGGACGTCCTGCGCGTGCATTCCGACACCGCCCGCTATCAGCTGATGGCCCAGTATCCGGATGTCGACTCAGCCCTGCTGAGCAACTGTTTATTACTGGCCGCGACCGAGGCGACCGCCGTCGGCGACGAGCTGTCCGCCAACTATCACTTCGCCTGGTTCGAAGCCCTCAACGCCCCGCAGCCCAGCCAATGGGGCGCAACTCCGTAACTGAACCTATGGTCTGAGGTTGCTGAGGCGATTTCCGTCCTCGCCGGTCACACATACCGCACAGGTGAATTGACGCAGGTAGCGACGCTCGACATACTGTCTGAGTGGCGGGATCCGGCGGCGATCGCGAGCTTAGCGACAGGGATCTCGTCGATGCGGTCTTACAGGAGCTGAGCGAGGCTGCCGAGCGTTGGGAGGCGCTCGTCGCGCAGGCCGAGACCATCACCTACAGCGTCGACCTGGGGGATATACACGCGGTGGCGAACTCCGACGGCAAACTCATCGAACTCACGTTGCATCCCGCGGTCGTGACCGATTACAGCCATGGTGAGCTCAGTGATCGGCTGAACCTGGCGTTCGCGGCACTGCGCGAGGAGGCTGAGACCGACAATCAGGCGCGCTACGGCGCCGGACTGCGGTGACCCGTGCCCCTGAATCT
>JAHFVD010000063.1 GCA_023264735.1 Mycobacterium sp. | reverse complement strand
GCGGAGTGGTCGTAGGTGTAGATCGGCTTGATGGATGTGCAACTGGCGCAGACGCCTTCGGCGCCGGGCCAGCCGTAGTTGCCGCCCTTGGTGATGAGGTCCAGTTCCTCGACGGCGTTGTCGCCCACATCGCCGGCCAGCAGCCGGTTGTCGGAATCGAAGGCCAACCGGAACGGATTGCGCAGGCCGTACGCCCAGATCCGCGCCTCGGCGTTGGGTGTGTTGACGAACGGATTGTCTTGCGGTGCAGATCCATCCGTTGGGTTCAGGCGCAGGATCTTGCCGTGGATATTCGTCAGGTCCTGGGCGTTGGCGCCGTCGGTGTTGTCGCCGATGCCCCAGTAGAGCATGCCGTCCGGGCCGAATTGGAGGTCGCCGCCCTGATGGTTGGCGGCTTCGAGATCGGGCGAGAGGAACAGGGAGAACTCAGAGGCCGGGTCGATGCCTCCATCGGTGACGGTGAGACGAGACAGTTGGTAGTGGGCGTCGGTCGTGGTGTAGGCGACGTAGATATAGCCGTTGTCGGTGAAGTGGGGGTCCACCTCGATGCCGAGCAATCCGCGTTCGCCTTCGGTGCGTGTCGGCAGGACCAGAATCGGGTCGGGGTTCAGCGCACCGTTCTCGTAGATCCGGATCGCGCCCGCCTTCTGCGTGATGAGAATCCGGCCGTCGGGCAGGACGACGAAGTCGGTGGGACTGCTCAGTCCCGTCGCGATCGGGGTGCGGTCGAATGGGGGCGGCTGGCTGGGCGGGCCCGTCCCGCACGTCACGATCGCGTCGTAGGCCTGTTCCGCGACTCGTGAGATCGCCTGCCTCACTTGTCTCACCACGGGCAGGGCGGCGATCTGTTCGATGGCGTCGTCGGCTTGTTTGCGCACCCAGGCCAGCACCATCCATGCCCCGAACGGGTCGGGTGCCGGCTGCGGGAGCGTCGGAGGACGGAGCTCCTGGGCGAAGAGGGCGGCGTAGGTGGCCACCGTCCTGACGAGGTTGCATGCGCAGGCGGTCACCGTGGAGACGATCGAGTTGAGTGTCGGCGCGGCGCTTGCCGTCGTCGATCTGGCCGAGGGGAGTGGCCTCGCCGGGCTGGCCTGCGCTCGGGTGCTACGGGCGACTGTTGCGGGGGCCTTGCGCGCGGTGGCCGGTTTCGCCGCGGCCTTGCCGGTGCGGGGTGCGTGCGATCCCGTCGCTCCGGAATTCGGGGTGGTGTCGGCGACTGCTATGCCGGGTGAACTCAACAGCGCCCACCCGAAGATCAGCGCGATGGTGGTGATACCAATGCGCGCAACGTATTTGGCATGCACCATGGGTGCCCTCCGGGAGTGATCGGCTAACTGACGCCTGTGCAGATTCTGTCACGCCGACAACGCGGTGGGCGGGTTTTCTGTGAAGTTCCTCGAAGTCCTAGTTGGCCGACGGACGTGGCGCAGGCCTGCCGGTGCTACGGGCCTTGAGCTTGCCGGACGTCGACCCCGAGATGCCCGCTTTGGCCGTCTTGGTCTTCTGGGATGTTCTCGCGGCGGCCGAGGACGCGGAGCCTGCGGTTGTGCGTGGCGCCGACAGTTTCGGTCTAGGTGCAGCATGGGCGAGGGTTTTGCGGTCTGCCTGTGCGGCAACAGCTTTCGCCGTCGACGGGGTAGCGCCGGACATGGCGTCAGCGGGCTTCTCCGAGGCGGCTGCCGCGGCGGCCGGCCGAATGATCCCCAGCGCCGAGCCGAGGGCATGCGCGATCGCGGTGACCGCGGAGTTCGCGAGCTGGAAGATCGCTCTGGGCACGATCGCCACCAAGTTGATGAACTGCCGGATGATGATCACCGCCGCACCGAAGAAGTCGACCTGGTTGGCATACGGGGTGACGTCGAACGGTTGCAAGGCGCCGCTTGCGAGCTGCTGGAGCAGCTCTTCGACGGTCGCGACCGCTTCCTTCGGCGTCCAGTTGGTCTTGAACAGCCCGAAGTTCTGCTCGTCGTCGAAGCCGCCGGTGTAGGAGTCACGGGCGGTGTAGATGAACATCGGCCCTGCGCCCTCGACGTTCTGCCACGCGACGACGAAGTCATGGATGAAGGCGGCCTGCTGTGTTTGTGTGATCGGGTAGTTGGTCGGCAGACCGTATTCGGTGGCCCAGATCTTGAGGTCGGCGTCGCCGTTGGCATCCATCAGCGCCCGCATGGCCTTCACCTGCTCCAAGGGGGAGTTGGCCACACCCGTGCCCAGCGAGAACGGCAGCGTGTAGTGGTAGGGGTGGTAGGACAGGGCGTCGAAGTAACCCTCCGCCCCCGCCTCGTACATCTGCTTGAGGAAGCTCTGCGGTGCCACCGACAGCCCGGAGATCGTCTTGACCGCCCCCAGTACGCCCGCGATCACCACGGCGTTGGGGTTGTTCGCTTTGATGGCCGGATACGCGGCCTGCAGCATCTTGGTGTACGCGGCACCGCTCACCGGGTTGTAGAACAGCGCCCCGTTGGGCTCGTTCCAGATTTCGTAGTCGTCGATCGCGCCGATGGTGCTGGTGTCGTTGTAGCGGGCGGCCACCGCGCCGGCGAACCGGGCGTAGTCGGCGGGATCGGAATGCCCGTTGAGCGGGAAGCCGGCCCAGGTCGGGGTGCCGCTGATGACCCCGACGATGTTGAGGCCGCGTTCGCTGGCCGCGTGCACGACGTAGTCCATCTTGGACCAGTCGTAGTTTTCGTTGTTCTGCGGCTGCATGTATACCCACGGCACCGCGATGCGAATGTTGTTGACGCCCATATCTTTCAGGTGGTCGAGGGTGGCGTCGATATCGGCGTCGGACAGGGTGTAGAGCGTCGAGTCCGCGACGCCGAGTGTCGTGGACGCCTCGTCGATCGCGCCGGTGAGCACCACGGGGATGGCGACGGCGTGGCCGCGCGGGGTGGCCGGGGCTGCGATGGAGTAGCCGGTGGCGGTGCACACCAGTGCCGCAGTCAACGCCGCAGCTAGAGTCCGACGCTTCATCAAGCCCCCCGGCCGTCCGACATGGATGGATGGGAGGCACCTTATCGTGCCGACTGTTAGCTGGCCTGCCGAATCGCCAACTTGCGCCGCATTTCTCGGGTAGCGGGGCTTCGCTGATCGGACGATCAGTGGACGCGACGGCCCGGAAACGGCAAAGAGCCCCGGAATTCTCCGGGGCTCTTCTGGTGTGCGCCGTCAGGGTTTCGAACCCCGGACCCGCTGATTAAGAGCCAGCTGTTCCGACCAATCATGACGACCACACTATCATCGATAAACGCTGCAAACAAGCAGATCAACGGCTATTTTCAGATCGATCCTGAGCAGTGCTGGTTAACGCCGAATAACCAGATCCTATGTACAGTTCGTGTGTCAGTAGGCGATGTACAGTGACACCCATGCCAAAGGCGAAACAGACCAAGCGTCGAGCCCCGGGCGAGGGTGGACTATTCCTCCGTGGCGACGGCATGTGGGTCGGCACCGTCGAGATCCGAAACGAAAACGACGAGCGACGTCAAAAACGCGTGTACTCAAAGGACTACAACACCTGCGTCGAAAAGAAACGCGCCCTCGAGGATGACGTCCGCGACGGCGTCATACCGAACGCCTCCACCACCGTCGCCCGCTGGCTCAACGAATGGCTCACCGACATCAAGGGCCCACACGTCCGCCCGAACACGCGCAAGTTCTACGAGGAAGCCATCCGGCTGCACATCACGCCTGAGATCGGCAAGAAGCGTCTCGACAAACTGACACCCGCCGACGTCCGCCGGATGCTCAGCACCATCACGACATCGCGGAACAAACAACGCGCCCACCAGACCCTCGGCCTCGCGCTCAAGGCCGCCGTCAAGGAGGGACACATCCGGCGCAACGTCTGCGAGGTCGTCGACAAACCACGCCACCTCCGCGCCGAACGGCCGCCGTTCACCTTCGACGAAGCGCAGGCCATCATCGGAGCCGCCATCGAGATCGAAGCCAATCGCGACCCCACCGAACCCGCCATCGCGACCCGCTGGGCCGCCGCGTTCCTGTCCGGGGCGCGCAAGGCCGAACTGTGCGGCCTCGAACTCGCGCGCCTCGACCTCGACAACGGCCTGTTCGACTTCTCGTACCAGCTCCAGCAGATGACCAAGGTCCACGGCTGCGGCGACCCGATCGACGGCGTACGCCCCTGCGAGATCAACCGGGCGCGCCGGAAACGCGCCGCCTACTGCCCCCAAGCGCGATGGGACTTCGAGGACGGCTTCGACTACCGCGACTGCTACAAGAGCCTCGTCTGGACCCGGCCAAAGACCAAGACCGGCGTCCGCATCGTGCCCATCATCGAACCGCTACTCGACATGATCCGCTGGCACGTCGAGAACGACCACGAACCCAACCCACACGGCCTGGTGTGGCACTGGCCCGACGGCCGGCCCATCTCACCCACCGACGACTTCGAACTCTGGCAACAAGTGCTCCAGCGCGCCGGCATCCCCAGCGACTCAGCAGCGACGCTGCACTCAGCACGGCACTCCACCGCGACGATGCTCCAAGAGCTCGGTGTCCCCGAGGAGGTCCGGATGCAGATCATGGGCCAAAGCTCCGCCGCCGCGCACCGCGGATACGTCCACATCGACCAGACGCAAACCCGGGCGGCCCTGGCGAAGCTGGCGCCGCTACTCGCGCTCGGCGGCGACCACTCCTGACTATGGGCATTCTGGATAGATCGACATCGCCGTTCTCACGAGCTTCGTCGCGGCATCCATCGACAGCTGCGACTTCTCGACAAGCTTCTGCTCAAGCAACTCTGGTGTCGCGATGCCTTGGTGCATCACCGAACACATCTGACGGGCCCGGGTAGCGAGGAATGACGGGTCGTCCTGGGTCCACCCGGCGTTCTGCATCACCCTGATGAACTGGGCGTCGTAGACGCCCATGTCGGCGGTTGGGATCGCGATCGCAACCGTGTGGGGCGGCGGTACAGGCATCGTCGTCATAGTGGCTGATGGGCTAGCGAGGGGACTGGGTGTTACCGACGCTATCGTCGCGGCCGGCTCGTGGTGACGTAGCTTCAGAACCCCAACCGCCACCACGCCGCCGACTAGCGCCACAGCTAACCCGACAGCGACGCCCGTGATCCTGCCGGCCGTCAACCAACCATCAGGTGACTCTTCCTCGAACTCCTCGGTCGCCCACGCGAACGCCGACTGGGTATCGGCCTCAGACGCACCCGCCAGTTCAGTCAGGTCATTGGGCTCTGACATGGTCAGTCTTTGTAGACCTTGACGATGACGGGGGATCCTGCGGCCACGGTGGTGCCCGGTGCGGGTTCGATGCCGACGACTGTCCAGTTCCGGGCCATGATGACCATCGAGTACTTCGGATTGGTCGATGCGAGCTCGACGTTGGTCAGGCCCAAGCCTTCGAGTTGTGTGCGCGCGATTTCAGCGTTTTGGCCGGTGACGTCGGGGATCGTGATACCTGCGGGTGCCGCGGCCGTCGACGTCTGGACGGGTAGCGGGGTCAATGGCGGTGCCGCCGCTGTGTAAGCAGGTGCCGCGGTGGTTGATGTGACCGTGACTGTCGTGGCTGGCGTGCTGGTTGAGCCGCAGGCCGAAGCGGACAGCGCGATTACAGCAGTGGCCATGATGAGCTTCCCCCGAATCATGAGCGGATCGTAGCGCCTACCTGGCAATACGCTGGATGTTTCGCGATCTCTCATTTTGACGAAAGTCGCTGGGTCTGACGCTGGCAAATGTGTTCGGCGACAGGCCGTCATGCAGTACTACGCCTTAGCGTTTGCTGGGCGTGGGCGGCCGAATTGTCCTCGACGCTGCGGTTAGCGCCCAAACAATAAACAGCAGGGACGCCCCCCCCCCGCTGTTTTGCGGTACCGCTAACTTGGCAAAGTTGTCTAGCGCGATACGGACCCATCTTCGGTCACAGGCGTGGCAGCGGGGAAACGCGCCGACCTGCTGGTCAAGTCACATTTCAGTGAAGACGGGCGCGGTCGCCAACCAGGTTGCACCTACAGCAATTAGGTTGCAAAACCAAAGTTAGCTCACAGCGTCGGGGGACGACACGGGGTGGACGACCCAGAACTAGACCAACTCCGAAAGGAGCTGCTGACGCGTTTGGACGCTCGTCCATTCAGGACCTGGTCACCGAGCCTCATCCGCGCTGTCATCGCCATCCTCGACCTCACCAGCCTCATCCCGCCACCCGTCGAGCCCAGCCAACGGATCCTCAAACTCGTCAGATGACGCCTCGCTCACATCGTGGGACGGTCCGGCAAGTAATTCCTCCAGCTTGGCCGCCATCAAACCGTTGATGTCGCGATCGTCCACGCCAGCGTCCCGCAGTCGATCGACCTCATCCATGAACTCGCGTAGCAGCCCTGCCTTGTTGGCCCGGATGAGCATCCACTCGCCCAGCCGGGCATCCAGAGCGTCATTCAGTCGATCGATTCCGACCATTCCGACGACTGCCGATTCGACCTCTCGAACATAGGCGTCTACGTCACCATCGTTCTTGAGCGCTGCTAACCGTTGGCCATCCCAAACAAGCTCGATGAACGGCCGCTCAGCGTCGGAACGCCGTGCAGCAGTTGCTTGCCGTTGACGACGCTCGTCTGCCGCATGAATCGCGGCCCACTGTTCGGAGGTGCGTTCCTCGGGCGAAGTCCTCCTAGCGAGAAGAAACTCCGCGAGCGGTGAAGTGTCCACTTGGGTCACAGGAATCGCCGCCAGCTCAGCTCCTAAGTCCCGCGGCGGCCCGCCCTTAAAAAGGTCGCGCTTCGGGTCCAGGCGGTGAGGTGGCTTCTTGACTACGACCGCCGGGTCACCTCCCGCCAAGATGCTCTTGCAGGTTCCCTCTTGCCAACCCAAGCTCTGTTCGAGTTTTCGATATGACAAGTCCGACACTGGCTCCCCAGCCTCGATCTGGGTCATGGTCGTCGTCGATGGTCCGTACGCAAGTTGGTCTTGACGAAACCCGAGTTGTTCCCAGCGGCGCTCGGTCACGAGACCGGCGAGCCGCAACAGTGCCTCTTTCGCGCTATCTGTCATGCAGCAAGATTGCCAAAATTTTTGGGCAAACCATAGCGCCGCTCGGCTAACGACAACGGTGTAACCAGGGCCGATCGCGAATCTCAGCATTGTATTTCTGCTGTACATCACAATATTGCGGCAAAGTTGCTTGACCCCAGACCGGTTAGCCGTTACCGTACGCGGCATGCAAAGCAATATTGCCGCAAAACGGCGATACAGCCAGCAACGAGAGCGTCGGACCCCTCCGCACGTCTCTCTCAGGACCCTCCGCCAGGCGCTGAAGATGCACGACGTTGAGAACGACTGGGACCTGGATGACGTCTGTGATCGGGTCGAAGCCCTCACCGGCGATCGGCCAGCTAGGGGCACGATGTCCGCGATCGAATCGGGTGCGCGTGGAGTTTCCGCTGAGCTCCTGTCGGCCTTGGAGCAGGCGTACAAGCTGCCCGCGGGGAGCATCACCACGACCTATCAGCCGCGCAACACCCCCGCTGTGAGCGAGGACGTCGCATGACCGGGCCCCGTATCGACCCGGACGCTCAGGGCGTCTCTGGCACCTGGGCTGCGCTTGAGCGCACAAGCCCAATCGTCCAAACGTCCGAAAACGGTGTTCCGACGACGACGTCGATGCGAGTCGCCGATGGGACCCACGTGCAGCACAAGAACGTGCTCGAGCTTGTGCGCAACAACATTGCCGACTTCGAGGAATTCGGAAGGGTCGCGTTTGAAACGCAACCCTTCGACACCGCCGGCGGGATACAGCACCAGATTGTCGCGGTCCTCAACGAGGAGCACGCCACGCTGCTGCTGACCTACATGCGCAATAACGACGTCGTGAAGGATTTTAAGAAGCGGCTGGTTCGGGAGTTCTCCGCGTTGCGTCGCGCCATCGCGCCGCTGACCGAGGACGAGATTGTGCACCGCGCCTTGACAATCAGCGCGCGCCGCGTCGAAGCCCTCACCGAGCGAGTCGCCGAATTGGAGCCGAAAGCCTGCTTCTACGACGAATTGATGGAGTCCGATGGCACGTACACCATGCAGGCCGCCGCGAACATGCTCGGTTGGGGCCGAAACGTCATGTTCCGTGAGCTGCGGCGTGCGGGCGTGATTCAGGGCAACAACCTGCCCTACCGGCGGTATGCCCACCACTTCAAGGTGGTTCCCGGCACCAGGGTTCACCCGAAGACCGGCGAGACGATCCCGACAGCCACCACCCATGTGTTGCCGGCCGGAATCGACTTCCTCCGTAAGAAGCTCGACCGATCACCGGTGGTGACCCCATGAGCGCACCACCGGGCGTCATAGCCCATGCCGGATTCGGTGGTACCGCGACACCGACAAAGAACGAACTGATAGCAGCTGCTCGGCTCATCCTTGACAACTGCGGCATGCCAGTCAGTAACAGTCGAATCTTTCGCCTAGTCATCGACTTTCAGGCGCGTTGGCCGTGCGCAAGCGGACGATTCTTCTTCCAGCACCTGGCCAGCCTGGTCCATCTGTCCGCTGAGCAGCAGCGATCGGCGCTCAGGAACCCTGACATTGCCCGCGCAATCGCATACGCCGACCCAACAGGCGAAACAGCAGTCAACAACGTGATGCGGAAGGTGCACCGTGGCAAAAGGTAAGTACGCGGCCCGTGCTGTGAACCGGGCAGCTTCCATCGATAACGATGTGATCGTTCAATTACGGCGAGATCTGTCCAACGCTTCGACCGAGCGTGATCGCGCGCTGGCCGACCTTGCCGTCCTTCGATCCAGCATGAACTCCCGACTCCTCGCCGCCACCGATGCGGCCCTCGCGGACGAACGCGCCAGGATCGCCCAGGACCGCTCCGACCTACTCGAGGATATTGACGAACTTCATCGCGACGCGGCAAGAGAGATAACCGCGATCATGATGGAAGTGGTACGGACTCTCCGCCACCAGCTTGGAGATGAAGGCGGATTCCCCAGCTCCCTGCTGGAGGATTCCAACTCAAAGTTCCCAAGCATCACGCGGCTGTATGCGCTTCTGGGAGTGAAAGATTCAGCGGGAAATCTACTTGAGCAGATCTGCGATGCCGGAGAGGTCTTCAAGGGCGAAGGTCACCGACGCACCCGCGCGCGGAGGAGTCTTTCACGGATGGAAGGCAACTTGCGGCAGAACAGGAATCTCCACAACCGGTCGCGCGAAGCTCTGCTGTACGAGCTGAAAAAGGCTGCGTCATCATGAGCCACAAGAAAACTAAACGATCCCGCCACCGCCTGCCGATGCTGACAATGGTGTCTGATGAAGTGACGCCTGAATATCAGGCGGAAGTCGATGCCTCGATGGAGCGTTTGCAACGCCGGTACGCCAAGGCGCAAAGAGCGCTTGAAGCAGCCGAGGCCAAGGCTGAACGCGCGCGCCTCCACGCTGAAGAGCTGGCCGCGAAACAGGCTGAAGCAGAGCGCATTGCGCAACATCAAGCTGACGAAGAATCCCGCCTAGCGGAGTACATCGTTCGTATCAAGGATGCCGCGCAGAAATCGCGTGTTGCCGAAGCTCGTGCTGAACTGGAGCGCAAACATTGCGAGGCGATTGCACAACGAAACGCTGCAACCGCGAGGCGTCAGGCGGAGATCAAGAATGCGCGCCAGCAATGCTTACTTGCAGCCAAGCGGCGAGTCGACCTGATCAGGTTCGAGTCCGATGCCTCGGAGCGTCGCAGGGAACTTAGAGAGATCGAAAATCTCATGATGCCAGGGAATTACGTCGGACGCGAGAACCGTGGGCGTAGTACGGCCAAGCACACCACAGGAGCACGGCTATGACTATCACCGAGCGGGCGGATCGTCCTGCGAAGCGTCTCTATTCCCGCGCGGCGGCTTGTGAGTACCTGGACAAGTCTGCCACCGAGTTGGATCGCATGATTCGTCGCGGCGAGATCCTGGCCAAGCGGGACGGCCGCCGTGTTGTGATCGACGTCGCCGAGCTCGACCGCTACATCGACCGGCTGCCCTCCCTCGAGCCGAAGCGGGCTGCGTCATGAGCCACACTCGCATTCTCGTTGTCGAGCTGGCCAAGCTTGCTGGCGGGCTGGCCGCTGAGGTTGTCCATCGTGGTCTGAATGCGTTGGTGCCCAGTCCTGCTGAACGTCGTGCTGGTGTGTTGGCGGTGTTGGAGCCGACGGTGTGCAACGGCTACTCGCCGGCCGACATTCTCAACCAGATGACCGCAGAGGCGGCAGCAGACGGGATGTACCAGCGGGTCAACGGATTCATTTCCACCAGGTCCGGGTGTGGGAAAGAGGCCATACCGTCCCGGTTGGTCGCTGAGGAGCTGTTCCCGTCCGGGCAGCCGGCCGATGACTTTCCCGAACCTCTCGGTGAATACCCCGATGTCGATCCACGCGCTGTGATCACCGGAGGTCGCCACGACTGGCTCGTGGGCGGCACAATCTCCGGCCGCATGGGCGTGGTATTCCCACAGTCGTCCGCTGGTCACTCGCCGTTGTCAGCGGACACCGCCCCGAGTCCATCCGAGCCAGCCCCCCCGCTGGTGGGCTCGGGGCACCCAAACCTCACGGATGCGGTCGCCCGCGTGCTGTTCGAAGTGTGGATCGGCGACACCACCCTTTGGCCGAAACTGCCTGATCATCGGCGGGATGCGTGGCGGCCGTACGCCGACGCGCTGCTGGAGAACTTCAAAGTCACACCGAAGTAAAGCGGCCCCGCCGTGTGCGCGGCGAGGCCATACCCACCAACAGAAAGCGAGTTCTGAAGTGAGCAGTTCGATTCTACGGCGGACCGTGATCACGGTCGGGCCGGGAGATGACCGATGAGCGCGGTCGTGTGGTTCGCTGTTCAGCTGATCGGGGAGTTGATCCTCATCGGTGTGTCCGCTGGTGCTGCGGTGGCGGGTTTCCTCAACGCATCTGACGATCTCGTCGTGCGCGGCATCATTCGGGGGCGGCGCCAGTGAAGACGACACGGATGCTGTTGTTCGCGCTCGCTGTCGGCGGCGGTATCGGCGCGGCGATCACGTGGGTTGGCCGGCCGCAGCTCGTGGTTGGCGCAATCGTGATCGCTGTCGGTGCGATCGGTTGGGGCTTCACCAAAGCGCGGAACCCGCGGCCGCAGCTGTGGATGCCACCCGGCGGCGGACAGCGGACGTTGGTGTTCGACGTCAGGCCGCGCGAGGACCGCCGCGATCTGCCGTTCGCGATCATCCTGCCGAACCCCGAGACCGAGTCCTGGTGGGGCGATAACGAACGAATCCTCCGCGAGATCGGAACGGGCAAATGACCGCTGCAACTGTGTCCCGTCCCGGCCAGCCCGGTTTCGTCGAGCCCGGGTCTGCCGAGTGGTTGACCGCGGTAACCCCGTCGAAAGTCGCTGCCATCCTGGGGGTTTCCCGGTGGGAGTCGGCGTACAGCCTGTGGCATCGGATGAAGGGGATCGCACCGCCGGAGGAGCCGAAGGACATCTTCGATATCGGGCACGACTACGAGCCGGCCGCGGCGAACCGGTGGCTGCGGCAGAACCCGGGCTGGAAGTTGTCCCGCGGCGAAGTGCAGCTGGTCGCCAATGCGGACGCGTTCCGCTTTCCCGCCATCTGCACGCTGGACCGGCGGGGGAGCCGGGGTGGTGCGCGCCGCGTCGTGGAGTTCAAGACCGCTCGGCGCATGGAGGACTGGGGTGACGAGTTCACCGACCAGGCCCCGGCTGACTATGTGGCGCAGTGCATGGCGCAGATGCTGTTCACCGGCTGGACCACACATCCGGCGCATCTGCTGGTGCTGGGACCGTATTTCAACGATCACACGTACCACATCCCGTTCGACGCTGAGGTCGGGGAGTGGATCGTCTCCGAGTGCCAGCGGTTCTACCAGTCCCTCGCCTATGAGACCCCGCCGGAGTTGGACGACCACATCGCGACCTATCAGTGCGTGAAGGCACTACACCCCGACATCGACGGCAGCACAGTCGAAGTCGACGCAACCCTCGGCATCGGCATCCATAACGCCAACGAGGAAGTGAAAGACGCCGAGAAGCGCCTACTCGGATTGAAGACCCAACTCCTCGACGTCATGGGCAACGCGCAGCACGCCGAATTCAACGGCCTCAAGGTCGCCGACCGCCGCCAACATTCCCGCGGCGGTGTCGCCCTCAACCTCGCCCGCACACACCCAGTAATCCAAGCCAGCAAGAAGGGCGTCGCATGACCACCGCCACCGCCGACCAGACCGAGACGCTCACCGGCCCGGACCTGGATCCACAGGCGCCGAAGAACCTTCCCGCCGAGGTGCCGACGAAGTTCGCCGAATTCAACCTCGCCGTTCGCAGGATGCTGGGGCTCGAGGAGGCCAGCGACGGCGAGATCGAACTGTTCTTCCACGTCTGCCAAAAGTCCGGCCTCGACCCGTTCAACAAAGAAATTTACATGATCGGCCGGAACACCGAAGTCGGTGTGTACGAGCCGATCGACCCGAACCAGCCGGACGGCCAGAAGCGCAAGGTGATGCGCTGGGTGATGAAGTACACCATCCAGACCGGCATCAACGGTTTCCGGAAGCGGGCCCGGGAGATCGCCGACGAGAAGGGTGTGGAGTTCCGGCAGGACGACCCGCTGTGGTGCGGGGAAGACGGTGTGTGGAAAGAGGTTTGGCCCGACTCTAAGCCGCCGACCGCGGCGAAGTTCGTCGTCTACCGCGACGGTCACCGCTACTCGTTCATCGCGCACTACTCGGAGTTCGTGCAGACGAAGAGCGACGGCAAGCCCGTCCAGATGTGGAACAAGATGCCGTGCAACCAGACCCGAAAGTGCGCCGAGGTCGGTGCGCTCCAGGCCGCGTTCCCCGACGAGCTCGGTGCGCTGGTGCTCGACGACGCGGTCCAGAACACCGATGCCGTGGTGATCGACGAAGACGGCAACGCCGCGCCGGCCAAGCAGCAGCAGACCCGCGGTGGCGGTCGTGGTGTCGACGCACTGCGGAAACAGGCCGCGAGATCCCGAGAGCCGGAAGTCGTCGACGCCGAACCACCCGCGGAGAAGCCGCCGATGACGGCCGCCCGAAAGTCCCGCGAGTCCCGCCTGTTCAAGCTGCTCGCTAAGAGCGGCATCAAGAACGACGACCGCGAAGACCGGATCAAGTTGTACCGCTTCATCCTTGAGCGCCCAGAGGTCACCACCACTGACGACCTGGACGACGCGGAAGTCGACAAGGTCAGCGATCAAATCTACAAGTGGCAGCGCGAAGGTGTGGCCGACGAACAGATCCGCGAGGCACTCAACGCGGAGACCATCCGGGAAGACAACACCGCCGACGACACACAGGAGCAATCGTGAACACATACACAATCCTCGTTGTCCCCGCCCGACGCTGGTTCGGCGGTCGCGGCCAGTGGAAGTTCAGCATCATCGCGGGGAACACGAAGAACCTCTCCGACCGCGACACCTACGCCAACGTGGGTGACATCGAGACCGCGATGACGAACCTGGTCAACTCGGACACGCCGGTGTTCCTCGAGGTCCACTACCGCAACGGCGCGAAGCAACGGACCGCACTCCGGTGAGCGCCCCCCAGGAGACGACGCACGTGGGCCGGTTCGAGGGCTACGGCCCGCCGGCAGTTGTCGGAGGTCGGCATCCGGGGCTGGCGAGGGGATTCGCCGCGGCCGACCTACGTGTCGAGCAGCTCCAGGCCGCGATCGCCGAGATCCGGGAGTTGTGCACCGACAACGCCGACCAGGGCAGCAAGTTCGTTCCGATTGATCGGATCGACAAGATCCTGACGGACAGGCAGGTCTGACCGTGTCCGGGTTTCCCGCAGCAGTCTCGTGCACCATCAGCGGCCGTTCCGGCGGCGTGTGCGAGGTGTGTGGGGCGAACCTGGCAAGGCAGAAGCATCACCGCCGGCCCCGTCAGGCTGGCGGGTCGCGGCGGGATGACACGAACACCGCGGCGAACGGCCTGGATGTCTGCCACGGCTGTCACCACCTGATCGAAATGAATCGGGCGCTGGCGTACCTGGTGGGCTGGCTTCTCCCGCAGACGCAACTGCCAGACCGACAACGAGTGCTCCGCCGCGGCGACTACGTCCTCCTCGACAACGACGGCGGCATCCACCTCGACACCAGCATCGAAATTCAGCTCACCTAGAAAGGAAATCCATTGTCCGACAACAACGAAACACCGGCCGAGACGACCGAGACCGGGACGGAGATGCAGCCCGGTGACGTCACCGAGTTCGTCATCGCCCTGACGCAGCTCGACAAGGGCAAGGTGCAACTCGAATGCACCAAAGCCCTGCACGAGGTCGTCGAAGCCGCACTGCTCCACGAGAAGAAGGGCGGCACCATGAGCCTCACTCTCAAGGTGAACCCACTCGACTCCGGCGCCGTGCAGATCATCGCCGACGTCAAGAGCAACCCCGTCAAAGACCCCGCGGGAACCATCTTCTTCGCCGACGGTGAAGGCAACCTCTCCCGCGACAACGCCGGCATGTTCTACGGCACCAAGTAACCCACCACCCCTGGAGAGGAAAGCATGTCCGAACCACTCGAATTGCCCGAACACACAGTCCAACTGATCCCTCCGACTGACGAGCAGAGCGCCAACAGCACGCTCTACTTGGTCGCCGCAAACGGCGCGGACGGCGAACTCCGCACGGAAGTGATCGACGTGCGCGCCGAAGCGCCGCTCGCCTTCCCGCCGCGCTCCGTTCCCGACCGCGTCGTCACCGACACCGCATCGTTCGTCGCCGAGATCAAGCGGCGGCCGCTCTACGAGGACGAGTCCACGGTCTGGGGCAATCGGAAGAAGGGCGAGATCGTCGCCGTCTACGACGAACTCAACTCTGTCGCAGACAAATTCTTCACCCGCCGCGAAGACCGACTGATCCTGCGTTTCATCGCGGATCCGGACTGGGCCACCATGCTCAATGCCGCAGACGCCGACTTCCACGGCCAGGAAGAGTTCGGCAACCTCATCGAATCCGCCGGCCATCTCATCACCAGCCACCAGGCTGCCGACCTGATGGAGATGGTCGACAGCATCCGCGCATCAAGCAGCGGATCGTTCGAGTCGCGGATCCGCCGTGACACCGGCGCCCAGCACCTGACGTACAGCGAGCAAGTCAACACGACGGCCGGTTCCTCACAGAAGCCGCTCGAGGTGCCCCGTGACATCACCTTCACCGCACGCCCATTCGAGGACTATCCGCAGATCGACGTGAAGTGCTGGCTGCGGCTGCGAATCAGCCAGGGCAAGTTGTTCCTTGGCCTGTTCCCGCAGCCCTACGACCACCTGGTGCGGGCGGCATGGTTGCACGTCGTCGGTGAGGTATCCGACGGGCTCGGTGTGCCCGTGTACGCCGCCAACGCGGGCGTCAGCTAACCGAGGGGCGCGCCGCAGTCCATGCCGTCGTCGACGCCGGAACAGCGCAAGGAGCGCTATCTGGCCAACCCGAGGCTCTGCGTGGATTGCGGCGGAGACCCGTCCGCGGGGCGACCCCGCTGCGACAGCTGCCATTCCGACTACCTGATCCGAACTGCCAGGGGAGAACATGCCTGACTTGGATTGCCCATCATGCGGTATCGCGATCGTTGCCGGGCTCGACGCGAATGGTCAGCCACAGACACTCACCGCGGGTGTCGTCATCTTGTGCACTCACTGCCAGGCGTTGTCGATCGTCACGATGATCAACACCCTGCGCCTGCCGACCACCTCGGAACTTGACGAACTCCTCATGCACCCCGAAGTCACACACGGCATTGCGACGCTTGCCGAACACCACCGCCGACACGGCGCACCGAAAGCGATCTGACGTGGATATCTACATCGTGATGGAAGGCGCCCGCGTCGTCGGGGCGAGCGCGAAACTGCAAGGCGCTGAACTACTCCGATCAGAGCAATCGGCGCTTCTCGCGAAGCAGCGGGTCCGCTACAACACCGAGCAAATGGCGCAGGCCATCTACAACCGGATGCAAATCGTCAACGTCAACCTCCAGGACATGGACTGATGAGCAACCTAGTCGAAATCATCGCAGAGGCGTTGGGTCGGCATCGGATCGAGCGAAGCATCCGGGTCGGCGGCGGCAAACGTGACGAGTGGTGGAATTGCGTCGAATGCGACTGGGAATCTGGAATATCCGAGATCGGATCGGTCAACTACGAGGAAGCCCAACGGCAACACCACGCCGTCGCGATCCTGGCCGCGTTGAAGGCTCAGGACATCGCCTTCGTGGAGCTGCCGCGCGGGGAGGTCAACCCCGACGCTTGGGCGAACCAGAATGGCGGTGTGACGCTTCGTCACCACGTCGACCTCGGGTCGAACTTCACCACGCAACGCGCACGCCAGGTAGCCGCCGAATTGCTGGCTGCTGCTGACGCTGCCGAGGCGGTGTCAGGTGCCTAACCGTATCCAGCTGCGCCGCACCAAAGGCTGGACTCTGCCTGAGGGTGCGATCAAGGTGTCGCGGCCGACGATTTACGGGAACCTGTGGCGGGTCAAGGACACCGGCCGCGGTACGACGTTCGCGGTGTACGACGGGCGTGGTGGTGAGTGGCTGTACGGCAACAAGGCTGCAGCGCACTCCGGCGCGGTGATCATCTACGACCGGTGGCTGGCTAAGAACCTGATCCCCAGCCCGTACCTCTGGACTGCTGAGGCGCGCCAGGAGCTCGACGCCAAGCGTGAACAGATCCTCGCCGGCCTCGCGGACCTCCGCGGCCACGACCTCGCCTGCTGGTGCGCGCCGGACCTTGACTGCCACAGCCGAATTCTTCTCACCCTCGCGAACAAAGGACACCGCTGATGACCGACTCCGATCTTGTATTTCTCGATTGCGAGACGCTGGGACTCGACCCTGAAGCCCCGATCTGGGAGTTCGCCGCGATACGTCGTTTTCCTAACGGCGGGGGTACACGCGCTGAGTTCTTCATTCGACACGACCCCGGCCACTGGCTCGACACCCTCGACAAGCCGTTCCGCGAGGATTACGAAGCCAGGTACGACAAAGACGATGCGGTCGACGAGCACGACGCCGCCATCATGATCGACGTCGTCACTGCGGGCGCTATCGCAGTGGTGTGCAACCCGCTCTTCGACCTACCCCGGCTGGAAGCGCTACTGCGCCACTACGACATCACACAGAGTTGGCATTACCACCCCCTCGACGTCCCCAGCATGGTGCACGGGTTCATCTGCGGCGGAAAGGGAGTCGGCCGCGGGCATCCTCCCGAGCAGCCGTGGAAGTCCGACCGACTTTCCACGTCGATCGGTGTGGACCCCGCCGACTTCGCCCGACACACCGCGATGGGCGACGTGGAATGGATCCTTGCCCAATACGAGGAGATGACAGGAACCGCGTCATGAACCGTGAGCTCCGCAGTCTGATCGTCGGGACGATCCTCACCCACCCGAACGCAGCGCCGGAGGAGATCGCGCAGCTGGTCGCGAACAACGTGCACCACGCTGATATGCGCACATACCTGCGTGATCTGCTCGTTGCACCGGCGCGCACGCTCGCAGCCGAGCAGCGCCGCCAACAGCAGCCACCGCGGCCCAAACCCCAGCCGAAACCACGCCCCGCCGCGGACACGACAGCAGAGAATCCGCCTGTACCGCCGGCTCCGCAGCCGTCGGTGAAGCTCGCCGACCGGCGGACATGGTGGCAACAGCAGCTCGCATCGGAGATCCGCGTCGGCGGCGGTGTGATGAAACCGCTCGCGGATTGCACGGCCGACGACCTCCGCTTGGCCGTCAAGGAGATCGACGCCGCCGTTGGCCGGTTCGAGGAACGCATGAGCCTACTCAACCGACTGATCTCCCAGATGGTCACTACACGCGTGCAGCGAGTGCGAGACCTGCCCGAGCAACAGCCGCAGCGGATGCACAACGGACGGCCAGCATGAAGATCGGGTCACTCTTCTCTGGAGCTGGCGGGCTCGACCTCGCCGTCGAGCAAGTGTTCGGTGGCCGCACGGTGTGGCACTGCGAGGTCGACCCCGCCGCTAGCAAGGTGCTCGAGCATCGTTGGCCCGGCGTGCCGAACTATGGCGACGTCAAGAGCGTCGCATGGGGGATCTGGAAACAGCACACCGTCGAAGTTCTGTGCGGCGGGTTTCCGTGCCAGGACATCAGTTCGGCCGGGAAGCAGGCGGGTATGGGTGTGGGCACGCGATCAGGGCTGTGGAGCGAATTCGCTCGAGCTATCAAGATCCTGCGGCCCCGGTACGTCGTTATCGAGAATGTGAGGAACCTTCTCAGTGTCAAAGCCAATCGCGACGTGGAATCCGGATCGGATGCTCTGGGAGACAACAGCACTGAGTCTGTTCTCCGAGGACTCGGAGCCGTATTCGGAGACCTTTCCGACCTCGGGTTCGATGCGAGCTGGACAACTGTTCCCGCTTCCGCCGTCGGCGCACCACACCGACGCGAACGCGTCTTTATCCTCGCAACTGCTACCGACGCCGCAGGCTGTCGACGGGCACCCACCGAGCCCGGGCCGAATGAACTCCAAGGGGCATCAGTCCACGTTGCCGGGAACGGTTCGGGAGCTCGCGACTTAGCCGATTTGTTGCCGACGCCCCGGGCAAGTCGCGGCGGCGCACGCGGACCGGACTATCAGCGCCGCAACAGGGATGGATCCGGCGGCGATGACCTGATCACGACCGCAGTCGAAGCGGTCGACACCGGAACGTGGGGAAAATACGCAGCCGCTATCCAGCGCTGGGAGGGCATCGCGGGGCCTGTTCCCCAACCGACCGAGCCGAATTCACGCGGCAACCCGCGGCTATCTTCGGCATTCTCGGAATGGATGATGGGATGGCCGCGCGGCTGGGTCACTGATCAAGGCATCGGGATCAGCCGAAATGACCAGCTCCGCATCATCGGCAACGGCGTTGTCCCACAACAGGCATACGCAGCGCTGACTTGGCTGCTAGGAATCGCGGAGGCGGCCGCGTGACCGCAATGAATGATCTTGTCGGGCTTCAACGCAGCAGCGATTCCCAATGCGACTCCCTGCCCGACAGCAGCCCCGGTAGCCAAAGTACGTCCGGTGCCCAGTGCCCTGACGCTGCCGGGGCCCCAATCAACCCGCCAGCCAATGAGCAACCGAAGCCCACGACGTCACCGCTGGCGGGCCCAACTGTCCCGCCGGCCATAGAGAACGCGGAGCCCGGATATTTCCCGCCGGCGGGCTCAAACTTCCTGTCGGCCATGTCTGGAACGCAACCCATCCCCGCACCGCCGGCAGGACCAAACCCGCCCTCCATGGTCAAAGCGGAGCCCAATCAGGCATCGGAGGTGGGAGGGGCGGCCCAGCCAGCCATGGATGATGCGACACCCAATGATCTTTCGCTGGCTGGGCCCATCCTCGCCGACCCCGCACTCGGTTTGTTCGCTGATGTGGTCGACGACCTCGAGGGTGTGCGTATCGCGAACGCGAACCGTCTGCGGCAACTCACCGATCAAGGGGAGAACGGCCACGGACTCACCGCCGAACACCCCGAGGTCCGCCGCCTGGCCGCGATGGTGGAGCAGCTCGAGGACCTGGAGCACCAGGCCGTCCTGAACTTGAAGCGCGCCATGCGGAATCACCCCTTGGGTGCTTGGGTGAAAGCGACCAAGGGTGTGGGGGAGAAGCAGGCCGCACGCCTGCTGGCCAGCATCCGTGACCCGTATTGGAATGACCTTCACGGCCGCCCCCGCCGCGTGTACGAGCTCTACTCCTATTGCGGGATGAGCACCGTCGAAGCAAGCCACCCGGGCAGCCAAATTACGCCCGGAACCCAAGCCGTTGCTGCTGCCCGGGTGGCGCCCTCACGTAAGCGTGGTGAACGCGCGAACTGGAATGGTGCGGCGCGGCAGCGGGTCTGGCTCATCGCAGAAAGTTGTGTGAAAGTGCGCACCAGCCCCTACCGCGACGTCTACGACGCCACCCGCCTCAAGTACGCCGACGCCGTCCACCAGGTGCCCTGCGTCCGCTGTGGCCCCTCAGGAAGCCCCGCTGAGCCTGGGTCCCCGCTGTCCGCTGGCCACCAGCACGCCCGGGCGATGCGAGCCATGTGCAAGCAGATCCTTCTCGACCTGTGGCGAGAAGCACGCAACCTACACCACACCACCGACACCGAGGGGTGCTGATGCGGATCCGGTCGACGAAGCCCGAGTTCTGGCGGTCATCAACGATGGCCCAGTTCGACATGGAAGACCGCCTCATCCTGAAGGCGCTCGAGTCTTACGTCGACGACAACGGGGTCGGCCGGGACAACGTTGTGATCATCTGCGCGGACGCATTCCCACACGATCTCGCGAAGTCTCCCGAAATCGTCGCGAAGGTTTCGGGCGCTTTACAGAGGTTCGCCGAAGCCGACATCATCGTGCGCTACACCGTCGAGGGCGAGCCCCTGGTGTACGTGCGGTACTGGAAACGATGGCAGTACATCGATAAACCGAAGGCGGGCCGGTACCCACGCCCTGACGGGACGATGAACTACCGGCAGGTGGTTGACGAGACTATCGGTGCAGCTCAGGCGATTACGGTCATGCCGAATCGCGAAGAGTCGCCCGCCCCGCCCGTAAAGCGCGCGAAGACTTCGCGAAAACCGGTCGCAAAGGACCCCCAAATTCAATCAGGGGAACAGGGGAACAGGGGAACAGGGGAACAGGAAGAAGACGACCCGGGTCCAACGGAACCGCCGCTCGATCCCTACCCGGCTACCGAAACGGTCGTCGACGCCGAACCGCCAAGCCGATTCGCTGCCACACCAACACCACCGAAGCGGCACCCGACCGAAGCCGCGAAGGCTTTGATCCGCCTGACTCTCGGTGTCAGTCACGGATATCCGCGAGCCACGTTCGATCGCCTCGCCGTCCAGGTCGACAAACTCGCCCACGAAGGCCACCCCGACACTCTGATCCGTGAAGCCGTCGTTGAGTGGGATCGCCGACCCGATTGCGGGAAGCCCGAGTTCCTCCCCACCGTCCTCGGGGATGTCGTCAAGCAGTCACGCGCGGTACCCGCCCAACCGAGCAGCAAGCTCCGTGCCGTCGCCGACCTAGCCGCCCGGCAGCGCGCCACGGAAAACGCCCAACTCGCCACTACCAAGGAGATCGGATGATCACCACCGCCGATGCCCTCGACGTGCTGACCGTCGTCACCGCCTGCCACCGACGCACTGCGCCCCGAATGGACGATGAGCAAGCCACTCTCGCCACCGCCGCTATCTGGGCTGAGCTGTTCAACACCCACCACCTCGAGCTCCCGGATCTGGTCGCCGCGGTGAAGATGCGCGCCCAGTACGATCCTGCCGCGCCGGAGCCGGCCGAGATCATCACGTTCGCCCGGAAGATCCGAAAAGACCGGCGCGACAAGGAAGGCCCGTCGGCTGCGTACGAGGCGATGTGCGAATCGAAGTCCGAAGACGCTGCCGAGTTGGCCACGCTGCGTGTGCAACGCAGCCTCGCGGCCCCCAGCCAACGGCCCGAGCTGACATCGGCCATCGACACGCTCGTGGCCAGCGCGACTATGCCCGAACAGGATCAGCCGTGATTGCCGACGACCACACCTGCGCAGTCCCGGTTACTGGCCGGAAATTCTGGTGGACGTGCGAGATCTGCGGGCAGCTGTGGCGCAAGGTCGATGGCCGCTGGAAGCTCACCCCGCGGGAAGAGATCGGGGCCGCTCATGCCTGAGGCGACCTTCACGACTGATCAGGTCGCGTTGGCGATCGAGATCCCCGGCGTCTACGACGGGACCTGTGTGTGGCTGCTGAAGGACGGCACTCTGGTCAACATACTGGGCTGGGGTCACCGCGCGGCACGCGTCGAGGAGTGGATCGCTGAGCACGCAGACGCTGTCCGCGCCCAGAATGCCGACTTGCTGGACCCGGGAACGGTGCTGGCGGTTCGTCTCCAGCCCCTGCCTGAAGGGCTGTACACCGATGCCTGATTACGCGACCGGCCCGGGCCGGCGCACTCGCAGCCCGGGCGCCGTCCTCACCGCCTATGTCGACACCGAAGCACTCGACCACAAGTGCCCAAAACCGAAGGGTGGTTGCGGCGCTGATCTCGGCGAGTTGTGCCATCACCCGGACGGCACCGAGCGCAAAATGCCGTGCCCTGTGCGGATCCCCGCCCGCCCGGAACCCGACGATCAGGGAGACGACCAGTGAGCGGGCCGCAGCCACCGACGGAAGACACGTCCCGCTGGACGTTGCCGGAGTACTGCTGGCACTCGAGGCAGTCCCTCGCCGACGAGATGCGCGAAGTACTCGCCGACGCCGATCTCACCATCCACGTGGACCTCTGGCGGCCGAGCTACGACTACTTCGCGAAGGGTGCTCCGTGGTGGCAATGGAGTACACCGTGCGACTGCCCAGACACCGCGTTCGGCCGCAACCCGCACCGCTGGAACTGCTTCCTGACGCCGACGTGGGCGCAGACCATACGGGAACTCGACACCAACCCCTGGACCGTGGTCGAGAACGCGATCCGGATCATTCCGCAGATCGAAGCGTGGCGCCGCGCCCGTGAAGCGCACCAGGCGCTAATCGCCTACGCGGTCGCGATGGGCATCGCTCTGTGCTGTGACCAACTGGGCATGGTCCTCGATGTCGACGCCACCGACTGGACCGCAGCCGATGCCGCAGAGCTGCGCTTCACGGACGCCTGCCGTGCAGCCCACCCCCTGACCTTGGCCGCCGAATGGGGCGCAACAACGGAATTCGACTACTACGGAGGTTCCCATGAGTGATCTCGTTCCGTCCTCGGAGATCGAGGGCAAGGTTGGGGTGAAGCGGCATCCGTACGTGCATTACGCCCGCGCGGTGTCGGCGGAACAGACCGTCTACGTCCTGCACTCTCAGTCGTGTCTAGACAGCGGAATTGATCTGCGGGCCTGCCGCTACTCGCTGGCTCTCGATCACGGCATCGACGAGCGTGTGTGGGCGGGGAGGGAGGACGTGCCGGTCGTGGTGGCTGTGCCGCATCAACGGTTGGAGCCCTTGACTGACGAGGCCGCCGCGAAACTACTTGCGGTGTCCGAACGAATCGACCCGAACTCATGAGTGCGCTGATGCTGCCGGCCGGCCGCGGTGAACGCCGCACCAGGTTCTACGACCCGTGGGAGCGGCTGATCTTCGACAGCGCGACCAGCGACGAGCACCCGCACGACTTCATGCGCAGCCGCGGACTCCGTGAGGTCTTAGCCATGATCGAGTTCCACGGTGTCACCGACCATTTCGGCAATCCACACCGGTGGTCCGGCAGGGTGGTCCAGCTGTCCCGGCGGCGCTTCGAGAACGTCGACCACAGCCACTATCTGAAGCACCTACTCGTCTGGCCGACACCGTGGTGGCGGGATGACCCGATCCCAGCGCCAACAGTCCGGCTGCGCACGCAATGCGCGCAGTGGCGGACATCATGCCGGAACTCATCGCGCAAGGACTCATCTGATGAATAACTCTGCCCTCGGCCAAAGAATCAGGGCGCTACGCAAGACGCACGGCTGGAGTGCCCAACAGCTGGCGGATAATTCTGGCGGCCGCGTCACCAGATCGGTCATTGCTGATATCGAAAACGGCAGGAGAGGCGATCTCACGCTGAGCCAAGCACTCGGTGTGAGTAACGCGTTCAGGCTGAGCGTGGAGGAGCTCGTTGACCTACCGGAAATTTCGGCCAACATCTGCGACGAGATCGCCGCGACGATCGCCGCGAATATTGCCCGTCGGAGAGTGGAACTCGGACTGACCCTCGATCAGCACTTAGGCCGTCTTGAGCGTCGTGGGCTGAAACTTCACAAGAGCAGCTTGAGTGACGCCGAGAATGGAAAGCGTTGGCTCAAAGCGCAGGAACTCTTAGTCATGGCGCTGGCTCTTCAAACGACGGTCACCGAACTACTCCCGGACAAGGACGAGATACGTCCGGCGCTCTGCCCGCATGAGCAGCGTCGAACGAGGTCGTTCGCATGAGCATGTTCCTCTCGGAGGACGACCTGTGCCTCAACGTGTGGCATTTCTTCAGTCCGCTCCGCGTCGACGGTGAGCGGCTCGTTTGTCAACGGTGCGGGCGCGCGCGCCCCGTCGCTATCGAGGCGGGTGGTGACTCCTCAGAGGTCTCGCAGAAGAAGTACACGATCTGGTTGGACTACAACACCGAGGGCTGGCAGCCGATCGACTGCGCCACGCTCGCTGAGTGTTTCGACCTCATGCGCAGTTACGGCCACTCCGGCGATTACCGCATCACCCGCGACGTCGACGTCGAGATCAGAGAGAGGGACATCACCAGTGCATGAGCGTTCCACGAGTGACGCCCGGCAGGAACCGAACAACCATCGCTGCATCGCGGGTAACCGGTGTCGGGCGAAGATCGTCGAGAACGGCGAACCACAGCCCGCGTACACCGAGCATGCGGACGTGTTGTGCGATGGCTGCCACGCCCACTACCGGGATGGTGTGCACCGCCTGCTCGCTGATTACGCGATGCTCCGTGAGACGTTGGGGGACCGGCATGCTCAGGGCGGTGTCGCGGTAGCGGCGTCGCCGTCCCCGGTGGTCGTAATCAACGTGACGAGTGATCGGCTCATGACAGAGATCGCGGAGTGGTCCGGCTACGCCGCGGACCTCGCTTCGGCTGAGCTGAATGTGCCACGCCCGGACGGCGGCCGGAAGCTGGCCAAGGTGATGTTGGAGGACCGCCGTACCGGGAAGTTGGAACTGTCCGATCCGAAACCGGGCTCGGTGGCTGAGTCGACGTGGGAGTTCACGCGGCCGCCCGAAAGTGAACGCCTGGAGGCGTTCGTCAAACACGTCGAGCAGAACATCGATCTGATCGCTGCCACGCCGCCGGACGAGGTGCAGATCTGGTTCCAACCCCGCCGCTGTGAAGAGCACTCAACGGAGATCGCCTCCGCCAAACGCATTCTGGAGTACGCCCGCAGCATCAAGGATCCCGAGGAAATCGCCGACGCCCGCGACCAGCTCCAGCGTGCCTTCACCCACGCCGGAACCTGCAACGAATGCTGCGGCTGGTCCGAGGACGGCCGATACCAAGCCAGCCAGGACGTTGAAATGTCCGGCCTCGACGTCCTGAACAAACTCACCCATCTCCACCGGCTCACCCGCGAGCACCTCGGACAGACGAAGCTCCGCCACAACTACGCGATGCCCTGCCCACGCTGCGGCGCCGACGTCGGCCGCGACGCCGGATCGAACGTCGTCACATGCGACAACGACCAGTGCATCAAGGTGGCCGGGAAGTGGTCCCGCTCCTCGTGGAGCGAGCAGGAATACCAGTTCCTCGCCGGCATGATGGGCGACGACGTCGCCGCGAAATTCCTCCTCGGGGAAGCGTATTGGTGGCTCGATACCCTCCGCGAAGGTGTCACCCTGATCCGCAAGAACAAGGATCTCGCCACCGATCCGAAAGCCGCCGAGACGATCCTGGAATTCGTCGACACCGTCCTCGCCAAACACCTCACTCCCAAGGAACGGAAAGCGGCCGCCGACCAGGCCGCCAAGGCGATCCGCGCCGCCGACGACTGGGCTTGGAAACGCGAACACCCCTACACGAAGCCGAAGAAACGCCCACGCAAGGAGCCCCGCGCCGACGTCCCGAAGATCCCGGCCAGCTCCCTGTCCACCGTCGTCGACACCGGCGACATCCCGAACCCCGCCGACAAGCTGATGGCGTGCCGCGAACCGGGCTGCAACCAGGTCCACGCGGGGGAGTGCCCATGACACTCAGCGACCGCCCCATAATCCAACAACCCACCACGCGGTGGCGAACCAAACCCTGGCCCTGGCCTGGAGACTCTCGCGAAGACAAAGCCAAACGTGTGGCGCGGTCGTACCGCGGCCTCGCTCAGCGTATCTCCCAGAACCGTTGTGAGGACCCCGCCGGCGACCTGCACCGCCTCGACCAACATTGGGATGAACTCGGCGTCCACTGGCACATGCCCACACCCGACCTCATCACCGATGCTGCTGCGCACGATGAATGGTGGTCAGCACGCGACTTGGCCCACGCCATCGACAAGGATCGCCGCACCATCTACGACTGGGCCCGCGAGCGCCGCGACGGACTCGGGAATGTGATCCCCGCGCACGTGCGCCAGCGCACCGGGCCAGGCGGTGCACCGCAATACAGCGTCGCCGACGTCATCGCCTACAACAACCACCTCCGCCGCAAACGCGGCAAAGCAGGAAGGTCCCGAAATGCCTGACTCACCAGCAGAACTCATGGTCGAACGCCTGAAGAACGATCCGCTTCACAGCGTCACGGCCAACGAGTTGGGTGACATATTCGAGCACCTCCACCACAGGTTCGACGACGCGCTACCGCCCGCCTCTTCACTCCAACACATCGTCAAGAAGGTGATCAGATCCGTGGCTGCCGCCGAAAACGAGATCGACGTCGAAGACGCCGAGAGCGCTGTCAGGTCAGCCAGGACGCAACTCACCAAATCACACCACGAACTCAGTGAGAGCCAACGACGCCTCGCTGAGCTCACCGGAACCACACCACAGGAGGAGAACTGAAAATGGGAACAGGACTCTCGCCGCGCCAGATGCATCGACTCGACCTCGCCTGTGCTCCGCTCCGCGAGGTGTTCGTTGAAGGCAAAGGCCCCTTCACCGATCTCTACCTAGTCGGGTCAGCCGTCAAAGGTGACAATTCCGCTGGCCGGCGCGACGTCGACGTCCGGCTCATGCTCGACGCACCCGAGTACGCCGCGCTGGTCAACACGATCGGCATCGAAGCTGTCAGGTTCCTCGGTATCGCGATCGGCGACCACCTCGCGGCAATGAGTGGTCTGCCTGTCGACTTCCAGATTCAGCAGACCCAGGAGGCCAACGAGAAGCACGGCGGCGGATACCGAAATCCGCTGGGTTGCCGCTCGATGGGCAATTTCATCGGTGACGGAGAGCCCGAATTACGTTCGGGGACAGCTGGTTATCAGCCGTACGGCGACGAACCATCAGGGCCTGGCACAGGATAAGGCGGGGCAGTGACCGTGAGCGCATTACCTGATGCAGTGCAACAGAATCCCGCGTGTGGTGCCTGCGGCAGCGAAACGCACTTCGATGGCGACACCTTCGTCTGCGATGATTGCCAGCTCTGTTTCGAGGCTATCGGCCTAGCTGCGTCGTTTGTGAATCCCGACACCGAGCCGTGCGCAGCCCCGTGTGACAACTACTGGCACGGCGACCACCTGATCGAGAAGGGTGTCGGATACGACTGCGGAACATGCAAACTTCCGACCGGCCACCCATCAAAGTTCCACTGGACCGGCTGCGAGTCCAAGCCCCTCAACCCCACCTGACGCTTAGTTATCGGCCAACTTTCACAGGAGAAACGATGAACTTCCACACAGTGAGAAACCAGGTCCGGCGGGCGATGTACGACCGTGGTTGGACCATGAGTGACATGGACGACACCATCCGGTCCCGCGTCGCTCATGCGGTCAGCGATTGCAGGAACTGGTGGGACTGGGGCCATCCCGTCATGTGGCTCGTTGGTCGCTATGACTCAGGCTCAGCCGGTGTGCCGCGCGGGCGTGACCTCTGGTGGATTCCCACCGAGTACGTCGAGGATCGCCTGGCGCAGTCACTCGTGGCCGACTGCGAGCAGCGGTACGGCTGCTACATCACCACCGAGTACAAACTCGTCAGCTCATCATCGGCTGAGATCGACTGGCGGATATACGATCTGCAAGACGAGGGCCGCACCGTCAAGGTCGGGCTCTGGCCCAACCGGCCCGAGCACGACGGCCATATTCAGCCGCTGCCCTGGCAAGAGCTGAAGGTCGACCTGTTCCTGTGGTGGTACGTGTGGCAGCACAAGGGGCGCGCTCAGTGGTTCGGCCTGCGCCGCTGGGCCTACTACAAGGGGCTCCACGCCGCCGTCCAGCGCAAGGTTCCGTTCACTTGCCAGGTCACTCCCGACAAGGACGCGGGTGGCTACTCGCACTGGCATTGCGGACTCAAGCGCAAGCACTCCGGGCCGCATCGCTACGTCAACTACATCTGGCCGGGGCCGGGCACGCGCGTCGAGTTCGATCCGATCCCGCTCGCCGCCAGGCCGACATAAGAAGGGATTCTCGGCAATGCAACAGACTATTGAGAAGCCGGACGCCGACGTCGTCGACACTGACGATTCGGATCGGCCGAAGGTGTTCCACTACGTCAGGAAGAACACGATCGTGCAGAGCGCGGTGGAGGGCACGCACGTGGTCGCGTTGTGTGGTGAGACGTTCCCGGTGACGAAAGCGGCGAAGCCGAACTCTCCGGTGTGTCCGGACTGCAAGCGGATCTACGACACGATGAAGCGCGACTAACGCCCGGGCGCCGGCGTCGGGTGGTTGTCGAAGTACTCGACGAGCGCCTGGCGCACCAGCTCGGAGGCGTTCTTGGATTCGCCGATCTCGACTCGAGCGGTCACCTCTACCCGGATCGGTTCGGGTAGCCGGACTGCGAGCACCGGGGTCTTGCCCGCGGCGGTGGTGCCCTTGGCCGGCCGGCCCATACGGAGGTATGCGGGATTCACCTCTACGGCGAGGACCTCGTCAGTGGTCGGGGGATGGTCCTCGTAGTCTTTGGCCATCTCGGCGTACTCGGCGTCAGTGCGGCGGCGCTTGCTCATGTTCGTATTCCTTTCATCTCAGGCTCTTTGTGGGCCGTAGTCGGGGTCGACGAGTTCGTCGAGTCGGAGGGATTGAATGGTGACGGGGCGGAGCATCATTGCGTGGAACACTTCGGCTACCGCGGGGTCGATGTGGTCGGCGATGACTTCGATCCAGGGCTGGTTGGTGGCGGCGGGACCGATGTAGATGACGAGTAGTGCACCGGCGCGGCGGGCTGCGATGGGGAGGCGGAGTGCGGGGTAGGCGATGACGGCGCGGATCTCGTCGCCGGTGATCTGGTGGGCCCTAGCGCTGGGCTTGATCTCAATCCGCATGCCTAAAGTGTATAACACTTACGGATAAAGTGTCAAACACTTATCCCCGAAACACGCCACAACCTCGGTTGATGACAGAAGAGGTACGAAAACGTATGCTCAGCCCTGACACCGCTATGCCCAGACCCGGGTAGAGCGGTTTTTTCATGCCCCCAGCGAGGGGAGCGACCATGTTCCAGATGCCCCCGCTGCGGCGGCCAGACCCACGCGCAGAGCTGATCGAAGCTGTCGACCGGGCCCGCCACGCACGACACCACCAGGACTGCCGTTGCGGCACCTATCAGGGTGTGTGGTGCACGCCCGACGAGAAGCTGTACAGCACAGCGATCGACAAGCTGCTCGACCAGATCCGGCGGGAAAACTTCTGATGGACAACTTCGCCCTGTACCACTGGGCGCCCGCAACTCGGCGTGGCCAGATCAACCGGTACGGGCTGCGCCCCGGATCGCGATCGTCGTGCGGCGAATGGAAACCGCCCTACGTCTGCCTCGCGGACAGCCCGCTTCTCGCATGGCAGCTGATCGGCCGATATCGTCCGCAGATCCTCGAATGGGATCTGTGGTGGACCAGCGGCGCAGCGGTCTTCCCGTACGAAACCATCCCGTTCGACAACGGCGACATACGCGAATACCGGGTCTACCACCGCATTTACAAGCGCGATCTGTGGATGGTCGGTAGCCGGATCAACGAACACCACTCCGTGGAAGCAAGCTGATGCCGCGTGCGCCGCGCCGGTGCCCTGGCCGCAAGGGTGCGTGCACGAACCTGATCACCAGCACCAGATACTGCCCTGAGTGCACTGTGTCATGGCGCGGGCCGCGTACCAACAGCAGCAAGGTCACGACGACGTCAGCGTGGCAGAAGGCGCAACGTGACTACCTGAAGCGTCACACGCAATGCAAGATCCAGTACCCGGGCATATGCACCGGTCGTGCCACCACGGTGGACAAGATCAAGCCCGCAGCGCGGCGGCCCGACCTCGCGCTCGACCAGGAGAACTGGCAGGCCGCGTGCCGGCCGTGCAATGAGCACAAGGCACGTACCGAGGATCGCGGCGCTGGTACGCGTCGGCGCTGACTGCCTGCGGCTCACACGCCTACGTGCCGCTCGAGCACGAAAACACCTCTGACCAGCGGATATTGGAAGACCAGGGCCGCCACCCTCCCCCCGGGTGTCCCCACGTACTGCCGCATCGCCCTGTAAAAAATGCTGTGTACGGGTTCCGGGGATTTCGATTTGGGGCCTGATTTTGCCGAAAAGCCTTTCCCGCCATGGGATTTAGTCCTTCCTGTCATAGGAGTCACGATGCCCGGACCTAACCCGAAGGATCCTTCGCTGCGTGCGCGGCGCAACAAGACCGCGACGCGTGCGACGTTGAAGCCGCAGGACAATCCGGATATTCCCGAGCTGCCGAAGGGCACGCGGTGGTATCCGCAAGTGCGGGATTGGTGGCAGCGGACGTGGTCGTCGCCGATGGTTCCGGAGTGGACGGAGTCGGACACCGATGGGCTGTATATCTGCGCGAAGCTGATGCAGCAGTTCTGGAATCCGAAGACGCCGCCGAGTGTGTGCAAGCAGTTGGCCGCCGAGATTCGGCAGATCCTGGGTCAGTGCGGTTTGACTCCGATGTCGCGTCGGGCGCTCCAGTGGGAGATTGACCGTGGCGAGGCTGCGGCGCAGAGCACAGCGCAGCGTCGGCAGTCGACACCGTCGTCGGGTCCGGCGAAGCCGGCCAAGAAGCGAGCCGACCCACGCGAGGCGAGGCAGCATCTTGCAGCTGTGAAGTAGTTCCGCGTGGAGCTGATCTACCCGCCGGATCCTGCGGTTGGGGAACCGCTGTTTCCGACGCTGGGGGATCAGCTCTGCGAGTTCCTCGAGTCGCACGCTGTTTACGGTCCGGGTGATCTGAAAGGTCGACCGCTCGAGCAGCTCTCGGCTGACTGGGAGTACGTCACCTATCGGCTCTATGAGCATCACCCGATGGGGAGCAAGCGGGCGGGTCGCCGCCGCTTCAAGCGGGGCAACATCTCGATCCGCAAGGGTGCGGCCAAAACTGAGTTTGCAGCGTTCATCGGCTTCGGTGAGTTGCATCCGTACGCGCCGGTTCGGTTCGACGGGTACAACAAGGACGGTTCGCTGGCGATGGGCCGGCCGGTGGTCGATCCGTTCATCCCGATGCTGGCGAACGCCAAGCTCCAGGTGGAGGAGCTCGCTTATGGCGCGCTGAAGTTCATTTGCGAGAACTGCCGGATCGCCGAGTGCAGTGATTGCTCCGAAGGCAACGGATGTGGCGGGCAATGCGGGTGGTGCCCGGAGGACGGGTGCTACGGGCCGAATCACTGCAAGTGGTGCGGTTTCGATTGCCGCGGGCCTGAGTCGTTCGACACCAGCCTCGAGCGGATCCTACGGATCGGCGCTGACGGCAAGGCAGATGGCAAGGCTGTCGCCGTTGCGAACTCGCCGGATACCAACGACGGCGGACGCACTACCTGGAACTGCTATGACGAGACTCACCGCCTGTACTTGCCGTCGGAGAAGCGCGCCGTCACCACGATGGACGAAAACCTGGGCAAGCGCTTCGCTCAGGACCCGTGGGGGCTGGCGGTCACGACTGCTGGTGAGCCTGGGCAGAACTCGGTCGCTGAGGATGACCACTTCGAGGCCGAAGCAATGGCTCGGGGCGAGGTCGAGCGGCCGTCGACGTTCTACTTCCATCGTCAGGCTTCTGATGAGTGGGATATGGACAAGTTCGAGGACCGCTGCGAGGCGATCCGTGAGGCGTCCGGTCCTGATCTGGCTGCGCGCACCGACATTGAGGAACTCGCGTCGCGGTGGGACAAGCCGAAGGCCGACAGACCGTACCTCGAGCGCGTGTGGTGCAACCGGTGGATCCAGCAGGGCGCCCAGGCGTTCAACATCAAGAAGTGGTTCTTGCTCGCCCGTCCGGAGCTGCATATCCCTCGCGGTGCGTTCATCACGTTCGGCTTCGACGGAGCGAGATTCCGTGACGCGACAGGCGTGACGCTGACCGACGTTCGGACGGGGCTGCAGGAGCCGTACTACCTGTCCGAGAAGCCGCTGAACGACGACGACTATGAGCTCGATGAGAACGCGTTGACCGCCGCAGTGCTCCAGATCAAGCGCCGATACCGTGTGATGCTGGCTTATTGCGACCCTGCAGGTTTCGAGTCGACCATCGGCGGATGGTCGATGAGATTTGGTGAGAGCCAGTACACCAAAAAGGCTATCGTCCAAGAGTTTTGGACCAACGCGCACGGATTGAATCGCACCATCAAGGCAGTCAGCTCGTACTCGACAGCGATCGACACCGGCACCGTCACGTATTCCGACACAGAGAACGGCGTGCCGACCAAGCACGGTGACCTGACCAGACATATGGGCAACGCCGGCCGAAAGCAACTAGGCCAGCGCGTCGATATCGAGACCGGGGAGCCAGTTTTCATCCTCGGCAAGCTGCATCGCGATCGGAAGTTCGACCTGTCGATGTCCGGAATGTTGTCGTGGGAAGCCCGCATGGACGCGTTGCCGTTCCTCCCGAAGAAATCGCGGAGCCGAGTCGTGAGAGTGAGGTGAATAGCGTTGGCAGTCCTGACCCCATCGGAATGGTTCGACCGACTGGAACGCCGATTCACCGCCGATACGAAGCCACGCTGGCAGGACAAGGCGAGCCGGCCGGACGAGCCGCGGCCGCGCAACGAACAGATGGACCTGCTGTGGTCGTACTACGTTGGTGACCCGCCGTTGCCGCAGATCGCCCCCGAGTTCGCGGACATCTTCCGGGACATCATGCGGAAGTCGCGGTCCAACTACGCCGAGATGTGCGTTACCGCCGTGGTGGACCGCATGGACATCCTCGCCGTGTCGACCAGCGCCGATGACAGCCCGAACGGCGACGACCGCGCCGCGGAACTGATGGAGGACACCGGATTCGCGGCGCAGCTGAAGGATCTGTTCACCTACTACTGTGCGCTCGGCGAGGGCTACCTGATGATGGTGCCCACCGCTGACGGTCCGACGATCCATGCGATAGACCCGCGGCGCTGCGTTGGTATCGGCGACCCGAACAACCCGGTCCGGCTGCGCGCAGCGCTGGTCAAGTCGTACGACGTCGAGGAAGACGAAGAGATCGCTCACCTGTTCCTCCCGGGTGAGAAGTGGACGTTGCGCCGCAACGACATGAACGAGTGGGAGCGGATCAGCGATTCGCCGGAGCCGGTCGAGGGCTTGGACGAGTTCGGTGGCATCCCGGTGGTCCGGTTTGAGAACAAGCTTGGCCTCGGCGAGTACGAGGCGCACGTCGACGTGCTGGACCGCATCATTGACACCACCCTGCAGCGCATGGTGTTGACGCGGTTTCAGGCATTCAAGCAGCGCGGCGTCTCCGGTGATGAGCCGGAGGAAGACGAGTACGACGACGAGAATCAGGTCGAGGATTCCGCCGATCCGAATAGGCAGGAGACCGACTGGAACGAAGTGTTCAAGGCCGGTCCAGGTGCGGTGTGGAAAGTCCCTGCGGGCTGGCAGTTCTGGGAGGGCCAGCCGACCGACCTTGGTCCGATGCTGCAGGCCAAGCGTGATGACGTGAAGGAATTCGCGGCAGTCACCCACACACCGCTGTACATGATCACACCCGATGATGCGAACGGATCCGCCGCCGGCGCCGGCCTGCTCGGTGAAGTGCTGAAGTCGAAGGTTCGTGACCGCAGGTCCCGCGTCATCCCCGGATTGAAGCTGGTGTGGCGCATGGTATTCGCGATGGACGGCAAGTCCAAGCGAGCTGCCGACGTGACGGCGATCAAGCTGCAATGGGGTCCGATTGACTTCAATTCACTCGCCGAAAAGGGTTCTGCGACCGCACAAGCCAAGGGCGTGCTATCCAAGCAGCGGATCATGCGCGAGATCTGGGAGATGCCTCCCGAGGACATCGAGGAAAACCTTGCCGAGCTCGAGGCGGAACGGATCCTCGCCGCGGCGGCGCAAGCGCAACTCGCGCAGCAGCAGCGTCCGTCGGGCGCCCCGCAGGATCAGCCGGTGAATGACCCAGCCGTCGCCGTCGCCTGACGGCCTGACATACCAGCAGGCACTCGCAGCTGTCGCCGCGGCGCAAGCATCGATCGCGGCCACCGACACCATCACTAATACCGTGTCGCTGCTCTCGGATAGCGTCATCACAACTCGCGAGGCGGCCTCCGCCTACGCCAAGACGCTGATCCTGAGCCTGTGGGGATCGGTGGATCCGTACGACGGGCGCGCAGTACAGGCGTTCACCGTAGCGGCCAGAAAGCACATGGTGACGGCGCAAGCCGCGACCGCACGCACCGCGGCGGCATCGCAGGCACAACTCCTATCGTCCATGGGCGTTCGCGTACCCGGGGTTCCGTCTAACCCGGCAGATGTGCGCTCACCCGGGGTTGACGTCGTGGCCGGCAGGCTGGCCCTGCAGCGTCCAGACAGCGTGCACGTCGACTACACCAGCCGTGAGAACACCACGGTGCCGGCAGCCGAAATGACCACGCAGGGCATATTCAACCGGCCAGCTCGCGCCTACCGCGCCATGGTCGCGGAGGGCGCCGACATAGTGGTCGCCGATGATGCTGCACGGCAGCGCATCTCAGACCTGGTTGACGGAAACGTGATGTTGTCGCAGCGGTTCGCCGAACTCGAGATCGTGCAGAACGCTGTGGAACTGGACCGCCGAGTGATCGGATACCGCAGGGTCATCCACCCTGAGCTTTCCCGAACCGGGGTTTGCGGATTGTGTATCGCGGCGGCCGACCAGTTGTACAAGGTCGGCACGTTATTGCCTCTGCACGGGAACTGCAAATGCACCGTCGCGGCGGTCACAACAGGATCAGACCCGGCCGACGAGCTGAACAAATTCGACCTCGCCAAGATCTACGGCGAGGCAGGCGGAACGTCCGGAGTCCTGCTGAAGCGAACCCGGTACCAGGTCGACGAACACGGGGAGTTCGGCCCAGTGCTCAAACCCGCCGCCAACTACACGCCCCGCGGCGCCAAGGGTAAGAAGGCGGCAGAGGCGAGACTGCCGGAATCTGAATCTAAATCGGAAATCGCACGCCGCTTGCTGCCTGGATTCGAAACGAACCTGGCGAAACTGCGGGCCTCTGGCCTAGCCGAGGGTTCGCCGCAGATCACCTATCACGAGACCCAGATCGCGCGTTTGCGCCGCGAACTGTCCTCGTAACCAGAAGCTTCCGTCGATAGCGGCGGTTGACCCGTCATGGGTTCCATCCCGGCATGGGAGATTACGTTGTCCGATCTACCGTTCCACCCCCTCATTCCTGGCCTGCAGGCACTCGGATTCACCGACAAGGGAAAGGTGATCTGGCCCGTCATGGGCGGATCGCAGCCACTCGGTGACCCCAACGATCCCCCGCCCGTAGACCCACCGGCTAACCCGCAGCCTGTAGATCCACCCGGACCGCCCGACAGGGGCTTCCCGGACAACACCGCGGTCAAAGACATGACTGAGGGTGAGCAGGCCGCGTACTGGAAGTTCCATGATCGCCGAAAGAGCGACCGGCTCAAGGCTTACGGCGATATCACTGCGGAGCAGGCTAAGCAGTACAAGGACGCGGCTGATGCGGCCGCGAGAGCGCAGATGACTCCCGCCGATCAGGCGTTGGCAGATGCGCGGGCAGAGGGAGCGACGGCCGCCGCACAGGCTGCGGCTGCGCAGTGGGCGCCGGAGTTTGCCAAACAGGTGATCGGGCAGTTCGTCACCGATGAGGAAAAGCAGGATTCGATCCTCGCTGGTCTCGATCCGCTGAAGTTCGTGAAGGACGGCAAGTTCGACACGCAGGGTCTTCGCGACCACTTGACCGGTCTGGCAACCGCTTTCGGCGGCAGCACCGACAGTCAGGAACCACAACCCAGACAGTGGGGCCAACAAGGAGACCTCCCGCCGGCCAAGTCGGCGAGCGAGGAAGGACTGGCCGAGGCACGTCGCCGCGGCTTCATCAAATAGGAGGAACCGATGTCCAGCGACATCACCGTTCACTCCAGCTCGTACCAGGTGGACAACCGCGCGTGGCTCATTGGAACCCACGGCGTTGACATCACCCCCGGTATCACGCTGGACATCTCGAAGTTCAATCCGGCCAACGTCAACGAAGTGCAGACGGTCACGATCAGTGCGACCGGCGGCACGTTCACCCTGACCTGCTCGGGCCAGACCACCACGGCGATCGCGTGGAACGCGGCCGCGACGGCGGTCCAGTCCGCGCTCGAGGCGCTGTCCAACATCGCCGTCGGCGACGTCTCTGTCGCCGGCGCGAATGGCGGCCCCTACACGGTCACGTTCGGTGGCGCACTGGGGAACCAGAACGTCGCGGCCCTGACTGGTTCGGGTGCCAGCCTCACCGGTGGCGCCGGCACTGTCACCATCGCAACCACGACCGCCGGGGTCACCGGGCACTACGTCAACGGGTACATCCCGTCGGGGTTCCCGCTCGGCAAAATCACCGCGACCGGCCTGTACGGGCCGTACGACGACACCGCTAACGACGGCCGGCAGACCTGCAAGGGCTTGCTGTTCTCGTTCCTGCGGGCCGTCAACCCGACCACCGGACAGGCACTGGCCAAGATCGGTGGCGCCCTGTTTGTTCACGGTCTGGTCAACGAGGCCAAGCTGCCCTTCGCGGTCGACGCGAACGGCAAGGCCGACCTGTCCCAGATCATCTGGCTGTAAGGAAGGACTGAAAAATGGCTATCGTTTTCGACGGGCCGGTCTCTCCGGACACCCTCACCACGTTCATCCGCACAGTGCCGATCCCGGCAAGCAACCTGCTGCAGACGCTGTTCCCCACCGAGACGGTCGACAACAACCGGATCGACTGGGCCGAGTTCGTCAAGACGAACCGGACCGCGGCCTACCGGTCGTTCGACGGCATCATCCATGTCTCGGCGCGTGACGCCGGTTCGGGGAAGTACGTCGAGCTGATCCCGTTCTCGGACTCGCTGAACAAGGGCGAGTACGAGCGCATCGCGGAGCAGATCGCCCTGCTGGGCGGCACGAACAAGGCTGCGCAGGTGCGTGCGGCCTACAACGATGCGGTGCGCCTGATGGGCACCATGAACAACCGCATCGAGCTGGCGTGGGGCGACGTGCTCACCGACGGCAAGCTCAGCATCAACGAGAACGGCTTCCAAGGTGAGGCTGACTACGGTGTGCCGGCCAACCAGATCACCGCACCCGCGGGTGCGACCTGGACGGACGCAAATAAGGCGACGGCCGTTCCTCTCACGGATCTCGATGCGTGGCAGGAAGTCCGGATCGCCAACGGCAACGGCCGGGCCTCGCAGATGCTGATGTCTCGTGCACAGCGCAGCATTCTGCGGCGCAACCAGGAGATCATCAACGCGGTGTACGGCTCGACGGCCGGGCGTACCAGCGTCACCGTCGACGAGCTGAACGCGCTGCTCACGTCGGAGGAGCTTCCGGTTCCCGTCATCTACGACTCCATGTTGGAGGTCGAAGGTGTCAACACCCGGGTGTTCCCGTCCGACAAGGTCGCTCTGCTGCCGGCCGACCTGAGCTCGTTGGGTCGGATGGTGTTCGGCCTGTCGGCAACCGCGCTCGAGCTCGTCCGGTCGAACAAGGCCGAGATGACGTTCGGCAACGCGTCTGGCGTCGTCGGCCTGGTGGAGAAGGTGGGCCCGCCCTACCGCGAGTTCACCTTCGTCGACGCCGTCGGCATGCCCGTGCTCACCAACTCCGGTGAGCTGACGATCGCGGACGTGAACTGATGGCCACGCTCGCGACGTCGGTCGCCGTCAAGGACCCGCAGGGAGTCGTGCAGTCGTTCGGCCCGGGGGATCCGATTCCGGAGTGGGCGGCTGCACAGATCACCAACCCCAAGCTGTGGGAAGGCGGCGTGCTGCCTGGTGGCGCCAGCGCGGTCGAAAGCCCCGCCGCACCTGCGCAACCGGCGGTCGGTGGGGCGGATTCGGCCGGCCTGGCCTTGGTGATCGAACTCTTGCAGGAGGTGATCGCCAAGGTCGACGACCTGACCGCTGACGTCGCCGGGTTGACCGTCGAGGACGACGACTCGGACGCCGATGCCGGCGCTTCCGGGCCGCCGCCCAAGGCGGGTCGAGGATCCGGTGAGGAGAAGTGGCGCGCCTACGCCGAAGAGCAGGGCGTGGACGTCACCGATCTCGACGGCCGCGACGAGATCATCGCCCGGCTCGCGGATCGGGACATCGCGGTCGAATGACCGGACCGCCTGAAGGCAAGTTCGTCACCAGTGACGACGTGGTGGCCCGGTTCGAGGGAGAGTTCCCCTCGGGCCGGGTCGCCTGGGCCAAGTGGCGGATCTTCGACGTCGAAAACGCCCTCATGGGTCTCGTCCCGTCCCTGCGGAAATCGCTCGATGAAGTCAATGCAGACTCCATGCGCATCGGTGACCCCGGCCGCGTGGACCGCGTGAAAGCCCTTGTCGCTGACAAAGTGTTGGCGCTGTTCCGCAATCCGGATGGTGCCGCATCTGTGGCGCAGAGCATGGAGCAGGACTCCACGACCCGCACTTACGGTTTCTACCGGGATGACACCCGCGGCCGGATCGCCTTCACCGACGCCGAACTGGACAGCGTGAAGATCCACAAGAAGCGCTCTCAGATCGGCACCATGTTCGCGGCCCCGCAATGGTAGCTCCGTCCACCTACATCACGGTGATCCTGAAGCGGATGGTGGACGAGGCGAACAACGACCGGGTCGACATCGCTGCGATTGATGTTGCGGTGTTCCTGGATCCGCCGCGGGTGGTGGAGACTCCGGCAGGGAAGCGGTACGTGCAGGACGGGGTGCTTCGTGTTCGGCCTGGATCCGATCTCGGAAACGGCGACGAAATCGACCTACCCGAGGGAACTTTCGGTGTCGTCGGAACCCCGCAGATGAACCGGTCCCACTCCCTGACCGGGACTGCCGGGTGGTGGCCGCGCTACCAGATCCGCAAAGGCGGCTGAAGCGTTGGACGTCACGATCTACCCCGATCCCAACCCGGGAATCGGGGAGGCGTTGCTGGGCACCGGTATGCGGCATGCGGTGGGGGAGCGCGCCAACATGGCGATGCTGCTCTATCAGGCCAAGGTGGCGAAACGCAGTGGTGCGCTCGCCGCGTCGGCGCACGCGCACACCGAGATTGCTCCCGTGTTCAAGGGGCAGCCTCGATGGGTTGGTGTGTTGTCGATCGGCCGCGGACTGGATTACGGGTTGCCGCACGAGTTCGGCCGCGGCACGCACACGAATTCGAAACACGACCTGGACGGCAAGGACATCGTCCAAGCCGGGGCCCGGGATCTGAATTTCGTTCTAGCAGAGCTGCACGCCTGGTGATCACCTACCCGGATTGGTATCACGGCGGTTTCCCCGACGCCGAAGTGTTGATGGAAACACTATTCACGCCGCTACTTTCCGGTGTCACCCCCGTGAAGTGGCTGCCGGCGGAATCGGTGATCGAATCCACCCTCAAGTCCGGCGACGGGTATCTGCGGATCTACCGGACCGGTGGCCGCATCAACTTCGAACAGAACCGCGACGAACCAAACGTGCAGTTCGTCGCCATGACGAAATCGCGCGACGAGTCATGGCGATTGATCGAGTTCGTCCGCCAAGTGCTGTCGCAGTTCGTGAAGCAGTCAGCTCTAGTTCCAGGCACCACACACGTTTTGGGGTGCGCTGGGGAACTTCTGGGTCCGAACCTGACCCCAGGAGAGATGCGGGACGAACGGCTCGTCCCCGCCACCTTCACGCTCCAAACATGGGGTCCCGGAGGTCTCGATAAATACGGCCAGGCACTAGGCCTGTGACGAAAGGGCATTGATATGTCGAACATTTCCGATCTCCAGGCTGGACAGTCCGATCTGGAGCTGGCGTCGGCGGACTGCGCGGTGCTGTTGCGGCCCGCATTCGGCCGTCCTCTCCTCACCTCGCTGGAGGACACCACCAACGGCGGTATCGACCGCGCCAAGACCAACACCGCGTCGGGGTTCGTCACGGTCGGAAACTGGACCAAAGCTGCGGGCCTGAAGCTGACGAACAGCCCGACGATCAACGAGATCAAGTCGCACGGCAAGGGTTCGCCGACGGCGTTGATCGCTTCGGAGGCGGAGAAGTCGATCAGCTACGAGCCGCAGGAGTTCAAGCTGATCAACCTGAAGAACTCATGGGGCTTCGACGATTCCGCGATCTCTGCGGTGTCGCCGAAGGGTGGCTTCACCATTCAGCTGCCCGAACTGCCCTCCATCCTCGGCTGGCAGGCCCTGCTGATCTCCACCACCGTGTTCAACGGCAAGGAGTGCAGCAAGTACTGGATCTTCAACAAGGCCACCGTCGGCAAGCGCGGCGACATCGACCTCCAGGACTCCGACGTCATCAAGCACCCGGTCACACTGACGGCGCAGGAACATCCGGCTCTGCCGGGCGTGCCGGTGATCTTCGGTGTCGCCGGCATGGGCTGGTTGGATCTGGCCGCTGCCACTGCTGACGGTTCGATCTACGCTCCGGCGACCGGCATCACCGTCACACCGACCACGCAGGCGCTGACGGCGGCCGCGGGGATCAACCACACCAAGCAGCTGCTTGTGAAGGACTCCAACGGCGTCGACCGCACCGCGACCGCCACCTACGTGTCGGACACCACGGCGAAGGCCACCGTCTCCACCACCGGTCTGATCACCGCCGTGGCGGCCGGCACCGCCAATATCACCGCCACCTGGAACGGCTTCACCGCGTCCTGCGCGGTCACCGTCACCTAACCATTCGTCGCGCAACCCCGGTCGTTCCAATCGCGGCGGCCGGGGTTCGTGGCATGCACGGAAAGAGCCGATATGGCCACCGCACAGCAGAAGAAGAACGGTTCGGTCACTCACTCCTCCATGTCAGCCAGGTTGCTGGAACTCGCGGCGGAGACCGACACCCCGGATCCGTACCCGATTACGGAAACCCTTGTGATCCAGCCGTTGACCCGTGCACGCCGGAAGGCGATGAACGAGGCCGAACTGAAGATGTTCGTCCTCAAGCAACTCCTGGCGCAGGGGATGAGTGCGGCGGCCGCGAAGGAACCGGAACTCCCCGCCGACCCCACAGGCGAGCAGCAGGCCGCGCACGACGCATGGGCCGCGGCCCGCGCGGACGCAGAAGAGAAGGTCGACGGCTACAACACGCAGCACGCCGAAGCCCAGGACGACTACGAGCGGGCGTTCTTCGGGCCCGTCTACGACAAGGTCATCGAGTACTTCGAGGACAAGCCGCTGTTGTGGGACAAGTTCATCCCCGACATCCAGTCCCAATTCCTCCCCGCCGCCCCGTACGACGGGAAGTGCCCCGAGTGTGGCCGGATAGATCCTGAGCAAGCGGGAAAAGCACTCGAATCCTCGACCTGATCGATAGCTACTGGGATCAGATCGAGGGTGATTTTTTCGACCGCGGTTGGGACGCCTTGGATTACGTCCGCGGTGTGAAGCCGTGGGGGCAGTTCCACCGCCATTGCGTGACGCTGGCGAACCGTCCCGGGACACGGTTGCGTGCGGCGCAGCTGCGTGATGAGCGGTTCCTCGCCGAGATCGAAATTCAGCAGGAGAAACAGCAGGTCCAGCAGCAGGGTCGGCCGCCGATGGAGGAGCACGACCCCTTCGTCGAAGCCCTCTATCTCGTGGGCGATGACATTCGGCTGCTGATCAAGGCAATGACGAAGGCGGACATCGGACCTCATCAGCGCCCCGAGGGGCCGCTGGAAATCATCGAGAACCGCAAGAAGCAACTAGGCCGTACGCGGCTCGCCGAACTCTTGGGACAGGAGCCCTAGCCGAGGACGGCGGCGTGCTTCTCCAGATAATCCGCTGCCGACCGAAGGCGTTCAGGGTCATCTTGCATATGGCCCAGCGCATGATTGCATGCCGAACAGAGAAGCGCACGGACTCGACCCGAGCTGTGGCAGTGATCAATCGCAAGCTGCTTCAGTTTTCCGCGCACAACGGTCGTTTCCGGTTTTCCGCAGATGGCACATAGATCGTTCTGAGATTCACGCAACGCCATGTATTCGGGGTAAGTGAGACCGAACTTGGCCAGCTTCGGGACGGCTCGGCGATTGGCTGGCAGCGCGTGCCACTTGGCACGAGTGCACTCCTTGCATTGACCAGAAAGGCCGCAAGCCTTGTCCTTAGAGGTACCGAAATCTCCACGTGGCCTGTGTCGCTTGCATATTGCGCAGTACTTGACCTCCGCGTAGCAGTCTTCGCATAGCGGACTACTCCGGCCGTTCAGATGCATCGAGCCGATCGCGGGGATGAATTCGACAGCGCAGTGGGTGCACTTGTAGGGGCGTCGCCCGCGCGTATACGGAAGACACGTGTTGCAGGTCCAGTAACAACCGTCACCTTGCGGCGAGGTACTGATCGAGAACTGTGAGCGCAACGGCGCGTGCCTTCCCCACGAGCACCATTTGTGAATCTCAAGGCAGTTGTCGCAAAGCTTGCGAACCTGAACGTAATGACCCTTAGCGGCCTTACGGAAAAACGATTTGTCGCAGACCACACAGACAAATTCCTGATCCATAAGAGGACTCTACCAGCCTCGTAATACGCGGAGTGGAGGTGACTGGCAAACTCATGGCAGAGAAAAACGCGGGTGAGGCCCGACTGAAAATTGTGCCCGACGCGAGCGAGTTCCGCCGCCGACTCGACGCGGATATGAAGAAGATCGACATGGAGTTCAAACTCCCTGTCGTTCCAACGAATTTCGCGCAGGCGACCGCGGATATTGATCGGTGGATTCGGCAGCAGTCCCGGAAGAACGTCGAGGTCGGCATCAAGGTCGATGAGAGGGCGACCGAACGGGCCAATCGGGAGGTCAAGAAGCTCACCGCTGACTGGGACAAGGCGTTCTCCGCGTTGAAGTGGAATGCCGGGGCTTTGGCTGTCGGCAGCTTGCCCGCCGTCGCCACCGCGCTCACGACTGTTGCGGCAGCGATTCAGCAGGTGTCGCAGGCCGGCCTCGTCATGCCCGGTGTGTTGGCTGGGATTGGTGCATCGTTCGGGGTGGCGAAGCTCGCCACCGTGGGCATGGGCGATGCACTCAAAGCTCTCGACAAGGCTTCCGACGGCACAGCGAAGTCCATTGCCGCTGCGGACAAGGCGCTCTCGGGGTTGTCGACGAACCAGGCTGACGCGGTCAAGGCCATCTTCGGCGCCAAGGGCGCATTCGAGGACCTCAAGAAGCTTGCGGGCCAGAACATGTTCGCCGGGTTCTCTACCGGCTTCAAGCAGCTCGTCGCCTCAGACCTTCCCAGCCTGACCAAGGGTGTGGACGGGATTTCGAAGGCGTTGGGGCAGAACCTGAATCAGACGATGAAGTCGCTGGGATCGACCTCATCTCAGGGGATTTTGGATCGTATTTTCGGGAACACGGCGAATGCTCAGGGGCGTTTGACGAAGGCGATCGATCCGATTATTCATGCGATCGGCACCTTGTCTGCTGCTGGTACTGATGCGTTGCCTCGGTTGGCTGATGGTGTTGGGAAGATCGCGGATCGGTTTGACCACTTCATCTCGGCTGCTGATGGTGATGGCCGTTTGTCGAAGTGGATCAGTGACGGCATCACGGGCGTCGACCATCTCGGCAATGTGGTGCTGAATCTGGGGACATCGTTCACGGCGTTGACGAAGGCTGCTGGTGGTGGCGAAGGATTCCTGGGCACACTCGAAACTGGTAGCAAGGCACTGTCCACGTTCCTGAATTCGACTCAGGGGCAGGACACCCTCAAACGGTTCTTCGCCGAAGGTCGAGAGCAGCTCGACAAGTGGCTGCCGGTCATTCAGAACCTGGCCCAGATGCTGCCTGGCATGTTCGATGCTGCGCGCGATGCCACCAGCCTGTGGCTACCGGTCATCAACAGTGTCCTGACGGTCATCAATGACATCCCCGGCGGGGCGCAGGGGGTCGCCACCGCATTCCTGGCATGGAAGACGATTGACGGTGTCGATAGCCTACTAAGCAAGCTCGGACCGGACGGTGTCCTCGGAAGCCTCACTAAGATAAAGGGATTCGGCCCCATAGCGTTGTCTATCACGCTGGGCATTGACGCGGTTATGAACTCCCGGCAAGTCACCGACGATGTTTTCAACTCGTTCACGAATTTGGTCAAGGACATGCCTCCGGGGCCTATTCGTGACGCGATTTTGAGTGACAACCACATCGACCCGGGATATAAAGGGCCGCTTGACCCGGCTAACCAGTCGCGCCAGAATCAGGGAACTTCAGCCATCCCCGGCCTGTCGGGACCTCAGCCGACGGGCCCGTCTACGTACAGCATTCCCGACGTGCAGTCGCTCGCGCCGGCTGGAACCCGTGATTCCGGGGGCGTGCCCTCCTCCACGTACGGAATCCCGGACTCGCAATGGCATGCTCCGGCTGGAACCCGCGAATCCGGCGGTGTTCCCGGACACGCCACCGGCGGCCCCACCCTCAACCGGCGCAACGGCCCGACTGGCGGATATATCGCCGAGCTACACCCGGACGAGTGGGTGCTTCCCGCTCACGCACGCAAAGCCGTTGGCGACAGCGCGCTTTGGGCGTTGACGAAAGGTCGGAGTTTCGCCCCCGGTGGTTATGTCGACCAGAACGGCAACCCGGTCACGGCGAACACCACTGGCCCGATCGCCCCGAACCCGACAGCGGGCAAC
>JAHFVD010000135.1 GCA_023264735.1 Mycobacterium sp. | reverse complement strand
CATCACGGGCCACCCGAACTCCGACTAATCCTCCCCCAAACTTAATGGCATTGGGCCGAGTGCAGCCACGATCCTTGGCGTGCAGGATAATTCGCTGATCGGCTGAGGCGATGCGTTTGGTGCGGCCCAGCCATAACGCGCGCCCGTTGACCCCGTCGAACAGGGCGAGGTAGTGGTAGGCGTGGGTGGACATCCGGATCAGGTCCGGGATCGGCAGCAGCGTGCCGCCTGCGGTGACGGCGTGCCCGGTCTTGTCCTGGAGGTCTTGCACGGTGGCCGTCGCGATGACGGTGACCGGTAACCCGTTGTGCTGACCGAACTTCGGATCGCCAAGCTGGCCGCGTACTAAGGCTTTCAGGGCATCGTGCTGGCGCTGGCCGTAGCTGCGCAGGTCGCGTTCCTTGGCCTCGTCCGAGGGCGTGATTGTCGGATTCTCCGGATTGCACACGCCGGGTGCGGCGAACTTCGCGAACCACGCATCCAGCTCCGAGCGCAACTCCGGGTCGGCGATCAACCGGCCCACACTCATGCCGTCCACCTGCTGGCCGCCGCACCACACGAACCCGCGCTTGCGGGCCCGGTCCTCGTCGGAGAACTTTCCGTCGGGATTCAGATGCAGCGCCAGCCGGTGGGCGACTTTCTCCAGCTGGTCGGGCCGCAGATTCACCGCGTGCCCGGCCAAGGCCTTCTCAGCCTTCTCCACCTCGACCGCAGGCACATGATCGGGCAGGTCGCGGAAGAACTTCTGGATCACCCGCAGGTGCTCGCCATCGAGCTGCCCGTCGTGCCAGGCCTTCGCGGTGTCGGGCAGCACCGGCGGCAACGGCTCGCCGATCAGGGTGGTCCGCGGCGCTAACTGCTCGGCATCCCGAATCCGCCGCCTGGCCTCTCGCGGGCTGATCCGCAACACATCGGCCAGTGCAATCCCCACCGGCGGGCACCCTTCGAACCGCTCCAACCGGGCCACCCCGGCATAGGCAATCGCGGTCAGGCGACGCTCCTGGATTTCGATCAACTCCAACGCTTCGAACCGTTCAGGCGGCTCGAGCGCGTCGAAATCGAGAGCGGCCAAAGTGTCGACCGCAGCGGTGAGCGCGTCGCGCACCACATCGATCGAACTCATGTTTCGAATACTATGTCGGCCGACCGACAAAAACCGCCCCCAAAAACAATCTGGGGATGAATCCGAATCTGGGGATAAAGCTCACAGCCACAACGAAACTCAGGTGGCGCGGACCTCGTCCAGGAACGCCCGGACCGTCTCCTCCGACGCCGAGGACGGCAGCCCGACCATCACCCGGTCGATGATGCCGTCGCAGCGCTCGCGCAACGCCGCCGCCAACTGATCAACAGGCGCGACAACGGCGAACGTCGACAGAATCTCGTCATCGATCCGCGTGGCCATGGCATCCCACTGGCCTTCCAGCGACAGCCGGTGCAACTCGGTCTGCAATTCGCCCCAACCGTGCAGCTCCAACACCTTCCGGTACGCAGGCGTGGACGCGTAGAACGCGATCTGCTTGCGACTCGCCGCCGCGGCCGTGGCGACCTCCGCCTCGTCGGAACCGGTCACCACGAACACCGGTGCCATCACCTGGAAATCGGCCCGCGAGCGACCGGTTTTGGCCATCCCCCGCTGCAGCGCCGGGATCGTCACCTCGTCGAAATACCGCTTGGTGGTAAAGGCATGCGCGATCAGGCCGTCGGCGACCTCGCCGCACACCTCCGTCATCAACTCACCCACCGCCGCGATCACGATCTTCGGTGACCCGTACGGGTGCGACTCCGGAACGAACATCGGTGTCATCAGCCGGTGGGTGTAGAAGTCGCCGTCGAAGCTGAGTTTGGTGCCGTCCCGCCAGCAATCCCAAATGGCATGCAGCGCAAGGACGAACTCGCGCATCCGCCTGGCCGGCTGGCTCCACGGCATGCTGAACCGCTTCTCGATGTGCGGCTTGATCTGGGTGCCCAGCCCGAGCAGCAGCCGCCCCTGGGAATAGTCCTGCAGATCCCAGCCGATGTTGGCCACCGTCATCGGATTGCGGGCGAACGCCACCGCGATGCTGGTGCCCAGTTCGATCCGGGTGGTGTGCTCGGCGGCCAGCGTGAGCGGCAGGAACGGATCGTGACTGATCTCGGCGGTCCAGCACCCGTCGTAGCCGAGCCGCTCCACGTCACGGGCGGCGGCGGCAACGTTGGTAAGCCGGCTGATAATCCCGCGGTCAACCTTGAGACCGCCGACCTCGCCCATGGCGGCAGACGCTACAGTAAGCACTTCAGTATGGTCAACGCCGCCACGGTTAGGACAGTCGATGAGCAATGCGCAGGACTGGCAGGAGACGCTTCACGACCTGAGCCGCCGTCGCCAACACTCACACGCGATGGGTGGCGAAGAGCGCGTCGCCAAGCACCACGGCAAGGGCAAGCTCGATGCCCGCGGCCGCATCGACCATCTCCTCGACGAGGGCACCTTCCAGGAGTTCGGCACCCTGGTCGGTGGTGAGATCGCCGCCGACGGGTTGGTCGCGGGCGCCGGTCGCATCGCCGGAACCCCGGTCATGGTCGGCGCGGAGGATTTCACCACTCTGGCAGGCAGCATCGGCCCCGGCGGTAACGCCAAACGCTATCGGCTCGCCGAGCTCGCGCTGCGCAACAAGATTCCGCTGGTGATGCTGTTGGAGGGTGCCGGTTTCCGGGCCGCGGGCGGCGAGCACTACGGCCGCACCCCGACCGATCTGATCGCCCAGGCGCAGTGTTCCGGCAAGGTCCCCACCATCTCCGCGGTGCTCGGCCCGTCGGCAGGCCACGGTGCGCTCGTCGCGCCGGTGTGCGACTTCTCCATCATGAGCAATCAGGGTGCGATCTTCACCGCAGGTCCACCAGTCGTGAAAGAGGCTACCGGAGAGGAGATTTCGAAGGAGGACCTGGGCGGACCGACGGTCGCGCTGCCCAGCGGCGTCATCCACAACTACGCCGAGACTGACGAGGGCGTACTCGACGACATCAGGCGCTACCTGTCCTACTTCCCCTCCAGCGCATGGTCATATCCCCCGAGCCGGCTCTACGACGAGGACGCCGGTCTTCGTCCCACCCCTGAACTGCTCGACATCATCTCCCGGGACAACCGCAACGTCTACGACATGCGCACCGTTCTCGACGTGGTGTTCGACGACACCGACTGGCTGGAGATCCAACCGAAGTACGGCCAGGCCATCATCTGCGCGCTCGCGCACCTGGGCGGCTATCCCGTCGCGGTCGTCGCCAACCAGCCCACCCAGATCGCCGGATCCATCGACGCCGACGCCGCCGACAAGGCCGCGCATTTCATCATGGTTGCCGATTCCTTCCACCTGCCGCTCGTCTTCCTCGCCGACAACCCGGGAATGCTGCCGGGCAGCCAGTCCGAACGCAACGGCGTACTGCGCAGCGGCGCAAGGATGTTCGCCGCCCAGACTGCGGCCACAACACTGAAACTGCACGTCACTCTGCGCAAGGCGTTCGGCTTCGGGTCGATGGTCATGTCGCTGCTCGGTTTCGACAATCAGGTGGCGACGTTCGCCTACCCGGGGGCCACCATGGGTGCGATGAGCGCGGCCGCGTTGAGCCGGGCCTCTCATGCCGACGAGGACGTCACCGAGATCCTGAAGAAGATGGAGCTCGAAGCGTCCTACCGCTCAGCGAGCCATCTCGGCTTCGACGAGCTGATCTCACCGGAGGAGACCCGCAATGCCCTGGTGCTGGCTCTCCAGCGCGGCATCTTCAGTCGCCAGGAAGTCCCCGAGCCGGTGAGTCGGACCGTCATCACGCCCTGATCGACCGGTCCAGGGTCAGCCGCATTCAGTACGAACGCGGCAATCCCAGAGAGTGCTCGGCGACGAAATTCAGGATCATCTCCTTCGACACCGGACCCATGTTCAGCATGCGCACAACCCAGAAGTATGTCGCCAGCTGATACTCGAACGTCACGCCATTGCCACCGTGAACTGCCACGGCCGAGTCGAGGGCTTCCAGGCCCGCAGAGGAACCCAAATACTTGGCCATATTGGCGAGTTCACCGACCTCGACCCCGGTGTCGTAGAGCTCACATGCCCGGTTGGTGACGAGCCGCGCTGCCTCGAGATGAATGTGGGCCGCGGCTAGCGGATGCGCGACGCCCTGGTGAGCGCCAATCGGCTGGTCCCAGACCCGGCGGGAGTTCGCATAGTCGACGGCTTTGTTCAACGCGTAGCGGCCGATCCCGGTACACAGCGAGCTGGTCAGGATGCGCTCCGTGTTGAGGCCGGTGAACGCCACGCGCAGGCCCTTTCCTTCCGGTCCCACCAAATTCTCCACAGGAACAGCCACCTCGTCGAAGAAGACCTGATGACTCTTGTCCGGCTGATTCATCACGGTCCGGATGGGAGTGAAGGAGAGCCCAGGTGCGTCCGTCGGCACCATGAAGACCGACAACCTCGAACGTCCGCTGTGATCGTCGGTTTCGGTGCGAGCGACGACCATTACCAAATCCGCGGACTCCATGCCTGTGATGAACACCTTCTGCCCGGTCAGGACGTAATGATCACTCTGTCGAACGGCGGTGGTCGTGATTCGGTGGGCGTTCGATCCGGCATCGGGCTCGGTGATCGCGAAGGAGAGCCGGGTCTCACCGGACGCGACGCCGGGTAGCCAACGCCTTTTCTGGTCCTCGTCGGCGCTGCGCTCGATGACGGTTCCGACCACGCCGGGAGAGAAAAGCATTGACTGCATAGGGCAGCCAGCGATCGCGGTCTCCTCGACGACCATCGCAATCTCGCGCAGGCCACGGCCACCACCACCGTATTCTTCGGGCAGATGCACGCCCAGGTAGCCGTTGCGGCCGAGGGCATTCCATAGTTCAGAACAGTTCCCGCCGGTGTCGACCTGTTCCTGGTAGTAATCGGGTCCGAAGCTCGTAGCGATTCCGCGCACCGCGTCGCGGATCGCCTGCTCATCCTCGGAGGATTGTTGCACCGTTCCAGTCACTACCGCCATCAGATACCTATCCGTCTGCCTGCGTACATCTTCTGAATTTATATGATGATATAACTTTGTTCCGTAATATACAAGGCAGTCAGGACCGGCCTCTGATGGAGGAAGTGGAGTCGTACATATGGATGTGAAATCAGCCGCGCCGGAATCGGAAACGTTGGCCACCCTTGTCCGGGAACGCTGGAGTTGCCGTGGCTTTCGCCCCGACCAAGTCCCGCACGACGTCATAACGGAAATCGTTGACATCGCTCGGGCCGCGCCGTCGTGGTGCAACACCCAACCATGGCACGTACACATCACCGAGGGCGCGGCGACCGACCGCTTCCGCACTGCTTTGCGTGCTCGCGTCGGCTCCGAGTTCAGCGAGCATCCAGACCTTCCCTTCCCCACCTCCTACAGCGGCCCCTATCAGGAACGCCGTCGAATCAGCGGTTGGCAACTCTACGAGAGCCTCGGGATCGCCAAGGGGGATCGCGTCGCCTCTGGGGCTCAGATGATGAAGAATTTCGACCTGTTCGACGCTCCGCACGTGGCCGTGATCACCACCGACGCCGAACTGGGGTTGTATGGGGCGGTCGACTGTGGGTTGTTCGTGCAGACGTTCCTGCTCGCGGCATCAAGCTTGGGGGTGGCCACCATCCCGCAGGCCGCGATCGCCAGCCAATCCCCCTTCATCCGCGAGCACTTCGGTTTACCGGACGACCGACTGGTGCTGCTCGGCATTTCGTTCGGATACCCCGATGACTCCCACCCGGCCAACAGCTACCGCACGGGCCGGCAAGCACTCGACGATATGGTCACCTGGCACGAGTAGCTCAGCCGTGCGGCAGTGCCGCCGGCTTGCCTACTGAGCGGCATCGAACACGATGTCGACGACGGCGTGCGCACGCACCCGGAACGCGCGGTCACCGACCAAGCCGGCCGTCCACTGGTGTATCGCCCCGATCAACCCGGCCGCGAGAACCTCGCCATACAGCCGCACATTGACACCTGGCCTGATAGCACCACCCACCGCGGCCGCATCAAGGCACTTGACCAGTTCCGCGGTGGGATCGTGCTGCAGGACCAGGCCACTTTGACTCCACCCTGACAGCAACTGGCGGAACACATCTGGGTCCGAGCGCAGAACTTTCACCATCTGCTCCACGATGGCGTGGGCCCGCTCACGGGGATCGTCGATATCGATCGAGGCCGGTTCCAGATTCTGCAAGGCCCGATCGGCCATCGCACTCCACAGTTGGTCACGATTTCCGACGAGGTTGAACACCGTCATCGGAGCAACCTCGGCCCGCGCAGACACCCGTTCCATCGTCAGATTCTCGTCCGGCGTCTCCCGTAACAAATCCAACGCCGCATCCAAAATCCGGTCGACCCGGCGCTGCTTGCTACGCTCCCGCAGCCCCGGCGCTGGCTGGTCCGTCACGGCATCCGTCCCTCAAAGCAAAGTTATCGACAACACCAATTTTAGAGGAACATCCAGGCGCACCCAAGCGCCTAGCGGGTGGTGGGCGAGCAAGCCGCCCTTCGTCCCCCGGCCTGGCCATCATTATTATGGCCTAGCCTAATTTTATATTGTCATATATTTTGACATTGTGGACGAGCCGCAAGGAGAGCATCGATGACAACGTCGCCCAACGAGCAGCTCGTCCGAGACTTCTTCGCAGCGATGGGTCCGACATTTGCCGACTTCAAGGACAACTTTCGCCAGCGGCTTACCGCGGATGTCGTCTGGGAATCTGTGGGACTTCCTGCCCACCACGGCCGCCAAGCCTGTTTGGACTACCTCGACCATCTCCAGGCCACCACCGGCATGGAGTACTGCACCATCGAAATCCTGAACATCGCGGCCGCCCGCGATGTCGTGCTGAGCGAACGCGTGGACACCATGTTCAGAGCCGATGGCACCGAGATACGCGGGTTTCGCCTCATGGGTGCCATCGAAGTCGCTGACGGGCAAATCATCAGGTACACCGATTATTTCGACACTGCGCCGATACGGGCAAGCGGCCTCTAGCGCGGTGTAGCCGAGGAGGAGATCCCATTGACGACAGTGAAATCCAACCACAAACCAGATATCGACGTGCTCGCTCCCGCGAACGGGCGGGTGATCGGCTCGGTGCCCGATATGGACACTGCGCAGGTCTCCGCGGTTGCCCAGCGTTTACGCGGCGCGCAACACGACTGGGCGGCAATGGGTTTCGGATACCGCCGAATGTGGCTCGAACGATTCCGGGATTGGATCCTCGACCACGAAGATCGGATACTGCGTCAGGTTCAGGATGAGACGGGCAAATCCTGGGGTGATTTGCCGATCGGCGAGATAGTCGCCTCCATTGACGTGCTCAACTACTGGGCCCGCAGCGCCGAGAAGTTCCTGGCGCCGCAACGGACAAGACCCCATAGCCCGATGATGATGACCAAACGGATGCAAGTCACCTATCAGCCGTATCAGTTGGTCGGTTCCATCACACCGTGGAATGCCCAGTTGGCGATGCAGATGCTCGACATTCCTGCCGCGCTGATGGCTGGATGCGCAGTATTGACTAAAGCATCCGAGGCAACCCCGCTGGGCTGGAACCTAGCGATTCAAGGCTGGAAAGACATCGGGGCTCCGGACGTCCTTGACGCCGTCACCGGCCGCGGCGAAACAGGTGCCGCCGTGGTGGATGCGGTGGACATGATCCAGTTCACCGGTTCGGTGGCCACCGGACGAAGGATCGGTGTGCGGGCCGCCGAGCGGATGATCCCGTGTTCCCTGGAACTAGGCGGTAAGGACGCGATGATCGTGCTTGCCGACGCCGATCTGGACCGGGCGGCTCGCGCCGCGGTTTGGGGTGGTTTCTACAACGCCGGGCAGATCTGCGTTTCGATCGAGCGGGTCTACGTCGAGGCTGCGGTCTACGACGAGTTTGTCACCAAAGTGCTCGAACACACCAAAGCCCTTCGGGTGGGCACCGATTCGCCTGGAAGCTACGCCGCCGACATCGGCGCTATCACCACTCCCGAGCAACTCGCAATCGTCGAACGGCACGTCGCGGACGCACTCGAGCGCGGCGCCACCGTGGCCACCGGCGGGAAAGCCGGGCAGGGCCCCGGGCGCTACTACGAGCCCACTGTGTTGCTGAACGTGGACGAGTCCATGCAATGCATGCGCGAGGAGTCTTTCGGCCCGACCCTGCCGATCGTCAAGGTCGCCAGTGCCGACGAAGCCGTTCGGCGCGCAAACGCTTCCGAATTCGGACTGGCGGCCAGTGTTTTCACCCGTGACCACGCCAAGGGCCGAGCGCTGGCCAGACGCATCGACTCGGGTTCGGTCAATGTGAACAACGTCATGACCAATGTGTTCCAGCTGTCTGTCCCGTTCGGCGGACGCCGCGACTCGGGCCTCGGTGCCCGGCACGGGGCGGCCGAGGGCATCCGCAAGTACTGCTGGAAAAAGTCCATCATTGAGGAGCGGTTCAACCTGCCCGCTGAAATCTACTGGTATCCAACGAAGCGACGCCGTATCGAGTTGATGACCCGGGCGGCCAGGCTGCTGGCCGCCGGTGATTGGAAACGCCGACTGGGTTCGTCCCGATGAGCATGCGGTTACGTTTCATGCCCTAGCACGGTAGGCCGCGACGACCGGCTCCAGCTCGTCGGGGGTGGCACCGTGCATGATCACTGCGTCGGCGCCGTAGTCGAATTCCTTGCGGATCCGGGCGGCACACTCCGTCGCCGAGCCGGTGGCCGACGGTTCCAGCCACTCCGCTGGCAGTAGCGTCGCGATGTGCTCGATCTGCTCGGCGGTGGCCTTGTGATCGATACCGCCGCCGACGGACTGCACGACGGAGTCCGCCCGGAAGCGTTCCAGCACAGCGGGATCCCAGTTGTTCGTGCTCACCAGGAGATCGCCGTAGCCCTGCAGGTAGGTGGCCAACCGCGCGACCGTCTTCTTCAGCCGCAGCTCCTCCGGGAGGTGGTCCCCCACCGTCGCGAAGCACGACCACACCCGCACGCTGGCGGGATCACGCCCGGCCTGCTCGGCGGCCTCCTTGACGGTCTTGACAGCGCGGGTCAGCGTCTCCGGGGTGAAGTAGGTATGCAGGATCACGTCGTCGAACTCCCGCCCACCGAGCTTGAGCGTCTCGGGCCCGAACGCCACCAGAGCCAGCCGGATGTCCTCGTTGAAGTCCGGATCCAGAAGCAGCACCGGGTATTTCCCCAGCGGCCCATCGTGATTGAAGATCAGCTCACCGTGCCACAGTCGGCGCATCACCTGGGCGAAGTCTTCCATCTGCGCGGTGGTCACCGGCGGGATACCGAACGCCCCGTAGATCGCCGCGATGCCGCGGCCGATCCCGAGGGTGAACCGGCCGCCGGAGAGCCGGTGCATCGTGGTGGCCCACGATCCGGTGATCAGCGGGTGACGGGTGTTGTGATTGGTTGCCGCCGTGGCGATCTGCATCCGGCTGGTGACCGCAAGGGCCGCACCCACCAGTGACGACGCTTCCTTGACGTTCCAGCGCTCGGAGATGAAGCCGGTGCCGAAACCCAGTTCCTCGCCGCGCCGCGCCTCGTCCATCAGGGTCGCCGGACCCTCGCCACCGGCTCCGGCCAGCAGGTAGTAGCCAAGCTCGTTGAGCACAGGTCCACTCACGCCCAGACTCCTTGTTTGTAACCGCAGTTCCAGACTTCAGTGATCCTGCCGTCGACGACACGGAAGATCTCCATGCTGCCGACGGTCGTCTCCATCCCGTCCTTGAGAGCCATCGGCGACTGGTAGACGATCGCGACATGTTCGCCATCGTCGCCGGCCACCACCAGGTTCAGATCGAAGCGGATCGAGGAGAACATCTCCAGGTGGTCGACGACGCGCCTGACGGCCTCGGCATGGGTGAGTACCACCGCCTCACCGACCTCGTGGCGAATCACGCTGTCGCCCAGCAACTCCTCGGCCAGCGCGATATCGCGATCATTCCAGACCACCAGGTTGTACAACTCGACAACCTCACGCGCCGTCCGGCTCATCAGAACACCTCCAGTGCGTCGATATCGGCGATCGTGGCCACCGCCCGGTCGGTGAGAGTCAGGCAAAGATCGCGTGACCGTTGCGGCAACGCATCCCAGCCGATCAGTGTGATGACGGGAAGCACCATGAGGAAGGCGGTCGCCAGGCGGTAGTGCCGCCACGCCTCGTCGAACGAGTACCCGATGTCCCCAAGGCTGTCCAGGTAGCCGCGAAGCAGCGTTTCGTCCTGGCCCCGCCGGATCTCGGTGGGCAATCCCTGGCTGACCAAATACGCGATGTCGGCCGCACCCGCCCCCACGCAGGCGAACTGGTAGTCCACCACCTTCATGCGGTCACCCGCGAAGAACATGTTGTCGGCCCTGATATCGCCATGCAAGAGCATGGACCGCTCGGTCAGGCCGGCCAGCGCGGTCGCGGCATGCTCGGTGAATCCCTCCGCGAAGCGGGCGACGGACTCAGGCACCGGCGCAGCCGAATGCGTACGGTAGACGTCCCAGCCAGGCCCGAAGGCGGGCACCAGCAGATCGCGGACCGCGGGCATGTCGAAGCGCGGAAACACTTGCAGTGCTGCGGTGTTCGAAGGTTGGACCGACCACACGTGCAGACCGGCCAATTGCGCGATACACAGCCTGGCCCGCTCGAGCGACAGCCCGGCGAGGTGGTCGGCATTGTCCCAGTCCCGCAGATCCTCCAGCAACAGCACGAAGTCGACTGAATCGTCGGCCATCCGTGCGGCGTACACCTGCGGAGCATCCATGGGCGCACGACCGGCGATATCACGGTAGAACGCCAACTCTCGCCGATAGCCACCGAGCAGCTCCATCGCGCCGCGGGCTTCCGACTGCGCCGCCAGCTTCGCGATCATCGTCTCGGGAACGCGGTCGCCGGTCAGGTGCAAGCGATACAGCAGCGACGAGAAGCCGCTGCCCTGAGCGATCCGCTCGGCAACGACGCCGGTGACGGTCGTACCCAACGCGTCGGTGAGCCACGCAGGGTCGACGGCGTCGATGCCGGACGGCACCGCTGCCGTGGCTGAAGTCACCCTTCGCAAGATAGTTGTCGTGTGTTTAATATGCAAGGGTGCCCTCTCCTGCCCGCGGTTTGACGCAACCTGAACGGGTCGAGACCTCCCGACGCCGGCTGATGGAGGCTGCCGCCGAACTGATCGTCGAGAAGGGCTGGGAGGCAACCACGGCTGCCGAGATCGGCCGCCGGGCGGGATACAGCCGCACGATGGTGCATGCCCGCTTCGGCGGTAAGGAGGCCATCCTCGAGGATTTCCTCCAGGAGTATGTCGGCCGGTTGAACCCCAATCCCACTCCGCACGCGACGGGCATGGACCAGGTGCTTGCCCACATCGATCGCATCCGCGACCTGTACGCCCATGACCCCGAGGTGCTGCGCGCCATGTTCGTCTCCACCTTCGAGTCCATCAAGACGACGTCCCCGCTCCGCGAACGGGTCAGCGACCAGCTGACCGGCGGGATCGCCAACGTGGCGAATGGCCTACGAAAAGGGCAGCGGGACAAATCTGTTCGGCAAGGAATCGATCTGGACCGGGCGGTCAGCGATATCACCGCGGTGTTCTTCGGCATCGCTTTCCTGTGGATCGCGGTTCCCGCCGGCTTCGACCTCGACACCGAGCTGGCGCACGCACGCGAGCGGATCGTGCGGGACTACGGCGCCTGAGTCAGCGCGCCAAGGAACCGTTCGGTCTGCGCCTGCACAGCACCGGAGAACAGATGCCCGACGTGCCCGCCGTCGTGCCAGTACAACTCACCGCCCCACCGGTCGTGCATCGCCAGCGCACATTGCCGATACGCCATCTGGTCGTGCCAGGCACCGACGATCAACCGCCGCTCAACCGGCGGTAACGGCTCGAGCGCCAGCGGGTCGATCACCGACGTCAGGTCGGACACGATGTCGGATGCCATTGCCGCACCGACGATATCGGCCGCCGATCCCCACCGGTGCAGATGGCGGGCGATCATTCCGTTGAGGCCGAGGATCGGTGTGTAGAGGGCAACGGCGTCGACCCGCCTGTCCAGGCCTGCCACCAGTGCGGCGACCGCACTGCCCAACGACAGTCCTGACAACGCGATCGCAGTCGAGTCCGGCTCGATCCAGCCGATCACAGCCCGCACCTCCGAGACGGCCCGGACCATGACGGCGACGTTGGCGACGGGATCTGTGCCGGGATAGGCCGGCCACCGATCGCGCCGAGGCCCATGCCCCGGCTGCACCGGCAGGGCGACGTTGAAGCCGAGTTCGTGGTGAATGCGGCCGACCCTGGCGACCAGGATGTCCGACATCCCGCCCTGGCCCGCACCGTGCACCCACACCAGCCACGGTCGTGGCCCGTCCTCGTGACGGAACAGCACGACCTCGGCGCACGCCGGCCCACCGTGCCCGTCGGCCAGCGCAGGCACCAAGCCCGGGTCATGGTCGTAGCTCATCCGCTCATAAGAGAGCACGCCGGCGTTGACCGGACGAATCCCTTTCACCTGCAATGGCTCCGGATCGCGATGCACCCCGGCCACGCCGAGGGCCGCCAACTCCGCAGCCACCCCGGCGTAGTCCTCGACCGGCCGGTCCAGCTCCGGTGGCGAGGACATCAGCGTCATCCCGGTGACCACCAGCTCATCGAGTGCGACCTCCGCGACCTGGCGCATCCCGCGCCCGGACAGCGGATTCCAGCCGTCCTCGCCATGCAGAGCCGCGACCGACCGCGGCAGTACGCCACCCAGTTGGGTGACCAGCCGCTGCGGATTAGCCAGCCGCATCATGCCAGCTTGAAGCCGACGTAACCGGCGTCGGCGATCTCGTCGCAGCGGCGACGGTATTCGGGGATCCCCGCCGTGTAACCCATGTACATCCGCTTCTTGCCGGGAACGTTCGCGCCGTTGTACCACGAATTGCAGCTCGGATGCACCAGGACCGTCGGCGCCACAAGGGATGTGGTGTGCTCGATCCACTCCTGCTGCGCCGCCGGCAGCGCGTCGATGGTCCGGTTCCCGCCCGCTCTCAGGTACACGATGCAGTCGCCGATCCACTCGATGTGCTGCTCGAGCGCGGTGACGAAGTTCGTCGCCGCCGACGGACTGCCCGGCCCCTGGACGATGAACAGGTTCGGGAATCCGGCGACCGCGAGCCCGAGGTAGGACACCGGCCCCTCGTCGGCCCACACGTCGCGCAACAACGCACCACCCCGGCCTCGCACATCGATGCGGGTGAGCGCTCCGGTCATGGCGTCGAAGCCCGTGGCGTAGATGATGACGTCGAGGTCGTAATGCTCCGCTGATGTGTCGATACCGTCCGCGGTGATCGCCCGGATCGGATCCTTGCGCAGATCGACGAGCGTGACGTTGTCGCGGTTGTAGGTCTGGTAGTAGCCCTGGTCGATGATCGGGCGCTTGCAGCCGAAGGGATGGCTCGGCACCAGCGCGGCCGCGGTCTCGGGATCGCTGACGATCCGCGCGATCGCCTCGCCGTACAACGCGGTGGCCATTCGGTTGGCCTCGATGTCGAAGAAGATGTCACCCCAGTTGAGCGCGCCCATCACGCCGCGCTCGTCGACGGCGCGCAGCTGCTCCTCTCGGGTGGCTCCCTTGATCGGCGGGCTGACGAGCATGTCGATCAGGACCGAGAAGGCCGACAGCCTGGCCGCACCGACCGGATGCTGGCGCTGGGCTTCGCGGATCTCGCCGTAGTTCGCCTTCATCTCGTCGAGCTCGCCGGGTTCGAACGACCGCACGTCCCACGGCAGCGTGAAGGCGGGCGAGCGCTGAAAGACGAACAGCTCGGCCACATCCCGGGCGATCACCG